>DAHUXD010000017.1 GCA_027307335.1 Acidobacteriota bacterium
CGCCGCCGCTCGCCCCGGCGATGCCCCCCGCCGCGACCGCCGAGGCGGCCGCGGAGCCGGTCCGCCCGACGGGCCGGGCGCTCGCCGACCTGTACTACGCCCAGGGGCATTTCGCCGAGGCGCTTCAGATCTACGACGACCTCGTCACCCGACATCCCTTCGACGAGGATCTGAAGCGCATGCGGCGGGACGCGGAGGCGCGGCTGCTGCCCGCCTCCACCACGCCGGCCGCCGCGGCGCCGGACGTGGGGCTCGAGAGGCGCCTCTCGAGAATCCGGGCGCTCAAGCGCTGGCTCCAGACCGTCCAGGCGGGATGATCCGGAGTCCCGGACCGTGACATCATCCGGGGACGCATGAACGTATTCCAGGACAATCTGCGCCGGATCGCCGAACGTGTGGAAGGCACGCGGGCGGTCTCGCTCGTCGGGCTCGACGGGATCGCGATCGACTCCTACGTCAGCGCGGAGGGGCTGCCCATGGATTCGCTCGCGGCCGAAGCCGGCTCGGTCGTTAAGGCCGCCAACGTCGCGAAAGCGCTGGCGGATCATGCCGGGGTGCGCGAAGTGACGGTCGCGTCGGACCGCTCGGCCGCGCTGCTCTGCCGGGTGACCGCGGAGTATTATCTGCTGCTCCTGCTGGCACGTGACGGCAACTTCGGGCGCGGCCGGTTCGAGCTGCGGAAGGCCGCGGCGACCCTGGAAAAGGAGCTGCTGTAGCCATGTACTCGCTGAAGGAGATCCGGGAGCTCGTCGAACTCGTCACGGAGCGCGGCCTCTCCGGGCTCGAGATCGAGCAGTCCGGGTTCCGTCTGCGCATCGAGGGCCGCCGTCCCGCGGGTTCCGACCACGCGGCCGCGCCCGTCCCGCCGTTCGCGCACGCGGCGCCCCACGCCGCCGTGCCGGCCGCCCCGGAGCTCCCCGCGGCGGAGGACCGCAACCTGCACGTGATCACCTCGCCGATCGTGGGCACGTTCTACCGCTCGCCCTCGCCCGAAGCCGAGGCGTTCGCCGAGGTCGGCGCCCGCATCGCCAAAGGAAAGACGCTCTGCATCATCGAGTCGATGAAGCTCATGAACGAGATCGAGTCGGACGTGGACGGCGAGGTCGTCGCCGTCTATCCGCGCAACGGCCAGCCGGTCGAGTACGGCGAGAAGCTGTTCGCCATCCGCCTCGCGGCCTGATCGGCGGCCGCGGCTCGCGTCCGTCGGCACCCCGCCCATGTTCAAGAAGATCCTGATCGCCAATCGCGGCGAGATCGCGCTGCGGGTCATCTCCGCGTGCCGCGAGCTCGGGATCCGCACCGTCGCGATCTACAGCGAGGCCGACCGGGACGCTCTCCACGTGCGGTATGCGGACGAGGACGTGTGCGTCGGGCCGTATCCCTCGTCGGCCTCGTACCTCAACATCTCCGCCATCGTCTCCGCCGCCGAGATCACCGAGGCGGACGCGATCCACCCGGGCTACGGTTTCCTCTCCGAGAACGCCTACTTCGCCGAGATCCTGCAGGACTGCCACATCGCGTTCATCGGCCCCTTGCCCGACGCCATCCGAAAGATGGGCGACAAGTCGCTCGCACGCAGGACGGTCGCCGCCGCGGGGGTCCCGACGGTGCCCGGCTCGCCGGGGCCGCTTGAGTCGGTGGACGAGGCGATCGCCTTCGCGGCAAAGGCGGGATACCCGGTGATTCTGAAGGCCTCGGCCGGCGGCGGCGGGCGGGGAATGCGGGTCGCCCGCGACGAGCGGGACCTCGCGGCCGCCTACGAGACCGCCCGCGCGGAAGCGGAAAAGGCCTTCGGCAACGCCGAGGTCTACCTCGAGAAGTACCTCGAGGAGCCGCGGCACATCGAGTTCCAGGTGTTCGGCGACAGCCGGGGCAACATCCGCCACCTCGGCGAACGCGAGTGCTCGATCCAGCGCCGCCACCAGAAGCTGATCGAGGAGGCGCCCTCGACCGTGCTCGACGAGTCCCTGCGCCGCCGGATGGGGGATGCCGCGATCGCGACCGCGCGAGCCGTCGGCTATACCAACGCCGGCACCGTCGAGTTCCTGCTCGACGCGGACGGCCGCTTCTACTTCATGGAGATGAACACGCGGCTGCAGGTCGAGCACCCCATCACCGAAGAGGTCACGGCGCTCGACCTCGTGAAGGAGCAGATCGCCGTCGCGGCGGGCGAACCGCTCTCGTTCCTCGAGCGCGACATGGCGCCGCGCGGCCATGCGATCGAGTTCCGCGTCAACGCGGAGGATCCGGTCACGTTCGCGCCGTCGCCGGGCCGGATCACGACCTTCCACGCCCCCGGGGGCCTCGGCGTCCGTCTCGACACGGCGGCCTACCAGGGCTACGTCGTCCCGCCGCATTACGACTCGCTCATCGCGAAGCTGATCGTCTGGGGCCGCAACCGGGACGAGGCGATTTCGCGGGGGAGACGCGCCCTCGACTTCTTCGTGGTCGAGGGCGTCAAGACGTCGATTCCGCTGCACCGCCGCATCCTCGACGACCCCGACTTCATCGAGGGGCGACTGTCGACGCGCTTCATGGAGCGGCTCGCCGCGAAGGGCTAGCGGGCCGGGCCTTTCTCGTGATCCTCCGACTCCCGCCCGTCTACGCCATCACCGATCGGGCGGCGAGCGGTCTCGAACCCGCGCGGCTCGCCGAGCGCCTCCTGAGCGTCGGCGTGCGCGCCCTCCAGCTCCGCGAGAAGACCATGCCCGACCGCGAGCTCCTGGCGGCGGCCGACGCGATCGCCGCCGCCAGCCGGTCCGCGGGCGCGCTCTTCCTCGTCAACGACCGAGCGGACGTGGCGCGCCTTTCCGGCGCCGGGGTCCACCTCGGCGAGGACGACCTCCCGGCGGCCGACGCGCGGCGGCTCCTCGGGCCGGAGGCGCCCGTCGGCGTGTCCACGCACGACCCCGAGGGGGCGGCGCGCGCATTCGCCGACCCCGCGGCCGACTACGTCGCGTTCGGCCCCGTCTTCGAGAGCCCCACGAAGGGCGTGCGGCCGGCGCGCGGCCTCGAGGCGCTCGCCCGGGTCGCCGGGCGCAAGACGCGCCCGCTCGTCGCGATCGGCGGCATCACGATCGACCGGCTGCCCGATGTCTGGGACGCGGGCGCGGACTCCGCCGCGATGATCGGGGCCCTGTACGCGGGCGGCCGGATCGAGGAGAACGCGAGGGCGGCGCTCGACGCCGCGCGGCGGCGCGGGAGGCCGCGGCGCCTCTACCTCGTCGGGTTCATGGGATGCGGGAAGAGCACCGTCGGCCGCCGCCTGGCGGAGCGGCTCGGCGCGCCGTTCGTCGACCTCGACGACGAGATCGAGCGGACGAGCGGCCGGACCGTCCGCGCGATCTTCGAGGAGTCCGGCGAAGCGGGGTTCCGTCGGCTCGAGTCGGAGTTTCTGGCCGCGACGGAGTCGCTGCCGGCCGCGGTGGTCGCGACGGGCGGCGGCTGCTTCACGCTCGAGGAGAACCGCCGCTCGATCGGCGCGCGCGGCCTCGCCGTCTTCCTCGACGTGACGCTCGCCAGCGTGCAGGCGCGCCTGAAGGGGAAGGCCGACCGGCCGCTGTTCGTCAGCGAGGAGCAGCTCGCGGGCCTCTTCGCGGCGCGCGCGCCCTTCTATAGAATGGCGCCGGTGGCCGTCCGCCTCGATTCCACCGAGACGGTCGAGCAGTCCGCGGACCGGGTGCTCGTGGCCATCGACGATTTCGAAAAAATTCCGGCTTAGGGGAGTTGTCCCGCGGCATGCGCTATCTGATCCTGTCCGACATCCATTCGAACGACGACGCCCTCGGGGCCGTGCTCTCGAGGGTCCGGCGCAAGCGCTTCGATCGCGTGGTCGTGCTCGGCGACTTCGTCGGCTACGGCGCCAACCCGAACCAGGTCATCGACCGGATCCGGGAGATCAAGAAGCCGAAGCGCATGATTCGCGGCAACCACGACAAGGTCGTCTGCGGCGTCGAGTCGGGGGACCTGTTCAACCCGGTGGCCCTGTCGGCCGCCCGCTGGACGACCGAGAAGCTGACGCCCCGCAACCGCCGGTTCCTCGAGCAGCTGCCCGTCGGACCGGTGGTGGTGGACGGCGCGTTCACGATCTGCCACGGCTCGCCGCGCGACGAGGATGCCTACATCTTCACGGACTTCGACGCCTATCTCTCGTTCCGTGAGATGGACGGCTCCGTCTGCTTCTTCGGCCACAGCCACATCCCCTCCGTGTTCACGCTCGAGGCGCACGGGATCCTGGTGGAGCTGATCGAGGGCGACCACACGCGTTACCGGCTGCAGAAGGACCGCCGCTACCTGATCAATCCCGGCTCGATCGGGCAGCCGCGGGACCGCAACGCCGCCGCCTCCTATGCGATCTACGATGCCGACGAGGCGGTGGTGCAATTCGATCGGGTGACGTACCCGACGGACCGCGCCCGCGACAAGATCTTCAAGGCGGGCCTCCCGCACATCCTCGGCGACCGGCTGCTCGTCGGGTCTTGAGCATTCGTCGCCGTCGAGGTCTGCTCGCGGCCGCGCTCGGCGCGGCGATGGCGCTCGCCGGCTGCCCGGCCCCGAACCGGCCCACCGCGCCGCCGCGTCCCGCCGAGTCCGCCGCGACGCCGGCGACGACGGAGCCGACGCCCTCGGCCACGCCGCCGCCCGTCGCGGCAACGGCCTCGCTCGTCGAGGTCGAACCGGCGATCGTCTCCGCGGAGGACCGGCGCGTGCTCGACGCCGTCGTCGAGAGCGCGGCCGCCTCGAGGGACGCGGCGGTCCGGGCGCGGGCGGCTCTCGCTTGCGGCCGCATCGGCGACGAGAGGGCCGTTCCCCGGTTGCGCGCGCTTCTGGCGGACCCCGAGCCGCGGGTCCGCGACTCGGCCGCCTTCTCCGCCGGCATCCTCGGCGAGGCGCCCCTCTCGCCGGCGCTCGAGCCGCTGCTCGCCGACCCGGACGAATCCGTCGCCGCCCGCGCCGCCTGGGCGATCGGCATGCTGGGCGAGAAGGGCGGCGCCGAGGCGCTCGCCGCCGCCGCGCGGAGCGCGGGGAGCCCCTCGCGCCGCGCGGCGTGCCTGCGCGGACTGTGGCGATTCGGCGGCGCGGCGGCCCGCGAGGCCGCGGCCCCGTTCGCCGCGGACGCGGACGC
>DAHUXD010000021.1 GCA_027307335.1 Acidobacteriota bacterium
CTCACCCCTACCCCCTCTCCCGGAGGGAGAGGGGTATCGCTTCTCTGTATGCGGCCTTTCCCTGCACCGGGATCGGCAGGTTCGGCTCGCGCTTCTCCGCGCCGAGGAAGATGTACACGACGCCGACGCCGATGACGAAGATCCCCGTCGCGCGGTTGATCGTGATGAGCTTTCGATAGTCGAAGTGCCGGCGCAGGGCGTGCGCGCCGCCGCAGAGGATCGTCCACCAGAGCTGAGAGCCGAGGAGCACGCCGCCGACGAGCTCGGCCGTCAGGAAGGGACGGCCGCGCACGGCGCCGATGCCCATCGTGGCGAAGACGGCGGCGAAGGCGACGAACGTCATCGGGTTCGTCAGCGTCAGGAGAAAGGTCGAGAGGAAGTCGCCCGTCAGGCCGCGGTTGTTGTTCCCGTTCGACTTCTTCGCGCGGTGGCCGGGGCCGACCTCGGCCTCCTTCCGGTCCTTGCCGGACTCGCGCGGCGGCTTCGAGAGGGCGAGGCGCAGGCCCATGAAGATGAGGATCACGCCGCCGACCCGCTGCATCCAGGAGCGCTCCGCGATCAGGAACTCCGAGACGATCGTCGCGCCGAAGGCGGCGACCATGCCGTAGAACGCGTCGGCCGCGGCCGCCCCGACGCCGGAGATCATTCCCGAGAGGAAGCTCTTCGAGATCGTCCGCTGGACGCACAGCGCCGCGATGGGCCCGACCGGCGCCGCCAGACAGAAACCCACGATCAGCCCCTTGATGAAAAGGCTCATCGGGAGTCAGCGGGAGGGGAGGAGCATTGGGCGAATGATAGCCGCGGCGAGGGCATCCGCCGTGGGAAGAAGGGTTTAGCGGCCGGTTGACTTGCGCCTTTTTTACGCCTATTTTGCCGTCATGGGCGGCGGCGATCGGAACCTCGCGGTGTCTCTCGAGGACCTCCTCGAAGGACGCGGTCTCGTCCGGAAGAGCGCCGCGCTCGCGCTCCTCTCCGGCATGGGCGCGAAGCTGTCGCGCGCCTCGGACCTGCCGTCGCCCTCCGCGCGCCGCGAGACGCTGCCGACGCGCGTGCCCGCGCTCGATCGGCTCCTCGATGGGGGACTGCCGCGCGGCGGCTTCGTCGAGGTCTCGAGCCGCCGCTCGGCGGGGCGCTTCTCGATCGGAGTCTCGACGCTCGCGGCCGCGACGTCGTCGGGCGAGGCGGCCGCGCTCGTCGACCTCGGCGGCCATCTCGACCCGCAGTCGGCGGAGGCGGCGGGCGTCGACCTGACGCGCCTCCTCTGGGTGCGGCCCGAGAAGGTGAAGGGCGCGGTCGCGAGCGCGGAGATGCTGCTCTCGACGGGATTCCCGCTCGTCGTCGTGGACCTGGGGCTTGCGCCGGTGCGCGGCCGGTTCGTGCCGGACGCGGCGTGGCTGCGCCTCGCGCGCTCGGCGCGGACGCGCGGCGCCTCGCTGCTCCTGCTCTCGCCGTATCGCATCAGCGGCATCGCCGCCGACGCCGTCGTCGCGGCGGACGCGGCGCGTCCCGTGTGGAACGGCGCCGGCGGCACGTCGCGCCTGCTCGACGGCCTCGCCGCGCGCCTCCGTCTCGAGAAGGACGCGCGCGCGCGAGCGGGGAGGGCGGAGGAGATGGGACTGATGGTGGCCGGAACGTTCGTGCCGGCCGCGGATGCACTCACTCGGGCTCTTCTTCGATCGCCATCGCCAGAACAGTTGTCATTCCGAGGGCCGCAGGCCCGTCGCCAGCCATCCCTTTGAAGTTGCAATGCGGCTCCGAAAGGGATTCCTCGTCGCTCCGCTCCTCGGGATGACACACTGCCCATGCCGCTCGCCTGTCTCTACGTCCCGCTCTTTCCTTTAGCCGCCCGGCTCCGCAGCGAGCCGGAGCTCAAGGACGGCGCCGTCGTCGTCTGCGAGGGCAACGGCAGCGCCGCCCGCGTCGTCGCGGCGACGAAGAAGGCGCGACGCGCCGGGATCGAGGCGGGCATGACGCTGCCCCAGGCGCGCGCGCTCCTGCCGAAGCTCGTCGCGCGCGGCCGCGACCGCGCGTGCGAGGACGCCGCGATCGAGGCGCTCCTCGAGGTCGCCGAGACCTTCTCGCCGCGCGTCGAGGACGCGGGCGGGGGAGTGGTGTACGTGGAGCTGGACGGACATCCGCTGTTGGCGGGCGGGGGCAAGCCCCGCCCCTACGACGCGGATGTAGGGGCGGCCGTTTGCGGCGGGCCAACCCGCCGCATGTCGCGCCCCTCGGCCGCATCCGCGGCCGAGGACGCTCGGTGCGTGGCCGCCCGAGACCTGGGATTCCAAATCCTCCGCGCCGCCGAGAAGGCGGGGCTGCCGGCGCGCGTCGGCGTCGCGGCCTCGAAGCACGCGGCGCGCGTCGCCGCGGCCCTCCCCGAAACGCCGACCGTGGTCCCCGACGGCGAGGAGCAGCGCTTCCTCGCGCCGCTTCCGCTCGAGCGCCTCGCGCCCGCGCTCGAGATCGCGGCGCCGCTCGACCGCTGGGGCCTCCACACGATCGGCGAGCTCGCGAAGCTTCCCGAGGGCGAGGTCGCGAGCCGCCTCGGCGAGTCGGGGCGCGCGCTCCACGCGACCGCGCGCGGCATCGACCCGCGCCCGCTCGAGCCGCGCGTGCCGCCGCCGTCGTTCACGGAGGGCATGGAGCTCGAGTGGCCGCTCGCCTCGCTCGAGCCGTTTCTCTTCGTCGGCCACGCGGCGCTCGAGCGCCTCGTCGCACGTCTCGAGGCGCAGGCGCTCGCGTGCACGCGGCTGGACGTCGCGCTCGAGCTCGACCCCGACGGCCACGACGCGCGCTCGATCGCGCTGCCCGCGCCGACGCGCGACGTCAAGACGCTCATCACGCTCGTCCGGCTCGAGCTCGAGGCGCGCCCGCCCGGCGCCGCCGTCGAGGGCTTCTCCTTCACCGCGCATCCGGACGCGCCGCGCCGCGCGCAGCTCTCGCTCTTCGGCCCGGCCGCGCTCTCGCCCGACCGTCTCGCGACGACGATCGCGCGCCTCGCGTCGCTCCTCGGCGCCGACCGCGTGGGCTCGCCGCGCTCGGTCGACGGCCATCGCCCCGAGCGCTTCACGCTGACCGGCTTCGAGCCGCCTTCGCCCCCGCGCGTGCGCGCGGCGCCGCGCGAGGGCCGGGGACTCCTCTCGGTCCGCGTCCTCCGCCCGCCGGTCGAATTGGAGGTGATTCTCGACGGCGATCCATCGACGGGTGTAGGGGCGGCCCTCGCGGCCGCCCGAAGAGAACAGGGCGGGGGCAAGCCCCGCCCCTACAACATTCGATCCGCCCCCGACGCCGCCCCATCCATCTCCGGCAACGTCCGCGTCGCCGCCGGTCCCTGGTCTCTCGAGGATGGCTGGTGGACGGACGTTCCCGCCGACCGTGACTACTGGGACGTCGAGCTCTCGGACGGCGGCCTCTACCGCATCTACCTCGACCGCGCCGCCGACAAATGGTTCGCCGACGGCGTGTACGACTGAACGCCACTAGCACTCTCGCGACAAATAAGAAGGAGACGGCGCGGAGGTAAACTGATGCCCTCCGGAGGGAGTCAGCATGTCCAGGAAGCTCGAGCAAATCGAGGCCGAGGCGCTGCAGCTTGGAGCGAAGTCTCGCGCAGCTCTCGCGGAACGACTATTGAGGAGTCTCGACCCGCCGAACGCGTCACGTACCCAGAGAGAGTGGTTCGAAGAAGCCGAGCGACGCGATCGAGAGCTCGACCGCGGCGCTGCTACGATTCCGGCTCGCGAGCTGCTTCAGCGGATGAAGTCCGGGATCGCGAGGAAACGCCGCAGCCGGTAGATCGAATTCTTGTCTCCCGCGAAGCGGAAGACGAGATTCTCGACACATTTCTTTTCTACGAATCGCGTCGTCCCGCTCTCGGAGCGAGGTTCCTGACCAGCCTCGCGGCGACGCTCGACCGACTGGCGAAACATCCCGAATCCTCCCCACTCGTCTATGGCCGAATTCGCCGGGCGCGTCTCCTTCGATTTCCGTACAGCGTCCTGTACACGGTGCGAGGCGAAGCGCTCCGACTTCTAGCCCTGATGCACGACCGCCGCCGGCCCGAACGGTCGCGATTCCTTCATTGAGCGACGGACAGCCTTCGAATCCGCCTCGGCTCCTCGACCGCGTGCGCCACGCCATCCGCGCGCGCCACTACAGCCTGCGCACGGAGGAGGCGTACGTCGGCTGGATCCGCCGCTACATTCTCTTCCACAACAAGCGGCATCCGTCCGAGATGGGCGCCGCCGAGATCAACGCCTTCGTCACCCACCTCGCCGTCGACGGACCCGTCGGCGCCTCGACGCAGACCCAGGCGCTGTCGGCGCTGCTCTTCCTGTATCGCCACGTGCTCCACCAGGACGTGCCCGACCTCGACACGGTGATTCGCGCGAAGCGCCCCGGGCGCCTCCCGACCGTCCTGACGCGCGCGGAGGTGCGCCGCGTCGTCGGCGGCATGGAGGGCACGCCGCGCCTCGTGGCGACGCTTCTCTACGGCACGGGCATGCGCCTGCTCGAGGGACTGCGCCTGCGCGTCAAGGACCTCGAGTTCGGCAACAACCGCATCGTCGTCCGGGACACCAAGGGAGGTGAGGACCGCGTCGTCCCCTTTCCCGCGGTCGTGCGCGCGGCGATGCCGACCTGGCTCGCCCGCGTCAAGCGCCTCCACGAGAGGGACCTCGCCGACGGCTTCGGCACCGTGCATCTGCCGGACGCGATCGCGACCAAGTTCCCGGGCGCCGAGCGCGAGTGGGGCTGGCAGTACGTGTTCCCCGGCGAGCACCGCAGCCGCGACCCGCGCGGGAAGGAATCGCCCACCGACCCGCAACCCGAGCGCCGCCATCACTTGCACGAGACCGTCATCCAGCGGGCGCTCCGCCGCGCGGTCCTCGACGCCGGCATCTCGCGGCGGGTCAGCTGCCACACCTTCCGGCACTCGTTCGCGACCCACCCGCTCGAAGAGGGATACGATATTCGGACCATCCAGGAGCTTCTCGGCCACAGGGACGTGAAGACCACGATGATCTACACGCACGTTCTCAACCGCGGCGGCCGCGGCGTGCAGAGCCCAGCCGACCGGCTCTGGTCGCGTTCCTCGCCTCGTTCTCCGCTTACACAGCTCCCTTCGCAGCCTAACTACCTTGCGGGCGTGCTGCCTCCCGAGCGACAGCTCGTGTCCGGCGAGGAACTTCCCGACGATCTCGTGGACGAAGACGTAGATGAATAGGAAGCGCGCGTTGCTGGGAACGGGGTCGGGAATTCGGACGTCTAAGTTACAGCCTAAGCAACTGTTAGGCAGCCGAAGACCGCTCGGCAGCGCAGCGCTTCCGGCCTGGTTCCATCGCTGTTCCGGAACCGGTGAGATGATCAGGGTATCCTAAACGTAAGCAGGTAGATGAGCGAGCGTGGCGAAAGCCCCGGTCCTATCAACGTGCCGGTCGCATGGTGGCGAAAGCTGCGAGCTCGGCGGTTGGGACGTCCTCTCGGTCTATGGTCGGCGAATCTACGCCTGCCTAACAGGCGGGTGCAGCGGACTCGTTCGTCGGCTTCGCCTCCTCACTCGCCGCTGACCCGCTACCCGTTAGGCGGCTTTTCGCGAGAGCGACTTGTGGCGCTAGCACTAGGTGGGCTGGCAATCAGCAGTTTGGTCAGTTGTGTCAGCTATCACGGCAAACTTTATTGGGCGTGGGCAATTCCGGGCTGGCCTGTCACCTCATCATGTGAGGGATCTGGAGCGGGAAGAGGTTCCTCGGTGGAAGTCGCGGTGGTAGATGAGGTGGACGGTGCGCTGCCGGGCGTCTCGGTCAACTTCAAGCGCATAGATGCTAGCGGCTCAATCGAGTCTGAAACCGACCCCCACGGATTGGTCACTGCGCCGCTTGAGCCTGGCCAGTGGCAGATCGATGTGAACCTGGCCGGCTTTACCCACAGGCGCTATACCTTGGCTGTGGCCCGTGATCAGGCGTGTAAGGTCACGTTTCACCTCTTGTTGGATTCGCGATCCGCGGTTACCGTTACGTGAAGTGGATCAGCCGCCTAACACGCGCGTGCAGCGGACTCGCTCATCGCCTTCGGCTCTTCGCTCGCCGCTGACGCGCCACCCGTTAGGCGCCGGAATGGTCTGCGTCGCGGTAGCGGCTCTCATGGCGGTGGCCGCTTCTGAGCCTCCTGCCTCAAGAACTCCAGGGCCCGAGGCCAGGGATGCGGTCGTCGTACAGCGAGCTCTCGTGCAGTCTGGCTCTGTTGAGACGTACTTCGGAGTATTGCAAAACGACTCCTACGTCGTCGTGGTTCCAGTCGCGCAGCCGGCAATCTACTGGCGTGACTGGCGCGACTGGCGGGACGTTTGGGTGGCTGCTCTGGCAGAGGCCGGAGGCCGCAGTGCCGAGGTTCAAAGCGCATTGAGTGACTTGGAGGCGAGAGGCAAGAGGCCTTGGTCGACTCCGGTGATTGACTGGGGTTCACATCTCCGGCTAGCAGCCGAGGACCCCTTTACCGCCTACAAGCGAGACGGAACGTGGACGGACGTTTACCCGGGTGCCCTCGGAGTGATTTCTGTCGCAGCACCTGGCTTTTCGGGATCGGGGCGGACCGCCGTTGTTTACTGGACGAGGACTCACAGCAAGAGATGCTCACATGCTTGGAACGCGGGCAAGACCGGTGGCACATCAAGTGGGAGGTCCTTGTCCATGCCACTTAACCCGGCTACCGTGTCGCCGGCGCCTAACATGCGGGTGCAGCGGACTCGCTCTTCGCCTTCGGCTCATCGCTCGCCGCTGACCCGCTACCCGTTAGGCCGCCGAAGGGCGCGGCAGCAGGCCGCCCGTTCGACCCTGGCTCCGTTGGGAATCCGCCCCGGTGAGATGATTTCGGAGTCCTGAAGCGCAGCACGCAGATGTTCGAGTTGGGCGCAATCACGAGTCCTATCAAGGAGCTGAGAAGTTGCCCGGCCTCAGCAGAGGCAGAGCGTTGTCGCACGGCTGATCGAGCAGTTCGC
>DAHUXD010000040.1 GCA_027307335.1 Acidobacteriota bacterium
GCCGGCGCTGGAGCGGGTGGTGAAGCGGTGCCTGTCGAAGGACCCGGAGGACCGCTGGCAGAACGCGGCGGACCTGAAGTCGGAGCTGAAGTGGATCGCGGAGGGCGGCTCGGCCAGCGGAATCCCCGCGCCGGTGACCGCGACCTCTGCGCGCCCGCGTCTCGCGGGGGCCCCGTGGGCCATGGCGCTCGTCCTCGCGGCGCTCGCCTTCTTTGCCGGGCGCTCTCTCCATCGCGCCCCCGAGGCTCCGGTGACGCGGTCGTCGATCGATCTGCCCGGGTCGATGGAGCTCGACCGCTGGAGCACGATCGCCCTGTCGCCCGACGGGACCACGCTCGCATTCGCGGCGACCGGTAGCGACGGCAAGCACGAGATCTGGACCCGGCGAATGGACAGCTTCGCGATCCAGCCGCTCGCCGGAAGCGAGGGCGGGATGATGCCGTTCTGGTCCCCGGACAGCAAGTCCATCGGATTCTTCGCCGATCGCAAGTTGAAGCGGGTTCCGGTCGGGGGCGGCGCCGTTCTCTCGATCTGCGAGGCGCAAGACGGCCGCGGAGGAACCTGGGGCGACGACGACGTCATCGTCTTCGCGCCCGCGCCCTTCTCGGGGCTCTTCAAGGTCTCCGCCTCGGGCGGCGTGGCGCAGGCCGTGACGAAACTGGAAAAGACCGGCCGCACGCATCGCCTGCCGTGGTTCCTGCCGGGCGGCAAGCGCCTGCTCTATCTCTCGGGCGCTCAGACCTCGGACAGCAGCCAGGACACGTCCATCCAGGCGCTCGATCTCGCGACCGGCAAGTCCACGCTCGTCGCGAAGGAGAACAGCGAAGGTCGGTTCGTCCGACCCGGATACCTCGCGTTCGTGCGGGAGGGCAACCTGCTTCTTCAGCCATTCGATCCATCGACGCTGAAGCTCTCGGGCGCTCCCATCCCGGTCGCGGAGGGAGTGGCGTTCGAGGCGTTTCGCTGGATCGGCAACTTCACCTTCTCGAACACCGGCCGGCTCGTCTACCAGAGCAACGAGGCCGTCCGGAGGAGCCGGCTGACGTGGTTCGACCTCGACGGCAAGGAGCTCGGCTCGGTCGGAGAGGCGGCGAGCTTCTTCACGGTCGCGCTATCGCCGGACGACCGGCGCGTCGTCGCCACGGTCCTCGGCAACCGGAACGCCCGACCCGAGGTCCGCCTCTACGACCTCGAACGCGGCGTCGGTTCGCGATTCACGTTCGGCGAGCAGGGGGCGAACTTCCCGATCTGGTCGCCGGACGGGCGGGAGATCGCGTTCGGCGACCCCGGCTCCGGGGTTCGGGTCAAGCCCGCCGACGGCGGCTCGGAGGGCCGGCTCGTCCTGAAGATGACGACGAACGTGTGGGCGCTCGGCTGGTCTCCCGACGGCAAGCGCATGCTGCTGCGCATCCAGGACGCGAGCGGGGGCGGCGTGGACCTGTACGACCTGCCGCTCGAAGGCGACGCGAAACCGCGCAAGCTCTTCGCGACGGATCCGAGCAACTTCTTCAACGGGGCGATCTCTCCCGACGGGAAGTGGCTGCTCTACGTCTCCAACGAGACCGGCCGGCAGGAGATCTACGTCGTGCCGTATCCGGCGCTCGGAGAGAAGCGGCAGGTCTCGACCGGCGGCGGATCGAACGGTCTCTGGCTCGGGAATCGTTCGATTCTGTACGAGCAGCCCTCCGACGGCAAACTCTTCGCCGTCGATCTGGACGAAAACGGCGCGTCGCTCCGCATGGGTGCGCCGCGGCCCGTGTTCGGCAACAAGATTCCCCCGCGCGGCCCCTTCGACGTGACGCACGACGGCAAGCGTGCCTTGTTCGCCGTACCCGTGGACGACAGCTCGTCGGCGCAGATCCGGTTCGTGTCCGACTGGCGCGCGGACCTGGCGAAGAAGTAGATGACGCTCGCGGCGGGAACCAAGCTCGGTCCGTACGAGATTCTGTCGCCGCTGGGCGCGGGGGGGATGGGGGAGGTGTACCGGGCGAGGGACACGCGTCTCGAGCGGTCGGTGGCGATCAAGGTGCTGCCGCAGCACC
>DAHUXD010000041.1 GCA_027307335.1 Acidobacteriota bacterium
GCCGCGAACGCCCCGATGATCGTCACCGGCACCGTCGTCGCCGGCACCAGCGTCGCCCGCCAGTCCTGCAGGAACACCACGATCACGACGAGCACTAACAGACCCGCCTCGAACAAGGTGTGGTACACCTCCGTCACCGACTCCCTCACGAACGTCGTCGTGTCGAACGGAACCTCGTAGACCAGGCCCTGCGGGAATCCCGGCGCGAGGCTGGCGAGGAGCTTGCGGACGCCCTTCGCGGTGTCGAGGGCGTTGGCGCCCGGGAGCTGGTAGATCGCGATGCCGCCGGCGGGACGGCCGTCCATGCGGAAGACCTGGCTGTAGCTGCGCGCGCCGAGCTCGACGCGGCCGACGTCGCGGATCCGCGTGATCTGGCCGTTCGCGGCCGTCTTCACGATGATCTGGTCGAACTGCTTCGGGTCCGAGAGGGCGGCCGGCACGTTCGCCGTCAGCTGGAACTCCTGGCCCGACGGCGTCGGCGGCATGCCGACCTGCCCCGCGGCGACGTACGCGTTCTCCGCCTGAAGGGCGTTGACGACGTCCGTCGGCATGAGCCCGCGCTGGTACATCTGCTGCGGGTCGAGCCAGACGCGCATGCTGTACTCGCCGACGCCGAAGACGACGACGTCGCCGACGCCCGGCAGGCGCGCGAGCTTGTCGGAGAGCTGCAGCGTCGCGAAGTTCGACAGGAAGAGCGCGTCGTAGCGGTTGTCCTTCGAGGAGAGCGTGATGATCTGGAGGGGCGACGTCTCCTTCTTCTTCGTGACGACGCCCTGCTGCTGCACGGCGGCCGGCAGCTGCGCCATGGCGGCCGCGACCCGGTTCTGGACGAGGACCTGCGCGAAGTCGAGGTCGGTGCCGACCTGGAAGGTCACGGTCAGCGTGTAGCGGCCGTCCGACGTCGAGTTGGACTGCATGTACAGCATCTTCTCGACGCCGTTGACCTGCTGCTCGATGGGCAACGCGACCGTCTCGACGAGCGTCTTCGCGGAGGCGCCGGGGTAGGTCGTCGTCACCTGGACGGTGGGCGGCGTGATCGGCGGGTACTGCGACACCGGCAGCACGGCCGCCGCCACCGCGCCGAGCAGGATCGTCACGAACGCGATGACGTTCGCGAGGACCGGGCGCTCGATGAAGAACTTGGCGAGCACCGGAGTCCTACTCCCTCTCCCTCCGGGAGAGGGCTGGGGTGAGGGGCGTGATCATGACGAAGACTTCACCGCCGCCGCCGCCGCCGTCGGCGGAGGCACCGGCGTCGCCTCGGAGGGCGCGACCTTCTCGCCGGCGCGCGCGTTCAGGATTCCGTTGACGATCACGCGGTCGTCCTTCTGCAGGCCGCTCCGGATCGCGAAGCCCTTCTCCGTGATCGGGCCGCGCACGATCGAGCGGCGCGCGACGACGCCGTCCGAGCCGACGACGTAGACGTAGTCGCCCTGCTGGTCGCTCCCGATCGCGCTGCCGGGAATCACGAGCATCGGCCGCGGGCCGCCCATCGGGAGCCGGACCCTCGCGAAGAGGCCCGGATAGAGCGTCGTGTCTTCGTTCTTGAAGATCCCTCGCAGCGCAATCGTGCCGGTGGACGTGGACAAGGAGACGTCCGCGAAGTCGAGGACGCCCACGTGCGGGTATCCCTTTTCGTTCTGGAGTCCCACTTCGACCGGTTCCTTCCCGACGCGCGACCCGACCTCGATGCCGTACTGCTTCATCAGGTCGCGCAGCCGCAGCGCATCCCGCTCGTTGAGGTTGAAGTTGACGTAGATCGGCTGGAGCTGCTCGAGCGTCGCGAGCAGCGTGGGACCGTTCGTGCCGACGACGTTGCCGGGATCCACCTGGCGCGCGCCGATGCGGCCGGTGAACGGCGCGGCGACCTTCGTGTAGCCGAGGTTGATCTTCGCGAGCTCGAGCTGCGCCTTCGCCTGGTCGCGTTGGGAGACCCAGTTCTCGACCGTGGTCCGCGCGGTCGCGTTCTCCTTCATCATCGCTTCCTGGCGGTCGAGCTCGGCCTGCGCGCGGACCAGAGCCGCTTCGTTCAGCTTGACCTGCTCGACGTAGGGCGGCTGCTCGATGACGAAGAGGACCTGGCCCTCCTTCACGATGTCGCCGTCCTTGAAGTCGACGGATTCGAGGAAGCCGGGGACGCGGGCCATGAGCTGGACCGTCTTCGACGCGGCCACGGTCCCCGTCAGCTCGGTGTACTCGATGACGGGCTCCTCGACCGGGCGGCTCACCGTCACGGCGGGCAGGACCTCCGCGGGCTTCTCCGCGCGATGGCAGCCGGCGGCGAGCGCGAGGGCCGCGGCGCCGGCGAGCGGCCACCCTCGGGCCGCGAGGAATCGAAACGTCATGGTTCCTCCACCGGCGATTGCGCCGGCATGTGCTGCGCCACCTCGAGCATGTGCCCCCAGTCGGTGCGGCGCGACATCTCGGCCTTGACCTCGTCGGAGACGACGTCGGCGTCGCCGCGGATCTCCCAGCCGCCTCCGAGCGCGCGGTACACGGAGATCAGCCCGAGCACGACGTTGCCGCGCGTCGACGCGAGCGAGTCCTCGATCGCGAGCTCCGACTGCTCGGACGTGATCACGGTCGTGTAGGTGACCTCGCCCGCCTTGTACTGGAGGAGCGACAGCTCGGTCGAGCGCGCGGCAGCGCCGGCCGCGGCGTCGAGGTTCGTCTCCGCCTCGCGGGAGGTCTCGAATGCGGAGAGGCCGTCCTCCACTTCCCTCTGCGCGTTCAAGACGACGTTCTGGTAGTTCAGGACCGCCTCCTGGAACTGCGCGTCCTGGACGCGGACCTGGTTGACGAGACGCCCGTAGTTGAAGATCGGGAAGAAAAACGACGCCCCCGCGGACGCGACGCGGCTCTGCCACGTGAAGATGTCGGACAACGACCCGGGACCGAGGTTGGTGGCGGCGAAGCCGAACGCGCCGTTCAAGGAGAATGCCGGATACATCGACGCGACGGCCACGCCGATCAGGGCCGACTGCGAGGCGGCCGCGTAGCCGGCCGAGCGGACGTCGGGCCGGCGCCGGAGCAGGTCGCGCGGGATCCCGACGGTCGCCTGCGCCGGCGCCTCGGGAATTCTTCCCTCGCCGGAGAGCCGCCGGTCGATCGACTCCGGCGTCTCGCCGAGCAGCACGGCGAGCGCGTCCTTCGACTGCCGCAGCGTGTTCTGGAGCGGCGGGATCTGCGCCTGCGTCTGGCCGACGAGCGTCAACGCCTGCTTGACGTCGAGCTCGCTGACCTCGCCGTACTTGAACTGGACCTGCGCGACCCGCAGGCTCTCCTTCTGCGTCTCCAGGTTCTTCCGCGCGACCCGGATGCGCTCCTCGGCGGTGCGGAGGTTGACGTAGTTCGATGCGGTGTCGGAGATGACCGTCACGAGCGCGTCGTCGTAGGAAGCGATCGTGCCGAGGTACGTCGCCCGGTCGGACTCGATGCCGCGGCGGATCTTGCCCCAGACGTCGATCTCCCAGCTCAGCGTGAAACCGAGGTTGTCGGTGGCGACGTTCAACGTCGTCGGGCGGTTCGTCTGGTTCCAGTCGATCGAGCCCGCGGCGCCCTGCGTCTGCGGAAAGAGGTTGCCGATCGACTTGCTCAACTGGGCGCGGGCCTGGAGCACGCGGACCCCGGCGAGCTGCAGCGTCAGGTTGTTCTGGTACGCCGCCTCGACGAGGCCGTCGAGGACCGGGTCGTTGAGCGTCCGCCACCAGTAGGCGTCGGCGGCGTTGAGCGGCTTCGGACTCGCGGCCGGGCTCGTCCGGTACTGCGGCGCGACGTCGCTCTTCGGCGTCGCGTAGTTCGGGCCGACGAGGCAGCCGGGCAGGACGGCGGCGGTCGCAGCGAGGGCCGCCGGAGCGATCCAGCGCTTCCGCACGACTTGCCCGCGCCCGCGAAACCGCATGATCCTCCGGCGGAGAAAAGCTGCCGAAGTGTATATCCGCGGCGGGGCTTCCTCAGCGCGAAGCCTCGGCCTCGCGGCGGACGAAGACCGCCCTCGCCTCGTCGAGCCGCGCGAGCACCTCGGCCTTCTCCCTCGCGTCGTTCCAGCCGCCGTGCGCCGCCGCGGCGGCGCGGACGCGGTCGATCCACGCCTCGAAGTAGCGGGCGGCCGCGGCGCTCCGCACCGGCTTCCCGGCGACCGTGACGTAGATCGGGCTCGTCGTCGCGTACGGATAGATGTCGAGCACCGGCTCGGCCGCCGCGCTCGCCCACGCGCGGAGGACCAGCCAGCCGGACTCCTGAATGGGCAAGGGCACGCTCGCGTCCGCGCGCGTGCCGCCGTCGGTCACGGGAATCGAAGCGAGCACCGCGCCGCCCTTGCCGACGATCTCGAGCTTCTCCACCGGCACGATCGAGCGCATCCGCACGCGGGCGGAGAGATCCCGGCCGCCCGCCTTCAGCACGATGTCGTCGCCGGGGTCTCGTCCGTCGACGGAGAAGCCGAGGACCGGGCCGTTCGTCGCGAACGTGCGACCGGCCTTCACCGCGGCGAGGAAGAGCCGATAATCGAGCGACGCCCCGGCGCGCGCGAACACGCGATTCATCCCGACCGGCCCGCGGAGCGAGGCGTAGTTCGCCATCGCGTCGGTGCCGGATCCCGTCGGCAGCCGGAAGCCGCAGTCGAGCAGGCGATACCAGACCTCCGCCGTCGTGCGGTGATCGCTGAAGCCGACGACCTCGATGTAGTCCGCCTTGCCGAGCGCGACGTCGATCGGAAGGCCGTTCGTCAGCGGGTCGGGGGCGGCGGGATCGGGAACCGGCGGATCGAAGGGATGCACGTAGCCGGAGATCCCGCCCTGCGCGTGGGCGAGGTCCATGATCGCCGCGTTGTCGGGAAAGAGGCTCGCCGCGGCCGTCTCGGCGTATCCCGCGTAATCCGGGAGCATCAGGAATTCCTTCAGGCCGAGCTGGCCGGTGTGGCCCCACCAGCTCGTGTGGAACTCCTGGTCGTGCTTGATGAGCGTCGTCGCGGTCGACACGGGGTCGAGGGCGGGCGCGAAGAGCGCGACGTCCGGGATCCGCTGTTCCTTGTTGACGATCAGGTCCTCGACGACGTGCAGGTCCTCGGCCTCGGCCTGCGCCCGCAGACGCGCCGGGTCGTTGCGGTAGTGACCGCCGTAGTTCATGTGGACGTGGAGGTCCCCACTCCACCAGCCCCTCGCGGTCAGGTCGTCCATCCGCGTGAGCACGAGCCGCTTCTCGGCCGACGCGTTCGCCGCCACGGTCGCGGTCGCGACGACGGGGCCGTACTCGAGACCGTGCGTCGCGAGGATGCGGTACTCGCCGGCCGGCAGTGTGAGCGACGCCGCGCCGCGAGCGTGGAAGTAGGTCATCTCGAAGGGCCGGATCTTCCGATCGAAGCCGTCGTCGGCGTGGCGCCACGCGTCGTCCGGAGACCAGCCGCGGCCGTCGGCGCCAGTCACCGAGAGGCGAACCGGCAGCGGCGCGCCCGACGCGTCGACGGCCTCGAGCCGCAGCGTTCCCGTCGCGTGCAGGTAGCGCCGCTTCTCGGGCACGACCGCCGCGACGCGCCCCCCCGGCACATCGACGACGCGCAGCCCCACGTCCCCCGCCTCGTTGGTCGTGAAAGCGATCCGCCGGCCGTCGCGGGACCAGCGCGGCCGCGTGTGGTCGCACTCGCAGTACGTCAGCTCGAAGGGATGGCCTCCGCTCGCCGTCGTCAGCCAGAGCTGGTTGCGCTGACGTCCGAGGTACGAGCTGTAGACGACGCGCTTTCCGTCGGGCGCCCAGTCCGGGTGCGCCTTCCAGTTGGTCTCCTCTTCGCGCACGAGGCTCATCGGCGCGCCCGGGCGCGGCTCCATGCGCCAGATCCCGCCCGTGCCCCAGACCTGGCCGCGGTTCGAGACGAGCAGGAGATCCTTCCCGTCCGGCGACCAGGCGGGTGAGATGTACAGGTCGAACTTTGAGTAGTAGTAGCGAGGAAGTCGGCTGTCGCGGTCCTCGGTCACGCGCACGGGAGCGCCCGCCGCGGCGCCGTCGCGAACGTCCACGACGAAGACGTGAAACCGGCCCTGGAAGGCCGTCGAGACGTACGCGACACGCGCCCCGTCCGGCGACCAGCGCGCGTCGAGGTTGACGGCTCCGTTCGCGACGAGCGCGTGCGACGCGCCGGACGCGAGATCGAGGACGCGCAGCTCGAGCGCGTCGCCCCGGTAGGACGTGTAGAGGATGCGCTTCCCGTCCGGGGACCAGTCGGGCTCCGAGTCGTAGCCCGGCCCGTCCGTCAGCTGCACGGCCTCGCGCGCGCCGATCTTCTGCCTCCAGAGCGTTCCCTGCATCGCGTACACGAGCTCCGTCCCGTCCGGCGACCAGGACGGCGTACCGGGGCCGCTCGTGGCCTGCGGCAGGTACATCTCCCGGTAGTAGTAGGAGTGCGGCTCGTCGATCTGCTTGAGCACAGGCTCGCGCTCGGCCTGGGCGGCCCCGGAGATGAAGGCCGTCGCGATGAAGAGGACGAAGACGAGGATCCGCCCGCTCGGACGTCGAGACGCTGAATTCATGGGGGCATCGTAGCCGACTCGACCCGAGCGGGACGGTTAGTATCGCGCCCACGATGACGCCGTCTCTCGTCGAGCTCGTCTGCCATCGGTGCCAGAATCGGCTCGCTCGTCGGAATGACGCGCTCGAGTGCCCGCGCTGCGCGAGCACCTATCCCGTCGACGACGGCATCGTGGACTTCTCGGAGGGTCGGTACTACGACGACTTTCCCGGCCCGGAGGTTCTCTCCGCGGCAAACCTGGCGGGCCTCGCCAACGAGAAGGAAGCGGCCCGAATCGAGGACTACTATCTCCCCAGGCTCGAGGCCATCGCGGAGCGGCTCGGGACTCCAGGATGCCGCATGCGTGTCCTCGACTCCGGATGCGGCAACGGCGAGGCCGTCGCGGTCCTCGTCGGGCGCGGCCTCGACGCGTGGGGCCATGACCTCTCGGCGCTGCGCAAGTGGCAGTGGCGCGAGAGCCCGGTCCGCGATCGCCTCGTCGTCGCGGACGGCGTGTCGCTGCCATTCCCGGCCGGCTCGTTCGACGCCGTGCTCGCTTCCGGCGTTCTCGAGCACATTGGAGTCGAGGAACACGGCGGAGAAACCTATTCCGTCCGACCGCTTCCGGACCGCGACGCGTCGCGCCGCCGCTTCATCGCCGAGCTCGCGCGCGTGCTCTCTCCGGGGGGCAGCCTCTTCCTCGACTTTCCGAACGGCGCATTCCCGTTCGACTTCTGGCACGGAACGACGCCCGGCGGGGCGCGGTATCACTCGCCGCGCGAAGGGTTCTTGCCGCGCTTCGAAGAGGTGCGATCGCTGTGCCGGTCGATCGACGAGCGGCTGAACGTCGAGGCGCGAAGCCCCAGGGGTCGTCTCCGCTTTCGCCAGGTCTCCGCCCACTGGTACGGCCGAGCCTTCCGGGCGCCGATGATGGCGCTGCAGCGGCTCATGTCGACGCGAGTGTTCAGCTTCCTCGCCGGCTCGCCGCTGAACCCGTATCTGGTGCTGGAGGTTCGCCGACGACCGTCGTGAGCCTTCGAAACGACGGCGCCGGAAAGTCCCGCGCGGTGTAGAGGAACTGGACCGCGAGCCGGCGGCCGCGGCTCTTCGGCGGAAGCGCCCGATGGAAACAGAAGGGGTCCTCGGCGATGACCGTGCCCGCCGGACCCCGGATCGTCACGATCCGATCCGCACCATAGGCGGCAACCACTTCCGCGCCCGAACGATGGCGCGTGGGCCGGATCTGATCGCGCCAGTGGCGGCGGCGGTGACTTCCCCGGACGCAACAGTGAGAGCCGGCGTCGCCGACGACGTCGGTCAGGAAGCAGAGGAAGGCGACGGCCGCGTAGTCGTAGAGGTCGTAATGGAATCGCGTGCCGCTCGACAGAGGCTCCGCGGCGCCCGCGGCGTCGAGCCACCAGACCCGGCAGCCCGCATAACCGGGCCGGTGCCCGAGGTAGCGGCCGGCGATCTCGAGCAGCGCGGCGTCGGCGCCGAATGCATCGATCTCCGAGTCGGCCGCCGATTCGGCGTCCTGGTACGGCCGCGACATGGCGACGCGGGAAGCCGCGGCGACGAGCCGATCGGTGATCGAGGCCGGCAGGCGCATCGTCGCGTCGACGCCGTCCTCGCGGAGGCGCTCCACCACGCCGCCGATGGAGACGTGTTCGAACATCGAAGAAGCCCCGGTCACGACGAAATGGCGGCGCCGGCCCAACCATCGCGACAAGCGTCTGATCACCACGACGCGGCCGAACACGTACATGACGAGCCAGCGGAGCGCCGCTCGCAACCCGACGCCTCCATGCGCGCGGAGAGCGGTTCTCGGGTACCCGCCGGGGAGACGCATGCCTGCCATGATCTACGAACCCGGCGAGGAACTCGTCGCCTTCGCCGCGGCGGTCGGTCAGCGCGGGCTGCCGGGTGTGGAACGCGTCCCGTTTCATCGAATGGTGCTCTCTATCTCGCGAGTCGCCCCGGATGGAGGCATGAGACCGCCGGCGCTTCGTCTGTCCCGACCCGGAGGAATCCCCGGGCATACGATGCCTTCCATCGCAAGCGGAGCGAGCCCCCTGCTCCCCCGGGAAGCAGGAAACGTGCCGGGGCGGGCACCCGCCTTGCAGGGTCGATGAGGCGTCTTTCGGAGGAGCAAATCGTGAGAATTCTGGACGCCCGAATCCACCTGATGCTGGACATCCTGTTCGCGCTCGCCTTCGCCCTCGGGCCGCTCCTGCTCGGCCTGGGCGGCAGTCCGGCCATCATCAGCTTTCTCGTCGCCGTGGCGTTCCTGGTGCTCGCCGCGACGACCTGGGGGCGGCTGCGGTCGGCGCCGGGGTCGGTCCCGATCGCGCACGGTCTGGTCGAGCTGGTCCTCGTCGTCCTGCTCGCGTTCATGCCGCGCCTGGATGGGTACGGCCCGGGGTCGCCCGCGCGCCAGTACTACTGGACGATGGCGGCCGCCCTCGCGGTCGTGTGGCTCCTGACCGACTACCGCGACGCGCGCGCCGCGCGCGTCGACGCGGCCGGCGAGCTGCCGGGCGCCCGCGCGTCGCGAGGCTGACCGCCGCCGGGGCCCGGCAACGCCTTTCCCCGCCGCGAAATCTCTCTCGTAGCCGGGGCCTCGCCTTGCTCGGACCCGACTACGACGCGGCGTTCCCCCGCCGCGCGCCCGGCCCGTGTAGGATGCCGGATCGTTGAGGGGCTCGCCTCCGGTCTCCCGAGAGAACGCGCTGTCGGACGCTCCCGTCGGAACGGCGATTCGGGCCATCCGGCAGGGGGCCCGGATCCCCGCGCTGACCGGCGTCCGGGCGATCGCCGCCTTCTTCATCTTCTTCCATCACCACCCGACCTCCGCGCTCGTCTGGGGCCCGCTCGAGATCTGGTGGGAGCTCCACGTGGGCGTGACCCTCTTCTTCGTCCTCTCGGGATTCATGATCACGTGGCGCTACGACCGCGAAGACGGGACGCGCGGCTCCTTCTGGCGCGGATACTTCGTCAATCGCTTCGCGCGGATCTATCCGCTCTACTTCGCGCTCGTCGTCCCGACCATGTTTCTCTTCCACGAGCGCTCGCCGCTCGTGTGGGTCCTGAACCTCACCGTCTTCTCGTGTTTCAAGTCCGGCATCCCCCAGGCGTGGTCTCTCCGCGTCGAGGAGTGCTTCTACCTGGCGGCCCCGCTCCTCTTCCTCGGCTGGAAGCGGCACCCGCTCGTGCCGCTCCTCGCCGCCCTCGCCGCTCTCGTCGTGCTCGTTCCGGTGGCCATGCTCCCGGCGACCGCGGGCTTCCTCGGTCCGCCGCGATACCTGCTCCTCGACACGTTCTTCGGCCGCTTCTTCGAGTTCTTCGTCGGCGCCTGGCTGGCGAAGCGCGTGGCGGCGACCGGGACCGGCGACGTCGCGCGCCGGTTTCCGCTCGCGACGCTCGGCGGCGCCGCCGGGATCGTCGCAACGGTGGCGGCCCTGGCGGCGATCCATTCGGCCACCCGGGCGCGGTACACGTACGGGCTCCATCACCCCGCCGGGATCGCGCTGAACAACGTCGTCCTGCCGGTCTTCATCGCGGCGTTCTACTGGGGCCTCGTCCGGGAGCGCAGCCTGGTCCGGAGCCTCCTCTCCGGCCGGGTCGCGGACCTCCTCGGGCGGAGCTCCTACGCCTTCTACCTGATCCACTTCGGCTTCCTCCGCGACGTGATCGTGTTCCGCCTCGTCCGGCTCGCCGGCGTGGCGGGAGCGACGGCCGAGGCTTGGGCGGCCGCGTTCGTGAAGACGCCGCTCGGCCTCTTCGTCGTGGTCAACCTCCTCGCGATCCTGCTCTACGAGGCGATCGAGTCGCCCGCGAACCGGATCCTGCGACGGGCCTTCCGGGCGCCCCCGCGCGCGGAGCGCGCCGCGTAGGCGACATGCTGCCGCTCGTCCTCCGCTCGCTCCTCGTGTACGCCGCGACCGCGGCCGCGCTTCTCGCCGCGGCGCACCGATGGATCCGTCCGATCCGTCCCGCCGCCGCGCTCGCGCTCGTGCTCGCGCCGCTCCTCTTCACCGGCCGCGCGACGTTCCGAGGCGAGGTGTACGCGCCGCTCGACATCCAGCATCTCGCCGAGCCCTTCGCGTCCCTCGAGCCCGGCGCGCGCCCGCCGGCCCGCACCCCGCTCCTCTCGGACGTCGTCTATTCGATGATCCCGTGGCAGAAGGCGGTCCGGGAGTCGCTCCGGCACGGACGCCTCCCGCTCTGGAACCGCTTCGTGCTCGCGGGCGAGCCGCTCCTCGCGGTGCAGCAGGCCGGCGTGCTGCACCCCTTCACGGCGATCGGCCTGCTCCTGCCGCTCGGGGCGTCCTGGACCTTTCAGATGAGCGCGCGGCTCCTGCTGGCGCTCCTGTCGGCGTACCTCCTCGCGCGCGAGCTCGGGTGCCGCGACGCCGCCGCGATGATCGGGGCCCTCGCGTGGGCGTTTTCCGATTTCGTGGCGTTCTGGCTCGGCTACTCGGTCGGCTCCGCCGTCGCCCCGCTCCCGCTGCTCCTCCTCGGCCTGACGCTCCTCGCGCGGGAGGCGAACGCGCGCGCCGTGGCGGTCACCGTCGTCGCGCTCGTCCTGATCGTCGTCGGCGGACATCCGGAGACGCTCCTCTTCGCGGTCGCGGGCGCGGGCGTCTGGTTCCTCTTCGAGCTCAAATTCGCGGCGCGCGGCCACCGCTCCCGATCGATCGCGCTCTCTCTTCTCGCGGGCGCGCTCGCGCTCGGCCTGACCGCCGTGCAGCTCCTCCCGCTCGCCGAGATCGTGGGGAGGACATACGAGCATGCGGTGCGCTCCGAGCACTACGCGCACATCTCGAAGGCGTGGCCCCTGCGCGACAGCGCCCGGCGGATCGCCGCCGGCGTCGTGCCGTTCGTGGACGCGCCGCTCGGCGTCCACGGCAGCAACGGTTCGGACGCGGGGATTCCTGCCGCGTACGCCGGGGCGCTGCTCCTGCCGCTCGCGGCGGTCGGACTCGCGGGCCGGGGAGAGCGACGTCGGTGGGCGCTGCTGACGCTCCTCGTTCTGGGGCTCCTCCTCGGCGCCCGGACCCCCTTCGTCGTCGGCGCGGTCACCGCGCTGCCCCTCTTCGACATTTCCGTGCCCGAGTACCTCGTGTTCCTCGCGCCGCTCGCGCTCGGCGCCCTCGCGGCGCTCGGATCGGAGCGGCTCGCGCGGGGCGAGGGGCGGCGGCTCTTCCTCGGCGCCGCCGCCGCGGCCGCCCTCGCGATCGCCGCCTTCGTCCTGCATCGGGCCGGAGGGCTGCTGGCCCTGACCCGCGCCCACGGACTGCCGTTCGGACCGACGCTCCGCGAGCTCGTCCCGCTCGCCGCCGGAGCGGCCGCGGTTCTCGTCGTTCGCGGACGGGGCGTCGCCGCCGTGCCGGCGGCGCTCGCCGCGATCCTCGCGGCGGCTCGCGTGATGGAGGTCGGCGGCCTGTATCCGTCCTGCCCCGAGAGGATGCTCGCCCCCCGCCTGCCCATCCTCGACGTGATCCCGCGCGGCGAGCCCGTGCGCATGGTCGCGGTCGGCCTCCGCTTCATCCCCAACGTCTCGGCGCTCTACGAGCTCGAGGACGCCCGCGGTTACGAATCCCTGACGCTGCGCCCCTTCGTGGCGACCTATTCCCTCTGGTGCGAACCGAAGGCCGCGTGGTTCAACCGCGTGGACGATCTCGAGCGGCCCTTCCTCTCGTTTCTGAACGTCGGCTACGCGCTCGCCCCCGGCGGCGCGCCGCCGCCGCGCGGCTGGACCCTCGCCGCCCGGGGCCGCGGCGTCGACGTCCTCCGCAACGAGCGAAGCCTCCCCCGCGTCTTCGTCCCGCGACGGCTTCGGACCGCGCCGGACATCCTGCAGCGCCTGGCGCTGCTCCAGACGATCGGTGACTATGGCGCGGAGGGCATCGTGGGGCCGGGCGCCGGCGTCGCCGCGGGCGAGGAGAGAGAGAACGGCGGCGCCTCGGCACAGATCGAGGATTACCGGGGCTCGTCACTCTCGGTGCGCGTGACCGCCCCGTCGGAGGCGATCGTCGCCACGTCGATCCCGGGCTGGCCGGGATGGGAGGCGGCGCTCGACGGCCGCTCGATCGAAGGCATCGAGTACAACGTCGCGTTCCTCGCGTATCGCGTGCCGGCCGGAACCCACCGCCTCTCCCTCCGGTACCGGCCCCGGGACGCCCTCCGCGGCGCCGTCGTGAGCGGCCTGACCCTCGCCGGCCTCGCGGGAGCCGCGCTGGTGCGGCGCCGCCGCGAGAACTGACCCTCTACTGCGGTGTGGCGACGACCATGTCGGTGAGCCCGCCTCCGCCGTGCGCGAGATACACCACGCCCTGATCCGTCACCGCCGCGTTTCGCGCGCCCGCGTGGGTCGGCACGGTCGCGACGAGGCGCAGCTTCCCGCCCGCGCCGATCTCGGCGACCGTGAGCTGCCCCGCGCGCCCCGCCCCCGCGTAGACGAAGTGCGTCGACGGCGCGTAGTCGATGTCGTCGACGCCCTCGCCCGTGTCGATCGACGAGAGGATCCGCCCGTCGTGCGCGGCGTCGAGGACCTTCACCTTCGCGGTGCACGCCACGATGAGGTATCCCGACTCGGCGTCGGCGCGCAGTCCCCGCGGACCGTCCTCCCCGCACTCGGGCTTCCACGTCGCGACCGTGTTGCGGCTCGAGAGGTCGATCGCGAGCGTGACGTCCTTGTCCTCGAGGTTCGTGTAGAAGCGGCCGCGCCGGCCGTCCACCGCGAATCCCTCGGGACCGCCGTCGAGCGTGATCCTCGCCTTCTCGTCGAGCGTCTTCCCGTCGAGCACGCGGATCGACTTGTCGCGCGGCGTCGTGACCCAGAGCTCTCCGCGGCTCGCGACCCATGCGAGCCCGTCCGGGCTCGCGTCGAGCTTGTGACACGCGCCCTTCGAAAGCGAGCGCGCGTCGAAGGCACAGATCGACGAGTCGCCCCGGTTGCCGACGTAGGCCTGGCCGCCCCCGATCGCGACCGAGCTCGGTCCGACGACGCGCTTCCGGTCGCCCGATCCCATCTCGGCGGTCGCGAAGCCGGGGATCTGCCGGATCTGACCGCTCGCGGCGTCGATCACGAGCACGAGGCCCGTGTTGCCGGCCGGCACCCACACCGAGCCGGTCGCCGGATCGAACGCGATGTAGTCCATGGCGATGCCGGCCGGCGTCGCGCCCGGCAGCGGCTGAAGGCGCACCGTGTAGTGCGGGTCGGCGGCGGAGAGGACGGCCGCGATCCCGAGAGCGGCGAGCGCCGCCGCGAACCGGAACGTGGCGGGAAGGGAACGAATCGCGCGTCCGGCGGCTTCTCTCATGGGACCTCCACGAACGCCGCCGATGCTAGCATCGGCCGCCGCCGTTCCGGTGAGGCGGAGAGGAATCCCCGCCGGATTCATCGACCGTTTAGCGGGGCCGCAAAGAGGAGTCGACCATTCCGGTGACGGCGCTCGATCCGAGGAAGCGCTTCCTCGAGCACGCGCTCGAGCGTCCGGGCGCGCTGTTTCTCCTCGTCGCCGTCCTGTGCGCGGCCGGCGTGTGGACCGGGACGCGCCTGCCCTCGTCGATCTTCCCGTCGGTCACCTTTCCCCGGATCAAGGTCATCGCGGAGGCGGCCGAGGAGCCGGCGGCCCAGATGATCCCGGCGGTGACGCGCCCGCTCGAGGAGGCGGTGCTGCGCGTTCCGGGCATCGAGCGCGTCACGTCCACCACCACGCGCGGGTCGGTCGAGATCGGCGCGGAGTTCTCCTGGGGCACCGACATGCAGGTCGCCCTCCAACGCCTGCAGGCGCAGATCGAGCGCGTGCGTCCGGACCTCCCGCCCGGCATCCGCGTCGAGGCCGAGTGGATGAACACGGCGATCTTCCCGATCCTCGGATACGCCCTCACCAGCGACACGCGGTCGCAGTCGGACCTGCGGGAGCTCGCGGACTTCACGCTCAAGCCCGAGTTGATCCAGGTCCCTGGCGTGTCGCAGGTCCAGGTGCAGGGAGGACGCTTCCGCGAGTTCCAGGTCCGGCTCGATCCGGCGCGGCTCGCCGGCCGGCGGCTCTCCGCCGCCGACGTGGTCGAGGCGATCCGCCGGAACGACGTCCTCGAGTCGGCCGGGCTCGTCGAGGCGAATCACGAGCTGTACCTCTCGCTCGTCACGGGCAAGCCGAGAGGCATCGACGAGCTCGCCGCGATCGCGATCCCGGCCGCGAAGGACGGCGTCCCCGTCTCCCTCGGTCAGCTCGGCTCGATCGCGGCCGCCGACGCCGTCACGTACGTCCTGACCGCGGCGGACCGCCGGCCCGCCGTGCTCATCAACATCGTGCGCCAGCCGGCCGCATCGACGCTCGAGATCGCGCGGCAGATCGACGAGCTCTTCCGCCGCCGGCCCGAGCTCCTCCCGAAGGACGTCCGCTGGCAGGCCTTCTACGACCAGGCCGAGTTCGTCCGCGACTCGGTGCGGGGCGTGCGCGACGCGATCCTGATCGGCGTGGCGCTGGCGGCGGTCGTGCTCGCGCTCTACCTGCGCAGCGCGCGGATGACGCTGGTCGCGGTCGCCACGATCCCCGTGACGGTCGCGATCGTGCTGCTCGGGCTGGTCATGACGGGCCAGACGATCAACCTCATGACGCTCGGCGGCATCGCCGCCGCGATCGGGCTCGTCGCTGATGACGCGATCGTCGTCGTCGAGAACATCGCCCGGCACGCCGAGGAGGGCGTCTCCGCGAACCCCGCGCTCTCCGGACTCCGCGAGGTGTTCCCGGCGCTGACGGGCTCGAGCCTCTCGACGATCGCGATCTTCGTGCCCTTCGCGCTCCTGACCGGCGTCGCCGGCGCCTTCTTCCGGCCGCTCGCGCTGACCATGGCGATCGCGCTCGCGGTCTCCTACTTCCTGTCGGCGCTGGCGGTGCCCGCGGCCGCGGACCGCCTGCGCGTGTCCGCGCACCGGAAGCCGAAGCATCGCGAGCCGCGCATCGCGCGCTTCTTCATCGCGCATCCGTGGATCGCGCTCGTCGTCACGCTCGCGCTCCTCGCCGGCGGCTGGGTGCTCTACGGCGCCATCGGCTCCGACTTCCTCCCGCAGATGGACGAGGGATCGATCATCCTCGACTACTGGACGCCTCCCGGCACCTCGCTGACCGACACGAGCCAGATGCTGGCGGAGGTCGAGAAGGTGATCATGTCGGTTCCCGACGTGGCGACGTATTCGCGCCGCACCGGAACGGAGCTCGGATTCTTCGTGACCGAGCCGAATCGGGGGGACTACGTGATCCGGCTGAAGCCGCGGAAGACGCGGCGCCCGGTGGACGAGGTCATCGCCGAGCTCCGGTCGAAGATCGCGGCCGCGGAGCCCGCGGTGCGCACCGAGTTCGGGCAGCTCCTCGAGGACAACATCGGCGACCTGGCGGGCGGGGTGCCGCAGCCGATCGACCTGCGCCTCTATGCCGAGGACCAGGCCGTGCTCCAGCAGAAGGCGCGGGCCGCCGCGAAGGTCATCGGGGGCATTTCCGGCGTCACAGACGTCTTCGACGGCATCACGGTCGCCGGCCCGATCCTCGACGTCCGCGGGCGGCCCGACGCCCTCGCGCGGTTCGGCCTGACGGCCGAGGCGCTGCACGCGCAGGTCGAGCCCGCGATGGCGGGGACGGTCGCGGGCAACCTCCGCATCGGCGAGCGGCTCTACCCGATCCGCGTCTTCTCGCGGCCGACGCCCGACGTGGCGCGGCTGCCGGAGCTGCCGATCCAGACGCCGGGCGGTTCGATGGTGCCGCTGTCGGTCCTGGCGGCGGTCGGCACCGGTCCGCCCGACGTCGAGATCCACCGCGAGAATCTGCGCACGTTCATCGGCGTCACGGCGCGCCTCTCCGACCGCAGCCTCGGGGGCGCCGTGGCGGAGATCCAGCAGCGGCTGGCGCGGGACCTGCCGCTGCCCGCGGGCATGTCGCTGCGGTTCGGCGGCCTGTACGAGCAGCAGCAGACGTCGTTCAAGGGGCTGCTCGGCGTCCTGTTCGGCGGACTGCTCCTCGTCGCCGTGATCCTGATGTTCGAGTTCGGCGACTGGCGCGCGCCGTTCCTGACGGCCGTCATCGCGCTCGCGGTCCTGACGAGCGTGCTCGCGTCGCTCGTCGTCACGGGCATGACGCTGAACGTATCGAGCTTCGTCGGCGCGATCATGATGGTCGGCATCGTCGGCGAGAAGGCGGTCTTCCTGATCCACGACGCCCGGGAGGAGCTGCGGCGCGGCGTGCCGGTGAGAGAGGCGTGGGCCGAGGCGTCGCGCAAGCGCCTCCGGGCCGTGATGATGACGATCTTCGCGACCGCGTTCGCGCTCGCCCCGCTCGCGATCGCGCTCGGCGAAGGGTCGCAGCTGCAGCAGCCGCTCGCGATCGCGGTCATCGGCGGGTTCGTCCTCTCGAGCCCGCTCGTTCTCCTCGTCCTGCCGTCGCTCTACTGCTGGATGGATCCGAGGGGCAGGCTCGCGGGGACGCGGGCCCAGGACGCGATCCGATCCGCGCCGTAGCGGAGTTGGTGGGCCGTCTGGGACTCGAACCCAGGACCACCGGCTTAAAAGGCCGATGCTCTAACCAGCTGAGCTAACGGCCCATGCGTTAGAAGAAAAGGAGGATACACCGGTATCCCGACCGCTGGGCGCTCCGGATCATGTGCAAACGTGACAGGTTTGTGACAGGAACGATGCGGCTGCCCGCACGAGCACACCGCGTAGGTCGAGCCCCAGCCGTCGCGCACCGGCTCGTCGCAGTCGCGGGCACAGCGGGAGCAGCGCCAGGCGAAACGTGGCGGGGCTGCTCGCGCTCCCTGACCGCGTTTGACCTGAGGTCCCACGATCAATCCTCAGTATAGAGACCGACCACAGCCTCGGCCGCGCGATGCACGTCGCGTAGCCGCTCCTTGCAGTCTGGATGCTCGCCCTTCTCGAGCGAGCGGGTCACGCGGCTAGCCAGCGCCCGCGCCTTCGTCTCGACCTTGTCCGGAGGCCTGCGGTCTGCGTGGCCGAAGAACTCTTGGAAGTCACGAAGCCCCAGCCTCTCAAAAGCCGTGGGCGCGGTCATGAGCTGACGCAGCGCCATCAGGAGCTCGCTGACAGCCTCGTGTCGTTCGTTCTCACGCTGGGTCGGCATGGACGGAACGTAGGCTTCCACGTGCTAGGGAAACTGGAGACCAAGCGCCTTCGATAGAAAGACTGCCATCTGGCCTCGCGTCAGTGGGGCGTCTGGGCAATACAGTGGCGGACTTGCGCTGCAGCCTCCCGTAATGCCGGAAGCCTTGAGAGCCTCGATAAACTGAAAGAAGGGGTGCGTCGCCGGAACGTCGTTGAACGAGGGCATTGGAGGAGCCGAACTGACCTGCAGCTGATAGCCCACGATCATGCCCGCGATGGATGTGCCCGAGCCAGGATTGGGACTGTTTCCCCCCGCAATCAGGAACATGGATCCATAGAGGTTGTCCACGACGATGTTGTCCGGCGTTAGATCGGCGTTGAATTGACCCGAGCCGTCGCTAAAAGCGACCCCCGAGCAAATATAACCGGGGAAAAGGCAATCTGGCTGCCCGGCCCCCGCCGCAGGGTGATTAGTACAGTTGTTGCCAAGGTAGTCACACGTCACTAGACGTCCGTCGACCTCACCGAGGGGGTCCGCGTCGAAGAAGTCCAGTTCGAGGTAGACAAGCTTTGCGCCCGAGGGCAGGTGAACCGGCGCAACGAAGCAGTCCCCGCTGCAGCTGCTGGAAGAGCGGACTGAATAACCACTGTAAGGCACGTTCGAATCGATAGGCATGAATGCGGATGCCGGAATCTCCACGTAGGACGTTGCGCTCGTACCGTAGGTCAAAGGGACGCCCTTCGGAACCTGAGCTGTGAGAGGGGCACAGACAGTCAACGCAAGAGCACACGGTAAGACGTTGCGAATCACTCTTTGACCCGTCTTGATCATGGCCCACCTCCTCTTCTGGTGGGCTTATCTTCCTCCTTGGGCCTGGCGGCACGACTAAAACCTGGCTAAAGAGAAGGCGGGAGTTGAGTGGCGCGCCGCGGATCGACACCAGGACGAGGACGACCAGGCGGAACGTACGCTTCCCAGCAGTTCGGACTCGGCTACCGCACGACGGATGGAGTGATTCGCTACTTCTCTGCCGCCTCCATTGTCAGCACGCCAGTTCTCTCGGCGCGCGCGCCCCGCCTCTGGGATCCCGGAAATGGCCGACCCGTGCCCGCCTCCGTTCTCGACCGCCGACGGCGGGAACGGCGCCGCTAGTCCTCGAGCGTCGGCATCGTCTTCAGCACCTCGGCCGCCCGCGGAGGACGGGCCGTCTTCTCGTCCTTGCGGATCGTGCCGTCCTTGAAAATCAGCACCCGCCCGGCGAACTGCGCGATGTCCGGCTCGTGGGTGACGAGCACGATCGTCAGGCCCCGCTCGTTCAGGTCCTGGAAGATCGCCATGACCTCGACGGAGGTCCGGCTGTCGAGGTTTCCCGTGGGCTCGTCGGCCAGCAGAATCGACGGCCGGTTCACGAGCGCGCGCGCGATCGCCACCCGCGGTTGCTGGCCGCCCGACATCTGGGAAGGCATGTGGTGAGCCCGGTCGGCGAGCCCGACGAGCGTGAGGGCCTCGTTCGCGCGCCGCATTCGTTCGGAGCGCTCGAGGTTGGTGTAGAGGGTCGGCAGCTCGACGTTCTCCAGGGCCGACGTGCGCGGCAGGAGGTTGAAGCCCTGGAAGACGAAGCCGATCTTCCGGTTTCGGATCTGCGCGAGCTCGCGCTTTCCGAGGCCGGAGACGTCCACGCCGTCGAGAAGGTACCGCCCGGAGGTCGCGCGGTCGAGGCATCCCAGGATGTTCATGAACGTGGACTTGCCGCTGCCGCTCGCGCCCATCACGGCGACGAACTCGCCGCTGCGGATCGCGGCGTTGACCCCGCGCAGTGCGTGGACCCGCGTCTCGCCGAGGTCGTAGTACTTGTGGGCGTCCTCGACGCTCAGGACCAGGCCGTCGCCGGATCCCGCCACGGCTACCTGCGAATCCCGGACGGGCCCTGCGATTTCGCCAGGATCGACCGGATCACGAGCTCGTCGCCTTCCTTCAGGCTTCCCGTCAGGACGCCGGCCACCTCGGTGTACGTGTGGTCCGTCAGCCCGAGAGAGACCTGGACCGGCTCCATCGTGTTGTCCGAGGACCGCAGCTTCCAGACGACGGCCGTCTCCCTCGCCGGCTTCTTCGTGGGCGCACTCGATCCAGCGGCTCCGGCGGACCCGGAGTTGCGCGACGGCGCGTCCGGGTCGATGCCGTGCCGCGCGTACGCGGCGCGCAGCTCCTCGATGGACATCGGCGGCCTGTAGCGGAGGGCCGTGTTCGGGAGCTTCAGGGCGTTCTCGATGGAGTCCACGGGAATGGTGACGTACGCGGTCATTCCGGGGAAGAGCTTCCGGTCCGCGTTCTCGAACTCGATGATCGTGTCGTACGTGACGACGGTCTGCACCATCGTCGGGTTCATCCTCACCTGCTTGACGACGCCGTGGAACACCTCCTTCGGAAACGCGTCGACCTTGAACGTCACGGCCTTCCCCGGATGGATGTTGCCGACGTCCGACTCGTCGGTCTTCGTGTACACCAGCATCTTCGTCAGGTCCTGCGCGATCGTGAAGAGCGTCGGCGCCTGGAGCGACGCGGCGACGGTCTGTCCGAGCTCGACGTTGCGCGCGACGACCGTGCCGTCGATCGGCGATCGGATGACGGTGTAGTCGAGGTTCGTCTGGGCGATCCTGAGCGTGGCCTCCTTCTGACTGACCTGCGCCTCGGCCTGCGTCACCGCGGCGACGGCGGCTCCGACCGCGGCGGCGGCCGAGTCGGCGCTCGCCTTCGCCTGCTCGAGCAGCTGCTGGCTGAGGAGATTGCTCCGGTTGAGGTCGACGGATCGCTCGTAGTCGGCGCGGGTCTGGACCGCGACCGCCCGTTCCTTGTCGACGTTCGCCTTCGCCGCGACGAGATTCGCCCGCGCGTTGTCGAGGTCGGCCTTCGCCTGCTGCACCGCTCCCTCGAAGAGCGCCGGGTCGATGAGCGCGATGACGTCGCCCTTGTGGACGCGGGAGTTGAAGTCGGCGTTGAGCTTCGCGATGCTGCCCGACACCTGGGAGCCGACCTGGACGGTCGTCACCGCGTTGATCGTCCCGGTCGCCTCGACCACGTCGTGGATCGCGCCGCGCTCGACTTTGGCGGTGAAGTTCTGCGCCTGGCTGTTGTGGCCCAGACCGAGGAACACGAGAAATCCGGCGAGGACGACGGCGCCGCCGAGGATGAACCATCGATTCTTCCGCATCATCGCGCGCTCACTCGTAACGCAGAGCGTCGATCGGATCGAGACGCGACGCCTTGAGCGCCGGGTAGTACCCGAAGAAGACGCCGACCGCGACGGAGAAGAAGGCGGCCACGAGCACGGCGTCCGGGGACAGCTCGAGCGGCCACTGCAGCGTCCGGCCGACGAGGTAGGAGCCTCCGATTCCGGCGAGCACGCCCGCGGCGCCGCCGACGAGGCTCAGCATCACCGATTCTCCCAGGAACTGGAGCCGGATCGCCTCCTCGGGCGCGCCGACGGCCACGCGGACGCCGATCTCGCGCGTGCGCTCCGTGACCGAGACGAGCATCACGTTCATGATCCCGATGCCTCCGACGAGGAGCGAGATCGACGCCACGGCGATCAGGAGCACGGTCAGCGTCTTGCTGGCGTCGAGCTGCGCCTGGATGACGTCTTCCGGGTTCCGGATGTTGAAGTCGTCCTCCTCTTCGGGCCTCAGGTGGTGCCGGTCGCGAAGGATCGCGGCGGCTTCCTGTCCCGCGGTCTTGACCGAGTCGAACGACACGGCCGAGCAGAGGATGTCGTCGAGCCAGCTGACGCCCTTGATCTTCTTCTGGGCCGTGGTGTACGGCATGATCACCGTGTCGTCCTGGTCCTGGCCCGAGAGCGAGAGGCCCTTCGGCTGGAGCGTTCCGACGACCTTGAAGGGAAGGCCGTTCACGCGGATGACCTTTCCGACCGGATCCTCGACGCCGAACAGCTGCCCGCGAACCGACCTCCCGAGCACGCAGACGTCGGTCGCCCGGTCCACGTCGTCCTGCGAGAACACGGCGCCCTGTTCGATCACCCAGCGCTTGATGTCGAAGTATTCCGGGGAGACGCCCCGGTAGGACGTGTGCCAGTTCTGGTTGCCGTAGACGACATGGATCGGATCGTCCACGTTGGGAGAGACCGCCTTGATGAGGGAGACCTGGTTCTTGATCGCGACGGCGTCGGCCGCCGTGAGCGTCGTCGTGTCGTGCGTTCCCGTCCGGATGCCGTTGACGGCGCGGCCCCCGGCCTCGATCCAGACGAAGTTGTCGCCGAGGTTGTTGAGCTGCTTCTCGACGCGCGCCTGACCGGCCTTCCCGATCGCCACGACGCAGATCACCGCGGCGATCCCGATGGTGATTCCGAGAATCGTCAGGAGGCTGCGGGTCTTGTTGCGCGTCAGCGCCACGACGGCGGACCGCAGCAGAGCCGAGTAGTTCATCCCGAGTCGCTCACGAGAAGGCAGAGTCTACCAACGCGGATTCGCGCCTCGCGTCGCATCGAGGCTCCGCCTAGCGGAGCACCCACTCCGGCCGGACGATCGGATAGGCGATCAAGCCGATCAACGCTCCCGCGAGGACGACCGCCGGCTCCGGGAGCCTCTTCCACGTGAACAGCACGACGAGGCTCGCCGCGGCCAGCCCGATCGTCAGCGCGTCCCCGATCGCGGTCTTCCCGACCAGGTACGTCGTGCCGACGAGCACGCCCACGACCGCCACCGTGATGCCGCGGATGAATCCCTTCAGCCGCGGGTTCGCCGCATGGCGCAGCAGGATCGGCGTCGCGACGACGGTGAACAGCACGGCCGGGGCGAAGATCCCGACGGTGGCGGCCGCCGCGCCGCGCAGGCCGTCGAGCAGGTACCCGACGAACGTCGCGGAGATGACCACCGGGCCCGGAGAGATCATCCCGATCGCGACCGAATCGAGGAACGCGCGGTCGCCGAGCCAGTGGTACTGGTCGACGACGTACGTCTTCAGGAACGGCACGATCACGAGGCCGCTGCCGAAGACGAGCAGGCCGGTCCGGAAGAAGAAGAGGAAGAGCTTCGCGGTCATGCCCGACGCCGCGGGAACGACGCCGAGCAGCACCGGAACGGCCGCCGCCGAGGAGGCCCGGGCGCGCGCCGGCGGACGTCCCGAGAAGAGCCAGATCCCGAGCACTCCTGCTGCGACGAAGAGTGCGGTGAGCTCCCTCTGCACGACGACGGTCACGCCGCACGCCACGAGGAAGATCGCCCACGCCACCCGGTCCTTCGCGAGCGTCCGCCGGCCGAGGTTCCAGCACGCCTTCAGAATCAGCGCGACGACGACGGGGCCGACGCCGTAGAAGAGCGCGCGCAGCGGCCACGACGCCTCGAAACGCGTGTAGAGCGCCGCGGCGGCGACGACGAGGAGAAACGGCGGCATGGCGAACGCCCCCGCGACCGCGAGGCCTCCGGCGATCCCGTGCCGGACGTAGCCGCAGTACACGCCGAGCTGATAGGCCAGCGGACCGGGACACGCGGCCGCGATGGCCAGACCCTGGTCGTACTCGGTCTCGGTCAGCCACGCCCGCGTCTCGACGAGGTCGCGGCGCATGTGATTGGCGAGCGCGACCGGGCCGCCGAAGCCGAGGGCGCCGAGCCGGAGGAAATAGCGGGCGAGCTGCCCGAGCGACGGCGCGATGCGGCCCGCGGCGACAGAGTCCTCGCCAGCCGTCGGCGGCGTCATTTCACAGCGGTCTTGCCGAGGGCCGCCTTCAGACCCGCGCCGATCGCCTCCGGGCTGCCGACCGCCCAGAAGTGCATGAAGAAGAGCCTCGGCGACTCGCGGAGCATGTGCGAGTGGAGCGCCGTCGGCGCGATGCCGTGCGCGCGCAGCTCGCGCAGGACGGGATTGACCTCGTCGGCGACGAGGACGAAGTCGCCGCTCGTCGCGACCTGCGCGCCGACGGCCTGGAAATTGAGCGACGTGCTCATGCCGAGCGACGCCGGAACCTCCATGCCGGCGTCGCGGATCGGCTCCGGGCGCGGCACGCCGACCTGGAGCACGGCGCCCGCCATCGTCCCCTTCCGGCCCAGCGCCGCCTGGAGCTTCTCGAACGTCTGCGTCTGCTCGGCCGTCGGCGCCCCCGGCGATTTCCCCGGAGACGGCGTCCTGGTCTTCGCGAGCGCGGCCTTCAGGGTCTTCGCGAGGGACGTCGCGTCGCCGTGGCCGTGGAAGTGGACGTAGAGGACGCGCGGGTTCTCGCCCGCGAGGTGGTTGTGGATCGCGAGGATCTCGAACCCGCCGGACGAGAGCTCGCCGATGACGGGATCGAGCTCGGCGTCGAGAAGCACGAGGTCTCCCATCGTCATCGCGGGACCGCCCGGCGCGGTCTGGACGAAGCCGGCCCACGAGCCGAGCGCGACCGCGGGCTCGACCGCGACGTTTCCGATCGTGACGTGCAGGTCCGACCGCGGCCAGCCGAATCGGTGGACGCCTCCGGGCAGGTCCTTCCCGGTGGACCCCAGGACTTCGTCGACGGCCTGCCAGTTCGATTCGGGCGGCGAGGCGGCGAGAGCGGAGGGGGCGAGGGCGAGAACGACGAAGACCGCGATGCGTTTCATGAAGGCACCTCTCGGGCTGCCGGGTTTCCGGACCGGAAGGACCCGTACAGTCTACGAGGAAGCGGCGGAGACCGGTCGCGGAGAGGCGTGGGCCGTCGTGGACTGCCGGGGGCTTCCGCCCGATCCCATCCGAATCGGCGCGCCCGTCGGGCGGTCCCCGCGGGCCCCTGATGCGATCGAATCTCGACGCCACGCCCGATCCGCGTCATGTTGGAGCCGCGGTCGGGGACCGCCGGAGTGACAGCATGTCGGTCTCCTGGAGCGAGCGGTGGGTCCGGCGATTCGGCACGACGAACGAGGCGCTCTTCGTCGCCGACGAGAAGGGCTGCATCAAGTATTGGAGCGAGGGCGCCCAGCGCCTCGTGGGTTACTCGGAGGCCGAGGTCCTCGGCAAGCGCTGCTACTCGGTGCTCTGCGGAAGGCGGAACGGCCGGCCGTGGTGCCAGCCCGACTGCGCGATCCGCCGCTCGGTGCGCCGCGGCGCGCTCCCGTCGCACGTCCAGCTCGACGTGCGGCCTCGCGACGGCAAGCGCATCCCGGTCGCGGCCGCGTTTCTCGTCCGCAAGGACGGCCAGAAGCACGTCGTCGCGCACCTCCTCCAGGACGCTTCCGAAGAGGATCGCCTGAGGCACGCGCTCGACGAGGTCCTCCGCCTCCTCCACGGCGTCGAGTCGGACCTGCCGCCCGCGGCGCCCGTCGAGCCGCCCCAGGTCTCCCTGTCCTCCTACACCGGGGCCGCCGACCTGTCGGTCCTGACGCGGCGCGAGACGGAGGCGCTGCGCTGCCTCACGGCGGGAATGACGAACGACGACATGGCGAAGCAGCTCGGCGTCAGCCCGCTGACCGCGCGCAATCACGTCCAGCACACGCTGAAGAAGCTCGGCCTCCACAGCCGCACCCAGGCCGTCGCGGCCGCCCTCGCGCAGGGTCTCCACTAGAACGTCCGCCGCGCGCACAGCGCGCGAATGCGCCGCGACGCAAACCGGTGCGCCCGCACCAGAAAACGGGTGCCGTCGCTTCATGGCCCTCGACCGCTTCCTCTGAGACGCTGTCTGCGTGATGGAAGCGGCCCGAATCCACGAGCCGAAGGAGGCAGGTCATGAAGGAGATCAGAACCGCCGTGCCCTGACCGGGCGCGGCCCCGCATCGAATCGGCAATTAGTCGCAAGAACAAGAAAGTCAGGTGGGTTATGACATCCAGCATCAACACCCGGGCCCTCTGGGGCCTGGCGGCGGCCTTCCTCTTCGGCGCCGCCGTTTCGATCGGACAGACCTTCGAGGTCGTGCACAACTTCACGGCGAGTGAAGGACATGACGCGGAATCAGGCGTCATCCAGTTGAGCAACGGCGATTTTGCCGGCACGACGGTCGGCGACATGGGCACCCTGTATGTGTTCGATGCCCAGGGCCACTTCAGCACTCGTTACTCGTTCACCGACAAGTACGGAATTCATCCGCACGCGACCCTGGTTCAGGACCCGGAGGGGCTTCTGTTCGGGGCGACGCTTGACGGCGCGCTCGGTTGGGGCACCCTCTACAGCTGGGATCTGTCCAGCGACGTGAGAATTCGGGCGAAGCTCGTTCCTTCGAGTCAAGGGGCGAACGGGGAGGGCGGGTCGGATCATGCGCCGCTCCTCGCGGTTCATGACCCTCTGTCCTCGCTGGTGCAGTACTACGGGGTGACGACGCATGGCGGATCGAACGGGTTCGGAACCATCTTCACGCTGGACGCCGACAACGACGAATACGTGACGCTCCGTCACTTCAGCGGATTCGACGGGAAGTACCCGTCGGAAGCGCTGATCGAAGTGGACGGGCTCCTCTACGGCACCACGCCCTTCGGTGGCGACATGGACCAAGGAACGATTTACATGTTCGACCCGAAGCACCCGGACTTCAACTTCAGGGTCCTTCACAGCTTCGCGGGTACGGACGGCGCAGTCCCGCAGGCATCGCTGCTCGCGATCGACGGCCGGCTCTACGGCACGACGAACCTGGGTGGGACGTACGGGAAGGGCACCGTCTTCAGCATCGATCTTTCGGGTGCGAATTACTCGGTGATCCATCACTTCCAGGGCCTCGACGGCGCCAATCCCCATGCCACTCTGATGCAGGCTCGTGACAAGCACATCTACGGCACCACCACCACGGGAGGGGCTGGGGATACCTACTCCTTCCCCGGCAGCATCTTCAGGATGAACGTTGGGTATTCGAACGATTTTTCGATCGTCCACAGGTTCAGCGAGACGGACGGGGACTCGACGCAGGCTCGACTGATCGAGGCGTCCGACGGCGCGCTCTACGGCTCGACGCAAGCGGGCGGGTCCGGGGGCCGGGGCGTCATCTTCCGGCTGGTTCTCGTGCCCGTGTCGATCGCTCCGTCTTCCGGTCCGGCCTCGGGGGGGACCGCGATCGCGATTTCCGGCGGGAACTTTCAGCCGGGCGCGCGGTTGACGTTCGCCGGCCTGAACGCCGAGAACCTGGTCGCCACGAGCGATTCCTCGATGACGGCCACGACACCGGTTCTCGCCCCTGGAACGCTCAACGACGTCCTGGTGGACAATCCTGACAGGACCCGCGGCGGCATTCTCAAGGGCTATCTCGCGGACTTCCTCGACGTTCCCCAGGGGGACATCTTCCACGGCTATGTCGAGAAGATCTTCCGCGACCGGATCACGGCGGGCGTCGGCAGCGGCAATTACGGCCGCAACCAACTCACGACGAGAGCCCAGATGGCCGTCTTCCTGCTCAAGGCGAAGCACGGTCCCTTCTACGTTCCCCCGGCGGCAACCGCCAAACCCTTCGAAGACGTGGAGCTAGGGTCCTTCGCCGCGGACTGGATCGCGGAACTCAAGGCCGAGCAGATCACCAGCGGCTGCGACGGCGGAACCAACTACTGCCCGAATGCGCCAACCACGCGGGAAGCAATGGCCGCCATGCTTCTCAAGGCCACGCGCGGATGGGACTTCGTGCCGCCCCCCTGCACCGGAATCTTCATGGACGTGTCCTGCGCGTCGGGATTCGCCCCCTGGATCGAGGAGCTGTACAAGGAGGGGATCACCGGCGGCTGCTACAACGAGGGCGGAATCTTTTTCTTCTGCCCGGGACTTCCTTCGACCCGCGGCCAGACCTCGGTCTTTCTCACGAAGGCCTTCCAGCTCGAGTGACGATCGTGGCCTGCTTCCGCCATTCGAGCTAGCGCCGGGAACGCCCGGCGTGCCTGCCGCCGAGGGGTTCGCCTTCGGCGGCGGGTCCCGAGGCTGCCGGTCCCCCGACCGGCAGCCTCACTTTTCTGCCGGTGACTAGTCGGCCGAGAACGTCACCTTGCCCGTCTCGATGTCGTACATGCCGCCGACGAGGCCCACCTTCCCGGAGTCGAGTGCCTGGCGAACGATCGCGCTCTTCTCGCGGATCTCGCGCATCGAGTGGCGCACGTTCTGCTCCGCGACCTTGTCGACGTACGCGTTGTCCTTGGAGGTTCCGGGCCCCGATGCCGACACGGCGGGCGCGATGTTCTTGAGCAGCGCCGTGAGGCTCCCGAAGTCGGCGCCGTCGATCGCGCCCTTGACCGCGCCGCACTGCGTGTGGCCGACGACCGCGATCAGCCGGACGCCGACGACCTTCACCGCGTACTCGAGGCTGCCGAGAATGTCCGTGTCGATGACGTTGCCGGCGACGCGCAGGCCGAACATGTCGCCGAGACCCTGGTCGAGCACGATCTCCATCGGCGCCCGCGAGTCCATGCAGCTGACGATCGCGACGTAGGGGTACTGGCCGGACGCCGTCGCCTTCACGTCGGCGGCGGAGTCGCGCTTCTTCGGCTTGCCCGCGACGAAACGCGCGTTCCCCTGCTTCAGCAGGTCCAGCGTCTTCGCCGGGGTCAGGGCCGCCTGCGACTCCTTCGTCTGGACCTGAGCGAGGGCCGGGACCGCGGCGACGGCGAAGACGAGCGCCAGGATCTGCGTGCGACGAAGCATGCGTCCTCCTCCTCTTGTCAATTCCCCATGATTCGTTGCGTCAGGGCCGGAACCCGGCCGAGCAGACGCGCATAGAGCGCCAGTTGCCCCCGATGGTACTCCTCGTGCGAGATGCCGTGGTTCATCCACGCGAGGCGGGTGCCCATTTTTCCGTCGAAGCGGCGGATGAGCTGGAGCATCTGGAGCTCCCCCGCCTGCTTCAGCCTCGCCTCGCCCTCGTGATGGCTCTTCCGCAACAGCGCGAGGAGCTCGCGCTTCGTGTGCTTCAGCGCCGCGCCCCTGCCGTACTCCTTGAGCAGGGCGTCGTAGGACTTGCGCTGAAAGTCCCCGTCGGGACGCGCGAGCTCGCCGGCCATGAGCTGTCCGGACTCCACGACGTGCCGCACGAGCTCCGCCGCGCTCCGAGCCTCCTCGTTCGGGCGGAAGCCGAGGTCCTTCTCGGGCAGATTCTGCAGCTCGTCGAGCACGCCCGAGCGCGTGTAGCTCCACGCCTCGAGCGCCTCCTCGAGCAGATCCTTGAACGCCGTCATGGACGCCTCTCGGATTCCGAGCGGCCCGCTTCGCGGGCCGACGAACGAGAGAGGGGAAGTCGCTTGGGGATCCTCTCCCAGCGTATCGGCGACGACTTTGCCTCTCGATGAGAGACTCGACCGTGGAGATCCAAGTCGAGCAGGATACAACGTCCGACGTCGAGTTCTTCCGCAGGGCGCCCTGGTGTATGTTCTCCGCGACGCTCACGCCATGAGACGACTCTCTCTTCCCCGGCTGCTGCCGCTCCTGCTGTGGGCGGCGGCCGCGGGCTGCGCGCACAAGAATCCGCCGCCGGACTTCTCCTACAACCATGCCGCGAGCTTCTCGGGTCTCACCACCTACGCCTGGTACGCCGATCCGAACTGGAAGATGCCCGGCGGAAACTCGATCGCCGACGGACAGTTCATCGACCGTCACGTGCGCGACTCCGTCGACGCCGCGCTCCAGAAGAAGGGCTACCGCAGGGTCGAGGGTGGCGCGCCGACCTTCTTCGTCGCTTACCACACCGACGCGGGCGGCGTCGTGAGCCAGGACAAGTACGGCGTCTACGGCTGGTGGTCGTGGGGTTACGTCGACTACTACGGCACGAAGTACCGCAAGCAGGGCGTCCTCGTGCTCGACGTCCGCGACGCGCAGCGCGAGCTCGTCTGGCGCGGCGCGCGGATCGCCATGGTGGGGACGAATCCGGACGCTCTCGCGAAAGACATCGACTCTGCCGTCAACCTGCTTCTGGGGGAGTTCCCCCCGCCGAAACCGGAGGCCCGATGATCCGCCCGTTCCGCCCCCTCGCGCTCCTCGCCCTCGCCACCGCGCTCCTCGCGACGGGGTGCGAAGGCACGCATCCGAAGCCCGTGTATGCGTTCGACAAGTCGGCCAACTTCGCGACGATGAAGACGTGGGCGTGGTACGACGACCCGACCTTCAAGGTGCCGCACGGCGACTCCGTCATCGACGGCGCCTTTCTCGACGGGCACATCCGTTCCGCCATCGAAGACGCCATGCACCGCAGGGGCTACGAGAAGGTCGTCCCCAACAAGGCCTCGATGTTCGTCATCTACCACACGGGCGACGTCGGCGTCGGCGAGCGCGACGAGTTCGGCAACTACGAGTGGTGGTCGGGCGACGTCGTCGCGACGAACTGGGAGAAGGAACGCACGATCATCATCGACATCCGCAACACGGATCGCAAGCTCGTCTGGCGCGGCCAGATCGCGCGGCTCGAGGGCCAGAACCCGGACGCGGTCGCGCGCGAGCTCAACCGCGAGATCGGCACGCTGCTCTCCCACTTCCCGCCGCCCACGTCCTAACTCTCACTCCTGTCATCCCGAGGAGGTCAGCGACGAGGGATCTCTTCATCGGCCGCACCGGCGCTCCAAAGGGACCCCTCGCGACGCTCGGGATGACATTCAGGATCCCCGCCTCTCGAGGATCATCCGGATGCCGTCTCTCGGCCGCAGCGTGATCGACGGCGCCGGCACGATGTCCTGATCCGGCGCGAGACCGAGGCGCCAGCGGCGGGCGATCGCCGCGAGAACGAGGACGCCCTCCATCCACGCGAACCCCTCGCCGATGCAGACGCGGGGGCCGCCGCCGAACGGGAAGTACGCGAACCTCGGCCGAGCCTCCTTCGCCGATGCGCGGAAACGCTCCGGGTCGAATCGCTCCGGGTCCGGAAACCAGCGCGGGTCGCGATGCGTGACCCACTGGCTGACGACGACGATCGAGCCCCTGGGGACGTCGAAGCCGCCGATCTCCTGGGGCTCGATCGCGCGTCGGCCGATGATCCAGGCTGGCGGAAAGAGCCGCATCGACTCCGCGAGAACCATCTCCGTCCACGGCAGCCGCGGCAGGTCGGCCGCGGTGGGAGACCGGCCGCCGAGGACGGCGTCCACCTCGGCATGGAGGCGCGCCTCCGCGTCGGGGTTCCGCGCGAGGAGGTACCAGGTCCACGCGAGCGCATTCGCCGTGGTCTCGTGGCCGGCGAGGAAGATCGTGATCGCCTCGTCGCGCACCTGCGCGTCGGTCATTCCCCCGCCGTCGCCCTCCGTGTCCGAGGCGGAAACCAGGAGGCTCAGCAGATCGGCGCCGCCGGGCGCGCGCCGCCGCTCCGCGATCAGGCGCGCGATCGTGGCGTCGATGCGGGCCTTCGCGCGATCGAACCGCCGGTTCATCGGCAGCGGCAGCCGGTCGAGCAGCTCGAAGTACGGCAGCGTGAACGTGCGGCCGAAGAGCCCGAGAGCGGTCGTCAGGGCCGCGCCGATCTCGTCCGCCTCGGATTCCACGTCGGCGTCGAAGAGCGTGCGGCCCACGATCGCGAGCGTCAGGCGCGTCATCTCGAGCGCGACGTCCCGGACCTGCCCGGCGCTCCAGCGCTCGGTCGACCGGTCGGCGAGCGCCGCCATCGCGCCGGCGTAGCCCGCGATGCGCTGGGCGTGGAACGCGGGCTGCATCATGCGCCGCTGGCGCAGGTGGACCGGGTCCTCGCTCGTCAGGAGTCCCTCGCCGAGGAGCCGCTTCGCACGTTCGAGGCCGCGCCCCTTGTGGAACGACGCCGCCCGCGTGACGAGCACGTCCCGGATCCATTCCGGGCGGTTGAGAAGGTGGAGCTCGACGGGACCCATCCGAAACCGCGCCACGTCGCCGTGCTCGCGCGCCACGCGCGTCAGGAAGGCGAGCGGGTCGCGTCGCATCGCCAGGACGTGGCTGCCCGGATAGCGCCGCTTCGGGCCGGGAGCGCGGGAGAGAGGGCGCGGCGGCGGGCTCACCGAACGAGCGTACAACGCGCCCGCGTCGCGTCCGGGAGAGAATGGGCGCGGAGGGACACCATGGCCGAACCGCTGACCCGCCGATCGCTCGCCCGTCTCGTCGGCGCCGCCGCCGGCGTCTCGCTGCTCGAGACGCCGCGTCTTTCCGCCCGCGCGAGAGCGCCCGAGGCCGGTCCCTCCGGGCCGATCCGTTTGAACGCCAACGAGAATCCGTACGGCCCCTGCCGGCCCGCCCTCGACGCGCTCGCCGGTTGCGGCGGCGTGGCCTCGCGCTACCCCGGCTCCGTCATCGACGAGACGAAGGCGGCGCTCGCCCGCCTCCACGGCGTCGGTGCCGATCAGATCGTTCTCGGCTGCGGCTCGAGCGACGTCCTGCGGATGGCCGACTCGGCGTTCCTGGCGCCGGGAATGAGAATCGTCGCGGCCGAGCCGACCTTCGAGGCGGTCCTCGGCTACGCGAAGGTCACGCGTGCCGAGGCCGTCAAGGTGCCGCTGACTCCGGATTTCCGGCACGACCTGCCCGCGATGGCGAAGGCGTGCGACGGCTCGACCGGGCTCGTCTACGTCTGCAACCCGAACAATCCTACCGGCACGATCGTCTCCGGCCCCGAGCTCGAGGCGTTCGTCGCGAAGGTCCCGCCCTCGTGCGTGATCCTGATGGACGAGGCGTACCATCACCTCGTCGAGGACCCCTCCTACCGCAGCGCGCTCGACGTCGCCCGCGGCCGCGACAACGTCGTCGTCGCGCGCACCTTCTCGAAGATCTACGGCATGGCGGGCATGCGCCTGGGCTACGGCGTCGCGACGGCCGCGAACGCCGCGGCGATGGAGCGCTGCGCCTCCTGGGACAACACGAGCCAGGCCGCGCTCCGGATGGGGATCGCCAGCCTCGCCGATGCCGAGGTCGTCCCCCGCCAGCGCCGGCTCCTGAACGACACGCGCGCGTGGCTCTACGCCGAGCTCGACCGCGACCGGCGGCGCTACATCCCCTCGCAGGCGAATTTCGTCATGCTCGACGTCGGGCGGGACGTCGGGCCGCTCGGCGAGGAGTTCCGCGCGCGCGGGATTCTCGTCGGACGCAAGTTCCCGTCGATGCCGAACTGGCTGCGCGTGTCGATCGGGACGCCGGAGCAGATGGCGGCGTTCATGACGGCGCTGCGGGGAATCGTACCGGCGCGAGCCGCGGCCTAACGGACTCAGCGCGCCGACGCGCCGTACACCATGCGGTGCGTTCCCTCGACGCCCGTCTTCTTCATCAGCTCCGCCGACTCGGCTTCCGAGAGCCGCCGCCCGACGGGCTCCGGCGCGTTCGCGAAGGACCACGCGGCGACCGCCATGAGCGCCGAATCCACCGCGAGCCAGCGCCGGTCGACGTGCTCGAAGGTGTCCACGACCGCGTGGTGACGCGTGTCGTAGTCGCCGGGATCGACCCACAGCGTGAAGGCGGGGACGCCGACGGCGACGAAGGGCGCGTGATCCTGGTCGAAACTCGCGTCGAGGGAGACGCCGGAGGCGCCGAGCGTGGAGAGCGGCGCCAGGCGCGCGGCCGCCGCCGCCTCGAGGTCGGAGCGGCCCTGGATCTCGAACCCGTGCGGCGCCTGCGCGCCCTCGTCCATGATGAGGACGGTCTTCAGCCGGTCGAGCTCCCTCTCGTGCGCGACGACGTAGGCGCGGGAACCGAGGCACGCCTGTTCCTCGCCCGAGAAGAAGGCGAAGCGGATCGCGCGGCGCGGCGCGACGCCGAGCGATTTCAGGACCCGCGCCGCCTCGAGCACGGCCGCGACGCCGGAGCCGTCGTCGTCGGCGCCCTGGGCGGGGTCCCACGAATCGAAGTGGCCGCCGACGAGAACCATCTCTCCCGAGGCGTCGCTTCCCGGAAGATCCGCGACCACGTTGCGCTCGCGGTAGGGCGAAGTTTCGAACGTGTTGCGCACGTCGAGCGCCATCTTCACCGGTCCCTTCGCGAGCAGCCGCCGCAGCAGCGCCGCGTCCTCCTTCGCGACCGAGACGACCGGGAGCGGCGCCCGCGGGTAGAACCCGAACGCGGACGTGTAGACCATCCGGTCCGGCTTGTCCGAGGGTATGAGCATCGCGGCGGCCCCCGCCTCGCCGAGCCGCCTCGCGAGGACCGCGCGCATGACGAACGACGGATCGGCGCCGGCCTTCTGCGGATCGACCAGAACCATCGCGCCCCGAACGCCCGCCGGCAGGGCGGCGTCCGGGGACGCCGGCGATCCGAGGTCCACGACCGGACCCGAGATCTCCCCCGACGTTCCCGGCACCCAGCCGTACGACCCGACGACGATGGCGCGCTCGATCGGCGCGAGGAGCCGCCCTCCGGCGGGGCCGCGCTGCCAGCGGGAGGGCAGCTCGTATTCCTCGAAATGCGCGTTGGCGTAGCCGGCGTCTTTCAGCGCCGCGAGAATCAGCTCCGACGCGGCGCGCGCCTGCGGCGATCCCGTGACGCGCCCGCCCACGGTGTCGGTGAGCCTCTCGAGGTACGCGGCGGCCCGGCCGTCGGTCATCGCCGCGCCCGCGATGCGAGCCGCGACGTCGTCCTGGGCCGCGCCGACCCGGGCGAGGGCCGTGAGAGCCAGAGCGGGCGCCAGCGGGACTCGTCTCATTTCTTCTTCTCCTCGTCCTTTCCGAACCGGAGGATCACGATGTCCCCCGTCCGTCGTCCCCGCGTGTAGAACAGCTTCGTCCCGTCGCGCGAGATCTTCGGGTTCTCGATGTAGAGATCGATGCCCGAGAAGTCCGTGGCTTTCTGGGGCTCTGCCTTCGCCCAGTTCTGCGCAGGTCCGGGTACGCGATAGAGGTTCTTGTGCGCCGGCTGGAAATAGATCCAGCGACCGGATGGCGAAAAGAACGGGTGGTACGTCTCGAGGGAGCCGGTGTCGAGGGGACGAGAGGAACCTCCGGAGGTCGGGAGAACGAAGAGCTGGACGGCTCCGGCCTTGGCGAACTGGCAGATGAGCCATTCACCGGTCGGGTCCGCCGCCGCCAGGCTCTGTCCCATCTTCGGCGCCTCGAGCGGCTCGGTGCTACCCGAGTTGAGGTCGAGGCGCAGCAGGCTCTCGCCTCGGCCGATGATCGCCTTGCGGTCGGACAACCAGACCATTTCTCCCGAATATTCGGTCACGCGCTTCGGGTTGGTGCCGTCCGCGTTCATCGTCCAGAGCGATGCCTTCGCTTCGGGAATTCCGAAGGCCGATCTCGAGAAGGCAATCAGTTTTCCGTCGGGGGACCAGACGGGATTGCTGTCCGCGAGGCCCGGATCGCGTGTCAGCTGGACGGGTGCGGCCGGCGGATCCACGCGAAACAGATCCGAGCTCTCGCCCCGCTCGGCCGCGAACACGATCGTCTTTCCGTCCGGAGAGGGATCGAAGAAGCCGACTCGATTGTTGCCGGGCGTGAGCTCCTGCGGCGCTCCCGTCACGCGTCCCGCCTCGGCGTCGAACGGAATCTCCTCGAGGTCGAGGCTTTCGTCGACCGCCGCGAAAGCCATTGACCTCCCGTCGCGCGACGCCGCCGCACCGACGTCGGCGCCGCTCCCGAAGGTCAGCGGTTCCGGGTCGCTCGAGAATTCTCCGCGCTCGAGCGAGAACGGTGCCCGCCAGATCGACCGTCCCCGGCCGGGTGCCGCGTTCGTGTAGAGGACGGTCTTCGAACCGGCTCCCCACGCCGGAGACTGGCCGATCGCGAGGACTTTCGGCTTCCCGCCCGCGGCGGGGACCACCTGGATCTGTCTGCCGTTCTGGTACAGGAGCCACCGGCCGTCGTCGGAGAGGTGCGGAGAGAAGTACCGCGCGACGAAGGGTTCGTCGATCGGGATGTCCTTCCCCTCTCCACCGGACGCCGGAATCCGCGCGACGCGGGCGGTGCGAAAGGTTCCGTGAACGTAGAGGAGAGCCGAACCATCCGGCGTCCAGGACGGAGACTCCCCGTGCTCGACGATTCGCCGCGCCGTGCCGCCGAGCGCGGGCATGATCCAGATGTCGCCGCCCACGACGGGCAGGCCCGGCGCCGAGTGAAAGATGTCCGAGGTGCCGGATCGGTTCGAGACGAAGGCGATCTCGCGGCCGTCGGGCGAAAACGCGGGCTGGATGTCCGCGGCTGGATTTTTCGTGAGATTGATCGCCGGGCCGCCGTCGATCTGCTGCAGGTAGATGTCGAAGTTGCCCTCGCGGTCGGAGACGTACGCGATCGTTCGGCCGTCGGGAGAGAACGTCGGCTCGCCCTCGTAGCCGGGGTCCGTCGTCAGCAGCGCGATCGTCGCGTCTTTCCAGAGCGATGCGGGAGCGGCAGCTCGCCGCGATCGAAGGAGCCATCCTCCCGCCGCGGCGGCGACGACCAGCGCCGCGACGCCGAGGGTCCGGAAAAGCGCGGACGAGCGCGCCGGTGCGATGGGCGCCGCGAGCAGGGGCGCCGAGCCCCCGCTCGTCGGCGCGACCGCGGTCTCCAGCGCGAACGCGAGGTCGCGCGCCGACTGGAAGCGGCGCTCGGGCTTCTTCTCGAGGCAGTGGGCGATCACGGCCGCGAGCGCGGGCGGCGCGCTCCGGCCGGACTCCGCGAGCGCGGGCGGATCGTCGCGGAGGATCGCCGTCATCGTCTCGGCGGCCGTCTCGCCCTGGAACGCGCGGCGGCCCGCCAGCATCTCGTACAGCACCGCGCCGAAGGAGAAGAGATCGGACCGGTGGTCGACGGCGATCCCGCGCACCTGCTCGGGCGACATGTAGCCGACCGTGCCCATGATCACGCCGGGCTCGGTGTAGCCGCTCACCGTCGGCGACTGCGTCTCGTTCGGCCCGCTCCCGGCGGCGTTGGGCTTCGCGAGGCCGAAGTCGAGGATCTTCACCCGATCGTCGCGGGTGACGAAGACGTTGTCGGGCTTCAGGTCGCGGTGGACGATCCCCTTCTCGTGCGCCGCGGCGAGGCCGTACGCGACCTGGGTCGCATACTCGGCCGCGCGGCGCGGCGAGAGCGGCCCGGCGGACAGAGTCTGGCGCAGCGTCTCGCCCTCGAGGAGCTCCGTGACCGCGTAGGCGACGGCCCCGTCGCGGCCGAAGTCGTGGAGCGCGAGGATGTTCGGGTGCGAGAGCGCGGCGACCGCCTTCGCCTCGCGCTCGAAGCGAGCGAGCGCGTCCGGGTCGGCGGCGACGCGCTCGGGAAGGACCTTGATGGCCACCTCGCGGTTCAGTCGCGAGTCGCGGGCGCGGTACACCTCGCCCATCCCGCCGGCGCCGAGGGGAGCCAGGATCTCGTAGGGACCGAGCTTCGTGCCCGACGCGAGAGTCATCGGAGCCCACTCGCGACGAAGAGATTCGTCAACCACCGCCGGTACTGGTACGCGTAGGCGGAGCCGTCGAGGGAGATGGCGGCGTTGCGCACGTACGACACGCCCGCCTTGTCGGACGGCTCGAAGCTCCGAAAGAGCGTTTTCTTTCCGGTCGCGAGATCGAGGCGGTAGACCTCCACGGGCATGCGGCCGTTCGCCGCGACGAAGAGAGTGCGATCGTCGACGAACTTGAACGACGTGTCCTCCGGTCCGACCCCCGGGATCGGGACCGGCGCGCCACCGCCGATCGGATAGAGCGCCCACGATCCGTCCATGCGGTACGCGAGCGCCCGCTTCGAATCCGGGCTGATGTCGGCGACGAAGGCGGCGCCATCGAATGCGATCGTCTGTTTCGAGCCGGTCGTCGTGTCGATCAGCAGGAAGCGAGGCGGTTGCCCCGGCTGATTCGCCGTGAACATGAGCCGGCGGCTGTCGGGAAACCAGGCCATGCCTCCCGCTTCCAGGCCTTCGGTCGGCAGCGTCACGGCCTCGCCGGCGCCGATGGGAAGGACCTTCGCGGCCGCCTTCGATCCGAAGACGATCGCCGCGACCTTCGACGAGTCCGGCGAGATCAGTCCGACCCCCGCGCCGAGGCGGATCGGCGGGGAGCCGTCCATCTTCCGGAGGGCGAGCACGTTGTCCGATCCCACGGCCTCGCTCTGCTCGGTCAGGAGCAGGAGCTTGCCGTCGTTCGACATGTCCATGATGGAGCTCAGGTCGAGCCAGGAGAGATCCCGTTCGGTCTTGTCGCCGGGCCCGAGTCCCAGGACGCCGTTGCGTTCGTCTTCGAGCGAGAGGAGCACCTTGCCCTCGCGGGAGACGTCGCCGAGGGCCAGGTTGCCGGGAGCGCGATAGATCGTTCGCAGGCCGCCCGAAGGGCGAACCCCATACAAGGCGCGCATCTCCGCGTCGGCGCCCGAGAACCAGACCTCGTCTCCCGTGACGGACCAGGCGAGACCCCGCAGGCTGTCGAAGTGCTTGCTGAGGGTCCTCTTCTTTCCCGCGAGGTCGACCAGGGCGACGAAACCCTGATCGTCGCCGCGAACCGGATGGTCGAAGAACGCCACGGAGCGGCCGTCCGGCGCGACGCGCGGACAGCTGACGTGCCCGGTGGTCTCATACAGGACCTTGCCGATCGGGAACTCCAGCCGCGACTTGCGCTCCCGAGGCAGATTGCGGACGACGGCGAGCGAGCCGTCCTTCGCGAAGTCCGCCTGCTGGATGTCGACGGCGACCTCGCGCGGCGAGCCGCCGGTGAGCGGCACCCGGGCCAGCGTGCCCACGCAGGCGCCGGCAAACGACGCCCGGCAGTCGATGGCGATCGCGAGCTCGCCGGTGGGCGAGACGGCGAGCAGATTCGCGCTCGGAAGCTCGAGCGCGAGCGCATCGACGCTCTCGGGCTGCTTCAGGTAGATGCGCAGCGGCCCGCCGTCCCAGGCGGCGGCGTAGAGAATCGCACGGCCGTCCGGCCCGAATCGCGCCCCGCGCACGAAGCCGCGACGGAAGGTCACGCGCTCGAAACGCGGCGGCTCGACCGGTCCCGCACGGCGGGCGAACACCCATGCGCCGGCGGCGAGGGCGGCGAAGGCGAGCGCGACCGCGATCCAGCGCGGGAACGCCGTTCGTCTCGTCTCCACCGACTGTGCTCCCGACGTGCGCACGGCGCCCGACGCCATCTCGAGCGCGAAGACGACGTCGTGCGTGTCCTGGAATCGCGCCGCCCGGTCCTTCTCGAGGCAGCGCCGCGCGACGAGCTCGAGCGAGGCGCCAACGCCCGATGCGGAGGCCAGCTCCGGCGGGTCCTCGTTCAGGATCGCCGTCATCGTCTCCGGCGCCGTGGGCTTCGCGAACGCGCGCCGGCCCGCGAGCATCTCGTAGAGGATCGCGCCGAACGAGAAGACGTCGGTGCGATGGTCGAGCGCCTGACCGCGCACCTGCTCCGGTGACATGTAGCCGACCGTGCCCATGACGGTGCCCGGCTCAGTCATCGGGCGCTCCGTCGGCGCATTCGTGTCCTCGCCGCCCCTCGGCGCCAGGTCCTTGGCGAGGCCGAAGTCCAGGATCTTCACGTGCCCGGCCTTGGTCACGAAGACGTTCTCGGGCTTCAGGTCGCGGTGCACGATCCCCTTCGCGTGCGCGGCCGCGAGGCCCTCGGCGACCTCGCGCGCGATCGAACCGGCCCGCCGCGGCGGCAAAGGCCCGCTCTCGAGCAGCTCGCCGAGCGTCTGGCCGTCGAGGAGCTCGGTGACCGCGTACGCGATGCCGGCGTCGCGGCCGAAGTCGAAGATCGAGAGGATGTTCGGATGCGAGAGCGCCGCCACCGCCTTCGCCTCGCGCTCGAAGCGGCCGAGCGCGTCAGCGTCCTCAGAAAGCCGCGCTGGAAGGACCTTGACCGCGACTTCGCGATTGAGCCGCGAGTCGCGCGCCCGATAGACCTCGCCCATCCCGCCCGCGCCGAGCGGCGCGAGGATCTCGTACGGGCCAAGCTTCGTGCCGGAAACGAGCGTCACTTCGCGCCCGTCAGCACGAACAGGTGCGACGCCATGCGGCGCAGGCCGTACACGTAGCTCTTGCCGTCGTCGCTCAAGGCGATCGGGTCCACCTGCAGCGCCCCCGTCAGGTCGGCCGGTCCGAGTGTCACGTACGGCTCGCGCTTTCCGGTCGCGACGTCGAGCCGCTCGATCGTCGACGGAACGTCCGAGAGGGCGCTCTCGAGGAGAAGCCCCTTTCCGTCCGCCGTCCATCGCACGACCTGATCGCTCGGCTTCGCTCCGGGAACCGACTGGCCGGGGCCGGCCGGAACGGGATAGACCATCAGACCCGCCCCTCCCGGCTGGAACACCGCCACGCGGGTGCCGTCCGGGGAGGGGCGGCCTCCTGTGGTGCCTTCGGGCGTGAGGGGAACCGGCTTTCCGCCGGCGAGATCCTGAAGGTAGCAGCGCACGCCGTGGCCGGCCTCGTGTCCGCACGGAACGATGCGCTTGCCGTCGTCGAAGAAGGCCGCCGTGTCGTAGGCGATCAGGCCGCCGCGGTCGAGCGGTACGGCCGTTCCAGCTCCCGTCGGGTAGAGGACGAGCTGCTGATTCGGCTCCGTCGGCACGACCGCCAGAGCGAACCGGCCGTCCCGCGAGATGTCCTCGGCGGCGCCGTCGCCGAGGCGCACGACGGGCGAGCCGTCGGACGAGCGGATGCAGGTCGAGTAGTTCGCCCCGGCGCGCGCGCTCTCCTCCGTAAATAGAATGGTGCGGCCGTCCGGCGTCATGGCGATCGGGTAGCTCAATCCGAGCCAGTTGAGATTGCGCTCGCGCGTCTCTCCCGGACCGAGAGTCTGCATCTGCCGCCAGATGTCGTCCCGGCTGACGATCCATCGCCCGTCGCTCGCAACATCGAGAATGGTCAGACCACCGGCGCTCTGGACGACGGAGCGGAGGCGGCCGCCGAGCGTGACGCCCTGGATCTCGAACCGGTCGTAGTCCGCCCCGGCCGAGAAGAGAAGCTCGCTCCCGTCGTTCGACCAGGCCAGACCCTCTTCGGCGGGGTTGCCGTTGACGAGCACGGTCTTCTTTCCGGCCAGGTCCACGACGGCGACCGAACCCCGGTCGTCGAACTTGATCGGATGCTCGAAGAAGGCGATGCGGTCGCCCTTCGGCGAGAAGCGGACGTTGCTGAAGTAGCCGCCGGTCTCGGCGAGGACTTTTCCGAGAGGGTACTCGAGGCGATCGACGCCGCTCGCCGCGGCGCGGATCACGACGAGATCCGAGCCATCCGGCGACCAGTCGGCCTCCCGCACGTTCTCGGCGATCTCGCGCGGCGCCCCTCCCTCGAGCGGCATGCGGGCGAGCGTTCCGGTGAACACGGCATGGCGCAGGAAGCGCGGCTTCGTCAGCACCGCCAGCTCGCCCTTCGACGAAATCGCGAGCAGCTCCATCTCGCCCTGGCCGGCGGGAGCCGCCGTCGGCGAGTCGGGACGCAGCGAGAAGATCTGCGGCGCGTTGCCGGCCGGCGCGGCGCTGAAGACGATCGTCTTTCCGTCCGGCGAGAAGCGCGCGTTGAAGACCGGCTCCTGTCGGAACGTCAACTGGGCGTACTGAAGGCTCGAGGACGCCGGGTGCCCGCGACGACCCCAGGCCCATCCGGCCGCCAGGGCCAGGAGCACGATCGCCGCGGTCACGGCGGCTCGGCCGAACGCGCGGGGCCGCGGCGCCCTGGAGATGCCGGCGCCGGAGCTCGAGCCCGACAGACCGGAGAGGGATTCGAGGTCGAAGGCGAGGTCGTGCGCCGAATGAAAACGCTGCTCGGGGTTCTTCTCGAGGCAGTGCCGCACGACGCGGTCGAGACCCGGAGAGACGCTCTGGTTCGTCGCCGAGAGATCCGGCGGATCCTCGCGCAGGATCGCGGCCATCGTCTCGCCGGCCGAGTCGCCGTGGAAGGCGCGGCGGCCCGCGATCATCTCGTAGAGGATCGCGCCGAAGGAGAAGATGTCCGAGCGCGCGTCGGCGGGCTTGCCCTTGACCTGCTCCGGCGACATGTAGCCGAGGGTCCCGAGCACGACGCCCGGCTCGGTGCCGGCCGTCGCGGTCGGAAGGTTCGTCCCCGGACTCTCGGACTCCTTCTGCAAGAGCTTCGCGAGCCCGAAGTCCAGGATCTTCACGCGGCCGTCCCTCGTGACGAAGAGGTTCTCGGGTTTCAGGTCGCGATGCACGATCCCCTTCTCGTGCGCGGCCGCGAGACCGTGCGCGATCTGGAGGGAGTAGTCGAGCGCCTTGCGCGGCGAGAGGCGGCCGGCCGCGAGCACGGCGCGGAGCGTCTCGCCCTCGAGCAGTTCCTGGACGACGTAGGGCGCGCCCTCGTGCGTCCCGAGGTCGTGCACGGCCGTGAGGTTGGGGTGGTTGAGCACGCCCGCGGCCTTCGCCTCCTGCTCGAAGCGGCGAAGGCGATCCGCGTCCTGCGAAAACGAGACGGGCAGCACCTTGATCGCGACGTCGCGCCCGAGGCGCGGGTCGCGGGCTCGGTACACCTCGCCCATTCCCCCGGCGCCGAGAGGAGCCAGGATCTCGTAGGGACCGAGTTTCGTGCCGGTCGCCAGACTCATCGGCCTCGGCTCGCTTTCATGCCTGCCCCGGCGCACGCACCACCGGCTCGTCGTCGAGGAAGCGTTCGAAGGCTCCGGTATCCCACGTCACGAGCGCTCCCACGCGCGCCTTCTGCGCGCACGATGCGATGAGCGCATCGTACACGGCCCCGCCACCGATGCCCGCGTCGCGGCAGCGCTTCAGGGTGGAGCGGTATTCCGACGGCCCGAGCGCCACGAGCCGGCTCTGCCCCCAGTTGGCCTCGAGGACGGCCAGAGCGTCCTGCGGGCGGAGACGATGCGGCTCCGGGAGCCGCGTCAGCACCGAGTAGGCCTCGGCCAGGCCGTGGGCCGCGAGGACGGGAGTCTCGCCCGCCGCCTCGCGCCGCTCGATCTCCTTTCGCGTGACCTCGTGATGACGGTGCCATTCACAGACGGCGGCGACGAGGCAGCTCGTGTCGAGCAGATAAGAGGTCATTCGCTTCCGCCGCCGCGCCGGCGGAGCCGATCCACCGTCTCCCGCACGATGTCCTCCGTCAGCGCGGGGACCGACCGACGGGGCACGGCGACGGTCAGCCGGCCGCGCTTGACCAGCCTCACCTCGAGCGGAGCCGGCTCGATCTCGATGCGACCGTCCGACACGCGGATCTCGAGCTCCGCTCCCGCAACGATCCCGGCGGCGTCGCGGATCGGCTTCGGCACGACGAGGCGTCCGGCCCGGTCGATGGTAGTTTTCATGCCATAAATCATACCATTCCAAATGGTATGAGAATGCCCGCGGCAAGACGGGCGAGGCCGCTTATCGCAGCGACGGAGGCTTTAGCAGGGTCGGCCAGTCCAGGACGACGTCGATGCGATCGGCCGCGCCGGCGTATCCGAGACGGATCATCAGAAAGCGGCGGCCGTCCGCCGACACGTCGTAGTCGCGGGCCTGACGAGACCCCCGCGCCGTCTCGTTCTGGAAGAGCGCGTGAGGCTGGCCCGCCCGGAACGTCGGGCCGGCGGCGATGTCGACGGCCAGCATCTTCGGCCCTTCGCGGTAGAAGAGCTCGCCACCGGCCGGCGACCAGGCGGGCTCGTCGCCGCCGTTGGCGGAGACCTGAAACTTCGCGTCGAGCGAGGGGTAAGGGCGCACGTAGACCTCGGTGCGCCCCGATTCGTCCGAAACGTACGCGAGCCAGCGGCCGTCGGGCGACACCGACGTCAACGACTCGGTGGCGGGGGTCGCGAGAAGAGGCTTCGCGGTTCGGTCGCCGTCTCGCGGGATCGCCACGATGTCGTAGCCCGAGAGGCCGCTCGACTGGCTCGGCCAGGGCAGATCGTGGGCGAGCAGCGTCCGTCCGTCCGGGGTCCACCCCTGCGGCTGACGCACGCGGCCCGCCGCGGCGGCAAACAACTCGAGCGTCCCGGTGCCGTCAGCGCTCTGCCAGGCAAGGGGGTATTCATTCGGGCCCGTCGAATGGATGAAGACCAGGCGCCGGCCGTCGGGCGTCCAGACCGGCCACCAGTTCTCACCCTCAAGCGTCACCCGGGACGACGTGCCCCGCTCGATGTCGTAGACCCAGATCTGCGGCAGCGCACCCAGGCTCTCCTCCCGAAACTGGTAGGCGATGCGGCGGCCGTCCGGCGACAGCCGCGCCCCCCTGGCCGTCCCGACCTCCTTGATCGGCGACTCCTTGCCGTCACGATCGACCCAGAGGAGCTCTCCCCTGCCGGCGGAGAAGGAAGGACCGGCCACGAAGGCGAGCGTCCCCGATGCCGAGGCTGCGAATTGCCCGAGCGCCCGCTCCTGGGGCGCGCCGTAGGCGACGCCGTCGAGCAGGTGTGCGGCGGCGCCCGTCAGCTCGATGCGGCGGGGGTCGAACGGGGCCGCCATGAGGGTTCCGTTGACGACATAGAGAAGACGGCCCGGCGGCACGAAGTGCGCGTTGCTCCCACCCTTGACGAGCGTCACCTTCTTGCCCGTGTCCAGCGACTGGGCGACGATGCCGATCGGGCCGCTCGAGGGGTCGAGGACGGAGTAGACCAACGCCCGGCATCCCGGAAGCAGCTCGGGGAAATAGTGTCGAGTTTCGCCGTCCGGTGCCGTGAGCTCCTTCGGCTCACCCCCCGCGGCCGGCACCGTCCAGATCCTTCGCTTCGACGAAAAGGCGATCGTGCCGTCCGTGCACCAGCTCCCGCCGTGAATGTGCGTCTCACCTTTGCAGATCAGCTCCGGGGGTCCCCCGGAAAGAGAAACCCGCTTGAGCGATGTCTCCTCGCTCCAGAAGCCGAGCGCCCCGCCGTCCGGTGAGAAGAACGGACCTTCCGCTCCCTCGGTTCCGGGAAGGACCCTCGCTTCCGCGGCTTCGAGCTCGCGCAGGTAGAGCTGCGTCTTCCCCCCGTTGGCCGCGACGAAGGCCACTCGACGGCCGTCCGGCGAAAGGGCGATCACCGGCGAAACGGGATGGATGCCGAGCGCGAGCGGAAGCGTCGGAAACGAAAGCCGGACCGGACGCGCCGGCTCGGGGCCGGCCCGCCGCATCCCCAACCAGCCCGCCGCCACGACCGCAATGGCCGCGACGAGCCATGGCACTCCACGCGCGAGCGGCAACCGGCGCGGCCCCGCGGTCGACGGCGCCACGCCCGACGCCGAGCCATCGCTCCTGAGGAACCGCAGCTCCGCGGCGACGTCGCGCGCCGACTGCCAGCGCTCCTCCGCATCCTTCGCGATGCACCGCCGCACCAGGCGTTCGACCGAAGGCGGCGATCCCGTCATCGGCCTCGGCTCCGTCTTCAGGATCGACGACGCCACGCTCACGGGCGTGTCGCCCTCGAACGCATGTCGCCCGGTCGCCATCTCGTACAGAGTGGCGCCCAGCGCGAAGATGTCCGACCGTGCGTCGGCTTCCCTGCCCTCGAGCTGCTCGGGGGCCATGTATTGCAACGTTCCCAGGACCGAACCCTCCCGCGTCAGCGGGCCGGACCCCGTGATCTCCTTCGAGGCTTGCGCCGAAGGCGCAACGGAGATCGGCTTGGCCAGCCCGAAGTCGAGCAGCTTGACGCCGGTCCTGGTGATCATCACGTTGCCCGGCTTCAGGTCGCGGTGCACGACTCCGGCCGCGTGCGCAGTGCCGAGCGCATCGGCGATCTCGGAACCATAGCGGCAGACCTGATCGAGCGGGAGCGGTCCGCGGGCCAGACGCGCCGAGAGCGACTCGCCCTCGAGCAGCTCCATCACGAGGTAGTCCGTCTCGCCCTCCCGACCCACGTCGTGCAGCGCGCAGATGTGCGGATGGGAGAGCTGCGAGATCGTTTTCGCCTCGCGCTCGAACCGGCGCCGGTGCTCGACGTCGGCGGAAACGTGTTGGGGAAGGACCTTGACGGCGACGGTCCTGTCCAGCCGCGTGTCCTTCGCCTTGTACACTTCCCCCATTCCTCCCGCGCCGAGCGGCGACAGGATCTCGTAGGGACCCAGGCGGGACCCGGCTGTCAGTGACAACCTGCGACGACGCTAGATCGCGAATTCCAGGCGCTGCCAGATGCGGTTGCATCATCTGGTAGATTGGAAGATCCATGACTCAGAGAAAGCGCCACGCGACCGTGGGGGTCCGCGTCGGCAACGTTCAGGTCGGCGGCGGGGCGCCGGTCGTCGTCCAGTCCATGGCGAACACCGACACGGTGGACGTCGCGTCGACCGCCCGGCAATGCATCGAGCTCGCGCGCGCGGGCTCGGAGATGGTCCGCATCACGGTCAACATTCCCGAGGCCGCGGCCGCCGTGCCCGAGATCAAGCGGCGGATGCTCGAAGCCGGCGTCGAAGCGCCGTTGATCGGCGACTTTCACTACAACGGTCACGTCCTCCTGGCGAAGTTCCCCGACTGCGCGAAGGCGCTCGACAAGTACCGCATCAATCCCGGCAACGTCGGCAAGGGCGCGCGAAGAGACGAGCAGTTCGCGACGATCTGCAAGATCGCGGTCGAGAACGCCAAGCCCGTGCGCATCGGCGTCAACGGCGGCTCCCTCAACCAGGAGCTCGTCATGGACAAGATGCAGGAGAACACGGACAAGGCTCTCGGCCACACCTCGGAAGAGATCATCAACGAGTGCATGGTGCTGTCGGCGCTCCAGTCGACCGAGCTCGCGCTCCAGTCGGGCCTGCGCAAGGACCAGATCATCATCTCGTGCAAGGTCTCGAGGCCGCTCGACCTGATCGCCGTCTACCGGGACCTCGCGCAGCGCACCGATCAGCCGCTCCACCTCGGGCTGACCGAGGCCGGCATGGGCATGAAGGGCCTCGTGTGGTCGTCGTCGGCCATGGGCGTGCTGCTGAACGAGGGGATCGGCGACACCATCCGCATCTCGCTCACGCCGCGGCCCGGCGGCGACCGGCGCGAGGAGGTCTACGCCGCCTGCGAGCTCCTCCAGTCGCTCGGCATCCGCTCCTTCGCGCCGAGCGTCACCGCGTGCCCCGGCTGCGGCCGCACGACCTCGACCACGTTCCAGGAGCTCGCGGAGCGCATCCAGGGCTACGTCCGCGACCAGATGCCCGCCTGGAAGCAGGAGTACGAGGGCGTCGAGAACATGACGCTCGCCGTCATGGGCTGCGTCGTCAACGGACCCGGCGAGTCGAAGGCCGCCTCGATCGGGATCTCGCTGCCCGGCACGGGCGAGGAGCCGCACTGCCCCGTCTACATCGACGGGCAGCACTTCACGACGCTCAAGGGCACCTACGAGGAGCTCTCGACCGCCTTCCGCGCGCTCGTCGACGACTACGTCGCGACGAAGTACGCGAAGCGCGCGCCGAAACCGGTCACGGCGTAGCGGTCTTCGCGAGCCCCTCCGCCCAGTTCACGACGACCGTCAGCGGCTCCGAAGACGGTCCTCCCACCGGGCAGACCACCAGGAACTTCTGGCCGTCCCCCGTCACGTCGAACGGGGTGGCCGGAAACAGCTGCGGCCGGGCGACCGGAACCTCGAAGAGCGCCGTGGGCGCTCCGGCCTCGAAGCCCGAGGCTGTCGTCTTGGCCTCCACCGCCATCATCTTGCCGTCGGGCGAGAGGTAGTAGAGCTCCCGCCCATCCCCGCGCCACCGCGCCTGCGACCCGGTCGAGCGCGAGATCTGCCACTTGCCGCCCGGCCCCGGAAAAGGCCGGACGTAGATCTCGTACGAGCCGGACTCGTTCGAGCCGTGGGCCTCCCAGCGGCCGTCGGGCGAGATCGAGGGATCGCGCTCGTCGGCCTCGGTGACGAGCCACGGAGTGACCTTGCGGTCGGCGGCCGAGAAGAGCCCGAGAAAGAACCGCCGGACCGGGCCGGGCTTCAGCTGCGTCACCAGCATCGAGCGTCCGTCCGGAGCCCAGTCATCCGACCACGCGAGCGTTCCGGGCGAGACGAGCAGCTCGTCGCGGCCAGAGCTTCCGACCTCCCTCTGGCGGATTTCGTACGCCTCCGACCCCTCCCTGACGTCTCCGCCTCCCCCGCTCACGTCCTTGGAATAGGCGATGCGCCGGCCGTCGCGCGACCAGGTCGGGTTCTCCGCCCAGGCGCCGTGGACGAGCCGCTGCTCGACGCCGCCGGAGAACTCGACGAGCCAGATCTCCTTGGACATCTCCTGGTTCCACACCTCGACCGCCGCGCGGGTTCCGTCGGGCGAGAGACGCACGGCGCCGTAGACCCGGGGCTCGCCGGCCGTCCCGAGGCGCCGGCCGCTGCGATCGAACCAGGTCAGGTGCGCGAGGCCGCGGGCCGTCTCGGCGGTCTGGTAGGCGAGGATGCCGGTGGACGAAACGGTGAAGAAGGCTCCGCCGAGCATGGCGTCGGTGCCGACGCCCTCCGCGACGCGCACGGGTTCGCCGGCGACCACGAGTCGGGAGGCATCGAACGCCACCGCGACCAGATTCCCCTCGTTGACGAAGAGGATCCGGCCCGCCGGATCGTAGACGGGCCGCGAGGCGTACGGAAGCAGCCTCTTCGCGGGTTTGCCCGAGACCGATCCGACCCAGATCGCGCCCCGGCCTCCCTCGTACTTGGGGGCCTGCCCGACACGCAGGTAGAGGAAGTGATCGCCGTCGGGCAGGAACTGAGGCCAGAACCTTCCGGCGTTCTTGTCCGCGGCGTCGGGAGCGAGCTCTCGCCCCGTCCCGCCGGCCGCCGGGACCTGCACGAGGGTTCCATCCGGAGAGGCGAAGAGGATCGTTCCCGCCTTCGACCAGGTGCCGCCCGCCGCCATGAAGAGTCCCGTCCGGCAGAGGACCTCGGGAGAGCTGCCGGCCGCGTCGACCCTCTTGAGCTTGTGGTCGGCGAAGAATCCGATCGTGCGGCTGTCCGGCGACCAGAACGGCATGCTCCCGTTCTCCGACCCGGCGATCGGCTTCGCCTCGAGCGAGCCCATCGTCCGCAGCCAGAGCCGGCTCTTGCTGGCGCTGTCCGTCGCCGTGAAGACGATCGAGCGTCCGTCGGGCGAGAGCGCCGGCGGCCCGGCCACCTCCTCCCCCGCGAAGTTGAAGCTCGTTCCGGCAGGGGCCGGGATCGAGAACCGCAGAGGCTCCAGGCGCGACGCGGGTCTCCGAAGGAGATTCGCGGCAAGCACCGCGGCGGCGATCGCGAGCACGGCAGCCGCGGCCTTCCACGGCGCAGCCGATCCGGCCCGCCGAGGACCCGGCGAAGGGGCGGCCGCCGATGCCTGCGAGCCCTCGGCGATCCAGCGCAGCTCCCGCCGCAGATCGCCCGCCGATTGCCACCGGTCCTCCGGATCCTTCGCCAGGCAGGTCTTCACGATCCGATCGAAAGCGGCGGGAGATGCCGGCTGCACGCTCGACGCAGGCGGCGGCTCGGCCGACATGATCGCCGTGATGAGCGAGGCCTGGGTCGCGCCCGAGAAGGCCTTCCGTCCCGTCGCCATCTCGTAGAGCACCGCTCCGAACGCGAAGACGTCCGTCCGACCGTCGGCGGGACGGCCCTCGAGCTGTTCCGGCGCCATGTACTGGAACGTGCCGAGGATCGTGCCCTCCTGCGTGAGCGCGTGCTGGGTCGGCGCCGCCGTCAGGCCGCCGCCCGGCGCCTCGGGCGCCATCGCCCGCGCGAGGCCGAAGTCGAGGAGCTTCACGCCCGACTTGGTCAGCATGACGTTGCCGGGTTTGAGATCGCGGTGGACGATCCCCTGGCGGTGCGCCTTGTCGAGCGCGTCGGCGATCTCCTGGCCGAAGCGCAGCGTCTGCTCGAGCGGCAGCGGCCCCCTCGCGAGGCGGTCCGAGAGCGTCTCGCCGTCGAGCAGCTCCATCACCAGGTACTCGGTCTCGCCCTCGCGTCCGACGTCGTAGAGCGCGCAGATGTGCGGGTGCGTCAGCTGCGAGATCGTCTTCGCCTCGCGCTCGAACCGCTGTCTCGCCTCCGCCGACGCGGCGAGCGCGGCCGGCAGGACCTTGATCGCCACGTCGCGGCCGAGACGGGAGTCGCGCGCGCGGTACACCTCGCCCATGCCGCCCGCGCCGAGGGGCGCGACGATCTCGTAGGGGCCGAGGCGAGCTCCGGAGGACAGCGTCACGCGATCTCGCTGGCAGTCACTTCTTCGCCGGGCCGGCGCTGCGCGAGAGCTCCGCCGGCCAGTTCAGCGCCACGTCGATCCGGTTCGCCGTTTCGGTCTTCTGAGCGCGGATCAGCACGAACCGCTGGCCATCCGCGGAAACGTCGAAGGGATACAGCGGTGCGCTGCGGACGATGTAGGTCCCGTTGGCGCGGAAGAGGAGGTGCGGGGTCCCGGCGCGGAACGTGGGGGTCGTCTCGACGTTCACCGCCCACACGTCGCCGCCGTCGCGCAGGAAGAAGATCTCCGTGCCGCGCCAGACGGGCCAGCCGCCCTTCTCCGTCGTGATCTGCCACTTGCCCGCCGAACCGTCGGTCGGCTGCACGAAGACGTCGCCGATCGCGAAGAGCCCGGTCCCATAGGCGACGTAGCGGCCGTCGGGCGAGATCGCACTCGCCGAGGCTCCAGAGAGCAGTTCGCGGCCCTTCTCGCCCGGCGAGTCCACCGGCACCACCCAGATCCCGACGGTCGGCGACGCGCGCGTCATCGAGACGCGGCGCCCGTCCTGCGACCACGACGTGGGGTATTCCACGCCGCCGACGAGCGAGTCGAGCACCTCTTCCTGGCCGCTGCCGTCGGCGGCCTTCGTCCAGATCCCCTCCTTGCCGCCGATCACCGACCCGAACGCGATGCGCTTTCCGTCCGGCGACCAGATCGGCGAGATTCCGGTGCTGTTAAAGGTCAGACGGGTCACGACGTTCGTGGCGAGGTCGGCCACGTACACGTCGTCGTCCGCGCCGCCGCCCGATCCGATGCAGAAGGCAAGCCGCGTGCCGTCCGGCGAGAACCGCGGCGCCTGGAAAATCCGCGGAGGCAGCGGAACGTCCTTCGCCTGCTGGCTCTTCCGGTCCACGAGGACGAGCGTGCGGTCCCTTGGCGCGAATGCTCCCAGCGCGTAGGCGATCGTCCCGTCGCCCGCCGCCGCCAGGTAGGCGGCTCCGCCGGACGGGTCCCCTCCCACGCGATCGATCACCGGCGCGGCGTCGCCGGTGACGGCCGCCCGGCCCGGATCGAACGGCGCGGCGAAAGCCGTGTTGCCGCGGACGACGAGGAGCCGGTCGGGCGGCACAAACCGCGGCATGCTGCCGCCCTCGAACGCCTTCGCCCGCTTGCCCGTGGCGAAATCGAGAACGTCGACCTCGGCGGCCTCGTAGTTCGACGGCGCCCGGGCGGACCCGACCGTGAAGAGAATCCGCTTCCCGCCGGGCAGCGCCTCGGGCCAGCGGTGCGTGCGCTCGCCCTTCGCCGCATCGAGCTTCGTGAGCTCCTCGGCTTTTCCCCCGCGCGCGGGGACCCGCCACAGGCCCGCGGTGTACTGCGGGCTGTAGACGATCGTGTCGTCGTCGAGCCACACGCCGCCGCGCGGGTTCGGGATGTCGGCCAGCGCGACGGGGGAGCCGCCCTCGACCAGGATCTTCTTGAGCTTGCCTTCCTGAAAGTATGCGACCCAGTGCCCGTCCGGCGAGAAGAAGGGACCCTTGGCATCCCCGGTGCCCTCGATGGGCCGCGCCTCGGCATCGCCGAAGGAACGGACGTAGAGCTTCGAGGCGCCCTCCTTCTCACCGACCGCGACGAGCTGGCGCCCGTCCCGCGACAGCGCGAAGACCGGACTGTCGTCGTACGGCAGCGAGACGCCGGCGGGCAGCATGATCGAGAGGCGCGTCGGACCGGCGGCACGGGAGGGCGCGGCGGTTCCGAGCGCGCGCCACCATCCGACGGCGGCAAGCACGAGGAGCGCCGCCGCGATCGCCGGCCAGAGCGCGGAGGGGCGAGCCACGGTCGGGGGGGCCGAAGACGTCGTGCCGATGACCGCCTCCGTCTCGTCCATCGCGATGCGCGCGTCCGCGACGTCGTGGAACCGCGTCTTGAGATCCCGGTCGAGGCAGCGCTTGAGCACGCGCCGCACGGACGGCGGCGTCTCGCGCGGCAGCGCCGACCAGTCGACGTCCGCGCGCAGCACCGCCGCCAGCGTGTCCGAGATGGTCTCGCCCTCGAATGCCTTCCGTCCCGTCAGCATCTCGTACACGACCGCGCCGAACGCCCAGATGTCCGACCGCTTGTCGACGGAGCGACCGCGCGCCTGCTCGGGAGACATGTACGCCGCCGTCCCGATGACGACTCCGGCCTGCGTCGCCGCGGCGGTGATCGTCGGCGACTGCGTCGCGTCGGGCGACGAGGGATCGCCCGCCACCGCCTTCGCCAGGCCGAAGTCGAGCACCTTGACCTTGCCCTGCGGCGTGATCTTCACGTTCGCGGGCTTCAGGTCCCGGTGGACGATGCCCCTCTCGTGCGCCGCCTCGAGCGCGTCCGCGATCTGCCGCGCGAAATCGAGCGCTTCGTCGACGGGCAGCGGCCCGCGCGCGATCCGCTCCGCGAGCGTCTCGCCGTCCACCAGTTCGAGGACCAATGCGTCGACGCCGTCCGCTTCCTCGACGCCGTAGATGTGCGCGACGTTGGGGTGCGCGAGCGAGGCGAGCACCTGGGCCTCCCGCCGGAAGCGCGCCAGGCGCTCGGCGTCGGCGGCAAACGCGGCCGGCAGCACCTTGATCGCGACGTCGCGCCCGAGTTTGGCGTCTCGAGCGCGATAGACCTCGCCCATCCCGCCCGCTCCGAGCGGCGACAGGATTTCGTAGGGTCCGAGCCTGGTTCCGGCGGAGAGAGTCATCCGGTTCCGCGATTCTCTCGCGAGGCCCCGTACCGGGAAAGACCTTTCCCGTTATGCCGCGGAGACGGATTCCCAGCGCTCGCCGTAGCAGCCGGCGAGGAGCTCGGGGCTGTGCACGGGCCGCAGGCTCTCGCGGCCCATCACGCTTCCGCGGATCACGAGGACCTCGCGGACGCGGCTCGTCAAGACACGATTGCCGAACTCGATGTGGAGGCCGCACGCCGCGACGATGTCGTTCTTGATCACGCTGCCGCCCCAGGTGCATCCCGCGATCGAGAGGCGCACGGGCGACATGTGCTGCCGGTCGAACCAGCCGCCGCGCACGAGGTAGGTGGAGTTCTCGAGGACCTGGATCGAGTAGACCGAGTTCTCCGTCATCACGACCACGTAGTCGCCGCTGCCGAGCTCGCGCTTCGTCGCGGGCTGCGAAACGCCCACCTGATCCAGGATCGCGTTGACGGTGCGGAAACGGCCGATCAAGGTACGACCACCTCGGTATCCCTATTGTCGCTCACTCCGGCCGCGAAAAGGGCGGCGGCGTCGCCGGAGAGTGCGCCGTGCCGCGCGTCGAGCGAACATTGCAACCGCCGGGCCATCGTTCCTTCCCGGAGCTCATAAGAAAATCCCGGGGAGTCGTCCCTCGCCCGGTGCTCCCTGTCACTTCGGGAGGCCGGCCGTCCAGTTCGTGATCAGGCCGACGCGGACCGATCGGGACGTCTCCGGTGGCACCGCGAGCAGCCAACCCGTGTTGTCGGGCAGGGCGGCGATCGCGCCAAACGTCGTCGGCGCACGGAACAGCTTCGTCGGGGTCCCGAAGCCGACACCCGTGGCGCCCGGTTTCATCTCGACGGAGAACACGTCGCTGTCCGCGTTGGCGTAGAGCAGCTCCAGACCGATGGGCGCAAAACCGCCGCCGCTCACGCCGTCCGTCGACACCTGCCACCGGCCGCCGCCGGGCCCCGGGAACGGCACGACGTAGAGCTCCTGCCGCCCGGACTCGTCCGAGATGTACGACAGCCACTTGCCGTCGGGCGAGAACGTGGGGTTGATCTCGTCGGACTCCGTCGCGGCCAGCGCGTAGGGCTTCGCTCCCGGGTCGGTCGGAACGATCCAGATGTCTCCCTTCTGGCCGCTTCCCCCGACAGCCCTCGTCGCGACCGCGAGGAATCGGCCGTCCTTCGACCAGTCGCCGGGAGTCGTCAGCGAGTTCTTGATGAAGAAGAGCCTCTGCTCCGGGCCGCCGGACGCGGGCATCACGCAGACGCTCGTGGCCCGTTCCTCGTATTTCGTGTATGTGATGCGGGTCCCGTCGGGAGACCAGACGGGCTGATCCATTCCGGCGCCGGTTCCGAGCCGCGCGCGTGCGCCGCGCTCGTCCGCAATCCAGAGCGCCGGGAGGCCGGTCGCCGGGTCGGCGATTCCGGCGGCGATCCGCTTACCGTCGGGTGATACCGCGAGGCTGGAGTATTCAGCGGGATCGCCGAACGGATCGCCGAGCTTTCCGGCTCGGTCGATCCTGCGCAGTGGCATCTTCGAGCCGGCTCCGGTACCGGCGGCGTACAGCAGAACGCCGTTCCCCGAAGCGGCGAAGCCGCCCCGAAAGTAGCCCGCCTCGTACTGCACGCCACTCGCGATCGGCGCCGCCTCACCGGAGAGCCGCCCCCCGGAAGGATCGAAGCGCTGCGCCATCAGAATGCCGTCGCGCACGGAGAGGAGGAACCCGGAGGCATAGACCACGTTGGAGCGGGCCTGCATCACCTCGGTCTTCTCCTTCGAGTCGAGCGAGCCGAGGAAGATCGCGTTCGCCTCGCTCTTCGTTCCCTCGCCGTGAGACCCGGCCATGTAGAGGAAGTGCCGGCCGTCCGGGAGGAACGTCACCCAGCGATGCGTCGTCTCGCGCCGCCCCGCATCGAGCGTCGTGACCGCGACGGGTTTGCCTCCCGCTGCGGGAACCCGATGAATGCCGGTCGTCGTGTCCGGAGAGAAGAGGATCACGCCGTCCTTGTTCCAGCCGCCGGGACGCCCGGTGTCGGCGTCGCAGATCGCGAGCGCCGGGCCGCCTGAGAGGTCGACCTTCTGGAGTTTGTGATCGGCGAAGAAGGCGATGAACCTGCTGTCCGGCGACCAGAACGGAAACGTCGCACCCTCGGTGCCGGCGAGGCGGTGCGGCGCGGGCTCGGAGAGAGACTGGACCCAGAGCACCGGCTTTCCGTCTGCCTCCTTCGTGGCGTACGTCGCGAGGCGCCCGTCGGGAGAGATCGTGAGGGAGCCGGAAGACTCTCCGGTGACGTCGAAATCGGCCTTCTCGGGAGGCAGAAGGAAGGCGCGCATGCGTTCCACCGGCCTCGGCGCCCGGCGGACGTAACCGAACCCCGCGAGCAGCGCGGCGACGAGCGCCGCCGCGGCGACGGACCACGCGAGCCTCTCCCGGTTCTTGCGCCGCGCGATCAACGGCGCCGGGAGGCCCGCCTGCGAGCCGCCCTCGGCGATCCACTGCAGCTGGAGCTTGACGTCGTGCGCCGTCTGGAATCGGTCCTCGGGATCCTTCGCCAGGCAGGTCTTGACCACCCGGTTCAACGCCGGCGGCATCATCGGCGAGATCTCGGAGATGGCGGTCGGGTCGTCGCGCAGGATCGAGCCGATCAGCGACGCCTGGCTCGACCCGGTGAACGCCTTCCTGCCCGTCGCCATCTCGTAGAGGACGGCGCCGAACGCGAAGATGTCGCTCCGGCCGTCCGCCTCCTTGCCCTCGAGCTGCTCGGGCGCCATGTACTGGAACGTCCCGAGCACCGTGCCGCGCTCGGTCAGCGGCTGACTCGCCTGCATCTCGGTGGCGAGGCGCGAGACGGTCGAGATCGTCGCCGCCGGTCCGGCGTGGAACTTCGCCAGGCCGAAGTCGAGGAGCTTCACGCCTCCCTTCGTCAGCATCACGTTGCCGGGCTTCAGGTCCCGGTGGACGATCCCCTGCCGGTGCGCCTTGTCGAGGGCGTCGGCGATCTCGATGCCGTAACGCAGCAGCTGCTCGGTCGGCAGCGGCCCCTTCGCGAGGCGGTCCGCGAGCGACTCGCCCTCGAGGTACTCCATGACGAGGAACTCGGTCTCGCCCTCGCGGCCGACGTCGTACAGCGCGCAGATGTGCGGGTGCGTGATCTGCGAGATCGTCTTCGCCTCGCGCTCGAAGCGCTGGCGCATTTCCTCGGAGGACGAGAGGTGCGGCGGCAGGACCTTGATCGCGACCGTGCGCTCGAGCCGGGAGTCGCGCGCCTTGTAGACCTCGCCCATGCCGCCGGCGCCGAGCGCCGACTGGATCTCGTAGGGACCGAGCTTCGTCCCCGCGTTCAGCGCCATGTCAGGCTTCGCCCCGGCGCAATCGCGCCCAGAGCGCGTCGGCCTCCGGGGGCAGGTCGATCAGGCGAGACTGGACGTCCCGCGCGAGAGCCAGGCGATCGCTCGCCGCCGCGAGCAGCTGCTCCACGTCCCAGGAATCCTGCGAACCGCCGGCATAGAGCTTCAGAAGGATTAGGTCGGCGGCCGTCGCGACCGGGACCTTCAGCTCCCCGAGGTCCAGCGAAGTCGCGCGATCGAGCACGCCCTTCTGCCAGGAGGCCCGGCCGACGACGAGGTCCACCGGCGCTTCGCCTTCCGCGTCGAAGCGCACGACGCCGGCGAGCGGATCCTCCGCGTCGCCGCGCCGAACGTCCGCGCGGAGGCCTTCGGCCGAGAGGGGTCTCCAGAAGGAACCGGCGAGCACCGTGTCCGCCGTCGTCAGGAGATCGAGATCGAGCGTCGAGCGGCCGACGCCGTGCGCGGCCATGGCGCCGGCGCCGATGAGCGCGTAGGGAACCCGGGCGGATTCGAGCGCCGAGGCCACGATGCGGAGCAGCTTCAATCGCGGTCCGGCGTCGCGCTTCGGCTCGGACGTCTCCCCGAGCGCCGCCCGGCCTCCAGGACCCGTCTCGCCGTGCGCGCATCCACGCATCGGGCGCGGGAGTAGGTCTCCACGTCGCGGCGCCCGAGGGCGAGGGCCGTCTCGAGCCGTTCGCGCACCGACAGACGGGCGAATCTCTCGAGAAGCTCCGTCCGAAGCTCGTCGCCGACGGGGCTCATCGAGTCAGTATATCGAGGGGACCGCCGCGCCGTTCACGTCGGCCGCCAGGCTCACTTCTTCTTCAGCTCCGCGACCCAGTCGGACACGACGCGCACGAGGGGAGACGCCTCCTCGTCGATCGGTACCGGCATCAGGAGACGCTTGCCGTCGGGCGAGGCGCTCACGGCGGGGGCATTGCCGAAGGCGATCGATCGGGGCAGAGTCTTTCCGCCGAACAGCGGCTGTGCCGCGCCCACGAGGAGCGAGGCGCCCCGCACCTCCACGTCCACGGCCAGAAGCTTGTTCTCGGGAGGCTGGATGAAGAAGATGCGGCCCGGGCCCAGCCATCCGGGGAAGGAACCCCCCGCCGTCGAGATCTGTCTCTTCTCGCCCAGATTCGGGAACGGAACCAGATAGACCTCGCGCCTTCCGGATTCGTTCGACGTGTAGGCCAGCCACCGGCCGTCGGGCGAGATCTCGCCCGCCATCTCTTCGGCCGGAGTCGCGATCAGCGGGCGCGCCGGCTCCTTGCCGTCGGCGCCGACGATCCAGAGATCCAGGCCGCCGCTCTTCGGGTCCTGCACCCGGAAGACGATCCACCTCCCGTCCGGCGACCAGGAGAGGGGCCACGTATTCGTCTTGCTCTGCCAGAGCATCTTCGGTTCGGAAGTGCCGTCCGCCGCCTTGATGGCGATGCCCCCGCCGACGTCTCCGTAGGCGATCTGTTTTCCGTCGGGAGACCACACCGGGAAGAAGCTGCCCTGGCCCCCGAAGACGAAGCGCGAACTGACGCCCCGTCCGAGCTCGAAGAGCCATACCTCCGGGACCGTTCCCGCCGGACCTCCGAGGACCGTCGTGGCCACGCGCGTGCCATCCGGCGACATCTCGACGGTGGCGACGTTGCCCGGTTCTCCGACCCTGGCCAGCTCCTTGCCGTCAAGATCGAACCAGGTCAGCTGTGTCTTGCGGCCGATTCCGCCCGAGTGAAAGACGAGCTGGCCCGTCTGCGAGGCGGAGAAGTTCCCGGACCATCGGGGCGCCGTGAACCGCACGCGTTCCGCGATCGGGACCGCCTCTCCCGTCGTCTTCACGCTCGACGCGTCGAACGGCTGCGCCATCACGTTGCTCTCTCGCACGAACAGGAGGTAGCCCGGAGCGGCGTATCGCCCCTCGCTCAACTCGTGGGCGACGAGCGTCGTCTTGCCCGTGTCGAGATCGAAACAATTGATCGCCGTCGTCTTCTCCTTGTCGGAGGTCTGCGAGCCCGTGAGGTAAAGGAACTTCTTTCCGCCCGGCAGGAACCAGGGGAGTCGGTCGGTCGCGCCCGGCTTGTCCTGTTTCGTCAGCGGCACCGATGCGCCGCCGGCCGCCGGCACCCTCGAGAGGCCGCCGAACGGCGCCGGCGCGAAGACGATGACGTCCTGTTCGCTCCAGCTTCCGCCCCGTCCGTCGGGCGCGTCGCAGATCGTCTGGACGGTGCCCCCGGAGGCCGGCACCTTCTTCAGCTTTCCCTCGGCGAAGAAGCCGATGGCCTTGCTGTCGGGCGACCAGAACGGACAGGTTGCGTCTTCGGTGCCGGCGAGCGGCTGCACGGCGAATCCGTCCATGCGCCGGACCCAGAGCTGGCGCTTCCCGTCCGGCCCGCTCGCGTCGATGGCGAGAGTCTTTCCATCCGGCGAGAGCGCGAGCGCGGTGTTCGAGGGATCGAAGTCCATGCGGGGAGGAAGCTCGATCGAGGCGCGCAGAAGCGGCGCGGGAGCGGGCCGCCGGAGCATCCATGCCGCGGCGAAGGCGACCGCGCCCACGGCCAGCGCGGCGGCGATCGCGATCCACGGCGCGCCGCGGCGCGACGTGGCGGTCACCGGCGCGGGGATTCCGCTGGCCGAGCCGCCCTCCGCGATCCACTTCAGCTCCGACTTCAGGTCCGCCGCGTTCTGCCAGCGGTCCTCCGGGTCCTTCGACAGGCACCGCTTCACCACCCGCTCCAGCGCCGGC
>DAHUXD010000030.1 GCA_027307335.1 Acidobacteriota bacterium
CGGCGGCGCGCGCGGCCGCGGAGCGGCGCGGGCTCGCGGCACTGCCCCCGCGCCCGGCGGGTCGCGGCGAGCACCCGGCCAACGCCGCCGCCTCCGCGCGGCTGGAGGAGCGGGCGGATCGACAGGGGGTCCCCGAGCACCGCGCCGCCCAGCTCCTCGCCGCGGTGCGCTGGATCGACGACTCGCCGCACGACCTCGCGGCCGTCGCCCGCGAGGGAAACTTCCGCAAGGTGTTCCCGTTCGGCGAGGAGGCGGCGGCGGCGGCGGAGGCCGCCTTCCGGGAGGCACCCTGACCGGCGCGGCCCCGGGACTCTACGTCCACCTGCCGTACTGCGCCTCGCGCTGCGGCTACTGCGCGTTCGTCGTGACGACGGACGCCTCGACGCGGGAGCGGTACCTCGATGCCCTCGAGCGCGAGGCGACGCTGCTCGAGCCGGAGGCCGGCGCGCGCGGGGACTTCGACTCGATCTACCTCGGCGGCGGCACGCCGTCCTTTCTTCCGGCCGCGGCGGTCGCGCGGCTCCTCGATTCCTTTCGCGCCCGGTTCCGAATCGCTCCCGAGGCGGAGCTGACGCTCGAGGCGAACCCGGAGGACGTCCGGCCGGAGGCGATCGCCGCGTGGCGCGCGGCGGGGGTCAACCGCGCCTCCCTCGGCGTCCAGTCGCTCGCGGATCCGGAACTCGCGGCCGTCGGCCGCCGGCACGACGCGGCAGGCGCCCGGACGGCCCTCGAACGCCTGACGGGCGCGGGGCTCTCCGTGTCGGGCGACCTCATCCTCGGCCTGCCCGAGCAGACCGCCTCGACCTTTCGCGCGAGCCTCGCCGGCCTCGTCGACGCCGGCGTCGAGCACGTGTCCGTGTACCTGCTCGAGTCCGAGAAGTCGAAGTCGATCGAGGAGGACCGCCGCCTCCACCCCGAGCGGTACCTCTCCGACGACGCGCAGGCCGAGCTCTGGCTGGAGATGGGGGAGACGCTCCGGGCGCGCGGCTTCGCGCACTACGAGATCTCGAATTGGGCGCGCCCCGGGCGCGCCGCCCGCCACAACCTGAAGTACTGGAGACGGGCGCCGACGCTCGGCCTCGGCGTCTCGGCCCACGAGCTCTGGGAGGGACGCCGGCGCGCCAACGTGTCCAGCCTCGAGCGCTATCTCTCCGAGCTCGGTGAGGGGCGCCGGCCCCTCGCCTTCGACGTGTCCGTGAGCGCGGCCGAGGAAGCTCGAGAGGAGATCTATCTCGGCCTGCGGATGACCGCAGGCGTCGAGGCCGGATGCATCGAGACGTTCGTGTCGGCCGCCGAGGACGTACGGCTCTGGGAGGACTACGAGGGCTGGGTCGCCGAGGGGATCCTCACGCGGCGCGCCGGCCGCGTCGCGTTCACCGAGCGAGGCTTCCTCGTCTCGAACGAGGTGCTGAGCCGCTTCGTCTAGACGCGCTGCCCCGACCAGGGAGAGGGGACTCCAGCCCCGGTTCCCTCTCTCTCCGGTCGGGCCGCGCAGCGGCCCGCTGGGAATCCGAGACCCGCGCTTCGCCGGTCAGATGAAAAGCGGCGCGAGAACGAGCGTGATCGTCGCGAGCAGCTTGATCAGCACGTGCAGCGACGGCCCGGCGGTGTCCTTGAACGGATCGCCGACCGTGTCGCCGACGACGGCCGCCTTGTGCGTCGGCGAGCCCTTGCCGCCGTAGGCTCCCGTCTCGATGTACTTCTTGGCGTTGTCCCAGGCGCCGCCGCCGTTGTTCAGGAAGGTCGCCATGACGATGCCGGCGATCGTGCCGACCATCAGGAGCGCCGCCACCGCCTCCGCGCCGACGCCGAACTGTTTGAAGACGAGGCCGACGGCGATCGGCGTGCCGACGGCGACCAGCCCCGGCGCGATCATCTGCCGCAGCGCGCCGCGGGTCACGATGTCGACCGTGCGGCCGTAATCCGGCTTCTCGGTGCCCTGCATGATGCCGGGGTGCTCCTTGAACTGCGCCCGGACGTCCTGGATGACGACGTACGCCGCCTTGCCGACGGCCTTGATGGCGAGGCCGGAGAAGAAGAACACGAGCATGGCCCCGATGAGCGCGCCGACGAAGACCTCGGGCTTGGACAGGTTCACCGAGGTCAGCTCCGCCCCGTAGTTCTTGAGCTCGTCGAGGTACGCGGAGAAGAGCAGGAAGGCGGCCAGCGCCGCCGAGCCGATCGCGTAGCCCTTGGTCAGGGCCTTGGTGGTGTTTCCGACCGCGTCGAGGCGATCGGTCTTCTTGCGGATCTCCTCGGGCTGCTTGGACATCTCGACGATGCCGCCGGCGTTGTCGGTGATGGGTCCGAAGGTGTCCATCGCGAGGATGTAGGCCGCCGTGCCCAGCATGCCCATCGTGGCCACCGCGGTCCCGAAGAGGCCGCCGCCCGGCAGCGCCGCGACGCCGATCTTGTACGACGCGAGGATGGCGATGGAAATCGCGACGACGGGCGCCAGCGTGCACTCGAAACCGACGGCGATGCCGGCGATGATATTCGTCGCGGGGCCGGTCTGGGAGGCCTCGGCGATCTCGCGAACGGGGCGGTACTTGTACTCGGTGTAGTACTGCGTGATGAAGACGAAGACGATGGAAGTGAGGACGCCGATCATGCCGCAGAAGAAGTACATCCACCAGGCGTCCGGATGGGACGGGTTCGCGAGGAGCCACTTCGTGGCGACGAAGAAGCCCGCGATCGCCAGGGCCGCGGCGATGTAGTAGCCACGGTTCAGGGCCTGCATCGGGTCGGCGTCCTCGCGCGTCTTGACCGCGAAGATGCCGATGATCGAGGCGAGCAGACCGAAGGCTCGGGCCACGAGCGGGAAGAGCATGACGCCGACGACGCCGGCGGAGAACGCCATGCCCTGCTTCTGGAGGGCGGCGGCGAGCGTGGCGCCGAGGATCATGGCGCCGATGTTCTCCGCCGCGGTCGACTCGAAGAGGTCGGCGCCGCGGCCCGCGCAGTCGCCGACGTTGTCGCCGACGAGGTCCGCGATGACGGCCGGATTGCGCGGGTCGTCCTCCGGGATCCCGGCCTCGACCTTGCCGACGAGGTCGGCGCCGACGTCGGCGGCCTTGGTGTAGATACCGCCGCCGAGCTGCGCGAAGAGGGCGACGAACGAGGCGCCGAAGCCGTAGCCGACGATGAGCAGGGGAATCTGGGCCGGCGGAACCTCCGTCATGTGGCTGACCAGCCAGTAGAGGCCGCCGACGCCGAAGAGCGACATCGCGACGACGAAGAGGCCGGACACCGCGCCGCCCCTCAGCGCGATGCGCAGGGCGTCGTTCAGGGAACTGCGGGCGGCCGAAGCCGTGCGGATGTTCGCGCGGATGGAGACCCACATTCCGATGTATCCGGCGATGACCGAGCAGGCCGCGCCGAGGACGAAGGAGAGCGTGGTCCAGAAAGCGAGGCGGAGGGCCGTCGGAACGGGGTCGAAGTCGTGGTGCCCGCGGACGAAACCGTAGAGGAGGAAGATCACGGCCGCGAGGAGCACGGCGAGCATGCCGATCGTCCCGTTCTGCCGGCGAAGGAAGGCCTCGGCGCCCTCCTTGATCGCGTTGGAGATCGCCTGCATGGCGGAGGTGCCCTGGTCCTTCTTGAGGACCCACGAGGCGAGGTATCCCGCCACGAAGAGGGACCCGATCGAGAAGACGAGGATGAGCGGCAGAGCAAGCTCGAAAGACATGCGTCGAACTCCTGTTTTCGCGTGATTCGGACCGCGCCGGGCGCTCGGGCCCGGCCGCGGAACGGGGAGAATATCAGGAAGCGCCCCTCTGGCAAGGGGCGGGGAGGCTGGCGTTTCCGCCGGTGAATTACGGACCGCCGACCGGAACGGCCTCCATGACGATGCCGATGTTCTTCGCGCCGGCGCTGCGGCAGCGGTCCATCACCTGGACGACTTCGCCGTAATTCGCCGCGTCGTCCCCGGAGAAGAACACCGTCTTGTTCGCGCGGTTCTTCAGGATCTCGGTCAGCCGCAGCGACAGGACCTGCGGAGTCACCTCTTCCTTGTTCAGGTAGATCTTGTTCTGCGGCGTGAGCGACACGATCACCAGGTCGGCCGGAGGCGGCGTACCGGCGGGGACATCGACCTTCGGCGGCACCTTCACGTCGTAGCCCATCTGCAGGAGCGGGGTGATGACCATGAAGATGATGAGCAGCACCAGCACCACGTCCACGAGGGGCGTGATGTTGATGTCGCTCTTGTAGTCCCCGCCACCGCCACCGACTGACATTGACATTGTCGACGCTCTCCTTGGCTCTGAGCCGGGCCTAACCGCCGCCCTTTTGCTTCTTTTCCGCGATGAGGCCGACGTCCTGGAAACCCGCGTCCTTGGCCATCTTGAAGACTTCCTTGACTTCGCCGTACTTGAGGCGCTGGTCGGCCTTGATCACGATTTCCGCCGAGGGGTTGCGCTGGTACAGCTCGTCGAGAGCGGACTGAAACTCGGCCTTGGACTTCGCCTTGGGGTCGTCGATGTAGTACTGGACCGGGCTCGAGTACTGCACCGAGATGAGTTTCTGCTTCGCGTTTTCCGGCTTCTTGTCCGGATTGTCGGCCTGCGGAATCTGGACGCTCACGCCCTTCTGGAGGAGCGGCGTGACGACCATGAAGATGATCAGCAGGACGAGACAGACGTCGACGAGCGGCGTGACGTTGATGTCGCTCTGCAGCTTGTCGCGGCCTCCGCCGCCACCCATACCCATGGACTTGCTCCTGTTATGCCGACAATTGAGCGCCGGCGCCGCGCCGCTTGATGAAGTAGTCGATCAGCTCGTTCGAGGAGTTCGACATCTCGACCTGGAAGCGCTCGATGTTGTTCATGAAGATGTTGAACATCCACACCGCCGGGATGGCGACGAAGAGCCCGAGCGCCGTGGTGACGAGCGCCTCGGAGATGCCGGCCGAGACCGCCGCGATGCCGCCCGACCCGGTCAGGGCCATGCCGCGGAACGCGTTGATGATGCCGATGACCGTGCCGAAGAGGCCGATGAACGGCGCCGTCGTGCCGATCGTCGCGAGGCCCGAGAGCCCCTTCTTCATGTCGGCGGTCGTCACCAGCGCCTCGCGCTCGATCGCGCGCTCGGCGGCCTCGATCATGTCGTGGCCCTTGATGCCGGAGCCGCCCGATTTGATGTCATGGGAGAACTCGTAGAGCCCCGCCGACAGCACGCGCGCCACGTGGCTGTTCTTGAACTTCTTCGACGCGTCGATCGCGTCCTGGAGCTTGTCCTGCTTCAGGAAGCCCGTGACCATCTTGGCGTACGCCACGGACTGATTGCGAGCCTTCCGGTAGTAGAGGAAGCGCTCGAAGGCGATCGTCAGCGAGTAGATGGACATGATGATCAAGACGACGACGACGCCCTGTGCGACGATCGTCATCTTGCCCCACAGCTCAATCGGATTGAAACTCATGCAACGCTCCTTCTCGTTTTCGTTCGCCTTCGCGGTTCCCGAAGACCCCAGATCCTAGTTCAACCGGAACGTGACGGTCACCGTCAGGTAAACGCGGACCGCCCGGCCGTTCAGGGTGGCCGGCTTGTATTTCCACTGCTGGACGGCCCGGACCGCCGAGGCGTCCAGCAGGGGATTGACCGATTTCAGGACACGGACGTCCTCGACGTTGCCGTCGGCCGTGATGATGGCCTCGAGGATGACGACGCCCTCCATGCGGGCCTTGCGGGCGGCCTCGGGATACTGGGGCTCCGTCCGCGAGGAGAGGACCGGCGCCTTGACGTCGCCCCCGACGCGCAGGGGCTCCTCGCCGCCTCCTCCTCCGGTCCCCCCGACGACACCGCCCATCACGCCGCCGGGCACGCCGCCCTCGACCCCGCCCTCGACGCCCGCGGGCGCCTCGGGCTCGGGCTGCGCGAGCGGCTGCGGGACCGATTCCGGGATGACCATCGGCTGCGTCATTTCGACGGGCTTGACCGGGACCACCTTCGGGGCCTCCGCCGCCTTGGGGGCCGCCGCCTTGGGAGCGGCCGGCGGGGGCGGAGGCGGCGGCGGCGCGGCCGCATAGAAGGTGACGGGGATCGGCGGCTCGGGCACGTCGCCGACGAACCAGATCGAAGCCCCGAGGATCGCGCCGATCACGATCGCGTGGATCAGGACCGAGACCGGCAGCGAGACGGCCTTCTTCGTCTGGGCCTTCTGGTGGCTCGACTCGATCAGTGAAGCTTCAAACATGGACCATCCCCTCGACCCGGTAAGACACCGGCACTACTTGCCCGGTTCCGGCGTCGCCTTGCCGGAGGCCTCGGCCGCCTTCGCCTTCTCCTGGGCCGCCTTCCGCATCTCCAGGGCCTGCTGAAGATACTTGTTGGCCGTATCCGTGTATTCCTGCTTCTTGGCCGGATCCGTCTCCATCTTCGCCTTCTCGCGGTAGAGGAGATTGATGTACGAGACGGCCTCGAAGTAGTCGGGCTTCAGCTCGACGGCCTTGTTGAGCGACTGCAGCCCCTCGTCGACGATCTTGGCGCGTAGCGCCGGGTCGAGGTTCGGGTAGTTGTACGAGCGGTCCCAGGCCTGGACGCCGATGAGGTAGTAGACCTCGGGGTTGTTGCCTTCCACCTCGAGCCGCTTCTTCAGCCAGAGGACGCCGTTGTCGAAGTCGCCCTTCTTGAAATAGAGCATGGCGAGCGACTGCATCGCCTTCGCATCCTTGGGGTTCCGCTTCAGCAGCTCGTTCTGGTAGAACGTGATGGCGTCGTCGTACCTCTCCGTGTTCAGGTACATGGAGACGAGGTACTCGAGCGCCTTCGTGTCCTCGGGATACCCCTGCGCGTACTGCTTGAGGTTGTCGATCGCCTTCTGCGCGTACTCGAGGTCCTTCGGGTGCTTGGACCCCGGCTGGTACATCCCCATGTACGCGATCCCGATATGCTTGTGGAGCTTCGTCTCCTTGGGATCGAGGCGCAGCGCCTCCTCGTACTCGGCGAGCGCGGCCTGATATTGGGCGGCCTTCAGGAACTCGTTGCCCCTCTTGATGGCTTGCTTGGACTTGATCTTGTCGCAGCCGGCCAGCGCCGCAACCGCCAGGAGGAGAAAGGCGGCCGCGGCCGCACGTTGCCGATGGCGTGGCATGCTTCGCTATCGCTCCTTCGCTCTTTGACCTGGTTCCACCTGGGATTCCGGCCCGCCCCAGAGTGCCGAATTCTGTTGAATTCCCAAAGACAAAGCAACAGAGTTTTTCGAACTTCCCCGCGCCGCGCAGAGCCGAGCGTCGGCGCGCGCCGACGACGCCCCGACGCGGGGGAATAATGTCGGGCCAACCCGCGCTATTGCGCGGCAGGAGGAATCCCTTGAGACGTTTCCCTGCCTTCGCGGCACTGCTCCTCGGCGCGGCCGTGGCCCTCGGTCAGGACAAGCCGCCCGCTTCCGCCCTGCCGCAGCCGCCGCCGGCCCAGAAGCCTCCCGAAGCGCCCATTCCGCCCGTCACGGAAAACGTGGACGTCACGGTCACGAACGTGGACGTCTTCGTCACCGACTCGAAGGGGCAGCGCGTCACGGGACTGAAGGCGGACGACTTCCAGGTCAAGCAGGACGGAATCCCCCAGAAGATCACGAACTTTTACGCGGTGGCCGGAGGGAAGGTCATTTTCGAGGACGGCAGCTCCGTGCCGTTCGACGCCAAGGAGCCCGCGACGCCGCAGGTGCCGGCCGTCGTCCAGGCCCACTACCTCTTCTACATCGACAACCAGAACATCCAGCCGCAGACGCGCAACCGGATGTTCAAACGGTTGAAGGAGTTCATCCAGGAATCCGTCGGGCCGAATGCCGAAGGGATGATCGTCACCTACAGCCGGTCCCTGAAGGTCCGCAAGAGCTTCACGAGCCATCCGAACGAGCTCATCGGCACGCTCGAGGAGATCGAGCTCGACACCGGCGGCGGCACGAACTCCGCGAGCGACCTGAAGGACGCCCTCCAGCGGATCAACGAGTCGAAGAGCTCCTCGGAGGCGCAGAACTACGCGCAGAACTATTCGAAGGAGGTCCGCAACGACGTCGAGTTCACGACCGACGCCCTCGTGTCCACGATCTCGAGTCTCGCCGGGCTGCAGGGGCGCAAGAACCTCGTCTACGTGTCGGAGGGCCTGCCTCAGACGGCGGGCCTGGAGCTCTTCGAGGCGATCCGCGAGAAGTTCCAGGATCCGTCCGCAACGATGCAGGAATTCGAGTACGACCTGAGCTCGCGCTACATGAAGATCATCTCGGCGGCGAATTCCAACGGCGTGACCATCTACGCGCTCGACGCCGCCGGCCTGCAGACGTCGAGCGCGCTCGACGTCTCCAGCCGGGGGATGTCCACCAACTCGAACGACGTCCGCATCAACGACTTCTTCGCCAACCAGAACATGCAGGGCCCCATCAAGATGATGGCGGAGGAGACGGGCGGGCTCGCGGCGGTCAACACGAACGACTGGAAGGCGAACCTCGACCAGATCGCCTCCGATTTCTCCAATTTCTACTCGCTCGGCTACCGCGCGGCCAAGGGCGCGACGGACCGCGGCCACAAGATCGAAGTCACGGTCAAGGGCAAGGGCCTGACGGTCCGGACGCGGACGAGCTTCATGGAGAAGTCGATCGAGACCCGGACCGGAGAAGCGGTGCTCGCGAGCCTCCACTACGCCCGCCGCGACAATCCGCTCGGCATCAGCGTGTCGGTGGGGGAGGCGAAGCCGTACGACAGCGAGAACTACCTCCTGCCGGTGCGGATCTCGGTGCCGATCGGGAAGCTCGGTCTCGTTCCTTCGGGCGACACTCTGGTGGGAAGTTTCTTCGTCTACTTCGTCGTCCTCGACGTGTCCGGCAAGCAGTCCGATCTGCAGATCCAGAAGCAGGACATCAAGGTGCCGGAGAAGGACCTGACGGTCGCCCAGCGGAAGGACTTCTACTACGACGTCCAGCTCGTCGTCGTGCCCGGAGGGCAGAAGCTCGCGGTCGCCGTGCGCGACGGCGTCTCGAGCCAGACGTCCTACGTGCAGAAGAACGTCTTCGTGTCCGTCCTGCCCAAGGAGAAGCCGCTCGAGACGACGAAGCCGGGCACGTAAGTCCGACGTTCTTTCGCCGCGGGATCCTACATAATTCGGACGTGATTCCCGTCCTCGAGGCTCGGGGAATGCGGGCCGCGGACGCGGCCACGATCCGGAACGGCACGCCCTCCGAGGAGCTCATGGAGAACGCCGCGGCCGCGATCGTCGCGGCGATCGCCGCCGCGTATCCGGACTGGCGGCGCGTCGCCGTGGTCTGCGGCCCCGGCAACAATGGCGGCGACGGCCTCGCGGTCGCGCGCCTCCTGACCGGGCGCGGCGTCCGCGTCACTCTCTTCACCCTCGCCGACCCGGAGCGCTACGGCGGAGACCCGGCCACGAACCTCGCCCGGGCCCGGGCGATGGGACTGTCGCCCGTTTCCCTCGCGGCGCGAGGCGGATTCTCCGCATTGTCGCGCGCTCTCGAGGACGCCGACGGGGTCGTGGACGCGCTCTTCGGGACCGGCCTCGCGCGCCCCCTCGCGGGCGCGGCGCGGCGGGCGGTCCGCGCGATCTCCGGGGCGGCGCGTCCGGTCGTCGCGGCCGACGTGCCTTCCGGGCTCGCCTCGGATTCCGGGGCACCCCCGGGCGAATCCGTGCGGGCGAACCTCACGGTCGCCCTCGGCGCGCCGAAGCCCTGCCACCTCCTGCCGCCCGCGAGCGACCGGTGCGGGCGCGTCGTCGTCGCGGACATCGGGATTCCGCGCGGAGAGCTCGAGCGGCGGGCGCGTCGGTTCTGGCTCGCGGAGCCGGGCGACGTGGGCACGCTCCTGCCGCCGCGGCCGCTCGACTCGCACAAGGGAGACTTCGGCCGTCTCGCCGTCATCGCCGGCTCGCGAGGGAAGGCCGGAGCGGCGGCGCTCGCGGCGCGCGGCGCGCTGCGCGGAGGCGCCGGTCTCGTGACGGTCTTCTGCGCGGGCGCGATCGAGAACTCGATCGTCGGCGCTCTGCCCGAGGCGATGACGTTCGCGCTGCCGGAGCGGGACGGCGCGCTCGCGGAGGAGGGCGCGCCGCTGCTGCTCCGGCGCCTCGACGATTTCGACGCCGCCGTCCTCGGGCCGGGGCTCGGCACGGCGGCGGGAACGGTGAAGCTGCTCGAGGCCGTTCTGTCGCGCGCGCGGATTCCGGTCGTCGTCGATGCCGACGGGCTGAACGCCTTCGCGAATCGCCCCGGCTTCTTCGCGCGGCGCGCCGGCGCGACGATCCTGACTCCTCACCCGGGAGAGGCCGGCCGCCTTCTCGGCCTGAAAGTCCGCGACATCCAGGGCGACCGCCTCGGGGCCGCGCGCGGCCTCGCCCGGCGCGCCCGCGCCGTGGCCGTGCTGAAGGGCGCGCACACGCTGGTCGCGGCGCCCACGGGCGAGGTGGCGGCGAACCCGACGGGAACGCCGCTCCTGGCCACCGCGGGTTCGGGCGACGTGCTGGCGGGGCTCGTCGGCGCGCTCCTCGCCGCCGGTCTCGCTCCCCGGGAGGCGGCCGTGGCGGGCGCGTGGCTCCACGGGGCGGCGGCGGAGCGGCTCGCCCCGTCGCTCGGCGACGCCGGCCTGCTCGCGCACGAGGTCGCGGACGCCGTCCCGCGGGTGCGCGCCGCGCTGCAGCGGGGCGGCGGGCGCGATGCCTGACGTCGAGACGCGCACGGCGAACGCCGCCGAGACGGAGGCTCTCGGCGAAGCGCTCGCCGCCGAGCTGTCGGCGAACGACGTCGTGTACCTCGAGGGAGATCTCGGCGCCGGCAAGACGGCCTTCGCGCGCGGCCTCGCGCGCGGCCTCGGCGCCTCCGAGCGCGAGGTGGCGTCACCGACCTTCGCGCTGCTGCACGAGTATGCCGGTCCGTCCGGCTCGATCGTTCTGAGACACCTCGATCTCTATCGTCTCGTGGACGCCCTGCGGGAGCTCGAGGTGCTGGGCCTGCCGGACTCGATGGAGGGGGCGCCGGTCTGCGTCGAGTGGCCGCGCGGGGCGCTGCGGCGGCTGCTCCCGCCGACCGTGGAGGTGCGCATCGACACGAAACCCGGCGGCGACGGCCGCCGGGTCTCGATCCGGCGCGCGGGAGACCGGGCGCGCTAGAACGCCACGAGGAAGCCGCCGCTCGGGACGAAGTTCGTCACCCACGTCGTGCCGTGGCAGTAGTAGCCGTAGCCGCAGTAGAACGTGCGGGAGCCGACCGCCGTCGAGTAGAGCTTGGCGTCGAGGCGAAGGGCAAAGTGGGGATTGAAGAAGTACTTGTAGCCCCCGCCGATCGCCGCGGTGCCGTAGGTCTTCGATCGGGAACCGAGGTCGGTGTACGTCGCCTGGAAATCGGCGGCGCCGCCACCGATCGTGAAGAAGCCGACGCTGCGGCCACGGCCGAAGTTGAAGGTCATGTAGGCCATGAAGTACTGGATGGTCAGCGGCGCGAACTCGACCGTCGGAAGATCCGAGCGGAACGGGTCGATCTGGAGGTGGCTCGGCGTGCGCGCGTACTCGAATTCGGCCTCGAACGTGTTGTTGAAGTTGTAGCCGATCCGTCCGCCGTAGTTGACGTCGTCGCCGATGTCGAGGCGGTACCCGTACTGGTACAGGGGCGTCCCCGGCACGTCGCCGAAGTGTCCGCCGACGAGGTAGCCGGCGAACCCGTTGAATTCGACCGTTCCCTCCCGGAGTTGCGCGTGGGCGGACGCCGCTCCGACGAGCGCCGCCACGACAGCGAGCACGAGCACACGGGTCTTCATGGGTGAGCCTCCCTCTGGTTCTAACGCCCAGGACGGGCGCCGGGGTTACGGACTACTTCCGTGACTTCAGGTATCTCTCGACCACCTTTTTCCAACGCTCCTCCCATTCGGGGGAGTAGCCGACGGCGCGGTCCACGAGCGCCCGGTCGGGGCCCAGGATGAACGTGGAGGGAATGCCGGTCGCCGTGAGCGGGCCGGCGTCTTCGGGCGCGGCGAAGTAGACGGGAAGCGAGATGTTGAACTGCTTGAGGAAGGGACCCACGCGCTTCCGATCGGCGTCGACGTTGACGGACACCACGACGAAGTTGCGGTCGCTGTAGGTGTCATACATCTTCTGCACGATCGGGAGCTCTTTCTTGCATGGACCGCACCAGGTCGCCCAGACGTTCAGGAGGACGACGTTGCCCTGGAGCTCGGAGAGCCGGACGCTGCCGCCCTGCTCTCCCACGAACTCGAGATCGGGAAACTGGGGAGGGTGCTGCGGCTGCTCCGCGGCGGCGAGGCCGGCCAGCGCGCCGGCGGCGAGGCAGAGCAGGAGAAGACGCATTCGCCGCTCGGAACGACGCGCACGCGGCGAATATTCCGCCATCCTTCCGATCAGGATAGCCGATCTTGCCATAATGGGCGCCGTGACGAAGTGCCCCCCGGTGCTCGCCCGGGTGTTCCGCGGGCCCCACGTGGAATCCGTGCATCGGGGCCACGTCGCCGTCTGCGACGAGACCGGCCGCGTCCGGGAGCGGTGCGGCGACGCCGAGGCGCCGATCTACGCGCGGTCGGCCGCGAAGCCGTTCCAGGCGCTGCCCCTCCTCCTGGCGGGCGGCGAGAAGCGGTTCCGGCTGGGCGATGCCGAGCTCGCGCTGCTGTGCGCGTCGCACGGCGGAGAGCCGGCGCACGTCGCCGGCGCGCGGGCCCTGCTCACGCGGGGGGGATTCCGCGCGGCCGACCTCGAGTGCGGGGCGCACGCGCCGATGCACGAGCCCTCCGCGCGCGCCCTCGTCCGCAAGGGGGATGCGCCGACGGCGCTCCACAACAATTGCTCGGGCAAGCACGCGGGCATGCTCCTCGCGTGCCGCGCGCTCGACCTGCCGAGCGCCGGCTACACGGATGCCGCGCACCCGCTGCAGCGCCGCATCCGGTCGCTCCTCGCGCGCTACGCCGGCGTCCCGGAGTCGCGCATCACGGTGGGCGTCGACGGCTGCCATCTCCCGGTCTTCCGTCTTCCGCTCGCCGGCCTCGCCACCGCGTACGCGCGGCTCGCCGCCCCGCGCCTCGCCGGCGAGGACCCGCCCGCGGCGGCCGCCCGCGCCAGGCTCGTGCGCGCGATGACCCGGCGGCCCGACATGGTCGCGGGCACCGGTCGTTTCACGACGGATTTCATGCTCCGCGGGGAGGGCCGCTGGATCGGCAAGGAGGGGGCCGAAGGCGTGTACGCCGCGGCGGTGCTTCCGCGCCGGCGCGGCGAGAAGGCGATCGGCGTCGCCTTCAAGATCGAGGACGGCTCGGCGCGGCCGCGCGACGCCGTCACGCTCGCGATTCTCGATCGGCTCGCCGTGCTCCCTCTCGAGGACCGCCGCGCTCTGGCCGCGTACGCCGAGCCCGTCATCGTGAACGCACGGGGCGCCGAGGTCGGGCGCATCGAGGCGGACGTGCCGCTCGCTTCCGCGCGCCGCGGAGCGCGCTGACGTGGCGTTCCGCGATCTGACGGCCTTCCTCCGGGCGCTCGAGGAGGACGGCGACCTCGTGCGGGTCCGGGAGCGGGTGTCGCCCCGCCTCGAGATCGCCGAGATCGCCGATCGCGCGGTGAAGGGCGGAGGCCCGGCGCTCGTCTTCGAGAACGTCGAGGGCTCCGAGATGCCGGTCGCGATCAACCTCTTCGCGTCGCGCCGCCGGATGCTCCGCGCGCTCGAGATCGGCGGATGGGAGGAGTGGAACGCGAGGCTCGAATTCTTCCTGGATCCGAAGCCGCCCGAGGGTCTCCTCGACAAGCTGAAGGTCCTGCCGAGGGTCACGGAGCTCGCCGCCGTCTTTCCCAGGACGGTGCGGGGCGGCCCCTGCCAGCAGGTCGTCGAGACGGGAGACGCCGTGGACCTCGGGAGGCTCCCTGTGCTGACGTGCTGGCCGAAGGACGCGGGACCCTTCATCACGATGCCGCTCGTCATCACACGGGACCCGGAATCGGCCAGGACGAACGTCGGCATGTACCGCATGCAGGTGTTCGATCGCGCGACCACGGGCATGCACTGGCAGAAGCACAAGGACGGCGCCGGCCAGGCCCGCGGCTACGAACGCGCGGGGCGGCGCATGGAGGTCGCGGTCGCGATCGGCTGCGATCCGTCGACGGTCTTCTCCGCGATCGCGCCTCTGCCGCCCGGCGTCTCGGAATTCCTCTTCGCGGGATTCCTGCGCGGCGAGGCAGTGCCGCTCGTTCCCGCGAAGACCGTGGACCTCCTCGTTCCGGCCGAGGCGGAGATCGTGCTCGAGGGCTACGTCGAGCCCGGCGAGCGGCGCCGGGAGGGTCCCTTCGGCGACCACACCGGGTTCTACTCGCTCGACGACGACTTTCCCGTCTTCCACGTGACGGCGGTGACGCGCCGCGAGAAGCCGGTCTACCTGACGACGATCGTCGGACGGCCGCCCATGGAGGACGGCTTCATGGGCGAGGCCGTCGAGCGTCTGTTCCTGCCGCTCGTGAAGAAGACGATTCCCGAGATCGTCGACATGCACCTGCCGGTCGAGGGCGTCTTCCACAACCTCATGATCGTGGCGATCGACAAGCGCTTCCCCGGCCACGCCCGCAAGACCATGCACGCGATCTGGGGCACGGGACAGATGATGTTCACGAAGACGATCGTCGTCGTCGACCGCGACGTCGACGTCCACGACGCGGCGGAGGTCGCGTGGCGTGCGCTGACCGCGATCGATCCCGAGCGCGACATCGAGCTCGTGAAGGGGCCCGTGGACGAGCTCGACTTCTCCTCGCGCCTTCCGTGCTTCGGCAGCAAGCTCGGGATCGACGCGACGCGGAAGTGGCCGGAGGAGGGCTTCGCCCGTCGCTGGCCCGATCCGATCGAGATGTCCGCCGAGGTGCGCGCCCGCGTCGACCGGCTCTGGCCGGCGCTCGGGATCCCGGCGAGGGAAAGAAAAGGCCGGGGGCGGGTGTAGAATCCAGGATCCGGCCATGAAGGTCCTGTTCTTCGATCGGGAGGAGACGGCGCGGGACGATCTGCGGAGGGCCCTGGCGGCGCTCGGCGCGACCGCCCGGGGCTTCGGATCCGTCCCCGAGGCGGAGTCTGCGCTGCGCGAGTTCGACCCGGACGTCGTGATCGCCGGCTTCGACCGGGAACGCGACGGCGTCGCGCGCTTCGCCCGGCTCCGCCGCAACGGCCGGCCCTGGGCGATCTTCGGCCTCGTCCCCGGGAAGGAGCTCGAGCTCGGCGTCGCTGCGATCACCGCGGGCGCGGACGACTTCCTGTGGCGGCCGGTCTCCGATACGCGGCTCTCGCAGCTCCTCGCCACGGCCACGGCGCGGCGAGAGCGCGACGCGGAAGCCGAGCGCACGCGAGTCGCGCTCGCGCGGGCGGATCTGAAGGAGGCGCTGCCCGGGCGGTCGGCCGCCTGGGCATCGGCGCTCGCGGCGCTCGAGAAGGCGGCGGCGTCGGGAGAGTCGGTGCTCCTGACCGGCGAGTCGGGCACGGAGAAGGACGAGGCGGCCCTCGCGCTGCATCGCCTCTCGCCCCGCGGCGCCCGCCGGCTCGCCTACATCTCGGAGGGCGAGTCGCTCGACGTGGCCACGGCTCCGGGAGGGGCGGGAACTCTCTTCCTGCCGAACGTCGAGGCGATGTCGACCGGCTACCAGGAGACGCTGCTCGCGCATCTCGAGAGCGGCGAGACGCGGTTCATCGTGGGCATCGACGAGGACCCCGAGACCGCCTGTGCCGAGGGGCGGTTCCTCTTCGCGCTCCGACGGGCGCTCGGGGCGCAGGTGGTGCACCTGCCGCCCCTGCGGGAACGCGACGGCGACGCCGCGGTGCTCGCCGAGCGGCTGCTCGAGGATCTCGATCCGCGCGTCCTGTTCCAGCCGGAGGCGCTGGACGTCCTGCGCGCGCACGACTGGCCCGGAAACGCGCTCGAGCTTCGCGAGGTCGTGCGGCGCGCCGCGCGTCTGTCGGAGCGCGAGATCGGTCCGCTGGTCGTCCGTTCGGTGCTGGCGCGCCCCCTGCCGCGGACGAAGCTGCGGCACCGCAAGCCGCCGGTGGTGCGCATCGCGGTCGGCGACTCGCTCGCGGACGTCGAGCGGCGGCTCATCTCCAAGACGCTCGAGTTCGCCCGCGGCAACAAGAAGAAGACGGCCGAGCTGCTGAAGCTCTCGCTGAAGACGATCTACAACAAGATCAAGGAGTACGGGCTCGAGCACTGACGCCGGCGATGCGCCTCGCGCGGTGCGCCGTTTAAATCGCCGCTAAATCCGGACGCCGCTATCATCCGCGCCGAGGGTCTCAGGTCGTGAAAATCCGAATTTCGCAGGGCAGCATCGTGATGCGTGTGCGCGCCGCCGGAGTCGCCGTCGCGGCGACGGCGCTCGTGCCCGCGGCGGCGCGGGCGTCCGACGCGGCAGCGGCCGTCGTCGATCCCGGCGTGGCCTGGTCGATCTTCAACCACCGCGGCGCCGGGTGGTTCATCTTCGTCTGGGGACTGACCGCTCTGATCGACGGACTGATGTGGCCGAGGCGGACGTGGTGGCGGTTCGTGCCGCCCCTCGTGCTCTTCGGGATGGTGGAGTTCCTCTTCATCCGCAACGATCCCGAGGCCTGGCCGACCGGGTCGATCGGTCTGTGGGGGAGCCTCAAGGACCCGGAGGTCCTCCAGCATCGAGTGTTCCTGCTGCTCCTCCTGGCGATCGCCGTCGTCGAGCTGCTGCGGGCGGCCGGGCGCCTGCCGCCCGTCCTGCAGAAGTTCGCGGTGCCGGCGCTCGCCGTCGCCGGCGGCGTGTACCTCTTCTTCCACAAGCACGGCGGCGCCGGGATGGAGCAGATGATGGCCGACCCTTCCGCCGCGTCGAGCCCGAACATGGCGGCGATGATGGCGTCGATGGACCTGGTCAAGCACGAGCACATGTGGTTCTCCCTGGCCGGCTTCGGCCTCGCGGCCGCGAAGCTCCTCGCCGACGGCGGGCGTCTCAAGGGCCGCCTCGGCGCCACACTCTGGTGTCTGTTCGCGATCGTGCTCGGCGCTTACATGATGGGCTACACGGAGTAGAGTCCCGCCGCGCGGGCTTCGGTTTCGGTTCCATGGGTGTTCGAAGGGCGGGACGCGGTGTGTGGGTTGCCCCGTATCACGACGACTGAGGACCTCGCGGCGGTCGAGCGCGGATCGCGCTGGATGCTGCCGGCGCTCGTCCTCCTCGCGGCGGCCCTCTTTCTCGGCACCGCCGGCACGCCGGCCCTCGTGGACGACGACGTCGATGCCGCGCACGCGCTCGTCGCCCGCGAGATGCTCGCGCGGCACGACTGGGTCGTGCCGTACCAGGACGGCATCCGCTACCTGATCCGCCCGCCGCTCCACTTCTGGCTCGTCGCGGGAAGCTACGCGGTCCTCGGCGAGACCGCGTTCGCGACGCGCCTGCCCGTGGCGCTCGCGATGGTGGGCCTCGTGGCGATGACGTTCGTCTTCGGGCGGCGGTTCCTCGGCGCCCGCGCCGGGTTCTACGCCGGACTCGCGGTGGCGACCGGTCCGGGCTTCTTCGTCTTCACGCGCGTCGTCATTCCCGAGGCGATCTACGCGCTGGAGTTCGCGGCGATCTTCTATCTCTTCCTGCGGGCCTGGACGGGAAGTCTCGATCCGCGCGTGGGCTACCCGGGCGCGGCCGCTCTGACGGGACTCGCGGCGCTGACCCGCGGGCCGATCGGCGTGATCTTTCCGACGCTCGCGATCGCTCTCTTCCTGTTCGCCACGGGCGGCTGGCGGCGGTGGCGGGAGCTGCGGCTGCCGCTCTCGGCCGCCGTATTCCTCGCCGTCGCCGCGCCCTGGCACGTCCTGGCGGCGCGCCGCGCGCCGGGATTCCTGTGGGCCTACTTCGTCAACGAGCACGTGCTCCGCGCGCTCGGCACGCGCGAGCCGCGCGACTACAGCGCCGTGTCCGCGCCGATCTGGCTCGCGGAGCACCTCGTGTGGCTGTTTCCGTGGAGCCTCTTCGCGCCCGCCTTCGTCCGGATCTTCCCGCGGAGGGGGGTGTGGCGCGGGGGCGACGCCGGCGTGTCCGCGCGCCTGCTTCTCTTCTCGTGGACGGCGGTCATCGTCGGCTTCTTCCTGCTCGAGAGCGGTTCGCGGATGGAGTACTACAGCTTCGGCGCCTGGCCCGCGCTGGCGCTCCTCCTCGGCGCGGGCCTCGAAGACGCCGAGCGGCGCGGCGCGCGGTGGATCCGGGCGCTCGCGGCCGGGCTCGCCCTGTTCGGCCTCGCGTATGCGGCGCTGGTCTCGGCGTTCCTCGTGGCGGCCCGCGGCCTCGGCGCCGGCGACGTCGCCTCGGACCTGAAGTCCGGGGCGGCGGAGACGTACCTCTCGGCCATGGCGAGGGTCCGCGACCTGACACCGGCGGCGTTCGCCGATCTGCGTGTCCCGCTCGTGATTTCGGCGGCCGCCCTCGCGATCGGTTTCGGTGCCGCGTACGTGCTGCGGCGGGGCGGGCGTCCGGTCGCGTCGGCCGGCGCGATGGCCGGCGCCATGGCCGCCCTGTTCCTCGCCGCGAACCTCTCCTACGCGCGCCTCGAGCCGATGTTCTCGTCGAAGGACCTCGCCTTGCGGCTGAACGCGGTGCTCCGTCCGACGGACGTCGTGGCGTTCTACGGCGACATCCGCGTGGCGCCCGGAGTCGCCTTCTACTGTCGCCGGCGCGTCCTGCTCTGGAATGCCAGGCTCACCAACCTCGCGTTCGGCGCGCGGTATCGGGATGCGCCGAAGACGCTCTACGACGACGCCGAATTCGGCGCGCTCTGGAGCGGCTCCCGGCGCGTCGTCCTGATCGTGCCCGTCGACGCCGAGGCCGAGGCGCGCGCGAAGCTTCCGCCCGGTTCGTTCCGGGTCCTCGCGCGCTCGGGCGGCAAGACCGCCTGGGTCAACCGCGCGGGATGACGACCGCGGAGGCGGGCGGAGCCGGAGCGCGCCGCCGCGCGCGATTTCCCAGGAGCCCGAATCCGACCGCGGCCCAGCACAGCTCGCGGATCCGGCGGACCAGCCCTAGCGTGAAACCCTTCGCGGGATCGAGCCCGGCGGCGAGGAAGATGAGCGCCTTGCCACCCTCCTGGGTGCCGATCTTCGCCGGCACGAAGAAGAAGACACCCTCGATCGCCACGGCGAGGACCTCGATCGCGTAGGCTTGCGCCGGCGAGAGCGCCGGCCGCAAAAATCGGAGGATCAGCCAGGTCTCCGCGGCGCCCGTCTGCCAGGCGAGCAGCGAGAAGGCCGATGCCGCGGCGAACCGGCCCGGCCGGGCGCGAAAGGCAGCGAGCGCGTCGTTCGCGGCGCCGCGCCACCGTTCCGGCACCGCGGCCACGCGCCGCCGGATCCATCCGACGCGGTTCGCCACCGCGAGCGCGCGGGTCCGCCATTCCTTCGAAGCCGCGAACGAGAGGACGAGCCCGAGCAGGGCGATGGAGACCACCGACAACATCAGGAACCCGGCGCGCTCGCCGCGGCCGGGGAGGAGCGGCAGCACGAGCGGGAATCCCGTCACGACGAAGACGATCTGGCCGCAGAACTGGGCGAGAGCGGCCATGGCGACGCAGGCGGCGGCCGGCTCCGGCGGCACGACCTCGGAGAGCTGAGAGAGACGCACGAGCTCGCCCCCGACCACGCCGACGGGACTGACGGCGTTGACGGCCTCTCCGGCCACGAGCATCCGCGTCATCGCCGGGAGCGGCACGGTGGATCCCTCCGGAAGCAGGCGCTGCCAGGACAGGGCGTTGAAGACCTGGGGCAGGAACGAGAGCGCGAGGACGGGCACGAATCCCCAGCCGATCTCGAGCAGCTGCCGGCCGACGCGCTCCGGTCCGAGGCGGACGACGAGTCCCGCGAAGAGCAGGACGCCCGCCGCGAACGCGATCCGCTCGAACCGCCTCACGGCAGGGGGACCGGGGCGCGAGCGACCGCCGGAGACGGGGCGGGGATGGGGTCCCCGGCGCCGCGCATCGGGGGGCGGACGCGGAGGCGGCCTCCGCGCTCGAGCTGGTAGCGCCTCCCGCGCCAGACGACCGAGCTCCCGAAGAACCCGCCGAGCCACATGGCGACCCCGAAGAGGTCGCGCAGGGGAACGAGCCAGAGCCGGCTGGCGAGGCGATCCCCGAGGCAGCGCACGGCGACGAACCAGGCCATCGCAAGCCGCGCCGCGATCGTCGCCGCGGCGAGGGAGACGCCCGCGGGTCCCGGACCGAGCGCGAGCAGCAGCAGCGCCGCCGGCATTCCCTGCAGGAGGGCGAGGCCCACATAGCCGCCGGGCCGCGCCGCGCGCGTGCCGCGGTTCCAGCGCAGCTGATGGTCGATGAGATCCTTCCAGCCCTTCGCGCCGAGGCCGTGGTCGACGATGCAGCCGGCGAGCTCCACCCGATGGCCGGCGCGCGCGGGCAGGTTGCCGAGGGCATAGTCGTCGGCGAGCCAGTCGGCCAGCGCCTCGAATCCCCCGAGCACCGACAGGATCGACCGCCGGATCAGGGTGCCCGAGCCCAACCCGAAGGAGATGCCCTCGAGCCTCCGCGCGACGAGAACCGACGGCTGGAACTCCGTCGATAGACCGAGCGCGTTGAGCTTTCCGGCGAGGCCCGTCGACTGGGAGCGGTAGAGACAGGTGACGGCGCCGATGCTCGGATCGGCCATCGGCGCGGCCATCTGCCGCAGGAAGTCCGGTTCCACCCGGATGTCGCTGTCGGACACGAGGACGAAGGGGTGCGCGGCCTCGGGCAGCATCCCGGCGAGGCAGCCGACCTTCGGGTTCGCGGTGAGCTTCGCCTTTCCTCCGACGAAGCGGACGTCGACGCCGGGGTGATCCGCGGCGACGCGGCGCGCGACCGCGAGAGCGGGATCGTCCGGATCTTCCGCGCCGAACACGATCTGGAACCGCGGGTAGTCCTGTCGGAAGAAGGAGGCGAAGTTCGCGTACGCCTCGGGATCGACCCCGCGCAGCGGCTTCAGCACGCTGATCGGCGGGGCGAAGTCGGAATCCTCGCGGCGCCGGGACCGGGAGAAATCCCGGGCGCACGTGATGGCGCTGACGTAGTAGATCGTCGCCGTCACGCAGACGAGGGCGGCCGCGACCCGCGCCACCACGAGGATGGCGGAAAGGGAGAGGAGGTGCCCGAGCGACGGCATCCGCGTTCTCGGTTCGGTCAGCCCAGGGAAGCCTGCGGCTCGGCCAACTCTCCGGCGCGCGATCCCGGGAACTCCTCCGGGATCGGGCCCGTCAGCGTGAAGCCGGCCTCGACGATCGCCCGCCGAACGGCGGGGCTCGTGAGGGCGGCGAACTCGGAGAGTCCCGACCCGGTCGAGCCGCCATGGGGCTCGCCCTCTGCCGGGAGCTCCGGGTGACAGTAGATCTCGACGGCCTCCGCGTCGAGGCGCGGCAGGAGGCGCAGGAGATACGTCTCGTCGACGCGCCCCGTCGCGAGCCGGCCGTAGACGCGCTCGTGAAACGACACGCCGGCGGGCTCGAGGAGCCTCTCCCCGTGACGCCGCAGCAGACGGAACACGCGGGAGCCGAGGCCGGCGCCGGGGCCGACGCGCAGCCCGCAGGCCTTCGCGAGGCCCGTCTCCTCGACGGGGAGCCGCACCGTCCGGATCCCGAACTCCCGCGCGAGCGCGGCGAGCGTGTCGAGGACCACGGGATGGAGGTGCAGATGATGATGCCCGTCGACGTGCGAGAGAGGCAGGCCCGTGTCCCGGAAGCGTTCGAGCTGCGCGCGCATCTCCTGGCGCAGCTCGGAGGCCGCGATCGGCGGAAACTGCGCGCGGAAGCCCGCCACGAACGGTCCCGGCCGGAACCGGCCGAGGCGGTCGACCAGGTGCGGGATGCGGGCGGGCGGCAGCGCGGACCAGCCGTCGACGAGCACGAGGTGGATGCCGACGGCGAGCGTCGGGTGGGCGCGCGCCAGGCGGACGGCCTCCTCGAACGCCTCGCCGGTCACCATGAGGCTCGCGTGCGTGAGGACGCCCCGGCGATGGGCCTCGATGATGGCGCGGTTGACGCCGCGCGAGGCGCCGAAGTCGTCGCCGGTGATCGTGAGGAGCCTCAGGCTGCTCCCTCCCGGTTCCTCAGGAACCGCGCGAACTCGGCGCCCTCGCGGAGGCGGCGCTTGAGCATCGTGGCGCTCGTGACCATCTCGAGCGTCATCTCGGCCATCTTCTTCGGGCGGAAATAGAAGCGCTTGTAGAACTCCTCGACGGACGCGAAGATCTCTTCGCGCGAGAGGTGCGGGTAGGAGAGCGACGCGATCTGGACGCCGTCGCCGGAGATCAGCCGGTCCTGGGAGAGCCAGCCCTTCTCCGCCGCCTGCCGGTGGAGCTCCGTTCCGGGATAGGGCGCCGCGAGGGAGACCTGGATCGTGTGGGGGTTGATGTCGCGGGCGAAGCGGATCGTGTCCTGAATCGTCTCGCGCGTCTCTCCGGGCAGGCCGACGATGAACGTGCCGTGGATGGTGATGCCCAGGCGGTGGCAGTCGGCCGTGAAGCGGCGCGCGACATCGACGCGCGTGCCCTTGCGGATGTTGTTCAGGATCTGCTGGCTGCCGGTCTCGTACCCGACGAGCAGCAGCCGCAGGCCGTTGTCGCGCAGGATCTTCAGCGTCTCGTAGGGCACGTTCGCCTTGGCGTTGCACGACCACGTCACCCCGAGGCGGCCGAGCCGGACCGCGATGTCCTCCGCCCGCGGCAGGTCGTCCGTGAACGTGTCGTCGTCGAAGAAGTACTCCTTCACGCGCGGGAAGAGCGCCATCGCGCGGCGGATCTCCTCCGCGACGTTTCCGGCGCTCCGCGTGCGGTAGCGGTGCCCGCCAACGGTCTGCGGCCAGAGGCAGAACGTGCATCGGGAGCGGCAGCCCCGGCCGGTGTACAGCGACACGTAGGGATGGAGCAGGTAGCCGATGAAGTAGTCCTCGATCGTCAGGTCGCGGGCGTAGACCTCCGTCACGTACGGGAGCCGGTCCATGTCCTCGAGGATCGCGCGCTCGCGGTTGTGCACGATCCGCCCGGACGCGCGGTAGCTCAGGCCCTCGATCGACTCGAAGGGGCGCCCCTCCGCGACCTCCTGGATCGTGTAGTCGAACTCGTTGCGGGCGACGAAGTCGATCGCCGGCGAGGCGTTCAGGGCGGCGTCGGGCGCGACCGCGACGTGCGCGCCGACGAACCCGACCTTCAGACGGGGGTTCGCGGCCTTCAGCGTCTCGGCGACCGCGACGTCCGCGGGGAACGAGGGCGTGCTCGTGTGGAGCACGGCGAGCTCGTACTCCGGCGCGAGCGGGACGACGTCGTCGAGCGAGAGGCCGCGCGCGGGCGCGTCGATGAGCCGGCTGTCCGGGACGAGGGCCGCGGGCTGGGCGAGCCACGTCGGATACCAGAACGAGCGGATCTCCCGGCGCGCCTGATACCGCGAGCCGGCGCCGCCGTCGAAGCCCTCGTACGACGGAGGGTTCAAGAACAGGGTCCGGAGGCCGCTCATGCGCTCCTCCGCTTCCGGGACGCGGCGTCGGATACCTCGACCGTCGCCGCCCTCCCGTTGTCGCCGGACGGCAGGAAGCGCAGCGCCAGCCGCACCGCCGCGGGCACGAGACGGGGACGGGGGAGGCGCGCGTCGTAGGACGCGAGGCGCCGGTCGTTTTCGGCGAGGCAGAGCTCGAGAAACGAACGCGCGGAGAGTTCCTCGAACACCGAGTGGCTTCCCATCATGAATCCCTCCTGCGAGGCGCCGCCGCCGAAACGGAGGGCGTTGCGGGCGTGTTCGAAGAGCTGGCCGCCGAGGGTCCACACGAAGCGCCCGTCGAACCCGGGGCGGAAGGCCCAGGGGGTGCGGGCCCGCAGGTAGGCCACCCAGTTGACCACGAAGAGGATGTGGCGGGCTTCCTCCTGCATGATCGGGTCGAAGAGGTCGATCAGGGCCGCCGGGAAGTATTGGGACCGCCTTCCGATCGCGAAGAGCCCGAACGCGAAGAACGAGTCGATGCACTCGCCGTACCCGGTCGAGACGAACGCCCACCGGGGGTTCCTCGGCCGCTGCGGCGGCGGGAAGGCGTCGACGGCGATGCCGTACCGCGCGGTCAGGAGCCGGAGGATCTCGGCGTGCCGTCCCTCCTCGTAGCCCTGGAGCGCGATCGCCTCGGCGAGCGCGGGGTCGGTCTCGGCGGCGCCGAGCGTCTGGACCTTCAGGGCCGTCTCCGCCTCGGTGCGGACGGCTTCGTTCCAGATCGGCAGCGCGGCCAGTCGTCGCCGACCCTCGTCGTCGAGGTCCGGCCAGGAAATGTCCTCGGGGCGGAACGGCCGATGGGTGTCGACGAACGAGCGGCAGAACGCGCGCTTGTGCTCGTCGGAACCGATCCAGCCGCCGCGATGCGTCCGCGAAGCGGATGGCGTCGGAGCGTCGTGCACGGGGGCAGTGTACGTTTCGAACATGAACGTGCATTAAATCAAACACATCAGGGGTGCGCAGATATAATTTGCGCTCATGCGTGTGCTGGTCGTCGAGGACGATCCCCGGATGGCGAGCCTCCTCTCCCGCGCGCTGCGCGAAGCCGGATACGCGGTGGACGTCTCGCGCGACGGTCTCCAGGCCGCGGATCAGGCGCTCATGGTTCCCTACGATCTGATGGTGCTCGACGTGCTGCTGCCGGGCATCGACGGGTTCGCGGTCTGTCAGAAGGTGCGCGGAGCCCGCGGCAAGATGCCGATCCTCATGCTCTCCGCGCGGTCGGAGATCGCGGATCGCGTGCGGGGACTCGACATCGGCGCCGACGACTATCTGCCGAAGCCGTTCGCCGTCGAGGAGCTCCGCGCGAGAGTCGGCGCGCTCCTGAGGCGGCGCACGCTGCCGCAGCAGATCTCGCTCACCGTCGGCGCGATCCGGCTCGACCGCAGCAAGCGCACGGCGCACGTGCGCGGGCGCGCGGTGGAGCTGACCGCCAAGGAGTACTCGCTGCTCGAATACCTGCTCCTGAACCGCGGCCGCATCGTCACGCGCCGCGAGATCGCGGAGCACGTGTGGGACGAGCACTTCGATCCGTTCTCGAACCTGATCGAGGTGTACGTCGGACGGCTCCGTCAGAAGATCGACGCGAGCACCGACTCGAAGTCCTCCTTCCTGACCACGCGCCGGGGGGAGGGGTACTTCGTCGAGGACCTGTCGCAGGAGTCCGACTGATCCGCCTTCCGATCCGCTGGAAACTCACGCTCTGGTACGGCGCGGCCCTCTCCGCGATCGTGGTGCTCTTCTCGGTCGCGACCTACGTCCGCTATCGCGCGGCCGCCCTCTCCGCCTTCGACGTGGACCTCCGCAACAATCTGGAGACGCTCCGCGCCGCGCTGGTGGAGGAGCTCTCCGACGTGCGCCAGCGCCCGATTCCTGGCGCCGAGGGCTCGATCGCCGACCCCCTCCGCTACGCCGCGGGCCGGACCCTCGAGGACTTCCGGCTGAACGGCCTCTACGCGGAGATCCGGCTCGGGCCGGAGGCGGAGGCCCTGCTCGCGCGGTTGCCCGGCGCGGGCGTCGAAGCCGATCAGGCACTGATTCCGGATGCGGAGTGGCGCTCGCTCGCGGGGTTCCCGCAGGCGCGCCCGTTTGAGGTCGGTCCCCGGCACCGCGGCAGCGTCGAGACGTTCTCGGCGGCGGGCGAACCCCGGCCGATCACCGTGGTCGTCGCAGACACGACCCGTCTCGTCGACGCGACGCTCGGCTCGATCCGCCGCGCCCTGATCGAGTTCGGCATCGCGGGTCTGGCCCTCGCGGTCGCCGGCGGCTACGGCCTGGCGCTCCGCGCGCTGCGGCCGATCGACGTGCTCACGAAGCAGGCTTCGGCCATGGCCTCGCTTCCGGAATCCGCCGGACCGCACCGCCTGGACGTCCCGAGCCCCGGCGACGAGCTCGGCCGGCTGGCCAGCACCTTCAACAGCCTGCTCGCGAAGATCGACGCGTCGGTGTCGCAGACGCGCAGCTTCATCGCCGATGCGGCGCACGAGCTGAAGACGCCGGTCGCGATCGTCCGCACGGAAGCCGAGCTTTCGCTGTCGGAGGAGCGGCCCGTCGAGGAGTATCAGGAGTCGATGCGGGCAATCGCCGCGGAGAGCGCGAGGCTGTCGGCGCTCGTGAGCGACCTGACGCTGCTCGCCGAGGGGCAGCTGCTCGACAATCCGCTCGAGCATCGGCTCGTGGACCTGAGCGAGCTCCTGCACGAGGTGACGCGCTCGCTGCGCCCCCTCGCGACGAACCGCGGCATCACCGTCGAGATCGAGACGTCGGGCGGCACGGAGTTCCGCGGGGACGAGCGGCTCCTGCGGAGGATCTCGACGAATCTGCTCGAGAACGCGATCAAGTTCTCGCCGACCGGGAGCTCCATCGGCGTGGCGGTCGCGGCCGATCCCGGGCGCGTGGAGATCCGCGTCCTCGACGAGGCGCCGACGCTCTCGCCGGAGGAGCGTGGCAAGGTCTTCGAGCGCTTCTACCGCTCGCCGACGACCCGCGATATCGAGCGCACGGGGAGCGGTCTCGGCCTCGCGATCGCGCAGTGGGCCGTCAAGCTCCACGGCGGCACGATCCGCGTCGAGCCGCGCAAGGAGCGCGGCAACGCGTTCATCGTCGAGCTCCCGTCCCGAGTCGGCCGCGCGGCGGCCACGGCGTAGTCCTTCGGCCGCGTCGCCGCGGCGAGTAGTGCCGGAGGAGGGGGTCGAACCCTCATGCCCTTGCGAGCGGGGGATTTTGAGTCCCCTGCGTCTGCCATTCCGCCACTCCGGCGAGGGCGAGCGCAAGGATAGCGCGCCCGCGCGGGGTGGCGAAGCCCCCGTCGCCCCGGCTAGAGCCGCGGCCCGACCAGCGCGGCGAGCGCGAGCGAGAGGCCCGCCACGAGGACCGCCGCGAGCCCGCCGACGTAGAGCGGGCGCCAGCCCATCTTCCCGAACGCGCGGAGGTTCGTCGACAGCCCCACGCCGGCCATCGCGGTCGCGAGCGCCGCGGTCGAGCCGGTCTCGCCGAGCGCCTTGACCAGAGCGGCCCAGCGCGCGGCGTCGAAGGCGCCGAACGCGAGCCCGTGCGCCGGGAGGCCCGCGTCGCCGATCGACCGAACGATGGCCATCGCGAGGAAGCCGAGGACGAAGACGGGGAAGAGCTTCGCGACGTTCACGCGGCGACCCGCGTGCCCGGTCCGGCGAACGTGGAGATACGCGAGCAGCGGCACGACCGCGACGAGAAACACGTTGCGCGTCAGCTTCGTCACCGTCGCGACGCGGAAGGCGGCCTCGTCGCGAAAGAGCTCCTTGTAGGAGAGCGCCGCGCCCATGACCTGCGACGTGTCGTGAATGCCGGTGCCGAGGAAGAGGCCGACGGAGGCGGAGTGAGCGCCGAAGAGCCCGTGCGCGAGGTACGGGTAGGCGAGCATCGCGACGAGGCCGAACAGGGTGACGTTGGCGACCGTGTAGGCGACCTCGCTCTCCTCGGCCTCGATGACCGGGCCGACCGAGAGCGCCGCGGTCACGCCGCAGATCGCGGTCGAGGCGGCGGCCAGCGTGCCGAGGTTGTCCGACACGCCGATCGCGCGCGCCAGCGCGTGCGCCGCCACGAGCGCGACCACCACGATGATGGCGACGACGGGGATCCCCCAGGCGCCGAGCTTCAGCACGTCGAACACCGAGAGCCGGATGCCCGCGAGGATGATGCCGAGCCGCAGCATCCGGCGCACCGCGAAGGCGAGCCCGGGCCGGAGCGCCGCGGGCAGCCGGACGACGTTGGCGATGACGAGGCCGAGCACGATCGCCATCGAGATCCCCGAGATCGGGCTCGCTCGGCCTGCCGGGTCGATGCCCTGGAGCCGGAGGACCACCGCGCCGAGCCGGTGCGCGGCCTCGTCCGCGACGAGCATCACGGCGATCGCGGCGAGGAGCCCGGGGAGGACCTCGATCGCCTTCCGAAGGCGAGGTTTCATGCGGGCGGAGGATATCCCCGAACAGAGCCACCGTCCTCTTCTCGACCCGCCGGAATCGTTCGAGCGGGTCGATGCCTGATGCATCTGGATCAGGGTCGGTCGAAACGTGCCGCCTACCATCGCTCCATGACTACCGAAAAGCGCATCGTCATCCTCGGCGCCGCGGGGCGCGACTTCCACGACTTCAACACCGTGTTCCGGAACGACCCGTCCACGCGCGTGGTCGCCTTCACCGCGACCCAGATTCCCGGCATCGCCGGAAGGCGCTATCCGGGCGTTCTCGCGGGGCCGCGCTACGAGTCGGGCATCCCGATCGTCCCGGAGGAGGATCTGGGCGCCCTGATCGCCCGCGAGAGGGTGGATGCGTGCGTCTTCTCCTACTCCGACGTCACCCACCAGCACGTGATGCACCTCGCCTCGAAGGTGATCGCGCTCGGCGCGGACTTCGTGCTCCTCGGCGGCCACCGGACGATGCTGAAGGCGAGGGTGCCCGTGATCGCCGTGACCGCCGTGCGGACGGGCGCGGGAAAGAGCCAGACGACGCGCTACCTCTCCGGTGTCCTGAAGCGGCTCGGGAAGCGCGTGGTGGCCGTCCGCCATCCGATGCCCTACGGGGATCTCGCGGAGGAGGCGTGTCAGCGCTTCGCGACCTACGACGACCTCGACCGCGAGAAGTGCACGATCGAGGAGCGCGAGGAGTACGAGCCCCTGATCGACAGCGGCTTCGTCGTCTACGCCGGCGTCGACTACGCCGAGATCCTCGCTCGGGCCGAGGGCGAGGCGGACGTCATCCTGTGGGACGGCGGCAACAACGACCTGCCGTTCTTCGAGCCGACGCTCCATCTCTGCGTCGCCGACCCGCACCGCGCCGGACACGAGACCGCGTACCACCCGGGCGAGGCGAACTTCCGGCGCGCCGACGTCATCGTTCTCAACAAGTGCGACACGGCGACGCCCGGCGACGTCGCCGACGTCGAGGCGGCCGCCGCGAGGCTGAACCCGAAGGCGCTGGTCGTGCGGGCCGATTCGCCGCTCCGCCTGGAGCACCCCGAGCTCGTCGCGGGCAAGCGCGTTCTCGCCGTCGAGGACGGACCGACCCTGACGCACGGCGGCATGCGCTACGGCGCCGCGGTGCTCGCCGCCCGCGGGGCCGGTGCGGCCGAGCTGGTCGACCCGTTGCCCTGGGCGGTCGGATCGATCCGCGAGACGTACGCGAAGTACCCGAACGCCGCCGGCGTGCTCCCCGCGATGGGGTACGGCCCGGCGCAGGTCGCCGAGCTCGCCGAGACGATCCGCCGCACGCCGTGCGATGCGGTCGTCATCGGCACGCCGATCGACCTGCGGCGGGTCCTCCGGCTCGAGAAGCCGGCCGTCCGCGTGCGCTACGAGCTGAAGGAGCGGACGCCCGGGATCCTGGAGGGCGCCGTGCGCCGCGCGGTGGAGATTTCGGCGGAAGCCCTCGTGAACGCATAATCCCCGGCGTGGGCGCGGGTCGATCGCGCGCGTGGTTCGTGGACCGGTACGGGGGGCCGGAGCGATTGACGCTCCGCGAACGGCCCGACCCCGTGCCGGGAGCGGGCGAGGTCCTCGTCCGCACGGCGGCGATCGGGCTGAACTTCGCCGATCTCTTCGTCCGGTCCGGCGCCTACCCGCGCACGCCGCGGCCGCCCTTCGTGCCCGGGATGGAGATCTCCGGCACGGTCGAGGCCGCCGGCTCGGGGGCGCCGTTCTCGCCGGGGCAGAGGGTCGTCGCGGTGCCGCTCTTCGGCGGCCACGCCGAGAAGGTCGTCGTGCCCGCCGCGCGCGTCTTCGCGCTGCCGGACGGCGTCGACCTCGTCCCGGCGTCCGCGATGCCGGTCGTCTTCCTGACGGCCGCGTACCTGTGCGAGCGCGCCGCGGTGGCGGAAGGGGACCGGGTCATCGTGACGGCCGCCGCCGGCGGGGTCGGCACGGCGCTCCTGCAGCTGCTCGCGCGGCGGCGCGCGCGGACCCTCGCGCTCGTGGGATCGGAAGGCAAGCGCGCCGTCGTGGACGCATTCGGCGTCGCGGCGAGCGGTACGTACGATCAGGCGGCCGGCCTCGTCGAGGGAGTGTTCGGCGGCGCGGTGGACGTCGTCGCCGACGCGATGGGCGGCGGGATCTTCCGCCGGCTCTGGCGGCGGCTCGCGCCGGGAGGACGGTACGTGCTCTACGGGTTCGCCGCCGCCTCGGGGCCGCGTGGCGTCGCGAAGCTCGGCGCGGCCCGCGAGCTCCTCGCGATGGGGTTCCTGTCGCCCTACGAGGTCGTGCAGTCCTGCCGGACGCTCATCGGGTTCAACCTCTCGCTCCTGCCGGACACGCACGGGGAGCTGCGGCGCGCCGCCGCGGAGATCTTCTCCCTCTGGCAGAACGGTGCGGTGCGGCCGGTCCTCGGACCCTCCTTCCCGTTCGAGCGGCTGCCGGACGCGCATCGCGCGCTCGCGGCGCGGGGTACTACCGGCAAGGTCGTGATCGTCGTTCGCGGCGCCGGCTAGGTCCCGAAGCCCATCGCGGAGACGAAACCGCGATGGAAGGCCGGGTGCGCCGCGAGCTCGACGTACTCGATGCGCCCGGCGAGCGCGCCGGCCGCGCGGCGACGTTCGGGGAAGGCGAGCATTCGACGCGCCCCGGCTCCGGCCGCGTTGCCGAACTGTCGGATCCGCGAGGTCGGAAACGGCGGCAGCAGGCCGGCGGTCACGGCGCTTCCCGGGTCGAGGTACGAGCCGAACGCGCCCGCGATGACGACGTCGTCGACCGCGTCGGCCGCGGTGGCCGTCTCCGCGAGGAGGACGTCGATGCCCGCCCGGACCGCGGCCTTGGCGAGCTGGATCTCGTTGACGTCGCCGCGTGTGATCACGAGGTCCCGGGCGTGCCCGGTCTCGGAAGCGGGCACGAGGAGGTACTCGTCGTCCCGCTCACAGCGGCGCACGCGCAGCGCCGTCCGGCGGAAGTTGCCGCGGCGGTCGAACACGGCCTCCCTCCACATCTCCGCGACGGCGTCGAGGATGCCGGACCCGCAGACCCCCACGGGAGGGACCCGCCCGATCGTGTACGCGTCCACGGCGTTGCCGCGGATCCGCACGCGCTCGATCGCCCCGGGCGCGGCACGCATGCCGGCGGTGATGTGCGCCCCCTCGAACGCGGGGCCCGAGGGGCAGGAGCAGGAGACGAGGCGCCCCTTCCGAGCGAGCGTGATCTCCGTGTTCGTGCCGATGTCGACGAGGAGACTCGTCTTGTCGGCCGCGTCGAAGCCCGTCGCGATCAGCCCGGCGACGTGATCGCCGCCGACGAAGCCGGCGACGTTGGCCGGCAGGAACACGCGGGCCTTCTCGGCGAGTCGAAGGCCTCCGTCGCGCGCGCGGAATTCCATCGCGTCGGTGCGGAGCGGACGGTACGGCGCCTCGCCGAGCGTGCGGACCGGCAGGCCGGCGAAGAGGTGGTGCATCACGGTGTTCCCGACGGCGACGGCGTCCTCGATCGCGTCGGGAGTGACGTCGGCGCCGGCGCAGAGCTCGGCGACCGCGAGGTTCAGGCGCTCGATCAGCCGCTCCCGAAGCACCCGCGCGCCGCCGGGATGGCTCGCCGTGAACGCGATGCGGCTGATGAGGTCCTCGCCGTAGGACACCTGGGGATTCAGCGCGCCGTGACGGGCGAGCGTCCCTCCGGTGTCGAGGTCGACGAGGTACAGGGCGAGCTTGGTCGTTCCGATGTCGATCGCGAGGCCGAGCCGCGAGGGCGGCGCGGAGGGACGCGCCTCCGGGGGCGCCGCCACCCCCTCCCCGGCGTCTTCGACCTGCAGCCGCTGCGCGGCGGTGAGCGACTCCGGGAGGATCTCGATCGAGGCGCCACCGAGGACGCGCGTCTGGCAGGCGAGGCGCAGCCCGCGGTCGAGCTCCGACGGCGTCAGGAGATGGCGCTCCTTCTGGGTCGGTGGCGCGAACCGTCCCTCGGTCGGGAGGACGCGGCAGCCGCCGCAGGTGCCGTCGCCGGCGCAGATCGCCTGGAGCTCGACGCCGCCGGACTGCGCCGCCTCGAGGATCGTCTCCTCGGGGCGGATCGCGACGCGCCGCCCCATCGGTTCGAAGGTCAGGACGGCGTCGTCGCGGCGCCGAGGATCAGCGGACGGGCGCATGGAGGGCTCGGAAGCGGCACCCGGGGCGGGCGGGACAGGGATCGCAGATGCCGCCGCGCTCCTCCGCCTCGCCGCCGACGCCGAAGACGAGCGTCAGCGACTTCCGGGGCGTCATTCCGCCGCTCGGAAGGAGCCGCACGCCGGCGGCGTCGCCGCCGAGAATCGCGAAGATCTCCCGCTGTCCATTCGAGAGGTCGAAGCCGTCCATCCCGGGGCTGACGGGACGCGTCAGCGCGGCGCCGGCAGGGCGGGCGCACTCCCTCAGATCCTCCGTCGCCGACCGGACGAGCGACTCGACCGCGGCCGATCCGAAGGCGTCGAGGGCGAAGGCGAACGAGAGATCGCGGCCGAACATGCGGGAGACGCGCCGCTCGAGCGCCTCGCCGAGCGTGGCCACGAGGACGGCCGCCCGGGCCGCGCCGGCGAGCCGCGCGGCGATCAGCGGTCCGGTGAGCCGGCCGCCGCCCTCGAGCATAACCCCGTCGGCATCCCGCGCCCGGATCGCGAGGATTCGGACGGCGACGCGCGGCGAGAGCAGCGACGCTCCCTCCCGCGCCGCGCGCTCGGCGACGGCGAGGAGGCGAGGGCTGCGCGCGCGCACCCGTCCCGGCGAGGCGCCTTGCCCGTTCAGGACGGCGTCGGCGTCCACGTCCGCCAGCCAGGCCGCGGAGACCCGGGGAGTCATGCGGCGGGCAGCCGATCGAGGCCCGCTCTTGCCGCGAGGGGGCCGACGACCGCCATGCGGGCGCGCTCGCGCTCGTCGTCGGGACGCGGAGGCGGGAACGGGTGCCCGTCCAGGATCTCCGCCACGCGGGCGCGCGCCCTCGCGACGACGCCGCGCCTGCCCGAGTCCTCCCAGGCGCGGACCGAGCCCCGGTCGATGACGTTGGAGGGCAGGTGCTGCTCCAGCCGGAAGAGGCGCCGCGTCTCGGGAAGCTTCAGGAACTCTCCCGCGGGTCCCGTCTTCTCGAACATCGCGACCGCGAGCGAGTCCGTGCGGACCGACACGCCGTCGAGCAGGCGCCGTGCGGACGCGATCGCCTCGGCGTCCACGACGAGCTTCTCGAGGCTGTGGCACGCGAGGAAGTCGAGCATGCCCGCACCGGAGATCATGTTGATCCCGCCGAGCGCCCCGAGGAGAAGGCCCTGCGCGCTCTCGATGCCGGCCTGCGCGTCGAGGACCTTGGCATCGCTGCCGCCGAGATATCCGTGCGTGGGAAGGCCGAGGTGCTTCCCGACTTCGGCGCACGCGACGTCGAGCATCGCGGTCTCGACGGCGCCCATCGGCGCCGTGCCCGTGCGCATGTCGAAGATCGCCGGTGCGCCGCCCCAGACGACGGGGGCGGGACCCTCGGCGGCGAGCTGGGCGATCGCGATGCCGGCGAGGCACTCCGCCGCGTGGAGGGCGACGGCGCCCGCGAGCGTCGGCGGGGCGGTCGCGCCCGCGAGCGGAACCGGCACGATCTCCGCGGGCACGCCGGCCCGCGCGAGACGGATGAGACCGTCGGCCGCGAATTGCGTCCAGTGGAGCGGCGCGGACGGGCAGACGTCGAAGACGGCCCGGGGCCGCTGGCGCAGCGCGATGTGCCCGCCCGCGTCGGCCTCGAGCAGGGCGACCATGGGAGGAACGGCGTCGGCGGTGAAGGCGCCCGTGACGACCGGCTTGTCGGAGTGGCGGAGAACGAGGAGCAGCCGGTAGACGTCGCCGATCTCCTTCGGGACGTCCGCGCAGACGAGGGCGGTCGACTGGGCGTCGTACTGGGGCAGCGCCTCGCAGAGCCGGACGAGCCGCACGAGATCCCGCGACACGGCCTCGCGGTGCCTTCCCGTCTCGTCGTCGAGCAGGTGCACGCAGGAGGACCCGGGATCGAACTGGACGGAGTCGCCGCCGTAGCGGACGCGCGCCGTCCCCGAGCGGTCGTGCAGGAAGAACTCGTGCGGCGCCTGGGCGAGCGCATCGCGGACGAGCGATTCGGGGATCCGCGTCCCGCGCGCGTCGACGCTCGCGCCCGCCGCCTGGAGGAGGCGCCGCGCCTCGGCGCTCTCGACCCGGACTCCCGGCCGCTCGAGCAGGGCGAGGGCTTCCTCGAGGATCCTCTCGATGAGGGCCGGCTCGAGCAGCGTCAGGCGCGGCCGCACCGGGGTCACCGCCCCACGAGCGAGCGGGCGAGAGAGACGGCCGCGACCGCGTCCTCGCCGTATCCGTCCGCGCCGATCTCTTCGGCCCAGGCGCGGGTGACCGGGGCGCCCCCGACGATCACCTTCACGCGCGGGCGCAGCCCGTCGCGATCCAGCGCGCGCACGACGTCCCGCTGGGCGGTCATCGTGGTGGTCAGCAGCGCGGAGAGGCCGACGATGTCCGCGCCGACCTCCCGGGCTCTGTCCGCGAAGGTCTCGGCGGGGACGTCGACGCCCACGTCGTGGACCTCGAAGCCGGCGGCGGCGAGCATCGTCGAGACGAGAGTCTTGCCGATCTCGTGGATGTCGCCGCGGACGGTCCCGAGCACGATCCGGCCGAGGATCTCCCGGCGGGCGCCGGTCTTCTGGAGCTCCGGCTCGAGGACCGCCGTCGCCGCCTTCATCGCCTCGCCGGCCATCACGAGATCGGGCAGGAAGAGGTCGCCCTTCGCGAAGCCCTCGCCGACTTCGTCGAGACCGGGCACGAACCCGTGCCGGACGGCGTCGAGGGGCGGCAGGCCGCGCTCGATCGCCTCGCGCGCCAGAGCGGCCGAGCGGTCGGGGTCGCCGTCCAGGATGCTCCGACGCATCGCGGCGAGGAGCCCGTCATGCACGGGAGGCCTCCGTCTCGAGGGCCGCGGGAATGTCCCCCGCGGCGCGCGCGACGATCGCCCGCACGGCGGCGGCGGCCTCGGCCGGGAGGGGCTCGGGGCGATGCCGCTCGAGGATCGCCGAGACCTGCTCGGCGGCCCGGTCGGAGAGGGAGCGGCCGCCCTTCGCGAGCCAGCCCGCGTGATTGTCCCGGTCGAACAGCGTCGGGTACCAGCGTTCGCGCATGTGGCGGCGCGTGTGGGGGAGCTTCAGGAACGAGCCCTCGGGTCCCGCCGCGTCGATCAGGTCGAGCGCGAGCGTCTCGGGAGTGATCTCCACGGGCGCGGTCGCGCTCGCGATCCAGCCGGCGATCTCGTTGCAGACCGCGAGCTGGGCGAGGGAACCCGTCAGCCCCGACTCTAGGTAGCCGAGGTCGTGGAAGAGGTGGCCGCCCGAGAGCGCCCCGAGCAGCATCGTCAGCCCCGCCTCGACGCTCGCCTGGCCGTCGACCACCTTCGACTCGCTGCCGCCGCCGAGCGTGAACAGCGGGAGACCGTAGCGATGGCCGAGCGACTCCGCCATGCCGCGCGGCTCGGGCGCGCAGTAGGGATCCACCATCGTGCGCATGTCGAGGGCGTCGCCGCCGAAGCCCGGCAGGACGAAGGGCGCGCCCTCGCGCTTGAGCTGGGAGATCACGAGCCCCGCGAGCGCCCCGGCGTTCGAGAGCGCCAGTCCGCCCGCCATCGTCATCGGGCCGCTCGTGCCCCCGGAGACGACGGGGACGTAGAGAGCCGGAAGCCCCTTCCCGGCGAGAAAGAGGAGCTTCTCCAGGGCGTCCGTGTTGTGGACGAGGCCCGAGGTGACGTTGATGTAACAGGCCACGAACGGACGCTCCCGGAGCGCGTCGGCGCCGCCGGCCACGGCCTCGGCCATCGCGACGACGTCGGCGCAGCCCGACATCTCGTACGTGACGAAGACGATCGGCTTGGTGGTGTTTCCGACCATCGCCTCGAACTGGAGCCGGTCCGCGAGCGCGGGAGGCGCGTCCGAGGGGATGAAGAGCGACATGACGAAGTCGATGTTCGGGAGCGCGTCGCAGAGGCGCGCGGCGTCCCGGACGTCGGCGAGCCGGGCGGCCCGGCGTTCCCCGGTCCGGTGGTCGACGATGCGCGGACAGTCCGAGCCCGGCCCGAAGTACGTCCGCGCCCCCTCGAGAGGAAGCGCGGGGCGCCCCGATCGGTCGTGGAGGACGACGCGGCGGGGTGCCGTCTCGAGCGCGCGCTCCACCAGTCGGCGCGGAATGCGCGCGCGGTTTCCCTCGGAGATGGCCGCGCCGCCGCGGGCGAGGAGCTCGACCGCCTCCGGGGCGAGAAGCCGGACGCCCGTCCGCTCGAGGATCTCGAGGCTCGCCTCGGAAAGCGCGGCGCACTGTTCGGGAGCGAGCCGCGAATAGGGCGGCGCCACTCCGGCCGTCACGATGCGTCCGCTCACTCTGTCCACAGTCTCGCCGTGGCGGCGAGCGGGCGAGTGATGCGTTCTCATCACCGCCCGGGGTGTCCGCGGCGCGGCTGATACGATCCCGGGAGGCGAGGTCCCCATGCGCATTCCGCTCTTCCACATGGAGCGCACTCAGTGCCTCTACGAGAACGGGGTGCGCTGGAACCTGTCGGAAAGCGGGGTCGAGCCCCTTCGGGTCGAGGAGCTCCTCGGTCCCGAGATGGACGCCGCCGCCCTTCTCTCCCAGTCGCTCAAGTACCCGGAGGCGGACGGCTCGGTCCTCCTGCGGGAGCGCATCGCGGCGTTCTATCCGGGAGCGGACGCCGGGAACGTCCTCGTGACGACCGGGTGCTCCGAGGCGAACTACGCCGCTCTGTGGGGACTGCTGGACGAGCGCGACCGCATCGCGGTGATGCTGCCCAACTACCTGCAGTCGTGGGGCCTCGGCGCGATCTACGCGCAGAAGGCGGACGCGTACCGTCTCGTGCCGCGGCGCCGCGGCCTCGCGGCCCGATGGGCGCTCGACCTCGCGAGCCTGTCGCGCGCGGTCGGCCGGAAGACGAAGGTGGTCCTCGTGACCAACCCGAACAATCCGACAGGAGCGGTTCTGACCGAGGAGGAGATGGACGCGATCGTCGCGGCCGCCGACCGCGTCGGCGCCTGGATCGTCTCGGACGAGGTCTACCGCGGCGCGGAGATCAGCCCCGGTCCCGTCTCGCCGACCTTCTTCGGGCGATACGAGCGAGTCGTGGTCACGGGCGGTCTGTCGAAGGCTTTCGGAATGCCGGGCCTGCGGGTCGGCTGGATCGTCGCGCCTCCGAAGCTCCGGGACTCCTTCTGCGCGTACCTCGACTACACGACGCTGACCCCGTCGATGCTCTCGGACCGCCTCGCGCGCCTCGCGCTCGAGCCGGCGCGCCGCGAGGCGCTGCTCGCCCGGACCCGGTCGATTCTCGCCCGCAACCTTCCGGAGCTCGAGGCCTGGATCCGGGGCCACGGGCCGCTCTTCGACTACATCCCGCCCGTCGCCGGGGCGATCGCCTTCCTCCGTTATCGTCTGCCGATCGCCTCGATCGCGCTCTTTGAGCGGCTTCGGCTCGAGGAGTCCGTCCTGGTCACCCCGGGCGGGCACTTCGGGGCGGGGTCATACCTGCGGATCGGGTACGGCTACGATCCGGACCGCACCCGGAAGGGCCTGGCCGCGATCGATCGTTTCCTGCGCCGCTTCGACTCGGGGAACGGACGTTCGAAATCGAAACTGGCGCCGGGCAGGACTCGACCGGTGACCGGGAGGATGCGCGCCCGAGAGTCGAGCCGATCTATCGGGAGGTCACGGACTTAGGCTTCGCCGCCGGCGTTGTGACCTGGCACACAGCACCCCGATAAATTGCTGAAACAGCATAACTTTCGGCACCTGTCCCACGGGTCAAGGTTTGAATTCTCACCCTTTTTTCCCTATAATTCGCGGCTCCCGTATCAGGCACTTTTTCTTTTGAGTGAGGAGGACCGAGTGGGATTCAAGGTGGGAGAGAAGATCGTTTACCCGAACCACGGAGTCTCCGTGGTCGAAAAGATCGGCGAGGGGTTCCAGACGGAGCCGGTGGCTCCGAAGAGCTTCTATCACCTCCGTCTCCTTTCGAACAATTCCCGGGTCATGGTGCCGGTCGGGAACACGGGTCTGATCGGTCTGCGCCGCCTCACGCAGCGCAAGGACATCACCGGTCTCATGAAGACCCTCGGTGACGGGCGGTTCTCGGCGACGGGCGACTGGAAGGGCCGCTACAAGCAAAATCTCGACAAGATGAAGAGCGGCGAGCTCAACAAGATCGCCGACGTCCTGAAGACGCTCAACTACATCTCGTCCCGGAAGACGCTGTCGTTCCGCGAGAAGAAGATGTACGAGCGGGCAAAGTACCTCATCGTCTCGGAGATCGCCGTGATCAACGGCCTCGACGAGAAGGAGGTCGAGCGGCAGGTGGACCGGGCCCTCGCCCGGTCGGCGGGATCGCGGCCGGTCGTCGCGCACTGAGGACACCCGATTCGGGAACGAGCGGGGCGGCGAAAGCCGCCCCTTTTGATTGGAGTCGATCCTCCGTCCGCCGCTCCCACTTCAATAGAATGGTCCCCGTGGAAGCGAAGAAATCTTCGATCGCCCAGTCCGTGGTCATGCTCCTCGTCGGCGGACTCGTCGGCTTCGGCGCCGGCTACTTCACGGGAGGTGGAGGCCGGCCGGGAGGGGGAGCCTCGGGACCCGTCGCCGCGGGCGACCGGGTCGGCGAGCTCAAGCAGAGCCTCGCCCGCGATCCCGAGAACCCCGAGATCCTGATGGACATCGGGAACGCGTACTACGACCGGGAGGACTGGGACGACGCCATCAAGTGCTACGAGAAGGCCCGGCGCAAGGTCCCGAAGAACCCGAACCTGCTCTCCGACCTCGGCGCCGCGCACCGCAACCGCGGCGAGTTCGACACGGCGGTCGCCTACTTCCAGAAGGCCCGCGAGGCGAACCCGGAGCACTGGCAGTCGCTCCTCAACTGGCTCCTCGTCGAGGCCTACGACCGCCGCGACGGGAAGGCGGCCCAGCCGCTGATGGACGAGGTCAAGAAGCGCTACCCGGAGATTCCGCAGCTCGACAAGATTCAGGAGCAGATCTCGAGCCTCCGATCGGGCGCGTGATGGCCCGGCTCCTCCTCGTCCTCTTCGTCCTGTTCATGCTGCTGACGGTCCTCCGCGGCCTGCGGATCTTCCTGCGCGCCTTTTTCCGGGACACCGCGGGCCTCCGAAAGGCAGGGGGTCCGCCCGCGGTCCGCCAGGCCGAGATGGTGCGGGATCCGGTGTGCGGGACCTGGATCGACCGCTCGATCGCGCTCCCGGCGCATCGGGGCGGCGCGATCGTTCCGGTGTGCTCGGAGGAGTGTCGCCGGACCCTCGAGCGCGCGGGATGAGCGGCGGCGGCCTCTTCGACGAGCCCGCCGGGCCCGCCGGGGCGGCGGGAACGTTCGCCCCGGCGACGCCCCTGGCCGACCGCATGCGTCCGCGCTCCCTCGACGAGGTGGAGGGGCCGGAGGAGGTCGTCGGCGCCAACGGGTTTCTGCGCCGGGCGATCGCGGAGGACCGGATTCCGTCGCTCGTTCTCTGGGGCCCTCCGGGCGTCGGGAAGACGACCCTCGCACGCCTCATCGCGTCGCAGACGGCGTCGATCTTCCTCGCGTATTCGGCCGTCGCGACGGGCGTCAAGGAGATGCGCGAGGTCCTCGAGGAGGCGCGCAGGCTGCGCGCCCGCCATGGGAAGCGCACGATCCTCTTCCTGGACGAGATCCACCGCTTCAATCGGTCTCAGCAGGACGTCTTCCTGCCGTACGTCGAGTCCGGGGACGTCGTGCTCGTGGGGGCGACCACGGAGAACCCGTCCTTCGAGCTGAACGGGGCGCTCCTCTCCCGCTGCAAGGTCGTCGTGCTCGAGCCGCTCGCGCCCGAGGCGATCGCGCGGATCGCCGAGCGGGCGCTGCGCGACATCCCGCGCGGCCTGGGCGCGCGGGACTTCGCTCTCGACGACGACGCCCTGGCGTTCATCGCGCAGGCATCGGGCGGCGACGCGCGCCGGGCGCTCAATCTGCTCGAGGCGGCGGCGGCCGACGCCGAGGCCTCGCGGACGCGGACGATCGACGTCGCACGGCTCCGGGACCTGCTGCAGCGCAAGGTCCTTCTCTACGACAAGGCGGGGGAGGAGCACTACAACCTGATCTCGGCGCTGCACAAGTCCATGCGCGAGTCCGACCCGGATGCGACGATCTACTGGCTCGTCCGGATGCTCGAGGCGGGGGAGGACCCGCTGTACGTGGCGCGGCGGATCGTGCGGTTCGCGTCGGAGGACGTCGGCCTCGCGGATCCCCGCGCGCTGCGCATCTCCCTCGACGCGAAGGAGGCGTTCGACTTCCTCGGGATGCCCGAGGGATCGCTCGCGCTCGCCGAGGCCGCCGTCTACTGCGCGCTCGCGCCGAAATCGACCGCGGTGTACGAGGCGGAGGGAGAGGCCAAGCGCGACGTCGCCGAGAAGCCGGCCGAGCCGGTTCCGGCGGCGATCCGCAACGCGGTCACGCGGCTGATGCGGGACGTCGGCTACGGCCGCGGGTACCGCTATGCGCCGGCGGAGCCCGAGGGCGTCGGGGGGATCGAGTGCCTGCCCGACAGCCTGAGGGGGCGCCGCTACTACCGTCCTCGCTCCTCGGGCGAGGAGGCCGAGCTTTCGAAGCGGCTCGAGGCCGTGCTGAAACTGCGGCAGCAGAAGTGGGCGAAGGAAGCCGCCGAGGACAGCGCCCAGAGGAAGAAGCGCAAGACCGGTGGCGCCCGGGCGACGCGCGGCACCGGCGAGGGAGGCGAGACCGGCTAGACCTCTTCCCTCCGGTAGTTCGGCGCTTCCTTGGTGATGATCACGTCGTGGGCGTGGGACTCCTTGAGTCCCGCCGAGGTGATTCGGATGAGCTTCGACTTCGTGCGGAGGTCCTCGATCGTGGGGCAGCCGGCGAGGCCCATGCCGCTGCGCACGCCGCCGGTCAGCTGCAGGACGAGCCCCTCGACGCTGCCCTTGTACGGGACCATGCCCTCGATGCCCTCGGGGACGAGCTTCGAGAGCGAGCCGTTGGCGGACGTGTCGGTCTCCATCGACTCCTGGAAGTATCGGTCCGAGGAGCCGGACTTCATGGCCCCGAGCGAACCCATGCCGCGGTAAGCCTTGAAAGTCCGTCCCTGGTAGAGGATCGTCTCGCCCGGCGACTCCTCGGTCCCCGCGAGGAGCGAGCCGATCATGACGAGGTGCGCACCGGCGGCGATCGCCTTCGTGATGTCGCCCGAGAACTTGATGCCGCCGTCCGCGATCAGGGGGACGCGGGTGCCGCGGGTCGCCTTCGCGCACTCCCGGATCGCGTGGATCTGGGGCACGCCCGCGCCGGTGACGACGCGCGTCGTGCAGATCGAGCCGGGACCGATCCCGACCTTGACGGCGTCGGCGCCCCGCTGGACGAGGTCCCGCGCCCCCTCCTCGGTCGCGACGTTGCCGGCCACGATCGGCGTCGAGGGGAAGCGCCGCCGCACCAGGGTCAGCGCGTCGAGCACACCCTGGCTCTGGCCGTGCGACGAGTCGAGGACGAGGACGTCCACCTTCGCGCGGACGAGCTCGCGGGCGCGGTCGAGCACGTCGCGCGTGACGCCGATCGCGGCGCCGACGCGGAGACGCCCGAGCGCGTCCTTGGCGGCGTTCGGGTACTTGATCGCCTTCTGGATGTCCTTGACCGTGATGAGGCCCTTGAGGTTGCCGGCCCGGTCGACCACGAGGAGCTTCTCGATGCGGTACTTGTGGAGGAGCTCCTTCGCCTGCTCGAGGGTCGTGCCGACCTTCGTCGTGATGAGGTTCTTTTTCGTCATGCGCGACGAGATCGGCCTGTCGGTGCGCGTCTCGAAGCGCAGGTCCCGGTTCGTGAGGATGCCGACGAGCTTGCCGCGCGCGTCGACGACGGGCACGCCCGAGATCTTGTAGCGCGCCATCACGTCGAGCGCCTCGGCGATCGTCTGCTCGGGGCGGCAGGTGACCGGGTCGACGATCATGCCCGACTCGGAGCGCTTGACCTTGTCGACCTCGGCCGACTGGGCCTCGATCGAGAGGTTCTTGTGAATGACGCCGAGGCCGCCCTGCTGGGCCATCGCGATCGCCAACCGCGACTCGGTGACCGTATCCATCGCGGCCGAGATCAGCGGGATGTTCAGGCCGATCTCGCGCGTGAGCGAGGTGCGCAGGTCGACCTCGCGGGGGTGGACCTCGGAGTGGGCGGGCAGGAGGAGGACGTCGTCGAACGTCAGCGCCAGCGGAACGTCGTCCGCGGAACGGGAAGAGCGGGAAGGTGCCGGCCGTCGGGTCGCCATCAGGCTCCCGCCGCCGGTCTCGTCTTGCCGCCGCCGGAGGGCTGCGGCCCACCGTCGGCCCCGTGGCACTTCTTGTACTTCTTCCCCGACCCGCAGGGGCAGGGGTCGTTGCGGCCGACCTTGGGGGCGCTGCGCTGCATCGTCTCCACCTTCGCGTCCTGGCCGCCCGAGGCGGCGGCTCCATAGGAGTAGTTCACGTTCGAGGGCCCCCGCCGCGCGGGCATCGCGACCGGCGCCCGCCGCTCCGTCGCCCGGGCGTTGACATCCTCCGCCGACTCCTCGCGCGCCACCGGCTGGAGCTTGAAGAGGTACTGGACGATCTGGTCCTCGATGCGCTCCTTCATGAGCGTGAAGAGCTCGAAGGACTCCTTCTTGTACTCGATCAGCGGATCGCGCTGGCCGTAGCCGCGGAGGCCGATGCCCTCCTTCAGGTGGTCGATCGCGAGCAGGTGGTCCTTCCACTGCTGGTCGACGACCTGGAGCATCACGAACTTCTCGTGCGTCCGCATCATCTCGGCGCCGAGGATGCCCTCCTTGCGGTCGTACACCTGGAGCAGGCCCTTCCAGAGCTCCTCGCGGATCTGCTCGCGCGTCTTCTCGGCCCAGGGGAAGGTGCCGGGCTTGATGCCGAAGTATTCCTGGAGGTCGACGTCGCAGGCCGCGAGGTCCCACTCCTGCGGGTCTTTCTCCTCGGGGAGGTGCCGGCCGAGGACGTAGTCGAGGATCGTCTCGGCGAGTCCGAGGACGTGGTCGCGCGCGAGCTCCCCGCGGAGGATGCCGCGCCGCATGCCGTAGATCTCCTCGCGCTGGCGGTTCATGACGTCGTCGTACTCGAGGAGGTGCTTGCGGCTCTCGAAGTTCCGGGCCTCGACCTGTTTCTGCGCCCGCTCGATCGAACGGGACACCATGCCGTGTTCGATCGGGACGCCTTCTTCCATGCCGAGCTTGCGCATGATGTTCTGCAGCCGGTCCGAGCCGAAGATCCGCATCAGGTCGTCCTCGAGCGAGAGGTAGAAGCGGGAGGAGCCCGGGTCGCCCTGCCGCCCGGACCGGCCGCGGAGCTGGTTGTCGACCCGCCGCGACTCGTGCCGCTCGGTGCCGATGATGTGGAGACCGCCGGCCGCGAGCACCTTCGCCTTATCGGCGCCGCAGGACTCCCGCAGCTTCGCGAGCTTTTTCTCGCGTTCCTCCGGGTCCTCGATCTCCTTGAGCTCGTGAACGGCCACGGCTTCGGGGTTGCCGCCGAGGACGATGTCGGTGCCCCGCCCGGCCATGTTCGTGGCGATCGTGACCGCGCCCGAGCGGCCGGCCTGGACGACGATCTCGGCTTCCTTCTCGTGAAACTTGGCGTTCAAGACGACGTGCGGCACCCGGCGCTGCTTGAGCAGGTCGGAGAGCCGCTCCGACTTCTCGATCGAGACGGTGCCGACCAGCACCGGCTGTCCCTTCTCCCGCAGCGCGACGATCTCGTCGGCGACCGCGTCGTACTTCTCGCGCTCGGAGGCGTAGACGACGTCCTGGTTGTCCTCGCGGATCATGGGCTTGTTCGTCGGGATGACCACGACCTCGAGCTTGTAGATCTGGTGGAACTCGGCCGCCTCGGTGTCCGCCGTTCCGGTCATGCCCGCGAGCTTCTCGTAGAGCCGGAAGTAGTTCTGGAGCGTGATCGTCGCGAGGGTCTGGTTCTCGCGCTCGATCTTCACGTTCTCCTTGGCCTCGACCGCCTGGTGGAGCCCGTCGGACCAGCGCCGGCCGGGCAGCACGCGGCCGGTGAACTCGTCCACGATCAGGACCTGGCCGTCCTTGATCATGTAGTCCACGTCGCGCTTGTACAGCGCGTGCGCTCGGAGGGCCTGCTCGACGCCGTGGAGCAGGTCGATGTTGGTGAGCTCGTACATGTTGTCGATGCCGAGCGCCTTCTCCGCCTTCGCGACGCCCTCCTCGGTCAGGACCGCGGTGCGCGCCTTCTCGTCGACGAGGTAGTCGCCGGTCGTCGTCTTGTTGCCGTACTTGTCCTTGTCCTCGGCGCCCTTGACGAGGTGGGGGATGACGCGGTTGCACCGGTAGTAGACGTCGGTGTTCTCCTCGGAGGGGCCGGAGATGATCAGGGGCGTCCGCGCCTCGTCGATGAGGATCGAGTCGACCTCGTCGACGATCGCGAAGACGTGGCCGCGCTGGACCATGTTCTCGAGCTCGAACTTCATGTTGTCGCGCAGGTAGTCGAAGCCGAACTCGTTGTTGGTCCCGTACGTGACGTCGCAGGCGTAGGCCCTCTGGCGCTCCTCGTCGAGGAGGCTGTTCTGGATGCAGCCGACGGTCAGGCCGAGGAACCGGTAGATCCGGCCCATCCACTCCGCGTCGCGGCGGGCGAGGTAGTCGTTGACCGTCACGACGTGGACGCCGCGCCCGGTCAGTGCGTTTAAGTAGACGGGCATCGTCGCGACGAGGGTCTTGCCCTCGCCCGTCTTCATTTCCGAGATCTTGCCGGCGTGGAGGACCATGCCCCCGATGAGCTGCACGTCGAACGGCCGCATGCCGAGGGCCCGAACCGACGCCTCGCGCGCCACGGCGAACGCCTCCTCCAGGATCTCGTCGAGGATCGCGTCACGGGCCGCCTTCACGTCGTCCGGATGAACCCCCTCCAGGGCCTTCGCGATCCGCTGCCGGAACTCGACGGTCTTTCCCTGGAGCTCCTCGTCCGAGAGGGCATGGATGGTCGGCTCGAGCGCGTTGATGCGCTCGACGCGCGGCAACATCTTCTTGATGTCCCGCTCGTGCTGCGTGCCGAAGACCTTCGCGAGCAGCCGATCGATCATGATTGGACGGCTAACACCTGAGGGGTGGGAGTTTATTTCGGATTTCCGGGTCGCGATAGGGGAGCGGCCGGGCGGGCCGCGGGGGCGGGCGGTTTCGCGGCGTTCTCCCGCCGCGGAGGTCAGCGAGTCTCGAGGATGTAGTCGAGAGGGTTGACGGCGTGGCCGTCGACGTGGACCTCGTAGTGCAGGTGAGGCGCCGTCGAGCGGCCCGTGGAGCCGACGAGCCCGACGCGGTCGCCGCGGCGGACGCGCTGCCCTTCGGCCACGAGCGTCTGCTCGAGATGGCCAAAGAGCGTCTCGTAGCGGTCGCCGTGAGCGATCGCGATGGCCTTGCCGTATTCGCCGGCCCAGCCGCTCCGGACGACCACTCCGTCCGCGGTCGCGAGCACCGGCTCGCTGCGCGGGGTCGAGATGTCGAGGCCTTCGTGGAACGCCGGCTGGCCGGTGAACGGATCCGCCCGCACCCCGAATCCCGAGTTGACGACGCCGTGGACCGGCCAGACCGTCGGCGTCTCGGCGACGAGCTCGCGGCGGTGCGTGAACTGGGTCTCGAGCAGCGCGAGCCGCGAGGCGAGGAGGGCGCTCTCTCCGGCGAGGTCCGCGCCGGTGCCGGGAACGGGGGCCGGACCGCCGACGCCGGGACGCACCGCCTCGGAGAGGCCGGCGACGATCGCGAGACGGCGCGTGCGCGCCTCGAAGTCCGTTAGCTGCTTCGAGACGCCATCGAGCTTCCGATGGAGGGCCGCGGTCGAAGCGCGGAGCCGGTCGTTCTCGGCCATCGCGAACCGGTAGAGGCGGTCCTGCCGCGACGTGGCGAAGAACGCCCAGCCGAACGCCACGGCGGCAACGAGGAGGATCGCGGCGCCGGCGGCGGCCAGTCCGAGCGCGCGCGTGGAGATGGTCATCTGCCGGAACCGCGCCCGCGCGTGCGGCACGAAGATGATGGTGTTGTACTTCTTCATCGGATCGCCTCTCCGGCGCCCGGCGGACGGGCTTCCCCCCGTACGCCGCCGAACCGCTTGGGAGTCACAGACCGGAATCCGGGTCCCGGTGGTTGAGGCGATCCTATGAACGCCCTCCGCGGCTGTCAACCTGAACGGTCGGGCAGGCCGCGAGGAGCGCGGGGGCGCGGAACGACAGCGCCTCGGACAGGTGCCGCGCCAGAACATGCCGGCTTTCCGCGAGATCCGCGATGGTGCGTGCGACGCGGAGACCGCGGTGCACCGCGCGAACGGACAGGCCGAGGCGCTCGAGAGCCGTCTCGAGAACACGCCGGCCGTCGTGATCGAGGGCACAATGCCGGCCGAGTTCGTCGGTCGAGAGATCGGCGTTGCGGAAGCCTCCGGCGCCGGGTCGCCGCGCCGCGGCGCGGTTTCGCGCCCGCACGATGCGCTCCCGCACCGAGGCGGAGCTCTCCGACGCTGCGGCGCCGGCGAGGTCCTTCCAGGCGACGGGCTCGACCGCGACGTGGAGATCGATGCGGTCGAGCAGCGGGCCCGAGATGCGCCGGGCGTATCGGCGCCGCTCGCGCGGATCGCAGGCGCAGGCGCGCCGCGGGTCGCCGTAGAAGCCGCAGGGGCACGGGTTCATCGCGGCGACGAGGAGAAAGTCGGACGGGAACGCCGCGGCGCCGGAGGCGCGCACGACGCAGACGCGGCGGTCCTCGAGCGGCTGTCGGATCGCCTCGAGCACGTCGCGGCGGAACTCGGGCAGCTCGTCCAGGAAGAGCACGCCGCGATGCGCGAGCGAGACCTCGCCCGGCGTGGGGCGCGGGCCCCCGCCGACGAGGCCCGGCGCGGAGACTCCGTGGTGCGGAGCGCGAAACGGCGGCGCGGTGAGGAGACCCGAGCCGGGGACGAGGGCTCCCGCGACCGAGTGGATCCGCGTCGCCTCGATCGCCTCGGGCGGAGAGAGCGGCGGGAGGATGCCGGGGAGGCGCCGCGCGAGCATCGTCTTGCCGGAGCCCGGCGGCCCGGCGAGCAGGAGGTGATGCCCACCGGCGGCGGCGATCTCCGCGGCGCGCCGCGCGATCGCCTGGCCGCGCACCGCCGCGAGATCCGCCACGGGCGGCGCCGCGGGCGCGACGGTCCGGGAGGCCGGAGGGATCGGAGCGCGTCCGAGGACGTGCGCGACGGCCGCGGAGAGGTGCGAGACGGGAATGGTGCGAATGCCGGGGACCGCCGCGGCCTCCGACGCGTTCCGCTCCGGCAGGACGATCTCGGAGAAGCCGCCGTCGCGCGCCGCGAGCGCGAGGCAGAGGGCGCCGCGCACCGGGCGGACCTCGCCGCCGAGGCCGAGCTCGCCGACGAACACGCGCGGCGGCTCGTCGGGGCCGCTAAACCCGCACAGCCGCAGCAGGCCGATCGCGACCGGCAGGTCGAGGGCCGCGCCGCACTTTCGAAAGTCGGCGGGCGCGAGGTTGACGGTGACCGCCCCCTCGGGCATCGGGAAGCCCCCGTTCTTCAGCGCGGAGCGGACCCGTTCGCGCGCTTCGCGGACGCTCGCGTCGGGAAGGCCCACGATCGTGAAGCGGGGCAGGCCGAAGGACGCATCGACCTCGACGTCGAGGACGCGCGCGTCGAGCCCGTACGTGGCGGCGGAATGGATGCGGGCGAGCATGAAGCCTCCTCGGGGCCGAGGAGCGCCTGATCGCCGATGAGGACCGGGCTAGTTTACTTCGTCTTCGCCGGAATCGAGATCTTGTCGCCCGCCTTCAGCGACGGCGTGCCGCCGAGGCCGTTGATCGCCAGGATCTCGGCGACCGTCACGCCGTGGCGGAGCGCGATCCGATAGAGGGTGTCGCCGCTCCGGACGAGGTAGCTCTTGGAGGCTTGAGGCGCGGCGCTCGCCGCCTTCACGGCGCCCTTCTTCGGCGTCGACTTGCGAACGGCGGCGGTCTTCTGCGGGATCAGGATCTCCTGCCCGCGCGCGACCCTCGCGCGGGGCGACAGGGAGTTCGCGTCGGCGATCGCCGTGACGGAGATGCCGTACCGCTTCGCGATCCGGGGCAGCGTCTCGCCCTTCTTCGCTGTGTGCGTCTTGAAGAGCGGCGGCGGCGTCGTGGGCGTGGCCGCGAAGGCGGCGAGGAACGTCTCGCGAGCGCCCGAGGGGATCCTCAGGTCGTAGCCCTCGGGTTCCCGCGGCGTGACCGGGGTCCGCAGCTCCGGGTTGAGCGCCTGAAGATCTTCGTAGGCGACCTTCATTCCTCCCGCGACCGTCCGCAGGTCGACGGAGCGGTCGAGCGTGACCAGCTCGAAGTCGAGGGGCGGCGCGAGCGTCACGTCGAAACCGTAGTGGGAGGGGTCCTTCGAGATCAGCAGCGAGGCGAGGAAGGCGGGAACGTAGTTGGCCGTCTGGCGGCGGATCGCGGACGTGCCGGCGAGCTGCCAGAAGTCACGCGCGCCCGTCCGGTCCATGGCGCGGAGGATCTTGCCCTCGCCCGCGTTGTACGCGGCCATCACCAGGTACCAGTCGTTGAAGATCTCGTGCAGGTACGTCAGGTAGCGGGCCGCGGCGCGGGTCGCCTTCTCCGGGTCGCTGCGCTCGTCGACGACGCCGTTGGACTTCAGCCCGTACTGCCTTCCGGTCCGGGGCATGAACTGCCAGATGCCCTGCGCGGCGCGCGGCGATCGGGCGTGCGGCAGGAACGAGGACTCGATGAACGCGATCCACGCGAGGTCCTGCGGCAGGCCCTCCTCGGCGAAGACGCGCTGGATCATCGGGATGTAACGGCCCGATCGCCCGAGACCGGCCGCGATCTTGTCGTGGAGTCCGTCGCTCTGGAACGCGGCCACGAGACGCAGCACGGCGTCGTTGACGACGAGCGGAACGTCCGAGGACGTCGCGCCGATCGCCGCCGCGACCTCCTCCCGCGCGGCCGAGATCTCCTCCGGGGTCGCCTCGGGACTCTCGATCGCCTCGAGCTCCGGCGAGACCTGGCCGTGCGACGTTCCGGCCTCCTCGGTCGGCCCGGCGAGCGCCTCGTAGCGCTGGATGCCGTCCCAGAGGTCGTAGGAGAACGCGAGCCGCGATCCGCTCGACGGGGGCTCGCCGACCGGCTGCACCGCCGCGATCGCGGCGTCGAAGTAGAGCCGCGCGCACTCGATGTTGCCGTTCAGCGCCGCGTCGCGGCCGAGATCGAACGATTCGGTCGCGCTCGCGATCGCGGGATCGACGGCTTCGGGCGCCGCGGTCGGCGCCTCGACGGCCGTTGCGCGGCGGGACGACGCGCACCCGCTGGCCGCGCCCGCGATCGCGGCCGCGGAGACAACGCTCCACCCGAGCCATCTCGTCGCCGAGGGCATGAAAATAGGTTAAACCGGGGTCGAGGGAAAAGACAAAGCCTTTATGGGATTTGTCTTACATCGAGGACAGTGAGGAGGGTCACAGGAGGCCGGTCATCCCGAGCGAAGCGAGAGATCCGGTTTCTCGGAGGCACCCGGACGCGTGCGGCGTCGCGGTCACTTGCCGAGGATGTGGAACTTGAGAGAGAGAAGCAGCTTCTGGATGTCGCTTTTCGACTGGAGCTCGATCGGGAAGCTCTTCGCCTCTCCGATCTCGTTGCCCTTGCCGTCCTCGAACTTCAGCGCGACCGTGATCTGGTGGCCCTGGAGCTGGCGGCGCGGAACGTGGACCTCGAACACCTTGCTCACTTCCTTCCGGTGGTTGAGGCTGCTCGCGAGCAGATCGTCGACCGAGATCCCCGCGGGCGCGGGACGCTTCTTCTCTTCGGTCGCGGACGCCGACGCGGTCGAGGTCTTCCGCAGCTTCTCGAGCTCCGCGAGGATGTCGATGTTCGAGCCGACCTTGACGTGCCGGACCTCCTCGGTGATGGCCTTCTCCGGCTCGGGCTCGGGTGCCTCGGCGAACGACACCTCGGCGATCTCGCCCTCCGCCGGTCGCGCCCGAGCGGCGGCGGCCGCCGCATCGGGCAGCGGCGCGTCCAGCGAGTCGAGCGCCTGTTCGAACTCCTGCACCGTCTCGACGTCGGCGCCGTCGAAACCCGAGGGCGGCTGATTGAGCTCGTGCGCGAGCGCGGGCGCATCCGGCTGCGCGGAGAAGGTGCCCGGCTCGAACTCGAGCGCCTCCTCGATTTCCGCGGTCGCCTCGACGACGAGGGGTTTCGGAGTCGGCACGGGCGGAGGCGGCGGCACGGGAGCGGCCGGCGGCTTCGCGGGCGGGAGAGGCGCGGGTGTCGGCGCGGGCGCCGCCTTCGCGGGCGCGGGTTTTTCCTCGCCGAGCATCCTCTTCTTCAGCGACCGCAGCGTCAGCCGCGAGATCGCCTTCAGGGTCTCGAAGACGCCCTGGCCGAGGACCGCGCACGCCTCGTAGCTCTCGTGCAGGCGCTCGCGGTTCACGCTTTCCTCGAGCTCCTCGAGCGAAAGGATGTTCGCGAGGTCACGCTTGTTGTACTGAAAGACGAGCGGGATTTCCTCGAGCTTGATGCCGATCTCCGCGAGGTTCGTCTTCAGGTTCGCGAGCGACTCGACGTTCGCGTCCTTCATGGCGCGTTGAGAATCGGCCACGAACACGATGCCGTCCACGCCCTTCAGGACGAGCTTGCGCGTCGTGTTGTAGAAGACCTGGCCCGGCACCGTGTAGAGCTGGATCCGCGTCTTGAATCCCCCGATCACGCCGACGTCGAGGGGCAGCAGGTCGAAGAAGAGCGTGCGGTCCGTTTCGGTTTCGAGCGAAACCATCTCGCCCCGCGAGCCCGGGGCGGTCCGTCCGTAGATGTGGTGCAGGTTGGTGGTCTTTCCGCACAGACCCGGGCCGTAGTACACGACCTTGGCCGCCATCTGCATCGTGGCGTAGTTGAAGAAGACCATTAGTTCGTTGTCGGACGCGCCGCGCCCGGTCGTCGAGAATTGTAACACCGGCAACGGGTTACGACGCGGTCGGCTTGCGATCGGGCGAGGGAACCGTCGCGCGGAGGATCGCGCGGATCTCTTCCTCGCGGCCGGCGCCGGCGGTGCGCGAAAGCGTCTCCTCGGCGAGCGCCCGATAGAGCGCGAGGGTCTCCGGCTCCCGCGCGAGCGCGGCGACGTGGCCCCGCACGGTTCCCGCGTCCCGCCGCGCGACCGCCCCCGTGAACGCGTCCGCGAACGCGCGCGCGGCGATGGCGGCGGCCGCTCTCGAGGAGAGTCCGGCGAGCGTCTCTCGCGCGATGTCCTCGGGAATCCCGATCGCGACCCAGTTTCGGACAGCGACCGATACGATCGCCGCCGTGCCCCCCGCCGCGAGCGTGGCGGCGGCGTGGTAGCGGCCCCGATCGGTCGCCGACAGGCGGTAGGGCTGGGCGCCGAACCGCCCGGCGAGCGCGAGCCCGGCGTCCACCGCCTCGGAATCCCCCTCGATCGCGACGAGCGCGCCGCCCAGATCCTCGTCGGGGGCGCCGACGAAGGGGCGCACCGGGTGAAACGACGCGACGGCGGCGCCGCGGCGGCGCAGCGCTTCGAGCGCCTCGCTGCCGAGCGCGCCCGCCAGGTGGAAGGCGAAGCGACAGTAAATCCGCGGGGCGATCGCATCGGCGATGCCGCGGACGGCGTCGTCGGGAACCGCTAGGACGACGAGTCCCGCCGGAGGGAACCGCTCCGCGTCGGGGGAGAAGGTCTCCGCCTGGCCCAGATCGGGCACGCGTCGCGTTCGCCCGAGCACCCACCCGATGAGGCCACCCGCCCCAGTCCACGAGCGCGCGAAGGCTCGCCCGGCGCGGCCGGGGCCGACGAGGCCGAGGGGCTCCTTCAGCAGGTCGGCGGCCACGCGGAGAAGTCTAAGTGCGGAAGCGGATTCACCCATCTGTTATCATTAGCACTCCCGATGGGAGACTGCTAATGGCGGGACTCGACACCCGCAGCCGGGCGATTCTGAAGGAGATCATCCGCGTCCACGTGGACACGGGACGCCCGGTCTCTTCCCGCACGCTGTTCAAGTGCGACCGGTTCGCGCTCTCCCCCGCGTCGATCCGGAACATCATGGCCGACCTGACCGATGGGGGATACCTCGTGCAGCCGCACACCTCCGCCGGACGCGTGCCGACGGACCGCGCCTACCGCATTTACATCGACGAGCTGATGCGCCAGCGGCGCGTCTCCGACGACGTGCGCGAGCAGGTCGGCTCGGACCTCGACTCCGCCGGCGGCGACGTCAGCCGCCTCTTCTCCGCCGCGTCGCGGCTTCTTTCCCAGCTCTCCGGCGAGGTGGGATTCGTGGTCGCGCCGGACGCGCTCCACACGGTCGTCAAGAGCCTGCGCTTCCTCGCGGTCGCGCCGGGGAAGGTTCTGGTGGTGCAGGTCAACGAGCCCGACGTGGTGATCTCGCGCGTGCTCGAGACCGAGATCGCGTACACGAGCGAGGAGCTCGACGCGCTCTCCGAGCGCCTGACGCGGGAGTACGGCGGCCGGACGCTGCACGAGGTCCGGCAGCGCCTCGTGATGGCGCTGGCGCGCGAGCGCGAGGAGGCCGGCCGGATGATGGGGCGCGCCGCCGAGCTCGCGCGGCGGGCGCTCGAGAAGAAGGACTCCGAGGACAGCGTCTTCTTCGACGGCACGGCCCGCCTCCTCGAGAAACCGGAGTTCGCCGACGTGCTCTCGCTGCGCCGGGTCTTCCAGGCCTTCGAGGAGAAGGCCAAGGTGCTGGACCTCGTCTCCCGCTATCTCGATGCGCCCGGCACCAGCGTCGTCCTCGGGTCGGAAGACTCCCACGTCGTCGATCCGCGGTTGTCGGCCGTCTTGACCTCTTACGGCACGGGAGAGACACTGACGGGAATGCTGGGAGTGATCGGCCCGGCGCGGCGCGAGTACACGCGAGTCATTCCGGTGGTCGAGCTTCTCGGCCGCGCCGTGTCCGACCGGCTGGACCGCCGCGAGGCGGAGAGCTCGGACTCCGAGGGAGGACCGCGATGAGCGATCGCGACGATCGCCGGCCGCGGCCTCCTGGAGAGGACGTGGTCGAGGTCCGCGACACGGGCGACTCGCTCGAATCCGCGCTCGAGCAGGAGGAAACGGCCGCCCTCGCGGCCGCCGAGGACAAGCTGCGCTCGATTCAGCGCGACCTCGAGGAGCTCAAGGACCGGTACCTGCGCAAGCTGGCCGAATTCGAGAACCACAAGAAGCGGAGCGAGAAGGAGCGCCAGGAATACTTCAAGATCGCGCTCGCCGGATTCGTGCACGACTTCCTGCCCGTGATGGACAACTTCGGCCGGGCCCTCGAGCACGCGCGGCCGCAGGACCTCGAGAGCGACTTCGGCCAGGGCGTCGCGCTCATCGGCAAGCAGATCGCCGATCTCTGGAAGCGCTACGGCCTGATCCCGATCGACACCTCCGGGCCGTTCGACCCCAATCTCCACGAGGCGGTCGCGACGGAGGAGACCGACGCGGTCCCGCCCGGCGCGATCCTCGAGGTCCTCCAGAAGGGATATTTCCTGAACGACCGTCTCATCCGTCCGGCCTCGGTCAAGGTCGCCGTGCGGCCGGGCGAGACCGACGAGACCCGGAAGTAGGGGAGGCATCGTGGGCAAGATCCTCGGGATCGACCTCGGTACGACGAACTGCTGCGTCTCGGTGGTCGAGGGCGCGACCCCGCAGGTCCTGACGAATCGCGAGGGCAGCCGGACGACGCCCTCGATCGTCGGCTTCACCGAGGACGGCGAGCGGCTCGTCGGCCAGATCGCGAAGCGGCAGGCGATCACCAACCCGATGAACACGGTGTTCGCGGTCAAGCGCCTCGTCGGGCGCAAGTACGAGGCCGAGGAGACCCAGCACGCCCGCGAGGTCCTGCCGTACGAGATCGTGCGCGCCGTCAACGGCGACGTGAAGATCCGGGCGCGCGGTCGCGAGTACAGCCCCGAGGAGATCTCGGCGTTCATCCTCCGTGAGATCAAGGAGTTTTCCGAGGAGGCGCTCGGCGAGGAGATCACCGAGGCGATCATCACCGTGCCGGCCTACTTCGACGACGCGCAGCGCCAGGCGACGCGCGACGCGGGCCGCATCGCGGGGCTCGAGGTCCTGCGCATCATCAACGAGCCGACGGCGGCCTCGCTCGCGTACGGCCTCGACCGGAAGGGCAGCGAGACCGTCGCGGTCTACGACCTCGGCGGCGGCACGTTCGATATCTCGATCCTGCAGCTCGGCGACGGCATTTACGAGGTCAAGGCAACCGCCGGCGACACGTACCTCGGCGGCGAGGACTTCGACAAGAAGATCATGGACTGGCTGCTCGACGACTTCCGCAAGTCGACGGGCATCGACCTGCGCCAGGACCGCATGGCGCTCCAGCGCCTCAAGGAGGCCGCGGAGAAGGCCAAGTGCGAGCTCTCGACGGCGACCGAGACGACGATCACCCTGCCGTTCATCTCGGCCGACGCGTCGGGCCCGAAGCACATCAACCGGACGCTGACCCGCGAGCGCTTCGAGTCGCTCGTCGCCGACCTGATCGACCGCACGGCCGCCCCGTGTCTCGACGCGCTCGCGGCGGCCAGCCTCAAGCCCTCCGACGTCGACCAGGTCATCCTCGTCGGCGGCCAGACGCGGACGCCCAAGGTGCAGCGGATGGTCGCCGAGCTCTTCGGCCGCGAGCCGAACCGGGACATCAACCCCGACGAGGTCGTCGCGATCGGGGCGGCGATCCAGGGAGGCGTCCTGAAGGGCGAGATCAAGGACGTCGTGCTCCTCGACGTGACCCCGCTGTCGCTCGGCATCGAGATGCACGGCGGCGTGTTCGAGAAGCTGATCGAGAGGAACGCCACGATCCCGACGAAGAACACGAAGGTGTTCACGACGGTCGCCGACAATCAGTCGGTCGTCGAGATCCACGTCCTGCAGGGCGAGCGCGAGATCGCGAAGGACAACAAGTCGCTCGGCCGGTTCGAGCTCGTCGGCATCCCCGCGGCGCCGCGAGGCGTCCCGCAGATCGAGGTCACGTTCGCGATCGACTCGAACGGCATCGTGAACGTCTCGGCGCGCGACCTCGCGACGGGCAAGGCGCAGGGCATGCAGATCAATCCGGCCGGCGGGCTCTCGCAGACCGAGATCGACAAGATCATCAAGGAGGCGTCGGCGTTCGCCGAGGCGGACCACGAGCGCCGCGAGATCGCCGCGATCAAGAACCGGCTGGAGGGCATGATCGCGTCGAACGAGCGCGTGCTGGCGGAGTTCGGCGGCGCCCTCGGCGACGACGAGCGGGGCCGCATCGAGGAGACCCTCAAGCGCTCGCGGGAGATCGCGGGCGGCGAGTCCCGCGAGGCCTTCAACGAGGCGATCTTCGACATGCAGGGCGTGTCGAAGGTGCTGACCCGAGTGATGCTCCAGCGGGCCGGTTCGGGAGGGGCGGCTCCCGCGGCCCCCTGAATCGACGGGCGATGGGCGATGGGTGACCTGTGATGAGGGCGAAGAAGCCTCGTCCTCGCCGCGATCAGGAATCGCGAATTTCCAATCACAGATTGTTCCGATGACCAAGCGCGACTACTACGAAGTCCTGGGTGTGGAGCGCGACGCCGACGACGCGGCGCTGAAGAGCGCCTACCGGAAGCTCGCGCTGATGCATCATCCCGACCGCAATCCGAACAACCCGGACGCCGCCGAGAAGTTCAAGGAGGCCTCGGAGGCCTACGCGGTCCTCTCCGACGCCGACAAGCGGGCGCGCTACGACCGCTTCGGCCACGCGGGCATGGGCGCCTCCGCCGGCTTCCCGGGCTTCGACGCCTCGGGCTTCGCCGACCTGTCGGACCTCTTCGGCGGACTCTTCGGGTTCGCGGCCGGCGGGGGCTTCGGCGGCCCCGCGGGTCCTTCGGGCGGCAGCGATCTCGTCTACCGCATGACGATCTCCTTCCGTGACGCGGCGTTCGGCGTCGAGGCGCCGATCGTGGTCTCCCGTCTCGAGCGCTGCGACGCCTGCGCGGGCAGCGGCGCCGAGCCGGGGACGAAGCCGAAGACGTGCCCCGCCTGCGGCGGGCGCGGCCGGCAGCGCCTCTCGCAGGGCTTCCTGACGGTGACTCGGCCGTGTCCCCAGTGCGAGGGCGAGGGCCGCATCATCGAGAAGCCGTGCGCCGCGTGCCGCGGCGAAGGACGCCGGCGCGCGAAGAAGGAGATGACCGTGAGGATCCCGGCCGGCGTCGAGGCGAACTCGCGGCTGCGGCTGACCGGAGAGGGCGACGCGGGCCCGAACGGGGGACCGGCGGGCGACCTCTACGTGGTGCTGACCGTCGCCGAGGACGACGTCTTCGCGCGCGACGGCGACGACGTCGTCGTGACGCTCGACCTGCCGTTCCCGACCCTCGTGCTCGGCGGCGAGGTCCCGGTGCCGACGCTCGAGGGCTCGGAGCCGCTGACGGTGCCGGCGGGCACTCCGGCGGGCGCCGAGCTCCGGCTGCGGGGCCGCGGCATGGGGCGGCTCGGACGCGGCGGGCGCGGGGACCTGCTCGTCCGCGTCGGCGTGCACGTGCCTTCCTCGCCGTCGAAGGAGGAGAAGGAGATGCTCCGGCGGTACGCCGAGCTGACGGGCGCCCCGGTCGGAAAGGGCAAGGGCGTCCTCGGGAAGGCGAAGAAGATCTTCTCGTGAACCGGTGAACCGGCGCTACAGCCGTCTCGTCGTCCCGCACAGGGCCGGGGACGGGACGCTGGTCGCGCTCCTCTGGACCCACGCGCCGCTCGGCTTCGACGAGTCGGCGGGCGACCTCGTCGCGTTCTTCCGCGAGGCGGCCGCGGCGCGCGACGCCGGCGACGCGCTGCGGCGGCGTCGCGTCCGCTTCGCGCTGACGACGGACATTCCGGAGCGCGATCCGCTCGAGGCCTACCGCGCGGCCTCCCGGCCGTTCGCGGTCGGGCGGCGCTTCTGGCTCGAGCCGGGCGAGGACGGCGGGGGCGCCGTGCCCGACGGACGGATCGCGTTGAGAGTGCCGGCCTCGCGCGCCTTCGGCACGGGGAGCCACGCCTCGACGCGGCTCGCGCTCGAGGCGCTGGAGGACGAGCCGCTCTCGGGACGCTCGGTGCTCGACGTGGGGACGGGCTCGGGCGTCCTGGCGCTCGCGGCGGCGGCGCTCGGCGCTCGGAGCGTCGTGGGCATCGACCTCGATCCGGACGCGGTCTTCGTCGCGCGCGGGAACGCCGGCTCCCACGCGTTCGGCGCCTCCGTGCGCCTCTACGCGGGAGTGGTCGCGGCCTGCGGCGGCCGGTTCGACCTCGTGGTCGCGAACATGCTCGCCGACGAGATCCTCGCCGAGGCGCGCGGGATCCGTTTACGCGTCGCGCGCCGGGGACGGGTGCTGCTCTCGGGGATCACTCGGGACCGGGAGACCGCCGTTCTCTCGCGAATGCGGAGCGGCCGATGGAAGCTCGCGGGACGGCGGACGGAGGAAGAGTGGATCAGCCTGACGCTCGAGCGCGCCTCGTAGTCGACGCGCTGCCGGTCGCGGGCGGCGTCTCCCGGATCGGCGGGGAGGAGGCGGCGCACGCGAAGGCGCGCCGGCTCCGCGCGGGCGACGCGGTCGTCCTCGTCGACGGGAGCGGCCGCGAGGCGCACGGCCGCGTCGTCCGGTTCGCGCGCGGCGAAGTCGAGGTGGCGGTCGAGTCGATCCGGGCGACGGAGCGGCCGGCGCACCCGCCCGTGCACCTGCTCGTCGCGGCCGTGCGTGCCGAGCGGCTCGCCTGGATCGCGGAGAAGGCGACCGAGCTCGGGGCGTCGCGGCTGTCGCTGGTCGTCAGCGAGCGGACCCAGAGCTTTCGCGCGCGGGAGTCGATCGCGGGGCGGCTCTCCCGAATCGTGCGCGAGGCCGCGAAGCAGACCGGCGTCGCGCGCTGGCCGGCCGTCGAGGGTCCGCGGCCGTTCGCCGACGCGCTGCGCGCGGAAACTTCCGAGACCCGGCTGATCCTCGACCCGAGCGGCGAGCCGTTTCCGGCGACGCTCGCCGCCGCTCCGGCCGCGCTGCTCGTCGGCCCGGAGGGCGGCTGGACGGACCGCGAGCTCGGCGACGCGCTTTCGGCCGGCTGGCTCGCCGTCTCGCTCGCGGCCGGCAAGCTGCGCGCCGAGACGGCGGCCGTCGCGGGGCTCGCGCTCGCGCGCGCCGCGCTGGCACGAGTTCCGCATTGACACCACCGTCGCGACGGCAAATACTGCTCCGACTCCCGGACGTCACAGCACACGCGGAGGCGCCATGTCCTACGAGGACGTCAAGAAGGTCTGGATGAACGGCCGGCTCGTGGACTTCGCGGACGCGAAGATCCACGCGTTCTCGCACGTCTTCCACTACGGCTCGGCGATGTTCGAGGGCGCGCGCCTGTACAAGACGCGGCAGGGTTCGGCCGCGTTCCGCATCGACGAGCACATCAAGCGCCTCTACGACTCGTGCAAGGTGTATCGGATGGAGATCCCGTTCGCGGCGAAGCAGCTGCGCGACGCGATCTTCGAGACGATCCGCGCGAACGGATTCGACGAGTGCTACATCCGGCCCGTGGTCTACCGGGGGCTCGGCGCCCTCGGGGTCAATCCCTTCAACAGCCCGGTCGAGGTGATGATCGCGGTCTGGAAATGGGGTCGGTACCTGGGCGACGAGGCCGTCGAGGGCGGCGTCGATGTCTGCGTGTCGTCGTGGAACCGGATGGCGCCCAACACGTTCCCCGCGATGGCGAAGGCGACCGGCAACTACCTCAACTCCGCGCTGATCAAGATGGAGGCGATCGTCAACGGCTTCACCGAGGGCATCGCGCTCGACAACGCGGGCCGCATCTCGGAGGGCAGCGGCGAGAACATCTTCCTCGTCTACGGCGGCCGGATCCTCACGCCGCCGCTCGCGGGCACGATCCTGCCGGGCATCACGCGAGACTCGATCATGCGCCTCGCCCGCGACGCCGGCTACACGGTCGTCGAGCAGCAGATCGCGCGGGAGATGCTCTACATCGCCGACGAGATCTTCTTCACGGGCACGGCGGCGGAGGTGACGCCGATCCGGTCGGTCGACCGCATCGTCGTCGGCGCCGGGCGGCGCGGGCCGGTCACGGAGCGTCTCCAGAAGGAGTTCTTCGCGCTCATCCACGGCGAGGCCGAGGACCGCTACGGCTGGCTGACGCCCGTCCCGGTCGAGGCCGCGGTCCGGTAACCGCTAAATTCCTGGGGAGGCGGGGGTTGCACCCGCCCGCGAGCCGCCGCCGCCGCAGTGGCGCGGGCGCGGCGCTTCCAATCCGGGGACAACCGGCGTACTCTAGCGTCCAACCGAGGACAACAAAACCATGCATATCAACGATCTGCTGAAGATTGCGGTCGAGCGGAAGGCGTCCGATCTCCACCTGAAAGTGGGCGCATTTCCGGTCATTCGCATCGACGGCGCGCTCGTTCCGCTCGCCGACATGCGGCGCCTGATGCAGGAAGACACGATCGCGATGGCTTTCTCGATCATGTCGGCCCGGCAGAAGGAGAAGTTCAAGAACAACTTCGAGATCGACATCGCCTACAACGTGCCCAACCTCGGGCGCTTCCGCTGCAACATCTTCCAGCAGCGCGGCACGGTCGGCCTCGTGCTCCGCGTCATCCCGGCGAAGATCCTGTCGATCAAGGACCTGCTGCTCCCGCCCGTGCTCGAGAAGATCTGCCAGGAGCAGCGCGGCCTGGTGCTCTGCACCGGAACCACGGGCTCGGGCAAGTCGACGACGCTCGCCGCGATGATCGACCACATCAACGCGTACCGCAACGAGCACATCATGACGGTCGAGGACCCGATCGAGTTCCTCCACCGGGACAAGAAGTCCCTCGTGAACCAGCGCGAGGTCGACGTGGACACGAAGGGCTTCTCCGTCGCCCTCCGCAGCGCGCTGCGTCAGGACCCGGACGTCATCCTCGTCGGCGAGATGCGCGACTACGAGACGATCGAGACCGCGCTCACGGCGGCCGAGACGGGCCATCTCGTCTTCTCGACACTCCACACGCTCGATGCGACCGAAACGATCAACCGCATCATCGCGGTCTTCCCCCCGCACCAGCAGAAGCAGATCCGGCTGCAGCTCGGCGCGGTGCTCAAGGCGGTCATCTCGCTCCGCCTGATGCCGCGCGCCGACGGCCTCGGCCGCGTCCCGGCGGCGGAGATCCTCATCCGGACGAACTACGTCCGGGAGTGCATCGAGAACAAGGAGAAGACGAAGTACATCAAGGACGCGATCCAGCAGGGCACGTCGCAGTACGGCATGCAGACCTTCGATCAGTCGCTGTACAGCCTCTACAAGTCGGGACTGATCACGCTGGACGAGGCGCTGAAGCGGTCGACGAACCCGAACGAGTTCAAGCTGCGGATCCAGGGAATCCAGTCGACCTCGGACCTCGCGCGCGAGGAGATGGACGCGGCGCTCGAGGCGCCGTCGGACTTCAACCCGCTCCAGGAGGAGTCGCCGTTCGACTTCTCCAACCAGCCTCCGGCGGGACGCAGCTAGACGCGCCGCCGCGGCAAGCCTCCGGCAGAACCCGAGTCCGCGGACGCGGCCTACGAAAGGGCCGTGCGCCTGCTCGCCGTGCGCCCGAGAGGCTTGCGGGAGCTCGAGAAGGCTCTCGGGGATCGCGGGTTCTCCGAGCGCGCCGTGGCGGCGGCTCTCGAGCGGCTGTCCGCGGCGGGACTCATCGACGACGCCGCGGCGGCCCGCTCGGCGGTCCGGCTGCGCGGCGCGCGCTACGGTCGCGCGCGGGTCGAGCGTGAGCTGAAGGCGCGCGGTCTCGCCAGGGAAACGATCGCCGCCGCCTTCGAGGCCGAGGGCGCCCCGGCGCGGGAAGACGAGGCCCTGCGCCGCGCGTTCGAGAGGCTGTGGAAGGCGCGCGCGAATCTTTCGCCGCCGCTGCGTCGCCGGCGCGTGTTCGACGCCCTGACGCGGCGTGGTTTTCCGGCGGACAGAATTTCTGAGATCATCCGGAGCTGGTATGAAGTCGACCGAAGTTAGGGAGCGATTCCTGCGCTACTTCGAGGAGCGCGGCCACCGGCGCGTGCCCTCCTCGTCGCTGATCCCGGCGGAGGACCCGACGCTCCTCTTCACCAACGCGGGCATGAACCAGTTCAAGGACGTCTTCACCGGGCGCGAGAAGCGCGACTACTCCCGAGCGGCGACGTCCCAGAAGTGCGTCCGGGCCGGGGGCAAGCACAACGACCTCGACAACGTCGGCTATACGGGCCGGCACCAGACCTTCTTCGAGATGCTGGGCAACTTCTCCTTCGGCGACTACTTCAAGGCCGAGGCGATCCGGTTCGCCTGGGAGCTCGTCACCGACCCCGGGCGCGGCTACGGGCTCGATCCGGAGCGGCTGTGGGCGACGGTGTACACGGACGACGACGAAGCGGCGAAGCTCTGGGAGCGGCACCTGCCCGCGTCGCGCGTCCTGCGGTTCGGCGAGAAGGAGAACTTCTGGGCGATGGGGGAGACGGGCCCGTGCGGGCCGTGCTCGGAGGTCCACTACTTCCGCGGGGAAGACCTCTCGCAGAACACGGCGGCCCTGGTCAACGGCCCCGGCGACGACACCCTCGAGATCTGGAACCTCGTCTTCATGCAGTTCGAGCGCGACGCCTCGGGCGCGCTCACGCCTCTGCCGCGGCCGTCCGTCGATACGGGTGCCGGCCTCGAGCGGATCGCGGCGATCCTCCAGGGCGTCAACAACAACTTCGACACCGACCTCTTCGCCCGGATCATCGCCTCGATCGAGGAGGTCTCGGCGCAGAACTACAAGGGCGGCATGGCTCCGGAGGACGCTCCCTTCCGCGTCATCGCCGACCACGTCCGCGCGGCGACCATGCTGATCGCGGACGGCGCCCTCCCGTCGAACGAAGGAAGGGGCTACGTCCTCCGCCGCATCCTGCGCCGCGCGATGCGCTACGGCCGGCGCCTCGGCCTCCACGAGCCGTTCCTCCACCAGCTGGTGCCCGCGGTGGTCGAGACCTTCTCGGGCGTCTACTTCGAGACCGGAAAGACGGACGGCGTCGAGCGCGCCGTCGCCGCGGCGCTCCTCCCCGAGGAGGAGCGGTTCGGCCGGACCCTGTCCGAGGGCGCGGACCGCGTGGGCGAGGCGATCGAGCGCCTCCGCCGCGAGGGCGCGACGGCGCTCTCGGGCGAGACGGTCTTCCGCTTCTACGACACCTACGGCATCCCGCTCGACGTGATCGAAGAGATCGCCGGCGACGAGGGCGTCGCGGTCGATCGCGCCGGCTTCGAGGAGGCGATGGAGCGTCAGCGCGCCACCTCGCGCGGCTCGGCGCGCTTCGAGGCCGCGGACGCGTCGGCCTACGAGACGCTCGAGCTGCCGCCCGAGCACTCGGTGTTCCGGGGCTATCCGGAGCAGGACTTCGTGCGGCTCTCGGGCGCGCGGGTGCTCGCGATCGTCCAGGATGGCCGCGAGGCGTCGCTCCTCTCGGAAGGCGAGTCCGGCGACGTCGTGTTCGACCGCACCGTGTTCTACCCGGAGGGCGGCGGGCAGGTCGCGGATCGCGGCACGCTGCTCTGGAGCGGCGGGCGGGCCGAGGTGACCGACGTCGTGCGGCCGGTGCCGTCGCTGATCGCGCACCGCGTCCGGGTGCTCCAGGGCCGCTTCGCGCTCGGCCTCGCCGTGGACATGGAGATTCCGGAGTGGGTGCGCCGGCGGACGCAGGCGAACCACACCGGCACGCACCTCGTCCACGCGGCCCTGCGGAAGGTGCTCGGCGCGACCGCGCGCCAGATGGGCTCGTACGTCGGGCCCGACAAGCTGCGCTTCGACTATGCCGCGCCCGCGGCGCCGACGGCGAAGCAGCTCGTCGAGATCGAGCGCCTCGTGAACGAGGAGGTCCTCCGCGACCTGCCGGTTTCCAAGGAGATCCTGCCGATGGACGAGGCGCGCCGGCGCGGCGCCGACATGTTCTTCGGCGAGAAGTACGGGGAGCGCGTCCGCGTCGTCGAGGTGCCGGGCTTCTCGACGGAGCTGTGCGGCGGCTGCCATGTGCCGCGAACGGGCGAGATCGGCGCGTTCAAGATCCTCTCCGACCGGGGCATCCAGGCGGGCGTGCGCCGCCTCGAGGCCGTCACCTCGCTCGGCGCGGTCGAGCTCCTCGAGGAGGACGAGCGGGTGCTGAACGCCCTCTCCGGCGCCGCGCAGGCGCCCCGCGAGAACCTCGCGCGCCGCTGGGAGGAGCGCGAGGAACGGGTCCGCGCGCTGGAGCGCGAGGTCGCCTCGCTGAAGCTGAAGCTCGCGGCCGGCGACTCGGGCGGCGGCGGCGAGCGCCTCGAGGTCGGCGGCGTGCCGATCGTGACGCGCGTCGTCGAGGGACTCTCGATCCCGGAGCTCCGGAACCTCTCGGACACCCTGCGGGCGAAGGTCAAGAGCGGCGTCGTGGTGGTCGGGACGACCTCAGAGGGGAAGACGTCCGTCATCGTCGCGGTGACCCCCGACCTGACGAAGCGGCTCCCGGCCTCGCAGATTGCCGGGCGCGTCGGCAAGGCCCTCGGCGGCAGCGGCGGCGGCAAGCCCGATCTCGCCCAGGCGGGAGGGAAGAGCCCGGAGCAGCTTCCGGCGGGCCTGAAGGCGGCCGCGGAGGCCGTCCGCGACCTTCTGACCGAGCCGGTCCCCGCCGTCTAGCCGGCGCGTCTCGTCTTCTCTTGCGGGGTTTCCTCGCCGCGGAGCGTGTCCGCGGTCACACACCGCGGCGCCCGGGTATTCCGCCCACTTCGCGGGGTTCGCCCGCGGGCCGGAGGCTATAATCTCTCCTACAGCCCCATGCGATCGCGCGTCCTTCTCCTCGCGGGGATTTTCCTCGCCGCCGGGGCGGCCTCCGGAGAGGTGCGCGTGGCGTTGCGCGACGGCAAGCGCGTCATCGTCAACGACGGCCCGGCGAACCTGCAGGCGAGCGAGGGCTGGCTCGCCGCGCGCGTCCGACAGCCGTCGGCCTACGACGGCCTGATCGAGGCCGCGGCCCGCGACAACGACGTCGATCCGAAGCTCGTGAAGTCGGTGATGCTCGTCGAATCGGGATTCAACCCCGCCGCGATCTCGCGCAAGGGAGCGCGCGGGCTGATGCAGCTGATGCCGGAGCTCGCGGCGGAGCAGGGCGTGCGCGACGTGCACGATCCACGCGAGAACATCGCCGCCGGAACGCGCGAGCTCTCGCGGCTCCTCACGGCGTACTCCGGCGACCTGGTGAAGTCTTTGGCCGCGTACAACGCGGGAGAGGCGGCGGTGGAACGGTATGCGGGGGTTCCCCCCTATGCCGAGACGCAGCTCTACGTGCGCAAGGCGCTCGCGGCCTATTACGGCAAGTCGACGCTCGGAGGAGGATTCGGCAAGTCGGCGAACGAGACCTTCCGCGGCGCCGCCGCGGCGGGCCGGCCCGTCCAGTGGACGCGCGACGCGCGGACGAATCGCGTCGTGCTGACCACGAAGGGCCGTTCGGCGCCGAAGCGCCTCGGCTGATCGGGATCACCGTGCTGCGCGCCGCGGGCGAGCTTCCCCCGGTGGATCAGGGCCTGTTCCTCCTGCACTTGAACCGCGCCCGGCGCTCGGCGCGCGCGTCGCGATTCGACGAGGCCTGGGCGGAGCTCGAGCAGGCCCGCGCCCTGCGCCCGCAGGACGAGGACGTGCTCAATCTCGTGTCGCTCCTCGAGTTCAAGCGGGGCCGCTTCGACGAGGCGGCGGGCGCCGCGCGGGCGCTCCTCTCCAAGAACCCGGCGTCCGAGGTCCTCCGCTCGAACCTCGGCCTGATCCTCTTCAAGGCGGGCCGGCTCGCCGAGGCCGAGACGGAGCTCCGGGCCGCGATCGAGCAGGCCCCGGGTCACCTCCGCAGCCATCTCTATCTCGGCCTGCTCTACCAGATGCGCGGCAAGCTCGGGCTCGCCCTCGAGCACCTGCGGGTCGCCGGCGCGAAGAGCCGCGTCGCGGAGATCGAGGAGGCGCTGAAGCGGTCCTCGCGCGAGACCGGCGGCGCGCGGCCGGCGGCCGGCCTGTCCGACACGGCGCCGACCGCGAGGGCGGCGCGGGAGAGCGCGGGGGTTGCGGCGCCGGGCCGCGAGTTCGAGCCCGCGTTTCCCGATGGCGGCGAGGACGCCGGCGTGGCCCTCACCGCAGCAGCGGCGGCCGGCGAGGGGCGGCCGCTCTTCAAGATCCGTCCGGAGGGCGGGGTCGAGATCGCGTCGAAGGGCGTCGTTTTCGTGCGCAAGGGCTGCGTCGCCTGGTACAGCGGCAAGCTGCGCTTCGGGGCGGAGACGTCGTTCCGCGGCACGACGCTCGAGCGGATCCTGCGCTGCGAGGGCACCGGCGCCCTGCTCGTCAACGACCCCGGGCGGCGCGCCTATCGTCGCGAGCTGAGCGGCCACGCGCTCGTGGTCGAGGGGAGCCGCCTGCTCGCGATCGACCACGGCCTGACGTTCCGCCTGGAAGCGATCCAGGACTTCCGCCGGAACCGCCGCGTCGACCTTCTGCGCGTCCAGGGGCGCGGGAGCGTCGTCTTCTCGGTCGGCGGTCCCGTGCTGACGCACGAGGTCACGCCCGAGCTCCCGCTCTCGATCTCCTCGCGCGACCTCGTCGGCTGGACGGGCGACCTCGTGCCCTCGGTGCTCGACGACCGGTTCCTCGAGGAGGTCATGCAGCCCGACATCGCGAGCCCGCCGAAGATCCGCTTCGAGGGCGAGGGCGTCGTGCTGACGGAGCCCCCGCGGCCGCGGCGGCGCGCCGCCGACATGGATCGGCCGGTCGACCAGAGACGAAACTAGTCTCGCGAGACGGGAGTCCTCGAGGCCGTCGCCGCGAAGTCCCGCAGCCGGGCCTCCGCCGCGTCCAGGATCCTCTCCATCGTGCCCGCGTCCTCGTGCTCGCAGTAGAGCCGCACCATCGGTTCCGTGCCCGACAGGCGGTGGAGGAGCCAGCCGCGTTCGGCGAAGAGATACTTGACGCCATCCCGGTCCGCGACGCCTGTCACCGGCTCGCCCGCGACCGATCCGGGAGCGCGCTCCCGCACGTCCCGGACGAACGCGCCGATCGTGTCCACGGGCAGGTGCACGTCGCGCCGGCCGTACTCGAAGCGCCCGAACTCTCTCGCGAGCGCTTCGAGCGCCTCGCCGAGGGTGCGTCCGGTCCGCGCCAGGCTCTCGACGAGGAGCAGGGCCGACAGCACTCCGTCGCGTTCGGGCAGGTGAAACGCAAAGGCGTACCCGCCGCTCTCCTCGCCCCCCGCGACCGCCTCGCCCCGGTTCATCAGCTCGGCGACGTACTTGAATCCGATGCCGGTCTCGATCAGCGGCACGCCGAGCGCTCGGGCGATCCGGTCCACCTGGAAGGACGTCGAGAACGTCTTGGCGATGCCGCCGCGCACTCCCCGTCCGCGAAAGACGTGGAGCAGCAGGAGCGCGAGCACCTGATGCGGCGACACGAAGCGGCCCGACGCGTCGAGCACCCCGAGCCGGTCCGCATCGCCGTCCTGGGCGACGGCGAGGCCGAAGCCTCCCTTCCGGACCCGCTCGGCCGCCTCGCCGAGATTCGCGGCGATCGGCTCCGGATGCACGCCGCCGAAGAGGGGATCGCGGTTCGCGTGGAGCGACTCGACGCGGAGCGTTCCACCTCCGAGGACGTCCGCGACGAGCGTCCCGGCGGCGCCGTGCATGGCGTCGGCGAGCACCGCGAGGGGCGCGCGCCGGATCGCGGCGACGTCGACGAGTCCGGCGAGGCGGTCGCGGTAGGGCGTCATGAGATCGGCGGTCTCGATCCGGCCGCGGAGGGCGGAGGCGGGCGCCGGCCGGTCCGCCTCGGCCGCGATGGCGGCGTAGGTCTCCGGAGGCGCGCTTCCGCCGAAATGCGCCTTGAACTTGAAGCCGTTGTACCGGCCCGGGTTGTGGCTCGCCGTGATCGCGACGCCACCGCGGAGGCCGAGCCGCCGGACGTGGAACGAGACGGCCGGCGTCGGAATCGGCCGGTCGGAGAGGAGCACGTCGATGCCCGCGGCCGCGAAGATCTCGGCCGCCGCCCGGGCGAACTCCGGCGAAAGGAACCGCGTGTCGTATCCGACGACGATGCGATTCCGGTCGCCGGGTCCATCGCTCGCGGAGTAGTAACGCGCCGTGGCGGCCGCGATGCGGCGGATCTCGGCGAACGTGCAGTCGTCGGCGATGACGCCGCGCCAGCCGTCGGTCCCGAAGGCAATCGTCATCGGGTCGCGACCGGCGGAGCGGGCGCTCGGAAGCTCGCGAGCCGCGCCTCGTCCCAGCCCTCCCGCGCGAGGAAGTCGGTCGCGCGGGTGAAGCGGAAGCCCCGGGCCGTCAGCCCGTCGAACAGCAGGCCGATGTGCGCGGCGACGGGCTCCTCGCGGTCGCTGCCGAGGTGGAGCAGCACGATGCCGCCGTTCTCGGCGTGCTGCACGAGCCGGCCGAGGAGCTGGTCCGCCGGCCGGTACGCGCGCGAGCGCGGGTCCGTCACCCAGTCGAGTCCGTCGAGTCCCGAGCGGCCGCCGGTCCAACCCACGTGCCAGTAACCGAGCTCCGCGGCCCAGCGGCGAATCTCCGGGTTGTGCTCGCCGAAGGGCGCTCGCCAGACGGGAGCCATGGTCCTGCCGGTGACGTCGCGGTACAGCCGCGCGGTGCGCAGGAGCTGTGCCGCGAGGAACGCGCGGTCGACGCCGGCGCGCGTCGCCTGCCGCCCGTCCGACGCGTAGGTCGTCAGGTGTGGATGCGTGTCCGTGTGGTTGCCCACCTCGTGCCCGTCGAGAGCGATGCGCCGGGCGAGCTCGGGATAGCGGCGGATGAATTCGCCGGTCAGGAAGATCGTGGTGCGGATGCCGCGGGCCGACAGCGCGTCGAGGATCGCGGTCGCGCCGCGGTCCGAGGAGCCGGCGTCGAACGAGACCACGATGTCCGGACGGTCGGCGGGGCCGCGCGTCAGGTCCACCGGGAGGAGGCCCGTCGGCGGCGCGAGCGCGGGCCGCTCGCGCGGCAGGGCGGCGACGGGCGGAGGCGCCGCGGCGGGTCCCGGCGGCTCCGCGGGCGGAAGGGCTCGACGGGTCGGGGGAGGCGCCGCCGGCCGGACCGGCCGGATCATGACGGTCTCGACCGAGGGGGGTGCCGGCGCGGCGGTCGGAACACGAGGCACCGCGGCGGCCAGCGTCGGCGCCGGGGCGGCCGCGGGCGGGCG
>DAHUXD010000007.1 GCA_027307335.1 Acidobacteriota bacterium
GCCGCCGCCGCCCGCGCCGCTGCCGGCCGCCGTCAAGACGGCCCTCGAGTCGGTCGCGGGCAAGAACGCAAGCGACGCCGGCTTCTGGGCCGGTCCGTTCCGGTCCGCCACCGGCGACCAGTTCCTGGCGCTCCAGTTCTACCTGGCGTCCAACAAGCCCGCCTTCTCCGCCAACGTGCCGCTGAAGTTCGGCGGCATGGTCACCGACGAGTCCGGCAAGGAGGTCGACTCCTTCTGGGAGGACGCCAACTTCACCGAGGTCACGGAGGGCACGCGCAAGGATCGGGTCTTCGACCGCTCGGTGACGCTGCAGCCCGGCAGCTACAAGGGCACGTTCGGCCTCTTCACCGCCGAGGGGCAGCCGCCGGTCGCCTCCGGATCGACCAGCTTCAAGCTCGAGGGCAAGTCGACGGACTTCGGCGTGTCGCCGCTGATCCTCTCGAGCGGGCTGACGCCACTGACCAAGCGCCCCGGCCCGACCGATCCGTTCGTCTTCGGCTCGGACAAGCCGATCCGGGTCGATCCCAAGGGCGACCGTAGCTTCCTGAAGAGCGACAGCCTCTGGTACTTCTACAGCGTCGAGAATCCGGTGATCCCAGCGGCGACCGGCGACGCGGCGGCCGCCGCTCCCGCTCCCTCGACGACGCCGGCGGCCCCCGGAGCGGCCGCGCCGGCTCCCGCCACCGACGCGCCGAAGCCGCGCGTCATGACACGCATCAACGTCCAGCGGGACGGCCAGGACGCGTTCGCCCCGTTCACGGGCCCTGCGGAGCTCGTCCAGACCTCGCCGGGCGTGTACAGCACCGGCAACGAGATCCCGCTCGCGTCGTTCGAGCCCGGTTACTACACGTTCATGATCACCGTGTGGGACTTGAACGGCCCGAAGGGCGCGGCGCGCAAGACCATCGAGCGCAAGGAGGACTTCGTCGTCCTCATGCCGGATGGTTCCCTGCCCCCGAAGAACGCGCCGAAGGCGGCGCCGGCGCCGAAGAAGAAGGCGTCGTAGGGGGATCTCTCCGATGACAGAAACGGCCCGGCGAATGCCGGGCCGTTTTGTTTGATCCGCCCCCCTCGCCCTCAGCCTTCCCCCCGCCGGGGGGGAGGGGACGTGGCTGGTAAGGGCCCTCCTCGCGTTATTCGATGTGCACGTTGGCGCGCGCGGTCCCCATCTTCCCGCTCTGCGGGTCGCGGACGTTGACCACGATGCGGTAGTTGCCCTTCTTCGTCTGGAGCTGCGCGGCGTAGCGGACGAACGCTCCGGCCTTCGGCTTGCCGGCCGGGATCTCGAAGGTCGTCTCCTGCCGGTTCATCGGACTGGTGTTGCCCTTGTCGTCGACCGCGCCGATGTAGAACTCGGCGCGCGCGCTCTCCTTCTCTCCCTGCGGCACGAAGGTCAGAGCCTCCGCCGGCACGAGGACGGTGATCGGCAGCAGGTAGACTTTCTTGTCCGGCGTCGCGGGCGCCGTCTCGATTTTCGCGGGAATCGCGCTGTACGAAAGGTCGGTCTCCATCGTGGCGAGCGCGCGGGTCTCGATCTTCTGGGACTCCGTCATCGGCGCCCAGCCCTTCCGCGAGCGGACCGTCAGCCCGGGCCGATTCACGGTGACGTCCACCTTCTGGTAGCCGGTGATGCCGAGCTTCGACAGCGTGATGCCGAGCGTGTAGTAGTTGGAGACCTGCTTGTAGATGCGCGACAGGCCCTGCTGGAAGTCGTTCGTGTTCAGGAGCGCCAGCCCGCCGGTGTCGGTCGCCATCATCTGCAGAGGGGTCTGGCGGTCCTGCTGAGCCGCGAAGCGCAGGTTCGGCCGCTGCTCGATCGCGAGCACGTTGGTCGCGGGGGAGCCCTCGCCGGCCGGCGTGCCCTCGCCCGTCAGGCCGGTCGCGTCCACCGTGTAAAACGTGACCTGGACCTCGTTGGCCTTCTGGATCATGGCGTTGATGCGCTCCGGGACCTGCCGCACGTCGATGTTCGACATCGACGGCAGGTAGTTGCCGGTCGCGTACTGGGCCATGACGTACCCCGGCTGATACTCGTATCCGCCCGAGACGAACAGGAACGCGCGCTTGCCGTTCAGCGGCGTGAGCGTGACGAGCTCGCGCTGGATGCTGCCGAGCATGTCCTGGATCTCGGCGCCGACCTCCTGGCCGTATTGCTGCGCGAGCTGGATGCGGGAGCCGAGCGTCCTCCGGCTGCCGCTGAAACCGTTGATCATGGCGATCGTCTGCTCCTGCGTCTGCAGGCGCGACATGCCGACGGTCTCCTTCTCCATGCCCGCGAGCTCGGCCATCACGAGCTCCTTGCTCGTGGTCCAGTCGACGAGCACTCGCGGAGCGCGGTCGAACAGGACGACGCGCACGGCGTCGTTCGGGCCGAGGCGCGTCGTGAAGTCGCGGATCGTGCTGAGCGCGCGGTTGCGCAGCCCCGGCGGCAGGTAGCCGGTGTCGACGTAGATGAGGAAGTTGCGCGGGACGTAGGCCGACTCCTCGGCCTGCTTGTACGTCGAGAGCACCCGCTCGGGAGGCGCGGTCGCGAGGTCCGGAGCGTGGAACGTTCCCTCGTTGATGAGGGCGAAATAGTCGATCGGAACGGGCTTGCCGCCGATCTGGACGGTGAAGTCGTCCTTCCTCAGGTCGGTGACGGGGTTGCCGGCCGCATCGGTGACGTCCACGTCGAGATTCAGGACCCGCACCTCGACGCTCTCCGAAAACGTCGGGAGCTGCGCCGGCTGCTGGGCGAAGACCGTGGCCGCCGCGAGGAGCAGGGCAACGGCCGTTCTCTGAGCTGTCATGCGCGATCCTTTCTGGCCGGGCCCCGTTCGGGGCTGGGGCGCACCGGGAGAACCCCTGGAGGCGGTCCCGGATTCCGGAGTGTCCTGATTTTAGGAAAAAACTAAAAAAGGGTGGGGGAGGGAGCGTCGGCCGGCGTCATTCCCGATGGGTGACCACCGGGTCGAGCCCGAGGTAGTCGAACAGCATGTTGACCTCGTTCGTCAGCTCGTCCGCCTCGAGATCACCGCCCGCGTCCGGGTCCAGGCTGCCGATCGCGCAGCCCGGTACCGCCGAGCGCGCCTGGCGGACGACCGCCGCGGACGCGCTCGGATCCGTGCCGTCGTCCGAGAGGACGGCCTCGAAGTCGCGGGGAAGGCCCCAGATCTCCGCGCGCGCCCGGCCGACCGCCGGCCGGTAGGTCTCGAGGACCGAGCCCCGGAAACTGCCGGAGGAGAGATTCATCTCCCGGACGATCTCGAAGAGGTCGGCGTAGCCGATGCAGTGGAGGAGGCCGAGCGTGTAGCCCCGCTCCTTCGTGATGCCGAAGCGCTCCGCGAACCTCCCGGCCGCGACCGCGGCGGCGAGGCTCGCCCGCCGCAGCGCTCGCGCCGCCGGGTCGCCGGCTGGCAGCGCCGGGAAATCGGGCGAGGACAGGCGGTCGATCAGGACGGTCGCGGCGCGCGGGCCGATGCGGTCGAGCGCGTCGGGCACCGTGCCGACCGAGTTCTCGCGGTCGACCGAGAGCGAGTTCGCGAGGATGAGGAGATCGAGCGTCAGGTACGGATCGAGCGCGGCGATCGGCACGATCGCGGCCGGATCGAGGGGCGGCTTGCGCTTCAGGAGCTCGAGCAACAGCGTCGCCGTGTCGGAGTGCACGGGCCGCATGAGGTAGTTGCGGATGAGCCGTTCCCGCAGGCGCCGGGCGAACTCGCGGAAACGCATCGCGTGGCCGCGCGCCTCGAGCGGGTCGAGGGTCGGTCCCATCCGCTCGGCCGACTCCCAGAAGTGCTCCTCGATCCCCTCCGGCAGGAAGGGCAGCACCCAGGCATCGGCCGCCTCCCACGTCTCGCGGCGCTCCTTGCGGGAGAGCCGGTGCGTGTCGTCGAGCTGCTTGACGCCCTGGAACGCGAGCGCCTGGCCGCGGAGCGTCAGACCGATCCGGAGGATCGGCTGGACGCGGTACGTCGGGTCGTACTCGAAGTTCGCCTCGCGCCACTCGAAGATCTCGAAGAGGAGCTTGCGCGCGAGGTCCTCGACGCGCAGCGACAGCCCGTCGAGCGTGTCGTGGTTCATGTCGAGGATCAGGCGCGTCAGGTTCTCCTGCGTCGTCATGTTCCGCGCCAGGAGCTCGTACAGGGTCGCGGCCGGGAGCGCGCCGCTCCGGAGGAGGTGGACGCCGAGGCGGTGGCGGGGGAGCGACCCCGACACGTAGACGATCTCGCCGTCCTTCCAATCGAGGGTGCGGCGGTCGTGGCCGCGCGTGACCGTGAGTCTCCCCGACCGGCGGTTCAGCTCCATCCACTGGAGAAGATCCGCCAGTCCGAAGACCTCGAGTCTTCCGCGGAAGTGTTCCGTCATGAAGTGTTTCGGCGTGATTTTACCACCCCGTCCGGAGGGCCCGCGCGGCGCGGCCGTGACAGAATCCGCGCCGTGAAGAGGGTGTCCCGGGAGGCCCGCCGGCCGAATCTGCCCACGGAGACGAGCTCCGGCATCCCCGTCGAGCCCTTCTACGAGGGACCGCCGGCGGGGGCGCCGCCCGCCCCGGGCGATTTCCCGTACACCCGCGGGATCTCGGTCGACGGCTACCGGGGCCGTTACTGGACGATGCGCCAGTACGCCGGGTTCGGCTCGGCGCGGGAGTCGAACGCCCGCTACCGGTATCTCCTCGCCCAGGGGCAGACGGGGCTCTCGGTCGCGTTCGACCTGCCGACGCAGATGGGCTACGACTCGGACGACCCGCTCGCCCGCGGCGAGGTCGGCAAGGTCGGCGTCGCGATCGCGACGGTCGAGGACATGCGGGTGCTGACCGAGGCGCTGCCGCTCGACCAGGTGTCGATCTCCATGACCATCAACGCGACGGCATCGATCCTCATGGCGTTCTATCTCGCGGTCGCCCGCGAGCGGGGCATCCCCTGGGAGTCGCTCTCCGGAACGGTGCAGAACGATCTCCTGAAGGAGTACGTCGCCCGCGGCACCTACATCTTCCCGCCCCGGCCGTCGCTGAAGATCACGACGGACCTCTTCGCGTTCTGCGGCGAGTCGGTGCCCCGCTGGAACACGATCTCGATCTCCGGCTACCACATCCGCGAGGCGGGCTCGACGGCCGTCCAGGAGGTGGCGTTCACGCTCTCGAACGCGATCGCGTACGTCGAGGCGGCGCTCGCGCGCGGGCTCGCCATCGACGACTTCGCGCCGCGGCTGTCGTTCTTCTTCAACGCGCACGCGAACTTCTTCGAGGAGGTCGCGAAGTTCCGCGCGGCCCGCGCCCTCTGGGCCGAGATCGTCCGCGGCCGTTTCGGCGCGAAGGATCCCCGCTCCTGGCGGCTCCGCTTTCATACCCAGACGGCCGGCTCGACGCTGACCGCGCAGCAGCCCGACGTCAACGTGGTGCGCGTCGCCCTCCAGGCGCTCTCCGCCGTGCTCGGCGGCACGCAGTCGCTCCACACCAACGCGCGCGACGAGGCGCTGGCGCTGCCGACGGAGGATTCGGCGCGCCTCGCGCTCCGGACGCAGCAGGTCATCGCCAACGAGAGCGGCGCCGCCGACGTCGTCGACCCGCTCGGCGGCTCCCACCTCGTCGAGGCCTGGACCGAGGAGATCCGGAACCGCGCGCAGGCGCTCATCGCGAAGGTGGACGCGCTCGGCGGCTCGGTCGCCGCGATCGAGCAGGGCTTCCTGCAGAGGGAGATCGAGGACGCGGCGTACCGCGCCCAGCGCGAGATCGAGGACGGGAAGCGTCTCGTGGTGGGCGTCAACGTCTACCGCGACGCGAACGAGACCCCGGTGCCGATCCTCTCGGTCGACCCGTCGGTCGAAACGGAGCAAATCGAGCGTCTCCGGGCGTTCCGGGCGGCCCGGGACGGCGCCCGGAGCGCGGCGGCGCTCGCGCGGGTCTCGGCCGACGCCCGCGAGGACCGGAACCTGATGCCCGCGCTCGTCGAGGCCGTCGCGGCGGACGCGACGCTGGGCGAAATCGTGGGAGCGCTGAAGGCCGTTTACGGCGAGCACCGCGCCGGAAACTGACTGAAGTCCGGCTTAAGTTTCGGTACCTGAGTCGCTTGCGCGTGTGGAAAAGACCCCGTCGTCATTTTGGCGCCGCACGATTTCTGCACATCGGCTTGGGCACGCCGGGTAAATTGCTGATTACAGGAAGCTTCCGGCATCGCACAGAGGATGGTGCAATCCGACCCGGAGGCGTCGGTTTCGGCCTTTTTTTGGGGCTTTCCGCAGTGATTTCGACAGGCTTTTCCGCCGAATCTTCGGAAAACTGAGTTTCGTCAAGCGGGCGCGAACTTCGGGCGCTCTACACGCCGATTTTGGGGCACTGCGGGTTCACCGGGCAGACCTCGCAGCGGGGCTTCCGGGCGACGCAGATCTGCCGTCCGTGGGCGATCAGGAGGTGGGCTCCCATGGTCCGGCGGCCCTTCGGAACGAGGGCGTTCAGGTCGCCCTCGACCTTGACCGGATCGGCCTCGCGCGTGAACCCGAGGCGCCGGGAGAGGCGGCCGACGTGGGTGTCCACGACGAAGCCCTCGTCCTTGCCGAACGCGTTGCCGAGCACCACGTTCGCGGTCTTGCGGCCGACGCCGGGCAGACGGACGAGCGCCTCCATCGTGTCCGGGACCTTTCCGCCGTGCTCCGCCGCGATGGCGGCGGCGGCGGCCCGGATCGACTTCGCCTTCGAGTTGAAGAACCCGGTCGAGCGGATCTCGCGCTCGAGCACGCCCCTCGGGGACCGCGCGTAGTCGGCGGCGGTCCGGTACTTCGCGAAGAGCTGGGGAGTCACCATGTTGACGCGCACGTCGGTGCACTGCGCCGACAGGATCGTCGCGACGAGCAACTCGAGGGGAGTGCGGTGGTCGAGCGCGCACTTCGCCTCCGGGTACGCCTTCGCGAGCCGCCGGAGCACCGTCGCCGCGCGGCGCTTCTTCTCCTCGAACGTCTCCTTCGGCTTCTTCGCCATGCGCCCGGCATTCTAGACTTGGTCGATGCGCCCGCTCCGCCTCGCCGCCGGAATTCTGCTGTGTGCGGCGCGGCTGTCGGGCGTCACCCTGACGATCCTCCACACGTCCGACCTCCATGGACACGTCCATCCGCACGACGCGCTCGCCGACGCGGATCGCGGCGAGGGCCTCGCGCGCGTCGCGACCGCCGTCGCGGCCGTGCGGGCGGAGGGCGGCGCGGTCCTCCTGCTCGACTCCGGCGACACGATCGAGGGCGCTCCGGAGCAGGCGCTCGTCTTCGCGGGAAGGATCGGCGGCGGCGGCGATCCAATCGTCGGCGCCATGAACCGCGTCGGCTACGACGCGATGGCGGTCGGCAACCACGAGTTCGACTTCGGGCTCGAGCGCCTCGAGGCCTCGCGGAAGGAGGCGCGGTTCCCGTGGCTTTCGGCGAACGCGCTCGGCCCGGACGGGGAGCCGGCCTTCGCGCCCTACATCGTGAAGGAGGTCGCGGGCGTGCGCGTCGGCATCCTGGGCCTCGTCACCCCGCACGTTGCGAACTGGGAGAGCCCGTCGCTCCTGGGGGGCCTGCGCTTCGGCGACTCCGTCGAGGCGGCAAGGAAGTGGGTGCCGGTGCTCCGCGGGAAGGAGCGCTGCGACCTCGTGGTCGTCCTCGCGCACGAGGGATTCGAAAAAGATCCCCGCACGGGCCGCGAGCGGCGGGACTCCGGCGAGAACCAGTCGTACGCCGTCGCGACCGAGGTCGAGGGCATCGATCTCGTCCTCTCCGGGCACGCCCATGCGATCGTCCCGCCGACCCGGCTGGGAAAGACATGGGTCTCGCAGCCGGGCCGCTTCGGCAACACGCTCACGCGCTTCGACGTCACGCTCTCGCCGGCGGACGGGAAGTGGTCCGTCACCAGCGTCTCGGGACGAAACCTGAGGATGCGGCGCGTTCCGCCGGATGCCGGAATCGTCGCGTCGATCGCACGCGTCGAGGCGGAGACGATGGCGGCCCTTGCCGAGGAGCTGGCGGTGGTCGATTCCCCCGTCTCCTTCCGCGGGACGCGACGGGAGGACAACGCGGCGCTCGACTGGCTGCAGGCCGTGCAGATGCGGGACTCGGGCGCGGATCTGTCCTTCGCCTCGCTCCTGCCCGCCGAGCTGCCGGCCTGGGCCGCCGGGCCGCTGACGCTCCGCCAGGTCTGGGCGTTCTACCCTTACGAAAACGGCCTCGTCACAGTCGAGGCGACGGGCCGGCAGGTCCGCGCGGCGCTCGAGCGGGCCGCCGGATGCCTGGGCCGCCCGGAGGAGTTCGGCCGGAACTGCGACGCGCTCGAGGGCGCGGAGTACGCCGTCGACCTGTCGCTTCCGGAGGGCCGGCGCGTCGTCTCGCTGAAGCGGGGCGGGCGCGACGTCGCCGACGGCGAGGTCTTCCGCGTCGCGCTCAATTCCTACCGCGCCTCGGGCGGCGGCGGCTACCCGATGTGGAAGTCCGCGAAGCGGATCGCCCAGAAGGGCAACCTGCGCGATCTCCTCGCCGCCGATGCCCGCGCGAGGAAGCGGCTGCTCCTCGCGGCCGACGGCAACTGGAAGGTGATCGGCGCGCCGTGAAGCCGGACGAGAAGGGGATCGTCGAGGCGTTTCACCGCCTCTACTACGACGGACCGGAGGGCGAAGGCCGCGTCCATCACCGGACCCGCTGGATGGGCGTGCCGTGCCTGAAGACGCCCCTCGATCTCTGGATCTACCAGGAGATCCTGTTCGAGGTGCGGCCGGACGTCGTCGTCGAGACGGGCACTCACCTCGGCGGGAGCGCCCTCTTCCTCGCGCAGATGATGGACCTCCACGGCCGCGGCGAGGTCGTCTCGATCGACGTCCTCGACGCGCCCGCCCGCCCGAAGCATCCGCGGATCCGCTACGTTCACGGCTCGAGCGCGGACGAGAGCCTCGTGCGCGCGGTCTTCGCCGGGCGCCCCGCGGGCGAAACGACGCTGGTCGTCCTGGACTCGGACCACGGGAGGGACCACGTCCGTCGCGAGCTCGAGCTCTTCGCGCCCTTCGTCTCGAGGGGGAGCTACCTGATCGTCGAGGACTCGAACGTCAACGGCCACCCGGTGTTGCCCGAGCACGGGCCGGGCCCGGCCGAGGCGATCGCCCCGTTCCTGGCCGCGCACCCGGAGTTCGCGCGGGACGCGTCGCGGGAGAAGTTCCTGCTGACCTACAACCCGGGCGGGTACCTGAAGAGGGTTCGGTGAACGATCTCCCCTCTCCCACCGGGAGCCGTCCACCGAAGGCAGACCCCCGGCGGTAGGCAACGCCGGCCGTCGAGGCCGGCGGTATCGGGGCCGGGGGTGAGGGGCGTGACTAGGCGCGCGCCCTGAGGTCCTTCGCGATCTCGCGCGCCGCGTTCGCGCCGGGGGCGCCCGTGACGCCGCCGCCCGGGTGCGTGCCCGAGCCGCAGAGGTAGAGCCCTCGGACCGGCGTCCGATACTGCGCCCAGCCGAGCAGAGGGCGCATCGTGAACACCTGGTCGAGCGCCGGCTCGCCGTGGAAGACCTGGCCGCCGGTGAGGCCGTAGGTCTCCTCGAGGTCGAGCGGGGTCAGCACCTGGCGGTGCTTCACCATTCCGGTCAGTCCCGGCGCGTACCGCTCCAGGGTCCCGACCACGGCGTCGCCGAGCGCTTCCTTCTTCGACTTCCAGTCGCCGTCCTTCAGCTTCGTCGGCGCGAACTGCGCGACGACCGACATGACGTGCTTGCCGGACGGCGCGAGCGAGGGATCGGTCAGCGTCGGGATCGTGACGTCGCAGTACGGCGACTCCGAGAAGTGGCCGTACTTGGCGGCGTCGAAGGCGCGCTCGAGGTAGTCGATGTCGGGGCCGATGTGGATGCGGCCGGCGAGCGCGCCGGAGGCGCCGTTCTTCGCGGCCGGGAACTGCGGGAGGCCGTCGAGCGCCAGGTGCACCTTCGCGATCGAGCCGAGCGCGCGGTAGTTGCGGACCTTCTGGACGAATCCCGGGTCGAGGTCGACCGGGTCCACGAGGCCGAGCAGCGTGCGCTTCGGGTCGGCGTTCGAGACGACCGCGCGTCCGAGCACCTCCTCGCCGGTCTTCAGCACGGCGCCCACGGCGGCGCCGTCGCGGGTCGCGAGCCGAGCGACCTCGGCGCCGGTGCGCACCTCGACGCCGAGCGCCCTCGCCGCGGCGAGCAGCGCCTGCGTCAGCGCGCCCATGCCGCCGCGCACGAACGTCGCCGAGCCGGCGGCGTTGGGCTCGAGCGCGGCGCCGATCAGGACGCCGAGGCTCGTCCCCGCCGACCAGGGGCCCGCGAAGACGCCGTAGATGCCGCGCGCCGCGATCGCGGCCCGCAGCAGCTCCGTCTCGAAGAACTCCGAGACCAGGTCCGCGACGGCCATGGGACCCCAGCGGAGCAGCCGGAACGCGTCCTTCTTCGGCAGCGCGCGGAACTTGCGGCCGACGCCGAGGAGCTGCCACATCTCGCCCATCGACGGCTCGTCGATCGACGGCGGCGTCATGGTGAGGAACGGCGCGAGCAGCCGGCCGAGGCGGCCGAGCGACTCGTGGAACGCGAGATACCCCTTCGCGTCGTGCGGCGAGACGCGCTCGATGCCGGCGGCGGTCTTGCGTGCGTCCGCGTGGAGCGTGATCGAAGGGCCCTCGAGCGCGGGCGCGAACACGCGCGCCTCGGTCTCGATCGTGGAGAGCCCGTGCCGGTCGAGCGCGAGGTCCCGGGCGATCGACGGCAGGAACGGCCCGGCCGTGTGCAGGATCGAGGAGACCCGGAACCCCTTCGCGAACTCCTCCGTCACGGCGATCCCGCCGACGACGGGGCGGCGCTCCAGGACGACCGTCTTCAGGCCGGCCTTCGCGAGGTAGCACGCGGCGACGAGTCCATTGGGCCCGCCACCGACGACGACGACGTCCTTCTTCTCGGCCATTACACTTTCTAGCGCTTCCAGTCCGCGAGCACCTTCTCGGCCGCGTTCTTGCCGTTCGCGCCCATGATGCCGCCGCCCGGGTGCGTCGCCGAGCCGCACATGTAGAGATTCCGGATCGGCGTGCGGTACTGCGCCCAGCCCGGCGCGGGCCGCAGGAAGAAGAGCTGCTCGAGCGTCAGCTCGCCCTGGAAGATGTTGCCCTCGGAGAGCCCCCACTCGCGCTCGAGGTCGAGCGGCGTGACCACCTGGCGGTGCTTGATGATGCTCTTGATGTTCGGCGCGTGCTCCGCGATCGTGTCGATGACCGTGTCGCCGAAGTTCTCCTTCTCCTTGTCCCAGTCCGAGTCCTTCAGCTTGTACGGCGCGTACTGGACGAAGCACGACATGACGTGCTTGCCCGGCGGCGCGAGCGACGGGTCCGTCAGCGTCGGGATGACCATGTCGATGTACGGCCGGCGCGAGAAGCGGCCGTACTTGGCGTCGTCATACGCGCGCTCCATGTACTCGACGGCCGGCGAGATCGAGATCGCGCCGCGCAGGTGCGCGCCGGGACCGGGGATCGACCGGAACTCCGGCAGCGCGTCCAGCGCGAGGTTGACCTTGCCCGACGAGCCGCGGAACTTGTAGCGCCGGATGTCCTCGACGAAGTCCTCCGGCAGCTCCTTCTCGCCGATCATCTTCATGAACGTCAGGCGCGGGTCGACGCTCGAGGAGACGACCGACGCCTCGACCTCGTCGCCGTTCTCGAGCACGACGCCCGTGGCGCGCCCGTTCGACAGCTTGATCTTCGCGATCGGCGCCTGCGTGCGGATCTCGACGCCGGCCTCCCGGGCCGCATCGCCGATCGCGTTCGAGATCGCGCCGGTACCGCCGCGCGCGAAGCCCCAGGATCGGAATGCGCCGTCGATCTCGCCCATGTAGTGGTGGAGGAGGACGTAGGCCGTGCCGGGCGAGCGGACGCCGAGAAACGTGCCGATGATCCCGGAGGCGGACATCGTGGCCTTCAGCACGTCGGTCTCGAACCACTGGTCGAGGAAGTCGACGGCCGACATCGTCATCAGCTGGACCTGGTTGTACTGGTCCTCCGCCGAAAGATTCTGGAAGCGCCGGCCGAGGAACAGCAGGTCCTGGAGGCCCTTCCACTGGAGCTTCGTCGGGTCGGGCGGCGTCATGCCGAGGATCGGCTTGACGAAGCGGCCCATGTCCGCCATCGCCTTTCCGTACTCGTCGTAGGCGTCGGCATCGAGCTTCGAGTGCCGGGCGATCTCGCGCCGGGTCTTGCCGTGGTCGTTGACGCGCCAGAGATAGTCGCCGTTCAGCATGGGCGTGAACGTGCCGTCGAGCGGCAGGATCTCGAGGCCGTGCCGGGGCAGGTCGAGGTCCCGAATGATCTCGGGCCGCAGGAGCGACACGACGTACGAGCAGACCGAGAACTTGAAGCCGGGGAAGACCTCTTCCGTCACGGCCGCGCCGCCGAGGACGTGGCGGCGCTCGAGCACGAGCACCTTCTTCCCCGCCTTCGCGAGATAGGCGGCATGGATGAGGCCGTTGTGCCCGCCTCCGATGACGACGACGTCGTACTTCGCGCTCATGCGATTCGAGATTTCCCCTGTTTGTGACCGCGGGTTTCGAGCGGCGCCTTGCCGCCGGCGCCGCAGCATACTTATAATTCCGCGCCGCGACAAGGTGAGCATGACCCGGCGTCACGGCGAATGCTCGCCTTTGAAATCCGAGGTTACAAGTGCCGATCGGGACCGCCGTCCACGAGAGAACCCTTCCGCTCTGCGAGAGCCTGAACTACCGCGAGTGGTCCGGCTACTACGCCGTCAGCGCCTACGAGGCGCACCACGAGCACGAGTACAACGCGATCCGCAACGCAGCCGCGCTCATCGACATCTCGCCGCTCTTCAAGTATCGCCTCACCGGTCCCGACGCCACGCGCCTCGTGGACCGGATCATCACGCGGGACGTCCGGAAGATTCCCGTCGGCTCGGTCGTGTACACCCCCTGGTGCGACGAGCACGGCAAGACGATCGACGACGGCACGGTCTCGCGTCTCGCGGAGAACACGTACCGCTGGACGGCGGCGGACCCGAGCCTGCGCTGGTTCCACCAGAACGCGCTCGGTCTCGACGTGAAGATCGAGGACGTCTCCGAGCAGGTCGCGGCGCTCGCGCTGCAGGGGCCGACGTCCGGCCGGCTCCTCCGGAACGTCGCCGAGGCCGACATCGAGAACCTCAAGTACTTCAAGGTCACGTCCGGAAAGATCGCGGGCGTGCCGGTCGACATCTCGCGGACCGGCTACACGGGCGACCTCGGCTACGAGATCTGGATCCCCTGGAAGGACGCCGTGCGCGTGTGGGACGAGCTGATGAAGAAGGGCAAGGCGTTCGACATCCACGCCGCCGGCATGCTCGCGCTCGACGTCTCGCGCGTCGAGGCCGGCCTCCTGCTGATCGACGTGGACTTCTTCGGCTCGAAGAAGGCCCTGATCGGCGCGCAGAAGTACACGCCCTACGAGATGGGCCTCGGCCGGCTCGTGGCGCCCGGGAAGGGCCGCTTCGTCGGCCAGGACGCGCTGCGCCGCGAGGCGAAGACGGGACCGGCGCGCGAGATCGTGGGCCTCGAGCTCTCCTGGAATTCCGTCGAGGCGATCTACGAGAAGCTGAACCTCGCTCCCCAGATCCCGGCCGCGGCGTCGCGGGTCTCGGTGCCGGTCTACCGGGAGGGCGCGCAGGTCGGCAAGGCGACCTCGACCACCTGGTCGCCCACGCTGAAGAAGATGATCGCGCTCGCGACGGTCGCGCGCGGGTCGACCGCGGTCGGCTCGCGGCTCGAGATGGAGGTCACGGTGGAGGCCGTGCGGCACCGGGTGCCGGCGGCCGTCGTGAAGACGCCGTTCTTCAATCCTCCACGGAAGACGGCGACGCCCGTCATCTGAGGTCCGCGATGGAATCGGCTTCGGTCCGGGACATCCTCGACTCCTACGACGCGCGGGCGCCGCTCGCGGATGCCTGGACGATTCCCGCGCCGTGGTACGTCGACGAGCGGATCGCGGAGCTCGAGCGCTCGACGGTCTTCTCGAAGTCCTGGCAGATGGTCGCGCGGATCGACCAGCTCGGAGAGCCCGGCAGCTACGTCACGGCGCTCCTCGCCGGCGAGCCGATCGTCGTCGTGCGCGGCGAGGACGGGCAGATCCGCGGCTTCTTCAACGTCTGCCGCCACCACGCCGCCTCGGTGATGACCGAGCCCGAGGGCCGGGCGCCGATCCTGCGCTGCCCGTACCACGGCTGGACGTACTCGCTCTCCGGCGAGCTCAAGGGCACCCCCGACTTCGCCGGCGTCTGCGGGTTCGACAAGGCGAAGAACGGACTGATGCCGGTCGAGACCGCGGTGTGGGAGAAGTTCGTGTTCGTGCGGCTGACGCCGGGCGGCCCTTCTCTCGAGCGCTCGCTCGGGCCGCTCGTCGAGCAGTTCCGCCGGCTCGACCTCCCGCGCTTTCACTTCTTCGAGCGCCGGCGCTGGACCTTCGAGTGCAACTGGAAGGTGTTCGTCGACAACTATCTCGACGGGGGGTACCACGTCCCGCACCTCCACAAGGGCCTGTCCTCCGTGCTCGACTACAGCGGCTACACGATCGAGACCGGCGACAACTGGTGCCTGCAGTGGAGCCCGATCGACCACTCGAACGCGGAGAGCGGCGTCGCCGCCGTGCGGCAGGGAGACAAGGCGCTCTACTACTGGCTCTGGCCGAACTTCATGGTCAACTGGTACGAGGGCGTGATGGACACGAACCTCGTGCGGCCGCTCGGCGCCGGCAAGGCCGAGGTGATCTTCGACTTCTACTTTACCGACGTGTCCTCCCCGGAGGCGATCGCGAGGAACCGCGCGTCGATCGACGTCGGCAACCGCGTGCAGGACGAGGACCTCGCGATCTGCGACTCGGTCCAGCGGGGGCTCGGCTCGCGCGCCTACAACGCGGGGCGGCTGTCCGTGCGGCGCGAGGGCGGGGAGCTTCTCTTCCACCGCCTGCTCGCCGCGGAGCTGAAGGCCGGCCTCTAGGCTCCCGCGGCTCCCTGGCTCCAGAACGCCTGTTCCTCCTGGAGCTTCTGCTCGATCCCCTCGACCGGGAGCGGGCGGCTCACCCAGTAGCCCTGCATCTCGTCGCAGCCGTACTTCTGCAGCAGCTGGAACTGGTCGCGCGTCTCGACGCCCTCGGCGATGACCGAGAGGCGCGAGCCGTGCGCCATCTCGACGATGGCCCGCACGATGCCGGCGTCGGCGGGATTGGTCGGCAGGTCGGTGACGAACGACTTGTCGATCTTCAGCGAGGTGACCGGGAAGCTCTTGAGGTAGCTCATCGACGAGTAGCCGGTGCCGAAGTCGTCGATCGCGATTCCGACGCCCATCTGGCGCAGCGTGTTGAGGTTCGCGACGACGATCTCCGCGCCCTCCATCGCGATCGACTCGGTGATCTCGACCTCGAGGTGCTTCGGTTCGAGGCTGGACCGGGTCAGGGCGTCGTCTACGATGGAGACGAGGCCGCGCTCGCGGAACTGACGCGCGGAGAAGTTGACCGACATCCGGAGCATCAGGCCCATGTCGATCCACTTCTTGAGCTGGGCGGTCGCGACCTTCAGGACCCACGTGCCGAGCGGCAGGATGAGCCCGGTCTCCTCGGCGAGGGGAATGAACGTCGCGGGAGAGAGGAACCCGCGCTGCGGGTGCTGCCAGCGGATGAGCGCCTCGAGGCCCACGATCCTGCCGGAGCCGAGGCTCACGAGCGGCTGGTAGTGCAGGACGAACTCGTCCTTGTCGAGCGCCACCCGCATCCCGTTCTGGAGCTCGAGACGCTCGACCGCCAGGGCCGTCAGCTCGGGCGTGCAGAGCTCGAACGTGTTGCCGCCGTTGTCCTTGGCGCGGTACATGGCGGCGTCGGCGTTGCGGAGCAGTTCCTCGGCGTCCTGCCCGTCCTCGGGGAACGTCGCCACACCGACGCTCGCGGTGACCTGCAGGCTGCGGTCGTCGACCTCGACGGGCCGGCCCATCAGGCCGAGGAGCTTCTGCGCGAACGTCGACATGTCGCCGCTCTGCTTGAGGTCCGGCACCAGGATCAGGAACTCGTCGCTGCCGATGCGCGCGATGGTGTCGACCTCGCGCACACCGCGGGTCAGCCGCAGGGCGAGCGACTGCAGCAGGCGGTCGCCGGTCGCATGGCCCCAGGTGTCATTGACGAACTTGAAGCCATCGAGGTCGAGATGGACGACGGCCAGCTTGCGGTTGTAGCGCCGCGACTGGGCGAGCTCCGTCTCCAGCCGCTCGAGGAAGCGGATCCGGTTGGGGAGACGCGTCAGCGGGTCGACGAGGGCACGCTCGGCGGCCTGCGCCTCGGCGCGGACGCGCTCGGTGACGTCGAGCAGGGTCCCGAAGAGGGCGCCGCGCCCGTCGAGCTGCGCCGGTGTCTCGTGGACTTCGACGTGAACCACCCGGCCGTCCCGGCGGACGGCGCGGAACGTGTGGGCCGGCTGTTCGTCGGCGAGGAACTGCCCGCGGAGGCGCGCGAGGACTCCCGCCCGATCGTCCGCGAACACGAGCGGCGCGACCTCGGCGCCGTGGAGGTCCGTGGCGTCGTATCCCAGGATCTCGGCGAGCCGCGGGTTGGCGTAGCGGAACCGCTCGTTCTGGATGACGTAGGTGCCGACGGCCGATTGTTCGACCAGCCGCCGGTACTCGGCCTCCGTGAGCATGCCGGCCGGGCTGCGGTCCCCGTGCGCGATCCGCTCGCCCTGCGCGAGCACCTCCTGGCCGCCGAGTCGGATGTCGAACTGTCGCGCCGCCTCGCGCGCGAGCTCCCGGAGGCGCTCGAGGGTGTCTCCGGTCGACTCGCGGGGCGCCCCGTCGAGCACGGAGAGCGTTCCGATCGCGCCCGCCCGCGAGGTCCAGATCGGCACGCCGGCGAAGAAGCGGAGGCCCTTCGCGTCGCCCTTCGACGCGAAACGCTCGTCGGCGTCCAGATCCGCGAAAACGACGCCGTCCCGGGTGCGGATCGTCTCCGCGCACAGTCGGAGCAGACGGGTCGTCTCGGAAGCGCCCAGGGGACCCCGGGACTTGAACCACTGGTGGCCGGACTCGACGACCGATAGGGCCGCGATGCGCGCGCCGCAGGCTTCGGCAGCCTGACGTGTCACCTCGTCGAACAGCGCTTCCGCGGCCGCCGTGACGGCGCCGGCCCGCGCGGCGGGCCCCGGACGAGCGGTGGCCCCGCTGTCGGACGATCCACTCATGTCTTTTTCGGCTATGGAGCCTGCCTATTGTAGCAGGCCAGGGCTGGGACTACGCGCGGGCGCGGGCCCGGACGTGTGTGCGCAGGGGCACAACGCGCCCGCCGGTACGGGAGGCCGCGACGGCCTCGGCGCGCGCCGAGGCGAGGGCCGGTTCCAGGACCGCGAGGAGCCGCTCGATCTCTGCGGCGAGGATCACCGTGCCGCGGCGCTCCGACTCGGAGCGGCTTCCCGCCAGACGTTTGCGGAAGGCGCGCAGGTCGTGCCAGCGGCCGAGGGCCTCGTCGAGCGCGCGCTCGCGGGCGGCGTCGGGATGCTCCGGAAGCCCGAGGGCGACGAGATCGTCGGCGAGCGACCGAGCCCGCCGCGCCACGCGCCGACAGCGCCGGAACGCGCCCTCGTCCTTCCCGTCGAGAGGCCGCTCGAGCGCGGCGGCCACGTCCCGGTGCGCCCTCGAGATCCGATCGAGCGTGCGGGGGGATTCCTTGCGCGACAGGCGCTCGAGACGGCGACGGAGACGACGCATGCGGCGCCCCTCGGTGGCACGCGAGGTTCTCGCGGCGGCGTCCTCGGTCTGCCTCTCCCAGTGCGTCACGAGCGCCGCCACGGCTTCGGGCGACACTAGGCCGAGGCGTCCCACGCGATCGAGCAGGCGCCGATCGACGGCGAGGCGGCGCGGACGCGCGAAGGCGCGCGCCAGAGCGCGCGCAAGCTTCTCAACGCGCGGGCGCCCGAGGGCGCCGGAGGTCGTCGCGATCGCCTGGAGGGTCCGGCGGAGTTCCTCGACGCTTCCCGGGTTCCCTCGGCGGGTTGCCTGACGGCTTTCGTCGAGGGCGCGGGCGCGGGCCTTCCAGACTCCCGAGACCGGATTCACGGGCGCTATTATAGGGATGGAAAAGGGGATTTGGCTTCACGCTCCCTTCACGCCGGCTTCACGCCGTTCCGACCGATGCGGGGCAAACTCGGCCCGGCATGAAGTCCCTCGCGGCCATCGACATCGGCACCAACTCGATCAAGCTCCTCGTGGCGAATGTCGAGGAAGACGGTGCCCTAAACGTCGTCCTGCGCGAGAAGTCGATGGTCCGCCTCGGCAGCGAGACGCTGCGGACGGGCCGGATGTCGCCGGAGGCGATCGAGGCAGGGGCCTCGACCGTCGAGCACCTGGCCCGTCTCGCGTCGAGCTCGGGGGCAGAGGTCGTCCGGACCGTCGCGACGTGCGCCGTCCGCGAGGCGGCCAACTCGGACGAGTTTGTGGCCGCGGTCAAGAAGCGCACGGGCCTCCGGGTGGACGTCATCTCGGGCGAGGAAGAGGCCCGGCTCATCAATCTGGCCATCCGGAGCGAGTTCCCGGCGTCGAACGACCCGCTCTTCATGATCGACATCGGCGGGGGGTCGACCGAGCTCGTCGTGTCGAGCGGAGCGCGCGTGCTCCTGACCGAGAGCCTGCCGATCGGCGTCGTCCGACTGTCCGACCGCCTCGGCAAGAACGACCCGCCCTCGGAGAACGACCTCCGCGAGATGAAGCGGGCGATCCGAGCCGCCGCCCGGCGGGCCGCGCAGTCCGTGCGGAAGAAGGGCTTCAAGACCTGCGTGGGCTCGTCGGGGACGATTCAGTCCCTCTCGCTCGTGCACGAGGCGGCGGTCCTGGGCCGCGAGCCGAACCCGACGGGCCACCGCACCCTCACGCGAGCGGGGCTCAAGAAAGTCAACCGTTTGCTGCGCCGGACTACAGAGAAGGAAAAGCTGCGCCTCCCCGGCCTCGACCCCCGGCGCCGCGACATCGCTGTGCCGGGCGGACTCCTCCTCGCTTGGATCCTGAAGCGCGCGGGCGCGGAGGCGATCGTCGTGGGCGAGCGGGGTCTCCGCGAGGGACTGCTGCTCGACTACGTCGCCCGGCATGGCGAGGTCCGCCTGCCGGTCAACCGCGACATTCGCGCCCGGAGCGTCGACCGCCTCCTCCGGCGCGGCAACGCCGAGGTGCTCCACGCGGCCCACGTCGCGCGCCTCACGCTCGAGATCTTCGACCAGACGCACGCCCTCCATCAGCTGACGGCGACCGAGCGCGAGTGGCTCCAGTACGGCGCGCTCCTCCACGATATCGGGTGCTACATCGGCTACGCGAAGCACCAGCGCCACTCCTACTACCTGATCACCCACGGGGACCTGACGGGCTTCTCGGCCGACGAGATCGAGGTCATGGCCTCGCTCGCGCGCTACCACAAGGGCGGCCGGCCGAAGAAGACCCACGAGAACTGGCGTCGCCTCGATCCCTACCTCCAAGCGGTCGTCGAGAAGCTCGCCGGGATCCTTCGCATCGCGGACGGTCTCGACCAGAGCCACCGCCAGATCGTCACCGCCGTCTCCTGCAAGCTGCGAGCACGTCGCCTCGAAATTACGGCGAGCGCACGCGCGGACTGTGAGGCGGAGCTCGACGGCGCCCGCAAGAAAGGCGATCTCTTCGAGCGCGTGTTCGACAGGGGGCTCTCGATCAAGGCTGTCGCGATCGGCTCCGGCGAGGCCGTGCACCAGAAGGATCTCGAGATATTGTCGGCCGATGCCCTCTGGAACTGAGGGAGCACATCCAGGAGAACCACCATGAAGGAACATTTTTCGGAGCAGCTCGAGGACCTCCGCCGGCAGCTCATTCTGATGGGCGGGGAGGTCGAGCGTCAGATCCATCGCGCGATCGAGTCGCTCACCGAGATGGACGCCGAGAAGGCGCGCGCAGTCATCGCCGCCGACGAGGAGATCGACCGCATGGAGATGGGGATCGAAGAGGGGGCCATCTCGCTGCTCGCCCTGCAGCAGCCCGTCGCCGTGGACCTGCGATTCCTTGTCGCCGTCCTCAAGATCAACTCGGACCTCGAGCGCATCGGCGATCACGCCGTCAACATCGCCGAGGGCGCCGAGCGGCTGGCCGGGCAGCGGCCGTTCAAGCCCTTCATCGACATCCCGTACATGGCCGACGTCGCCATGTCGATGCTCAAGCAGTCGCTCGACGCCTTCGTCAATCGCGACGCCGACCTCGCGCGCCGCGTCATCAAGAAGGACGACATCCTGGACGAGAAGAACGTCTCGATCATCCGGGAGCTCCTGACGTACATCGCCGAGTACCCCGCGCTGACGACCTACTGCATCGAGCTCATCTCGATCTCGAAGAACCTCGAGCGGGTCGGGGACCTCGCGACCAACATCTGCGAGGACACGATCTTCATCGCCGAGGCGCGCTGGGTGAAGCACCACGCGACCGAAATCGGGAGGCCGTAGCCGCCGCTCCGGACCCGGATGTCCCACTCCTCTTTCCTCTGGGGCGTCGCCACCTCCGCCTACCAGATCGAGGGCGCCGCCGAGAACGACTGGACCGACTGGGAGCGGCAGGCGCGGCTGAAGGTGCCCGACGAGCGCTGCGGCGCCGGCGCCGGGCATCGGGAGCGCTGGCGCGCGGACCTCTCGCTGATTCCCTCGGTGGGCGCGAACGCCTACCGGCTCTCCGTCGAGCGCAGCGTCGTCGAGCCCGAATCCGGGTTCTTCTCCGACGAGGCGCTCGCGTTCGAGCGGCGCCGTGTCGACGCCCTGGTGCGGATGGGGATCGAGCCCATGGTCACCCTCCACCACTACACGCACCCGCTCTGGTTCTGGGCGGACGGCGGCTGGGAGGACCCCGGAAGCATCGCGTCGTTCCGCAGGTACGCGGCGACCGTCGCGGACGCCCTCGGCCCGGGCGTGCGCCACTGGGTCACGCTCAACGAGCCGATCGTGTTCCTGCTCGGCGGTTACCTCGGCGGCCTGATCCCGCCGGGGCAGCGGCGTTTCGCCGGCGCCGCCCGGGCGCTCGAGCACCTGCTGCGGGCGCACACGGAGGCCGCCGCCGTCGTGCGGGAGCGGATCCCCGGCGCGCGCATCGGCATCGCGCACAACATGCTCGACTTCGCCCCGGAGCGGCGGGGAAGCGCGCTCGACCGCCGCCTGGCGCGCGCGGGCGAGCGGCTCTACAACGCGGCGCTCCTCGAGGCGATCGCGACCGGTCGGATGGACTGGGCGTTTCCCGGCTCCGGCCGCGCGCGCTTCGCGGTCCCCGGGTTCCCCGAGGCGAACGACTTCGTCGGCGTCAACTACTACAGCCGCGTGCACATCCGCTTCCGCGGCGTGCCGGGATCGGTCGGCGGGTTCGCGTACCGCGACCCCGCCGCCCGCGGCCTGACCGACACTGGCTGGGAGATCCATCCCGAGGGGTTCGACCGCGTCCTGCGGCAGGCGGAGAACGCGGGCCGGCCGATCCTGGTGACCGAGAACGGCATCGCCACGCGCAACGACGCCGTGCGGCGGGATTTCCTGCGCGAGCACGCCCTCGTCCTGCGGCACCGGCTCTCCGCCGGCGCGCCGATCGAGGGCTACTTCTACTGGTCCCTCCTCGACAACTTCGAGTGGCTCGAGGGCTTCCGTCCGCGCTTCGGACTGTTCGAGGTGGACTACTCGACGTTCGCGCGCCGCCGCCGCCCGTCGGCCGACCTCTTCGCCGAGCTCGGCCGGGGCTTCACGCGGGCAGCGGACGGAAGCGCTTCCGCCGCCGGTCGAAGGTGACGAACTCGCGCACGCCGGCCTCGCGGGCCGCCGCCAGCGTCCGGGCGTAGCCCCAGCCCACCTCCGCCGGCGCGTGGGCGTCGGACGAGAACGTCACCGGGATCCCGAGGGAAACGGCGCGGGCGAGCAGGCGCGGCTCCGGATAGAGCTCGGCGACCGGCTTGCGCAGCCCGGCCGACGAGATCTCGATCGCGCATCCCGACTCCCTCGCCGCCGCGAGCGCCGCCGCCTCCGCGTCCTCGAGCGGCGACCCCGGCCGGTGGCCGTGCTTCTTCGGCAGGTCGAAATGGGTGAGCACGTCGAAGAACCCGGTGCGCGCGGCCTGTGCGAGGAGGCGGTAGTAGTCGCGGTAGAGGACCTCGACGCCCTCGGCCTTGAAGCGCGCGGGCGAGGTCGCGGGATCGTCGATCCAGCCGCCCGCGACCCAGTGCACGGACCCGAGGACGACGTCCCAGTCGGCGCGCGCGAGCCAGCGGGACAACGCCTCCTCGTGCCCCTCCGCATAGTCGGCCTCGAGCCCGAGCCGCACCGGAATCTCGGCGGCGAACTCGCGCCGCAGCGCCTCGACCTCCGCGACGTAGTCGTCGAGCTCCTCTTCCTTCATGGCGAGTTTGGGGTCCCGGCGTTCGAGCGGCAGGAAATAGAGGGGGATGTGGTCGGTGAAGGCCATCTCGCACAGGCCGAGTGCGAGCGCGCGTCGCACGAAGTCCTCCGAGGCGCCTCCGGCGTGGCCGCAGCGCCGGGTGTGGACGTGATAGTCGGGCAGGCCGCGCATGGACGGCATTATCGACGTTGCGGATCTTCACGTCGTCTTAAGGAGCCCCGCCGTACGCTCCCGCCATGCAGCACCTGCACGGGCCCATCGGATTCTGCGAGTGCGGACGTCCGGTCGAGTTCCGGCAGGCCGCGGGCTCGGGCGCGCACCGCGAGGTTTCCTGCGCGTGCGGGAGCCGCCACGACGTCGAGTACGGCCCGACCGGCTGGGTCGCGATCGCCCGGTTGACGCCGGAACGCTCGCTCCCGCTGTCGGGCTTCTCGGTGGCGCTGCGTCTGGCGCCGGACGCCGAGCGGTTCCGTTTCTCGTTCCCGCTGCATGGGGACGCGGAGCTTCCCGTGCACATCCTCTTCTCGCGGTCGCAGGGGCGCGCCGAGGTCAAGGCGGCCGATCTGAAGGTGTTCACGGTGGACGGCGTGGGCCTCCCGACCGATGCCCGGCGGCGCTGGATCTCCTGGTGGCAGGAGCGTCGCCCCTCGATGGGGACGTTCTTCCCGCCTCCCCGGAGGGTCGGAAGACTGCCGGTCGCGCGCACGGCGCGGCGCCCGACCCTCGCCCCGGCGCGCTGACGACCCGCTTCACGCGGTCCTTACCCCGGTTTTCCGTTCCCTGAGGCTCCGCCTCGCCCGATCTTCGCGTCCGCGGCGGACACTGCGGACGTTCCGATGCTGCTCTGCGACTTCCACGTGCACACCACCTATTCGGACGGGGTCCTGCCCCTCCCGAAGGTCATCGACCTGTTCGGGCAGGCGGGCCACGACGTCATCGCGATCACCGACCACGTCGTCAACTCCGACAGCGGCCTCGGGAAGATCGCGCACCGCATCCGCCACAGCCTGGACCCGGAGAGCTGGAAGCGCTACCGCGACGAGATCGAACGCGAGGCCGAGCGGGCGCGGGAGGTCTACGGGATGCTCGTCCTCCCGGGGGCGGAGATGACCCGCAACACGATCAACCGGGACACCTCGGTGCACGTCCTCGCCCTCGGCCTCGACGAGTTCCTCTCCGCGGACGGCGATCCCCTCGAGATGATCCGGGAGATCCGCGCGCGCGGGGCGGTCTCGGTGGCATGCCATCCGCATGAGATGAGCGAGTGGTTCGCGAACACGTGGTACCTCTGGAACCGCCGCAAGCGCGTCTCCCCGCTGCTCGATCTCTGGGAGGTCGGCTGCCGCTGGGAGCTCTATCCCGTCATCTCGCGGGAAAATCTGCCGCACCTCGCCAACAGCGACTTCCATCGGCCAGAGCACCTCTACGCCTGGAAATCGCTCGTCCCCGCCGAAAAGACCCGCGAAAGCGTGCTCGCCGCGCTCCGGCGGGGCAGCGGGATCGGCATCCTGCGCCTCGAGCCCGAAAGGGCGGCGGTCTCGGCGTGAGGGCGCTCGCCGCCGCCGGTCTCGCCGGCCTCGGCGTGTCCACGGTCCTCTACGCGATCGCCGCGGCGGAGGTGCGCCGGCTCCGGAGAACGGCGGTCGGCCACCGCGTGCCGGGGTTCTCGCCGCCCGTGTCCATCCTGAAGCCCCTCCGCGGCCTCGACGAGGACCTCGAGGAGAACCTCGAGTCGTTCTTCCGCCTGAGGTATCCGCTCTACGAGATCGTCTTTTCGTTCGCCGATCGCGCGGACCCGGCGTACCCGATCGCGCGGCGCGTCGCCGACCGGCATCCGAGCGTGCCGGCGGCGTTCGTTTTCGACCCGCGCGACTCCGGCGGCAACGCCAAGGTCGACCGGCTCGCCGCCGCGGCGGAGCACGCGCGCCACCGGCTGCTGATGTTCTCCGACGGGAACGTCCGGGTCCGGCCGGATTTTCTCGGTCGCGCCGTCTCTCACTTCGCCGACCACCGCGTGGGCCTCGTCTCCCACCTCTTCGCGGCCGAGGGCGCCGAGAGCTTCGCCTCGCGCGTCGAGGCGCTCTACTTGAACGGTTGTCTCCTGCCCGGCACCGCCGCGATCTCGGGAATCCTCAAGATGCCCTGCGTCGTGGGGAAATCGATCCTCGTCTCCCGCACCGCCCTGGAGGTGGGAGGAGGGTTCCGGGCCCTTCAGCACTATCTCGCGGAGGACTACCTCATCGGCCGCGAGGTCCGGCGCGCGGGGTACCGCGTCGTGCTGTCGGCCGACATCATCGACACCGCGGAGGTGAGCAAGACGCCGCGCGCGGTGTGGGACCGCCACCGCCGCTGGGCCATCATGCGCCGTCACCTCGGCGGTGTCCTCTATCTGGCGGAGTCCTTCTCCGGCGCGCTGCCCTGGGCCGCCGCGGCCGCAGCGAACGGGGCCTGGCGGCCGGCCGCCGTCCTTCTCGGCATCCGTTATCTGCTCGAAGGGCATCTGGCGGCGGGACTCGAGAGGCCGCATACCGTGCTCGACCGGCTGCTGCTTCCCGTCCGGGACCTCTTCTCGACGGCGGTCTTCCTGGCGGGGCTCGTCGGAAACCGGGTGACCTGGAGGGGCCGCCGCCTCGCCGTCGGCCCGGAGACGCGCATCGGCGACCGCGCGACACGGACCTGGAGCGATCGGCTTCCGGGCCTCGACGACGAGCGAGGCAAGGCGGCTTCGCCTCCCTCGCCCGGTCCGGTCGAGGTCGCGACGAGGTAACGAGCACAACGGCGTTCGGAGCCCGGGTCCGTCGGCCCGACGCGGCGTTTCCTCGCCGCGGGTTAGAGAGAGGGGACGGCCTTGAGGCCGCGGCGCGCGAGCCGGTCGACGAGATCGCTCTGCGCGTCGCGCGACGCCTCGCCCGGCGCGGGGTGGCGCCGGACGTAGGAGCCGTCGGGCTGCAGGTCGCGGGCCCGCGAGTTGTCCGCGCGGAACTCCGCGAAGATCTCCTGGCGGATCTTCTCCTTCGCCTTCTCGTCGAGAACGGGGACCATCAGCTCGACGCGCGCGAAGAAGTTGCGGGGCATCCAGTCGGCGCTCGAGAGGTAGATCTCCTCCTCCTCGCCGACGCCGAAGGAGAAGGCGCGGCTGTGCTCGAGGAAGCGACCGACGACGCTCGACACGCGGATCGTCTCGGAGACGCCGGGAACCCCCGGGCGCAGGCAGCAGATGCCGCGCACGGCGAGGTCGATGGGAACGCCCGCCTGCGAAGCGCGGTACAGCGCGCGGATGACCGAGGGATCCACGAGCGCGTTCATCTTCGCCACGATGCCGGAGGGCTTGCCCTGGCGAGCCTTCTCGGCCTCCGCGTCGATCAGCGAGAGAACCTTCTCGTGGAGGCCCGACGGTGCGACGGTGAGCCGGCGGTACTTCGTCTTCCGCGAGAACCCCGTCAGGAAGTTGAAGAGCTCGGAGGCGTCGTGGCCGAAGTCGGCCCGCGCCGTGAAGAGCCCGAGGTCCGTGTAGACCCGCGCCGTCGCCCGGTTGTAGTTGCCGGTGCCGACGTGGACGTAGCGCCGCATGGTCGTGCCCTCGCGGCGGACGACCAGCGCGATCTTGGCGTGGGTCTTCAGGCCGCCGACGCCGTACGCGACGTGGACGCCCGCGCGCTCGAGCGAGCGCGCCCACTGGATGTTGTTCTCCTCGTCGAAGCGCGCCTTCAGCTCGACGAGCACCGCGACCTGCTTGCCGTTCTCGGCGGCCCGGGCGAGCGCGTCGACGATCGGCGAGTCGGTGCCCGTGCGATACAGCGTCATCTTGATCGCGAGCACGTCGCGATCGTCGGCGGCGCGCTCGAGGAAGTGCAGGACGGGATCGAACGAGTCGTAGGGCTGGTGGAGGAGCACGTCGCCCTTGCGGATGATGTCGAACACGTTCGCGGGCGGATCGAAGAGGCCGCGCGACGCCGGCAGGAAGGGGGAGTCCTTCAGCTGGGGCAGATCGAGCTTCATCACCGACAGGAGATCGGCGGCGCCGAGCGGCCCGTCGGTCTCGTAGACGTCATCCGGCTCGAGCTCGAGCTCGGTGCGGAGCAGCTCCCGGACCGTCTCGGGGCAGCGCCTCTCGACCTCGAGACGGATCGCCGCGCCGAACCGCCGGCGCCGGACGTTCTCCGCGACGCTGTCGAGCAGGTCTCCGGCCTCGTCCTCGCGGATCTCGATGTCGGCGTCGCGCGTGACGCGGAAGGCCGAGGCGCCGAGGATCTGCATCCCCGGAAACAGGCGGTCGAGGTTCGCCTCGACGAGCTTCTCGAGCGGGATGAACTCGAAGGTCCGTTCCGGCGCGCCGGGGATCGGCACGAACCTTCCGAGCGAAGCGGGGACCTTGACGCGCGCGAAAGCGGCCCGCTTCTCCTTCTTCTCCGCGAGCTCGACGGCGAGCGAGAGCGAGAGGTTGGAGACGAAGGGGAAAGGGTGCGCGGGGTCGAACGCGAGCGGCGTCAGCACCGGGAAGACGACGCTCTCGAAATAGGCCGACAGCTCCTTGCGGCGCTCGGGCTCGATCTCGGTCCACTCGAGAATGCGCACCCCGGCTTCGGCGAGGCGCGGCCGCAGATCGTCCAGGAGAAGGCGCGTCGCGACGCCGGCGTCGTTTTCGACGATCTCCCGGATGCGGCGGAGCTGCTCCGGCGCCGACAGGCCGTCCGCGCTCCGCTCGGTGACCGACGCCTCGAGCTGCTCGTGCAGGCCCGAGACGCGGATCATGAAGAACTCGTCTAAGTTCGAGTGGAAGATCGAGAGGAACTTCACCCGCTCGAGCAGGGGCCAGGACGGATCGAGCGCCTCCTCGAGGACGCGGCGATTGAAGGCGAGCCACGAAATCTCGCGGTTGAAGTAGAGCGAGTGGTCCGTGAGCCGATCTTCCGGAGTCCCGCCCGCACCGATGTATTGGACTTCGCTCATGGTTCCTCGTCTGCGAAGGAAAAGGCGACCCGCAAGTTACCACCGAGGCCGTTCCCGCATGTGAAGTCAGGAGGGGTCGGATCCGTCCTCCTGCGAAACCTCTGTCGAGACAATTTGATTTATCACTTCGCGGGGAGCGAACGGGATACAGATGTTGGTGCTTCTGATGTTTAGCAAGGGTTGAGCCCGGGGCCGCCGGGCGGCTCACCCGTCTGGATTTGTCCAGATTCGTATCTTGACATATTGTCGGGGCATGGATGCCCGCTCGACCCCCCCCGCCGTGGCCGAACGGCTCCTTTCGATCGGAGCGGTGGCGCGCGCGACGGGGCTGTCGCCGGACGCGCTCCGGGTCTGGCAGAAGCGCTACGGATTCCCGCTGCCGCAGCGAAAGGGCTCCGGGCATCGTCTGTATTCGCCCGGCGACGTGCGGCGCCTGCGCCGCATCGCGGAGGCCCTCGCGCGCGGGCACCGGCCGGGTCAGGTCGTGGCGCTCTCCGAGCCGCGGCTCGAGTCGCTCCTGCACGAATCGTCGGCTCCCGCCTCGAGCGCGGCGCCCCTCGCGCCGCTCGCCGGTTGGATGTCCTTCGTGCGCGAACACGCGGGCGCGGAGCTCGGCGCGGAGCTCCTCGCCGAGGCGGGGCGGTTGGGTCCGCTCGGATTCATCCGGGACCGCGTGGCGCCCATGATCGAGGCCGTCGGCGAAGCGTGGTCGCTGGGTGAGCTCGGCATCGCGCACGAGCACTTCTTCTCCGAGCGGCTTTCGGACGTCCTCCGCTCGCTCCGGCTGCCCTTCGAGCGGAGCCCCGCCGGCCCTCGCCTCGTGCTCGCGGCGTTCCCGGGCGAGACGCACGGACTCGGCCTCCAGATCGCCGCGTTTCTCGCGGCGACCGCCGGCCTCGAGCCCCACGTTCTCGGCGCCGACACGCCGCTCGCGGAGATCGTCGCCGCCGTCCGCGCGCGCCGCCCCGCCGCCGTGGGCATCAGCATCTCGGTCTCGACGGGCGGCGCCGCGTCGCGCGAGCGCCTGGCGGAGCTCCGGCGCGCCGTTCCGGCCGCGATTCCCGTTCTGGTCGGGGGAGGGGGCGCGCGGCGCAGCCGTCCGCCCGGAGGCTGCGTGATCGTCGAGGAGCTCGAGAGCGCCCAGGCCTGGATGCGGCGGCTCGCCGCCGCCTGAGCCCGCCGCGTTCGTCTATCCCCGCTCGGCCAGCACCTCCCGCGCGAAGTCTCCGGCAGGCGGCGCGAACATCTCCTGGCCGCGGAGGAGGAGCTCGCGCGACCGCTCGGCGATCGTCGAGTGGATCGCCCCGGTCAGTCCCGGAGCGTCCGGAAGCACGCCGCGCGCGATCCGCGCCTGGAGCGCCGCCTCGAGCAGGATGAGGTCCGTGGTCTCGCCGAGGTCCTCGGCGAGCGCCGAGAGCCTCTTCTCCCGCCGGCGCAGCGCCGGACTTCCCGAAGACGCGAGCATCTCGACCTGGTAGCGCAGCTCCTTGACGCGCTTGCGCCACTCGTGGAAATCGGCGTCGGCGCGCGTCTCGATCGCGCGCTCGAGCGTCGCTCGGACGCGCCGGGCGCTCCGCGTGAGACCGCGGTCGAGGTCCTCCATCGAAAAGGTCTCCGGGAGCACGACCCGCAACGCCGCGGGGAGCGGCTGGAGGATCTCGCTGCCCTTCTCGAGCGCCCGCCGCGCCTCGTCGCCGTCCTCGCCGCTCTCGCGCTCGAGCACGGACTCGATCTCCGCTCGCTCCGGATCGTTTCCGGGAGGGACGAGGCGAAGCGAGGCCAGAAGGACGTCGGCGTCGCGCAGCGCGCCCGTCTCGGCGAACGCGCGGCGCAGCTCGCGCGAGAAGCCGCGCGCGGTCTTCTTGCCGAGCGCCGGCCGGAGCAGCGAGACGACCGCGCGCACGCGCCGGACGGACTTCCGGTACTCGTGGACGGATTCCACCGGTTCCGCGGCGGCTCGCCGCGCCACCGCGCGCGCATAGCGGATCGTTCGCGCGAAGGCGAGCAGCAGCGACTCCCGCAGCGTCGCGGAGCGCCGCATCGCGAGCTTGCGTCCCGCGGGACGCCGCGGCGGCGCCAGGAGCCGGCGCACGACCGGGTCCGTGGCCATGAACGCGCATCGTATCGCGCTCACGCGGGACGGGAGGATCGCGTGACGTGAGCCGGTTGAGTCGGGGAAGGGAATCTCCCGTGGGTCCGGTCTTCGATAAGCTTGTCCGTAGTTTCCCCGTCGGGCCCGCAGGGAGGGAAGCGCGAGAACTTCCAAGAAGCGATGTTTACGCGAAACTTACATTCCGCCGCTCGCGCCTTCACGGCACGACGTCACCCTTCGACGCACTGCGTCTCGCGTCCCTTCCTTCCGCCCCGAGCGATCGGGGCCCTTTTTTTGGGCGCATTTTGGGCTGCGCGATTCACGAACAGTTGACCGGACCTTCTAACCGTCTTTACGTGGCAAACCTACGGTTGCCCCGCCAACCCCTTTTGAGACAGGCGAACCGAAACAGTTTGATTCGGAGGAGAGGCGATGAAGAGACTGGCGATACTGGCACTCGCGCTCGCGCTCGTCGCGGGCAACGCATTCGCGCAGGATGCGTCCGGCTCCGGCAAGGATCCAGCGCCCACCCCGGCTCAGCTCGAGGAGATGAAGCGTGCGCTCGCGGCTCAGCAGGAGCAGCTCGAGAAACTGAAGAAAGAGGCGGCGGAACGCGACAAGGCGCTTCAGGAGATGCAGAAGCAGGTCGAGGAACAGCAGAAGCAGGTCCAGGACCAGCTGAAGCAGACCGAGGCCGCAGCCAAGCAGACCGAGGCGGCCGCGAAGCAGACCGAGGCGGCCGCGAATGCGGCGGCGCAGGCGGCCGAGGCGGCGAAGGCCAACCAGTTCCAGGGGCCGGCCGACCAGAATCTCGAGAAGCCGGGCGTCTACCAGGCATCCCTGAACAAGTCGCTCGCGGCGCTGCTGCAGCAGCCGAACCCCAACACCCAGCTGGTGACGCCGCCGTGGGCGGTGCTGAAGATCGCCGACAACGTGGTCTTCCGCTTCGGCTCCGTCATCCAGCCGACGTACGAGGCGCTCCAGGACCCCAACAGCGCCGGGTACTCGCAGAACTTCTACCTGCGGCGCGCCCGGTTCAACGTCACGGCCAACCTTCCCGAGAACGTCACCGTCTTCTTCCAGACCGACGATCCGCGCGTCGGATACTCGGGCACCACCGGCCAGAAGAACATCAACTCGGGCTTCCTGGTCCAGGACGCCTACGCGCAGTGGAATTTCCTGGGCCACGCGATGGCGCTCCAGGGCGGTGAATTCCTCGTCCCGCAAAACCGTCAGGTGCTGACGAGCGTTGCCACGTTCCTCGCGCTCGACCTCCCGACCTGGTCGCAGCAGGAGGGCACGATCCTCGAGTGGAACGGCGGCCGGGACTACGGCGTGGGATTGAACGGCGCGCTCCTCAACGATCACCTGACCTACCGCACCGGCGTCTTCGAGGGCTACCGCGCTCCGACGTCTCCGCAGGAGCCGCCCCTCGGCCCGGCCGCCGGTGCCCGGAACTCGCTCATGTTCGCCGGCCGCGTCCAGTACGACGTGTTCGACACGGAGTACGTGTACGCCTACCCGGGCACCAACCTCGGCAAGAAGAAGATGCTCGCGTTCGCCGGCTGGTACCAGGCCCAGAACTCCTACAAGGGCTACGGCGGCGACGTGTTCTTCGACTGGCCGGTTCTCCAGGGCGACGCGGTCACGGTCGAGGGCGACTACATGCACTTCGACGGCCACCGGGAGGTCTTCAACGACAACGGAACGAACAACACGCTTCCCGAGCAGTACACGGTGTACACGAACGCCGGCTACTACTTCTGCCAGCTGAAGCTCCAGCCGTTCGTCCGCTACGAGTTCCTCCACTACACCGACGACGTCGTCAATCTGGCCAAGGGACAGCAGCGCGTGGGCGGTGGCTTCAACTATTACGTCTACGGGCAGAACTTCAAGATCGTCCCCTACTACGAGCGCATCCTCCCGAAGTCGCAGCCGGTGACGGCGCAGCTCAAGGACTTCAACCGGTTCGTCCTGGAGCTCCAGGGCTCCTTCTAGCCCCGGCAGGCTTTCGAGGGCGGCGAGGGCCGGACCTTCGCCGCCCTTTGCTTTTTTCGGAAGCCGGTCCCGATCGGGCGGGTGCGTTTTAACAGCAGTTTCACGGGGACTTAACGCGCGAACTTCATCTTCCCGGGCCGGAGGAGAGAGGCATGAAGTCGACGAAGGTCTTCCTCGCACTCGGGCTCGGCCTGCTCGCGGCGCTCGCCGCGACCGGTCAGACCACGCCGATCAACGGGGCCGGCGCGACGTTTCCGTACCCGATCTACTCGAAGTGGTTTTCCGAGTACAACAAGCTGCACCCCGAGGTCGAGATCAACTACCAGTCGATCGGCTCGGGCGGCGGCATCCGCCAGATGACGGAGCAGACCGTTTTCTTCGGCGCGACGGACGGGCCGATGAACGAGGAGCAGATCAAGAAGGCGCCCGGACCGATCCTGCATCTGCCGACGGTGCTCGGCGCGGTCGTCCCCGTGTACAACATCCCGGGGGTCGACGCGTCCCTGAAGTTCTCCGGCAAGCTCCTCGCCGACATCATCCTCGGCAAGGTCTCGAAGTGGAACGACGCGGCGATCACGGCCGCAAACCCGGGCGTCAAGCTCCCGGCGGCCGACATCGTCGTCGTGCACCGGTCCGACGGATCCGGCACGACGTACATCTTCGTCGATTACCTTTCGAAGGTCTCGCCCGAGTTCAAGGAGAAGGTCGGCGTCAACACCTCGGTGAACTGGCCCGTGGGCGTCGGCGGCAAGGGCAACGAGGGCGTCGCCGGTCTCGTCAAGCAGACGCCGGGCGCCATCGGCTACGTCGAGCTGATCTACGCCCTCCAGAACAAGATCTCGTTCGGCTCGGTGCAGAACGCCGGCGGAGAGTTCATCGTGGCCTCGCTCGACTCGGTGACCGCCGCCGCGGCCGGAGCGGCGAAGTCGATGCCCTCGGACTTCCGCGTCTCGATCACGAACGCCCCCGGAAAGGGCGTCTATCCCATTTCCTCGTTCACCTGGCTGCTCTTCTACGAGAACCCGACCGACAAGCCGAGGGCGAAAATCATGGTGGACTTCATGAAGTGGGCGCTGACCGAGGGACAGAAGTACTGCAAGGACCTCGGCTACGCGCCCCTGCCGAAGGAAGTCGTGGCGCTCGAGACCGAAGCCCTCAAGCGCATCAAGCTGTAATCGGAAGGCGAGCATGAAATCCCCGTCCTCTCGCCGGAGCGCCGACGACCGCGGCTTCCGCCTGGGGACGGGGTTCTTCGCGCTGCTCGTCGTGCTGCTCGTCGCGGGCATCTTCTGGGAGCTCTACCGGACGTCGCAGCTCTCGCTCGCGAAGTTCGGGTTCCGGTTCTGGACCGGAAAGACGTGGGACCCGGTGTCGGGCGAGTTCGGGGCCCTGCCGTTCATCTGGGGAACGCTCTACTCGTCGATCCTCGCGATGCTGATCTCGACCCCGATCGCCCTCGGCATCGCGATCTACCTCTCCGAGCTCTCGCCGCGGCGTCTCCGGACCCCGCTGGCGTTTCTGACGGAGCTGCTCGCCGCGGTGCCGTCGATCGTGTACGGGCTGTGGGGCGTCTTCGTCCTCGTGCCGATCGTGCGGAAGCTCCAGGTCGTCACTCCGGACTGGCTGAAGAAGGTGCCTCTGTTCTCGGGGCCGCCGCTCGGCGTGGGCATGGGCGCGGCGGCGCTGATCCTCGCCGTCATGGTGATTCCTTTTACATCCTCCGTCGCGCGCGAGGTCCTGAAGGCCGTGCCCGCGTCGCAGCGCGAGGCCGCCTACGCGCTCGGCGCCACGCGCTGGGAGGCGATCCGGGCGGCGCTCCGCTTCGGCCGCACCGGCATCATCGGCGCGGTCATCCTCGGATTCGGCCGCGCGGTCGGCGAGACGATGGCCGTGACGATGGTCATCGGCAACAATCCGCAGATCAAGGCATCCCTGTTCGCGCCCCAGTACACGATGGCAGCGGTCATCGCGAACGAGTTCACCGAAGCGGCCGACGATCTGTATCTGTCCGCTCTGATCGAGATCGGCCTCGTGCTGTTCGTGATCACGGTGTTCATCAACGCGATCTCGCGGCTCCTGATCTGGAGCGTGACGCGCGAGGTCAAGGCGCAGGTGCCGAAGCCCACCGCGACGGTGGCGTTCGCCGCCCCGACCGGAGGCGGGCAGTGAACAGGACGCGCCGCCGCAAGGCTTTCTCCGGCATCGTCGTCTTCCTGTGCGGCGCCGCCGTCTTCCTCGCGCTCATCCCGCTCTTCTTCGTCTTCGGATACGTCATCGAGAAAGGCTTCTCGTCCCTGAGCTGGGACTTCTTCACCCGGATGCCGAAGCCCGTCGGCGAGCCGGGCGGCGGCATGGCGAACGCGATGGTCGGGACCGTGTACCTCATCGTCATCGCCGGCGCCTTCGCCGTGCCGGTCGGCGTGATCGCGGGCGTTTACTTGACCGAGTACGGCAAGAAGACGTTCGGCTCGCTCGTGCGGTTCACGGCCGACGTCTTGAACGGCGTGCCGTCGATCGTCATCGGCATCTTCGCGTACGGCCTCGCGGTCCTGCCGGTCAAGCACTTCTCGGCGCTCGCCGGCGGCCTCGCGCTCGGCTTCATGATGATCCCGATCATCACGCGGACGACCGAGGAGCTCCTGAACCTCGTGCCGGGAACCCTGCGCGAGGGCGCGCTGGCGCTCGGCGCCACGCGGGCCCGGGCGGCGTTCTCGGTCATGGTGCCCGCGGCGCTGCCCGGGATCATGACCGGCGTCCTCGTCGCGCTCGCTCGGATCGCGGGCGAGACGGCGCCCCTTCTCTTCACCGCCTTCAACAACCGGTATTTCTCGACGAGCCTCGTCCAGCCGATCTCGTCGCTGCCGGTCCAGATCTACACGTACGCCGTCTCGCCCTACGAGGACTGGCACCGGCAGGCCTGGGCCGGGGCGCTCGTGCTCGTCGGATTCGTGTTCGTCTTCTCCGTTCTGGCCCGGGTGGTCACGCGGCGGCTCGAGCGGATGCACCGCGCATGAGCGAAACGGTGGTGAGCGAAATGGAGACATCGGCGGGAGGTCCGGCGCCCGGGGCGGAGCCGACGAGCGCGGCGGCCGTGTCGTCGTTGGCGGGACGGAAGATCCGGATGGAGTCGAAGAGGCTCAACTTCCACTATGGCCCGAAGCAGGCGCTCTGGGACATCTCGCTGCAGATCCCGGAGAAGACGGTGACTGCCTTCATCGGGCCGTCGGGCTGCGGCAAGTCGACGTTCCTGCGCTGCCTCAACCGGATGAACGACATCATCCCGGACACGCGCGTCGAGGGCGACGTGCTCCTCGACGGCAACGACATCTACGGTCCGGGCACCGACATCGTCGACCTGCGCCGCCGGGTCGGCATGGTCTTTCAGAAGTCGAACCCGTTCCCGAAGTCGATCTTCGAGAACGTCGCCTACGGTCTGAAGATCAACGGCCTCGCGTCCCGGGGGGAGATGCCCGAGAGGGTCGAGAAGGCGCTCCGCCGCGCGGCGCTCTGGGACGAGGTGAAGGACCGCCTCGACGCCTCGGCGATGGGCCTCTCCGGGGGCCAGCAACAGCGCCTCTGCATCGCGCGGGCGGTGGCGGTCGAGCCGGAGGTCCTCCTCATGGACGAGCCGTGCTCGGCGCTCGACCCGATCGCGACGGGCAAGGTGGAAGAGCTGATCCACGAGCTGCAGCGCGAGTTCACGATCGTGATCGTCACCCACAACATGCAGCAGGCGGCGCGCGTCTCCGAGTTCACGGCGTTTTTCATGCTGGGCCGGCTGGTCGAGCACGACCGGACCGAGAAGCTGTTCACGAACCCGGGCCAGAAGATCACCGAGGACTACATCACGGGCCGTTTTGGTTAGAAGGAGCGGGGGCAAAATGAAAGCCGTGGCGACCAGGGGAAAGGACGGGGCGGCGCGGGGCGAGGCCCACACGGGCGCGATGAAGCGCATCGCGCTCATCGAGGACGACGCCGACATCGCCTACACGATCCGACTGAACCTGCGGAAGGAGAAGCGCTACCAGGTCGAGCACTACATCTCCGGTCTCGCGGCGCTCGCCGCCGTGCAGGAGAAGCCGTTCGACCTCGTCATCCTCGACCTGAATCTGCCCGACATCGACGGGCTCGCGCTCTGCCGGGAGCTCCGGCGCGCCGACGAGACGCGCAAGGTCCCGATCATCATGCTCACCGCGCGCGTCGAGGAGCGCGACAAGCTGCTCGGCTTCGAGATCGGCGCGGACGACTACATCACCAAGCCCTTCTCGATGCGCGAGCTGCTCGCGCGGGTGAACGCGCACCTGCGCCGGGTCGCGGCCTTCGAGACGTCGGAGGAGGAGATCTTCCGCGACGGCGAGCTCGTCGTCGACCGCGCGCGGTTCGAGGTCACGCTGCAGGGAGCGCGCGTGCACCTGACGAAGAAGGAATTCGACCTGCTCTGGCTCCTGATCCGGAACCGGAACCGTGTCGTGACGCGCGACGCGATCCTCGCCCGGCTCTGGGACTACGACGCCGACGTCGAGACGCGGACGGTCGACGTCCACATTCGCGCCCTCCGGCGCAAGCTCGGCGACGCGCGCATCGAAACGGTCGTCGGCCTCGGATATCGCTACCGCGAGGCGGCGCCGGCGAAGTAGGCTGGTGGCCGCCGCCGGCCCCCGGCGGTCTGCCGGCTCGTCTGCATGAGGCTCCGCGCCCGATTCACCTTCCTGTTCGCCGCGCTCGCGGCGCTCGCAGGAATCTTCCTCGTGGCCGTCTCGGACGCGACGCTCCGCCGCGCCGTCCACGATCGCGTCGCCGAGCGCTTTCGCCGCGAGCTCGAGCACCTGACCTCCGACCTCGCCCGCGTGCCGCTCGACGCCGAGAGCCTCGACGCGTTCCTGCGCCGGTCGGCCGCGGAGCTCGAGTGCCGCATCACCGACATCGGCCCCGACGGGCGCGTCCGCCACGACACCGACCTGCTGCCGGCGGACGTGCCCGCGATGGAGAACCACGCGCGGCGCCCGGAGGTCGTCGAGGCGCTCGCGAACGGTATCGGGTCGTCGCAGCGGACCTCGCCGACCGAACAGAAGCCCATGCTCTACGTCGCGCGGCGGCTGCCGGACGGCGGCGTGTTGCGCCTCGCGATTGCCCAGGCGCGCCTGCAGCAGGTGGAGCTCGGTTATCTCTGGACCATGAGGGCGGCGACGTTCGCGGTCTGCCTGCTGCTCTTCCTGATCGGCGCCAGCGCTTCGCGCCGCTTCTCCGAGCCCGTCGCCGAGCTGACGCGCGCGGCCTCGGCGGTCGCCGCGGGCGACTTCGCCCGCGACCTGCCGACCGCCGGCGGCGAGGAGGTGCAGCTGCTCGGCGCCGCGATGCAGCGGATGAAGGGGGCGCTCAACCAGGCGGTCCAGCGCGCGGAGTCGGAGAGACGGTTGACCGCGATGGTCTTCGAGCGCCTGCCGGACGGGCTCGTCGTCGTCGACGCGAAGCTGCGAGTGCTCGAGGCGAACGGCCGGTTCGCCGAGATGACAGGGATTCCGGCGCCGGCCGGCCGCGGGATCTACGAGGTCCTCCGCGAGCGGCCCCTCCACGACTGCTTCGAGGCGACGGTGCACACCGGCGAGCACACCGAGAAGACAGTGCGTCTTCCCGACGATCGCGTGTGGCAGATCGCGGTCGCCCCGCTGCCCGACGCGCACCGCGCGGCGGCCGTCGGCGTCCTGCGCGACGTCACGCGGATCGAGCGGACGGAGGCGATGCGCCGCACCTTCGTGGCGGACGTGTCCCACGAGCTGCGCACGCCGATCGCCTCGATCGCCGCGGCGGCCGAGACGCTCGCCGACAGCGAGCCGGACCGCGCCGAGAGCGCCGAGCTGCTCGGCCTGATCCGTCGCCAGTCGGACCGGATGCGCGAGCTCATCGACGACCTCATGGACCTCGCGCAGATCGAGAGCGGCGCCGTGCCGCTCGTGCGCGAGGCGATCCCCCTGCGCGAGCTGCTCGCGGAGGTGGCCGAGGACCTCGAGCCGGCGGCGAGGGAATGCGGCGTTTCGGTGCGCGTCCAGGGGGATGACGCGATCACGGCGATGGGCGACCGGCGGCGCGTCGGCCAGCTCGCGCGCAACCTGCTGGACAACGCGATCAAGTTCTCGCCGCGCGGCGCGCCGGTCGTGGTGCGCGTCTTCCGGCAATCCGGCCGGACCGGCTTCTCCGTCGAGGACCTCGGCCCGGGCATTCCGAAGTCCGAGCGCGACAAGATCTTCCAGCGCTTCTATCAGGTGGACCGCTCCCGCTCGAAGATGCGCCCGGGCTCGGGACTGGGCCTCGCGATCGTCAAGCACATCGCGCAGCTCCACGGGGCCGTCGTCGACGTCGAGGGCGAGGCGGGCGAGGGCTCGACGTTCCGGGTCAGCTTCCCGGCGGCCGCTTAGGGTCCGCGGCGGGAGAACGCCGCGACGACCTGAAGCGCGCGCGAAGATGCGCGTCAAGACCGCCTGAAGTCTGGGATAGGATGACGCCGCTTTCGAGGCGTCCATGCTGAACTTTCTCCCCCGCGACGAAAAGTATTTCGAGCGTTTCACGGAGCTCGCCGTCCGCATCCACGAGGCGGCGAAGATCCTGGCCCGCTTCTTTCGCGGCGAGTCGCCGGTCGCGACCGTGGCCGACCAGGTGAAGCGGCTCGAGCACGAGTGCGACGAGATCTCCCACGAGATCCTCCGGGGCATCGATCGGACCTTCATCACTCCGATCGACCGGGAAGACATTCACCACCTGGCCGTCCGCCTCGACGACGTGATCGACCTGATCGACGGCACGGTCCGCCGGCTGTCGATCTTCGGGATCGACAAACCGACGCCGGTCTCGCTCAAGCTGGCCGAGCTGATCGTCACGACCACCGGAGAGCTGGTCGAGGCCGTGTCTCAGCTGCGCCAGCAGAAGGGCGTGATGCCCAAGTGCATCCGGATCAAGCAGCTCGAGAACGAGGGCGACGTCGTCTACCAGGAGGCCATCGCCGGTCTCTTCCGCGAGAACCTGCCCGCGATCGAGGTCATCAAGTGGAAGGAGATCTACGACAACATGGAGCGCTGCGTCGATTCGTGCGTCGGCGTCGCGCACGTGCTCGAGAGCGTGGTCCTGAAGCACTCCTGAGCGCCGCTCCAGCGCGATGGCCTACGTCCTTCTCATCATCGGGATCGCGCTCGTCTTCGACTTCATCAACGGGATGCACGACTCGGCGAACTCGATCGCCACGGTCGTGTCCACGCGGGTGCTCTCACCCCTCGTGGCGGTGTTCTGGGCGGCGTTCTTCAACTTCGTCGCGGCCTTCGTCTTCGGCACCGCGGTCGCCAAGACGATCGGGTCGGGGCTGATCGACGTCTCGGTCGTCAACTCGGACGTCGTGCTCGGCGGACTCTGCGGCGCCATCGTCTGGAACCTCATCACCTGGTACTTCGGGATCCCGTCCTCGTCGTCCCACGCCCTGATCGGGGGCTACGCGGGCGCCGCGGTCGCGCGCGTCGGGGTGCGGGCGATCGTCCCGGGGATGGCGTGGGTCAAGACCCTCGCCTTCATCGTGCTGTCGCCCCTGATCGGCATGGCGGCCGGTTTCGTCCTGATGGTCGCGGTGTCGTGGATCTTCCACCGCGCGCCGTACGGTTCGGTGGACCGCTGGTTCCGGCGGGCGCAGCTCGGGTCGGCCGCGGCCTTCTCGCTCTCGCACGGGACCAACGACGCCCAGAAGACGATGGGCATCATCGCGAGCCTCCTCGTCGCCAACGAGACGCTCTTTCGCGACCCGGGCTCGGTCCTCCACTGGATGCACCTGCCCGACATGAAGGCGATTCCCTGGTGGATCATCCTCTCGGCGCACGCGGCCATCGGCCTGGGGACCCTGACGGGCGGTTGGCGCATCGTGCGCACGATGGGCACCCGGATCACCAAGTTGAAGCCGTTCTCGGGATTCTGCGCGGAGACGGGCGCCGCCGGCACCGTGATCCTCGCCTCCGTCCTGGGCATCCCGGTCTCGACGACGCACACGATCACGGGCGCGGTCATCGGCGTCGGCGCGACGCAGCGCGTCTCGGCGGTGCGCTGGGGCGTCGCGGGGCGCATCGTCTACGCCTGGATCCTCACGATCCCCATGGCCGGCGCGATCGGCGCGCTCGCCTACGGCGTCCTCTCCGCCGTCTCGCGGTAGAGCTCCCCGAGGGCCTCGCCGCAAAAAAATGAGCCCCCCGTCGCCGGGGGGCACCGAAGGAGGAGATCTGTGCGTCTTCTGCCTCCTTGTACGGAGGGGGTCCGGTGCGCGTTGAGGTCGAGGGTGTATTTTTCGTGCCCGGGATGATGCCCTCCAGCGGGAATATTTCTTGATCCGTCTGCTTCTCAAGCCCGGCCGCGACGAGTCGGTGCGGCGCCGCCACCCCTGGCTCTTCTCGGGCGCGATCGCTTCCGCCGAAGGCGACGGCTCGGACGGTCTCGCCGAGGTCGCGGACGCGGCGGGCCGCGTGCTCGCGCACGGCGCGTACTCGCCGGGCTCGCAGATCGTCGCGCGGCTCTGGACGTTCGACGGCCGGCTTCCCGGCGACGAGCTCTTCCGCGAGCGCTTCCACGCCGCGCGGCGGCTCCGCGAGGAGGTCCTGCCGCCGGAGACGACCGGGTATCGCGCCGTCAACTCGGAGGGAGACGCGTGCCCGGGCGTTCTGCTCGACGTGTACGGGGAGACCGCGGTGCTCGAGCTCCTGACCGAGGGCATCGAGGCCTGGGGCGCGGCGCTCGAGTCTGCGGCGCGGGAGGCGTTCGCGCCGGGGGAGCTGATCGTGAAGCGCAGCGGAGGAGAACGAGACCGTGCGAGATCACGCCCCTCACCCCGGCCCTCGCCCGGGGGGAGAGGGGGTCTCGAGGAAGGGCGCCGCGCGCCCTTCCTCGAAAATGGCCTGCGCTTCGTCGCCGACGTCGGCGCGGGGCAGAAGACGGGGTTCTTCCTCGACCAGCGCGAGAACCGCTCCCGGCTCCGCGCCCTCGCGCGGGGCCGCGGCGTGCTCAACCTCTTCTCCTACTCGGGCGCCTTCTCGATCGCGGCCCTCGCGGGCGGCGCCGTGCGCGCGGTCGACGTGGATTCGTCGGCCGCCGCGCTCGAGCTCGCTCGGGAGCACCGGGCCGCCAACGGCTTCGCCGCCGAGGATCGCGACTTCGTCGAGGCGGACGTGTTCGAGGACGTGCGGCGGCGCGCCGCGGCGGGGGAGCGGTGGGACGTGGTCGTCTGCGATCCGCCGGCCTTCGCGAAGAAGCGCGCGGACGTCGACCGCGCCGCGCGGGGATACAAGGACGTCAACCGCGTCGCGATGGGGCTCGTCGCGCCGGGCGGCTGGCTGCTGACGTGCTCGTGCTCGGGGCTCGTCGACCCGGACCTCTTCCAGAAGATCGTGTTCGCCGCGAGCCTCGATGCGGGCGTGCCGTTCTCGATCTCGGCGCGGCAGGGCGCGGGCGCGGACCATCCGGTGTCGCTCGACTGTCCCGAGGGCGAATATTTGAAGGGATTCTGGCTCCGCCGGGCATGAGGCCGGGGCCCGGGAGGTTATGATCGGCCGGTGATTGGGGCGCGCCGGATTCTGGGGCCTCTCTTCGGGATCGCGCTCGCGGCGGGCGTCCGGACGGCCCGCGCCGCCGATCAGAAGGTCCCGCCGCCGGTCGTCGAGGTCGGGCCCGCGGAGTTCCACGCGACCACGCCGTACCCTCCCGTGCCCAGACGCTCCGATCTCGCCATGGCGGGGGGGCACCTTCCGGCCGACGCCCGCCACGACCTGGGCCCGCTCTCGGACGCCGAGCGCGCTCGACTGACGGCTCCCGATCGCCGCGGCGGGGGCCGCGCGAAGCGCGAGCGCATCGGCCTCTCGCGCCCCCTCCCGGGCGAGGTCGGCTTCCCCGCCCTGCCGTCGGACCTGGCGGCGGGTGCGTCGCGGACGGTCGGCGGCGGCCTCCTCGAGAGAGCCGCGGACGGGAGCCTCGTGTGGACGGCCTCGTTCTCCTCGGCGGGAGCCGGGGGACTTCGGCTCTACTTCAGCGCCGCGCGCCTGCCCGCGGGCAGCCTCGTCTACGTCTACGGCGGCGCCGACGAGATTCACGGTCCCTACGACTTCAGCTCCGGCATCCGTCCGGAAGGCTTCTGGACGAACACGGTCCACGCGGACACGATCGTCCTCGAGGTCCGGATTCCCGCCGCCGCCGACGCCTCGGCGCTGTCGAAGGCCCTCCTCGTCGTGGGCAACCTCGTTCACCTCGAGCATCCGGTTTTCGCGCCTTCGACCTCGGGGAAGGCGTCGCCGTCCGCGCAACCCAAGTCCGACACCTGCTTCGTCGATCGCGCCTGCGTCACGGTGCAGGACTGGCCCGGGATCGTCGCGGCGTCGAACGCCGTCGCGCAGCTCACTTTCACCGACCAGGGTAGCGCCTACATCTGCACGGGCGGACTCCTCAATACTTCGCCCTCGAGCAACATCCCCTATCTGCTGACCGCGAACCACTGCTTCGACAACCAGTCGGCGGCGACGTCGCTCGAGGCCGTCTGGCAGTACCGCCGGGCGTCCTGCAACGGGCCTCTTCCCGACGAGAACCAGTTCCCGAGCACCCTCGGCTCGACGCTCCTCGCCACCGCCAACGCCTCGAGCTCGAGCGACTTCACCTTCGTGCAACTGTCGTCTCCTCCGCCCCCCGGCAGCGTGATGCTTGGCTGGACGACGGCCGATTTCCTCGGTACGGCCGGGCTCGTCGGATACCGGCTCAGCTACCCCATCAGCACTGACATGACCTACGTGGTGCCCCAGATCTACACGCGCGACCAGCTCGTCGCGGTGTCGGACGCGGATTCCTGCGCGAGCCAGGGCATCTCCCCGAGCCGTTTTCTCTACGAGACGGACATTCAGGGCGGGACGGGCGGCGGCAGCTCCGGCTCGCCGCTGATGCTCGAGGATCTCCGGGTCATCGGGCAGGAGTACGGCGCCTGCGGCTCCAACCAGAGCGACAACTGCGACAACGTCAGCAACTGGTCCGTCGACGGCGCGTTCAGCTACACCTTCCCCGCGCTCAAGCAGTGGCTGCAGCCGGGAGCGCCGGGGGCGTGCGTCGCGAACGCGACGACGCTCTGCCTCGACAACGCGCGCTTCCGCGTGACGGCCTTCTATGCGACGTCGGCGGGGGCGAGCGGGACCGGCATGGGCGTGCCGCTGACCGGAGACTCCGGTTACTTCTGGTTCTTCTCCGCGGACAACATCGAGCTCGTCGTGAAGGTGCTCACGGGCTGCGGGGTCAACAACAAGTTCTGGGTCTTCACCGGCGGCCTGACGAACGTCGGCGTCACGCTGCTCGTCGAGGACACGCTGACCGGCGCCTCGAAGGCGTACCCGAATCCGGTCGGCACCGCGTACCTCCCGCTGCAGGACACGAACGCCTTCCCCTGCCCCTGACAAGAAACCGACGCCCCTCTCCCTCCGGGAGCGGGGCCGGGGGTGAGGGGCGCGATCGAGCCGGGCAGCCTGCCGTTATACTCCGCCTCCCATGAACCTGGATCTGTCGGAGGAGCAGCAGCTCCTCCAGGCCTCGGTCCGCGAGTTCGCGGAAGAGGTCGTGCGCCCGCAGGCGGCGCCCATCGATCAAACGGGGGAGTTTCCCCGCGCGACGTTCGCCCAGGCGGGGGAGCTCGGCCTCGCCGGCGTGGCGGTGCCGACCGAGTGGGGCGGCTCCGGCATGGACTCGGTCTCCTACGCGATCGTCATCGAGGAGATCTCGCGGACGTGCGCGAACATGGGCGTCATCCTGTCGGTCAACAACTCGCTCGTCTGCGACCCGATCGAGAAGTTCGGCAACGACGACCAGAAGAAGCGCTTCCTCGTTCCTCTCGCCCGCGGCGAGAAGCTCGGCTGCTTCGCGCTGACCGAGCCGGACGCCGGCTCGGACGCCGGCAACCAGAAGACGCGCGCGGTCCTCGAGGGCGACCACTACCGGATCACCGGGCAGAAGGTCTTCATCACCTGCGGCTCGAACGCCGACCTCTGCCTGCTCTTCGCGATGACGAGCCCCGAGAAGAAGACCAGGGGGATCTCGGCCTTCGTCGTCGACGCGTCCTCGCCCGGCTTCGACCGCTCGCGCCACCAGGTCAAGCTGGGCGTCAACGCGTCCGGCACGGTCGAGATCTTCCTGACCGACGTGAAGGTGCCCGTCGCCGACCGCCTCGGCGCCGAGGGCGACGGCTTCAAGATCGCGATGTCGACGCTCGACGGCGGCCGCATCGGCATCGCCGCGCAGGCCGTCGGCATCGCGCAGGAGGCGCTCGAGGCGGCGGTCGCCTACGCGAAGGCGCGGAAGGCGTTCGGCCGTCCGATCTCGGATTTCCAGGTGCTGCGGTTCTACCTCGCCGACATGGCGACCGAGGTCGACGCGGCACGGCTCCTGACGCGCAAGGCCGCGGCGGCGAAGGACTCGACGCGCAAGAACGGCGGACGGTACTCGATGGAGGCGGCGACGGCCAAGCTCTTCGCCGCCGAGATGGCGCAGCGCGTGACGACGAAGGCGCTCCAGATCCACGGCGGATACGGGTACACGAAGGAGTACCCGGTCGAGCGCAACTTCCGCGACGCGCGGATCACCGAGATCTACGAGGGCACGAGCGAGATCCACCGGCTGATCATCGCGCGCGAGATCTTCAAGGACGCGGGGCTGAGCATTGGTTAACGACGCGGCGCGCAGCGCCGCCTCCGCCTCCTCCCTCTCCCTCCGGGAGAGGGCTGGGGTGAGGGGCGTCCGAGTGACGAGGTCCTAATGGGTCAGACGAGAATGTTCCGGGACCGCGTGGTCTCGATGGAACAGACCTTCGAGGGCGGCGAGAAGCATCTCCCGCTCCTGAAGGACATCTGCGCGGAGGCGCTTCCGGGCTTCGAGCTGCGCGGGCACTCGCTCGAGCACGAGCGGGACCTCTTCGTCATGGACTTCGAGAACGCCGAGGGCGTCCGGCGCCGGATCTGCTGGACGCGGATGGTGCTGTTCGACGCGGAGCGCATTCCGACGCTCGCGGGCGATCCCGCGGCGGCGCTCCGCGCGAAGATCGTGGAGCTCGTCCGCGGGCAGGCGTCGAAGCCCGAGATCCTGGTGACCTTCCGGCACCTCGAGGAGGGCTGGGTGGATACGCCCGAGCCGCGCCGCGAGGGGCGGCGCCGGCGTCGCGGACGCGGCGGCCGCGGAGGCGAACGGGGCGGGCGACCGGCAGCGGGACCGGCCCAGGGCTCGCCGCCGCAGCGCGAT
>DAHUXD010000018.1 GCA_027307335.1 Acidobacteriota bacterium
GCAGACCGCACCCCTGCAGATCAACCATCTCGGCCAGTTTCCGGCCAACACCGTGTCGTTTAACCTCGCCCCCGGTGTGTCGCTCGGCGAGGCCATCACGGCGGTCAAGCAAGCCCAGCAGCAGATCGGCTTGCCGCGCAGCATCATCACCAACTACCAGGGTGCGGCGCTTGCCTTCCAGGCTTCGCTGTCGAACGAGGTTCTGCTGATCCTCGCCGCGATCATCACTGTCTACATCGTGTTGGGCGTTCTCTATGAGAGTTTTGTGCATCCGATCACGATCCTGTCGACCCTGCCATCGGCCGGCGTCGGCGCCTTGCTTGCCCTGATCCTCGCCGGACAGGACCTGACGATCATCGCCATCATCGGCATCGTGCTCCTGATCGGCATCGTCAAGAAGAACGCGATCATGATGATCGACTTCGCCCTCGACGCCGAGCGCAAGGAGGGCAAGGAGCCCCGCGAGGCGATCTTCCAGGCGTGCCTGCTGCGGCTGCGCCCGATCCTCATGACGACGTTCGCCGCGCTCTTCGCGGGCATCCCGCTCGCCGTGGGCGGCGGCGTCGGCGCCGAGCTGCGGAAGCCGCTCGGCGTGTCGATCGTCGGCGGTCTCATCTTTTCCCAGGTCCTGACGCTCTACACGACCCCCGTGATCTACCTCTACTTCGACCGCCTCGCGCGGCGCGTGGCCGACCGACGCGCGGCGCGGGCGCGCGTGCCCGCGCGGGTCGCCGAGAGCGGCTGAGGGGTCGATGAGGCTGTCGTCGACGTTCATCGATCGTCCCATCGGGACGACCCTGCTGACGATCGCCATTACGCTCGCCGGCGGCATCGCCTATTTCTTCCTGCCCGTCGCGCCGCTGCCGCAGGTCGAGTTCCCGACGATCCAGGTCTCGGCGAGCCTGCCCGGAGCGAGCCCGGAGACGATGGCCTCCTCCGTCGCGACCCCTCTCGAGCGGCAGTTCGGCCGGATCGCCGGCGTCACCGAGATGACCTCGACGAGCTCGCTCGGCAACACCCAGATCGTCCTGCAGTTCGACCTGTCCCGGAACGTCGACGCCGCGGGGCGGGACGTCCAGGCCGCGATCAACGCGGCGCGGGGCAACCTCCCGGCGGACCTGCCCTCGAACCCCTACTGGCACAAGGTCAATCCGGCCGACGCCCCGATCATGCTGCTCGGTCTCGTCTCCGACGTCGTCGACAAGGGCCGGATCTACGACATCGCCTCGTCGATCCTCCAGCAGAAGATCGCCCAGGTCGACGGCGTCGGCCAGGTCTTCGTCGGCGGCGGCGCGCTGCCCGCGGTGCGCGTCGAGGCCAACCCCACGGCGCTGAACAACGCGGGCCTCTCCCTCGAGGACGTGCGCACCTTCCTCGCGAGCCAGAACGCCAATCGGCCGAAGGGGCAGATCGGCGCCGCCGAGCGCTCCTGGGCGGTGGGCGCGACGGACCAGCTGCTGCACGCCGAGCCGTACCGGCCGCTCGTCCTCTCCTATCGCAACGGCGGCGCGCTCCGCCTGTCGGACGTCGCCAACGTGATCGACTCGGTCGAGGACGTGCGGACGGCCGGCGTCGCCAACGGCAAGCCGGCGGTCCTGATCATCATCTTCCGTCAGCCGGGCGCGAACATCATCGCGACGGTCGACCGCATCAAGGCGGTCCTGCCCCAGCTCCAGGCCGAGATCCCGCCGACGATCCGGCTCGCCGGCGTGCTCGACCGATCGACGACGATCCGCGCCTCCGTCCGCGACGTCCAGATCACGATGGCCATCTCGATCGCGCTCGTCATCCTCGTCGTGTTCGCCTTCCTGCGGAGCGTGCGCGCGACCCTCATCCCGAGCGTCGCCGTTCCGGTCTCCCTCATCGGTACGTTCGGCGCGATGTACCTGCTCGGCTACTCGATCGACAATCTGTCGCTCATGGCCCTGACGATCGCGACCGGCTTCGTCGTGGACGACGCCATCGTCGTCATCGAGAACATCACGCGCCACCTCGAGATGGGCGAGGAGCCTCTCGAGGCGGCCCGGGTCGGAGCCGAGGAGATCGGCTTCACCGTCCTCTCGATCTCGATCTCGCTCGTCGCCGTCTTCATCCCGATCCTCCTGATGGGAGGGATCGTCGGCCGCCTCTTCCGCGAGTTCGCGATGACGCTGTCGATCGCCATCATCGTGTCGATGGTGATCTCCCTGACGACGACGCCGATGATGTGCGCGACCCTGCTCCGGAAACCCGGCGAGGAGAAGCACGGCCGGCTCTTCCACTGGAGCGAACGGGCGTTCGACGCGATTCAGTCGTTCTACCGGCGAACCCTCTCGACCGTGATGCGGCACCAGCCGCTGACGCTCGCGGTGACCCTCGCGACGATGGCGGCGACCGTCTACCTGTATGTCCAGATCCCGAAGGGCTTCTTCCCGCAGCAGGACACCGGGCGGCTGACCGGCCAGATCCTCGCCGACCAGAACACGTCGTTCCAGGCGATGAACGAGCGCCTCCAGCGGTTCGTGGCCATCATGGTGAAGGATCCCGCGGTCGCCTACGTGAACGCCTACGCGGGGGGCGGCAGCGTCACGAACCAGGCCCGCATGTTCGTCGACTTGAAGCCGCTGAGCGAGCGCAAACTGTCGGCCGACCAGATCATCGCGCGGCTGCGACCCCAGCTCGCCAAGGTCCCCGGTGCGACCCTCTACCTGCAGTCGGTCCAGGACCTTCGAATCGGCGGCCGCCCCACCGCCTCGCAGTACCAGTACACGCTGCGAGGCGAGGACGTGCGCGAGCTCCAGGATTGGGCGCCGAGGGTGCTCGAGCGGATGCGGAGGATCCAGGGCCTCGTGGACGTCAACAGCGACCTCCAGATCAAGGGGCTCGAGGCCTCGCTGACGATCGACCGGGCCACCGCCGCGCGCCTCGGCGTCACGCCGGCGGCGATCGATCAGACGCTCTACGACGCCTTCGGCCAGCGGCAGGTGTCGACGATGTACACCGCGCTCAACCAGTACCACGTCGTCCTCGAGATGGACCCGCAGTTCCTGCAGGGACCCCAGGGCCTCGACGTCCTGCGCGTCCGCTCGAACGACGGCAGCCTCGTTCCGCTCTCGGCCTTCGCCCGATACTCCCCCTCGACGGCGCCGCTCCAGGTCAACCACCAGGGACAGTTCCCCGCGGTCACGATCTCGTTCAACCTGACCGCCGGCACGTCGCTCGGCGACGCGGTCGACAGGATCCAGACCGCCGAAAGCGAGCTGGGCCTCCCCGCGTCGATCCGCGGCAGCTTCCAGGGCACCGCGCAGGCGTTCAAGGACTCGCTGGCGAACCAGCCATTCCTGATTCTCGCGGCGCTCTTCGCCGTCTACATCGTGCTCGGCATCCTCTACGAGAGCCTCATCCACCCGATCACGATCCTCTCGACGCTGCCGTCGGCCGGAGTCGGCGCGCTGCTCGCGCTGATGCTCCTGAAGACGGAGCTGTCGGTGATCGCGCTGATCGGCATCATCCTTCTCATCGGCATCGTCAAGAAGAACGCGATCCTGATGATCGACTTCGCCATTCTGGCCGAGCGCTACGAGGGCAGGGGACCCGAGGACGCCATCTTCGAGGCCTGCGTGCTCCGGTTCCGGCCGATCACGATGACCACGATGGCGGCGCTCCTCGGCGGCCTGCCGCTCGCGATCGGCTTCGGCACGGGAGGCGAGCTGCGCCGGCCACTGGGCATCGCGATCGTCGGCGGCCTCATCTTCTCGCAGGTCCTGACGCTGTACACGACTCCGGTGGTCTACCTGTATCTCGACCGCCTGCGGCTGCGCTGGGAGCGCCTGCGCCGCCGCCGCGGCCGCCCCGTCCTCGTGCGCTCCGAGTCGTAATCGAAGCCCCCGCCGAACGCGTTCCCCTGTCAGAGGGAAGGACTTAGTACCCCGTACTGCACTGAATTCAACAAAAAGACCGATAGCGACGGAAAGAGGCCTTCTTAGCCTGTATGCTCGAACGGTGTTGCGGAATTGAACAACGCCGGCCGATGCGCCCCGCGCTCGGATCCGGCAGCCCGATTCCGCGAGTGTTCGATGTGGCCCACAACCGCCTCGGTGACAACTTCTCTTTCCCGGAGAACCCGATGCTCCGCGCAGGGGGGATCGCCGCGCCGACTTTCCTGGAGTACCCCATGACCCGTGTTCTCATCGTGAACGACGACGCCACCGCTCGTCGTGATCTGGCCGCGTTTCTCGCGTCCCCCCGGTTCGAAGTCGTCGAGTCCTCGAGCGCCTCCGAGGCGACGCACGAGCTCGCGTCCCGCGAGTTCGATGTCGTTCTCTCCGCCTCCCCGTTGACGGAGGGCGATGCGGTCGCGACGTTCACGGCGGCGCGCTCTGGAAACCCGGCGCTGTCCGTCCTCTTGATCGCCGGCACGCTGGACTCGCCTTTTGGCGCGAAGGCCCCGCCCCCCGGCTTCGAGCTCCTCACGAAGCCGCTGCATCCCGAGCCGGTGCGCACCGCCGTCGACCGGGCCGCCGAGCGCGGCCGGCTCCAGCGTGAGAACGCGTCGCTGAAGGACGAGCTGCGCGAGCTCCGCGGCGCGCTCGGCGAGCCGAATCCCGCGGGCGGCCACGGAAACGGGAGCGGAGATGGCTCGACGGCATCGACGGAGAACCGAAACGGGAACGGCCACGCCCTCCGCGACTGGATCGCGTCGCTTCCGGAGTCGTTCGACCTCCGGAGCCTCGAGGCTGAAGTCGAGCGGGAGCTCGTCAAGCGCGCTCTCGCATCCTCGGCGGGGGTCGCGGCGCAGGCCGCCCGCAAGCTCGGCCTGTCGCGCAGCGATCTGGCTTACAAGATCCGGCGCCTCGGCATCGTCCGCGAGCGTCTCGGATCCTGAGCGGGCCTACGCGGCCCGACCGGAGAGAGAGGGAACGTCGCCCGCCGGACCCTCTCCCCTTGGATGCAACCGCGTCAAATCGCGGCGGTGCGCCTCGCCGGTGGCGGAATTCCGTCCGCTTCCCGAGGTGTTTTCGATGGAGGAATGATTCGGAAGCTCAAGAGCGGCGGCTACCGGCTGTACTCCCGGAAGAAGGACCCGAAGACGGGCAAGCGCAAGAATCTCGGCACCTTCCAGAGCCGCGCGGCCGCGGAACGACACGAGCGCGCCGTCCAGTACTTCAAGCGGCACTGACACTTCCGCGCGGCTGATGCATCCGCGTCTATTCGCGGCGGGAACGCCGAAACAAAATCCGGGGTGTCTCGTCCCTATGGATGAGGGAGGAGGTCCGTCATGACCGACAAGAAGCAACCCGGAACGACCGGCACCCCGGCCGAATCGTCGTCCGAGGCGCCGCGCCGGCGCCGCCACCACGGGTACCGCGGCTATCCGGTCCGCGGTGAGGCCGGTGTCCACTTCGGGAGGGGATTCTCCGGCGTCGAGCCCCTGGGAGCGGGGACCTCCGTGCTTCCCAAAGCGGGCATGCTGACCGAGTCCTCCCGACGGGGCGTCGAAGAGCTGACCCCGCAGCCGAAGAAATCTAGACCTTCTTGACGTAGATCTCGCCGGCGATCGCGGGATCGACGGCGAGCGTCGTCGCGCCGAGCGCGAGCACGAAGGCCGGCATCTTCTGCTGCACGCGAATCCGCGCGCCCGGCACGATGCCCATGTTCGTCAGCCGCGACAGCCGCTCGCGCTCGCGCGGCACGATGTAGACGATGCGGCTCTCGGTCCCGGCCGGCAGACGGTCGAGGGGCTGGACGAGCGGCTCGATCGTCTGCGACAGCTCGCGGCAGCACGGCCCGGCCGGGATCGGCTTGCCGTGCGGACACGCCTTCGGATGCCCGAGGAACGAGCAGATCGCGTCGGCGAGCCCCGCGCCCAGCACGTGCTCCATCACGCACGCCGTCCGATCCACGGCACTCTCGTCGCGGACCTCGAGCACGGTCGTGAAGAGGACCTCCGCGAGGCGGTGGCGCCGCACCTGCCGGCGCGCGAGCTCGCGTCCCTCGTTCGTCAGCGTCACGCGCCCGGCCGCCACACGGGCGAGGCCGCGCCGCTCCATCTCGGAGAGCGCCGCGTCCAGCACGCCGACCTCGCTCGAGGCCCGGAGCTCCTCGACGCGGTCGAGCCCCTGCTCGCCGAGGATCCAGATCTCCTCGGCGACTTCCTCGATGTCCTGATCGGCGAGATCGGGGTGGAGCATCATGACTTCCTCCGGAAGCGGCCGAAGAGGCCGCGGAACGTTTCGACGAGCCTCGAGGAGCGCGGGAACTGGAACCCGCAGTTCGGACACCGCACGAGCGCGCAGCCCGTCTGCATCGGGCAGGTCCCGCACACGAGGCCGGCGTGCGTGAAGCGGTTGCCGCAGAGCCCGCAGGTGAAGACGCTCCCCGAATCCGGGTGCGCCGGCAGGGGAACGAAGGGCGCTTCCTCCGGCCTCATTGGAGCGGCAGCGGCACCGCGCGGAGGAAGAGGTTCAGGGCCGCCCCCACCGCGACCGCGAAGGGAAACACGAACGCGGCGATCGCGCCGGCGGTCTTCCAGCCGCGCTCCTTGACGATCATGAAGAAGTTCGCGATGCACGGAATGAAGAGCGTGATCGTGACCATCGCGACGAGCGACTGCACCGCGTCGAGGCGCCCGTGCCGCGCCATGTCGAAGAGTCCGGCCGCGCCGAAGTCGCGCCGCAGGAACCCGATGACGAACGCCGTCGAGGCTTCTGCCGGAAGCCCCAGCACGCCGGAGACGATCGGCCGCGCGGCGTTCTCGACGACGCCGAGGAGGCGGAGCCGGTCGGCCGTGAACAGGATCACGGTGCCGAGGACGAAGAGCGGCACCGCCTCGCGCAGGTACCACTCGATGCGCGCGAGGGTCTTCACGGCGAGGTTCCCGGGCCGCGGCAGCCGGAGCGGCGGGAGCTCGAGGACGAAGTCGCCCGTGCGGCCCGGAAGGATCTTCGCGGCGAGCTTCCCGACCGTGAAGAGCACCGCCAGAACGACGAAGGCCCAGATCGCGAGCGCGAGCGCCGACAGGCCGCCCATCATCGCGAGAACGACCGTCAGCTGAGCCGAGCACGGCACGCCGAGCGCGAGCAGGAGGATGACGATCAGGCGCTCCTTCGGCGTCTCGAGGATGCGCGTGGTGAGCGTCGCCATGGTGTCGCAGCCGAGCCCGAGGACCATCGGCAGCACCGCCTTGCCGTTGAGGCCCATCGACTTGAAAAGGCGGTTGACCATGACCGCGAGGCGCGGCAGGTAGCCGGAGTCCTCGAGCACGCCGAAGGCGATGAAGAAGGTGCCGACGATCGGGAAGACGAGCGCGAGCGAGTACGCGAGCGCCATCGTGACGAGGCCGTACGGGCCGACGAAGAAGTCGCGGACGATCGGCCAGGGAATCGCCGCGTCGGCGAAACGCGTCGCCGCCGGGCTGATCACCTTCCCGAAGAGCCCGTTCTCCAGCAGGTCGACGAGCGTCTTCGCCCCGAACACGCCGACGAAGAGATAGGAGAGGTAGAGCGCCGCGAGCAGGATTGGCACGCCCCAGACCGGGTGCGTGGTCGCCCGGTCGAGGAGGCGGACGGCGGCGTGCGTGGAGGCGGACGGCGGCGGACGCCGCGACACGACCTCGCGCGCGATCTGGCCCGCGGCGCGCAGGCGACTCTCCTGGATCACGTAGGCGAGGTCGTCGCGGTAGATGCGGGCGAGCCGCGTCCGGATCCGTTCGATCTGCGAGAGCGCCTCGTCGGACAGGCGGGAGCGCAGCCACGGCGTCAGCGTCTGATCCCCCGCGAGCGCCGCCAGCGCGAGGGAGCGTCGCGCGTACGCGCCCGAGGGCATGAGCGGCTCGGCGGCGGCGATCGCGCGCTCGATCACGTCGGGGTACGTCACGGCGAGCGCGCCCGGCCGCGCGCGCTCGAGGGCGCCGGCGAGCTGAGGAACTCCCTCGCGCCGCACCGCGACCGTCTCGACGACGTCGACGCCGAGGCGCGCCGCGAGCGCCGCCGCGTCCACCGAGATGCCGCGGGACCGCGCCTCGTCGGACATGTTGAGGCAGAGCACGAACGGCAGGCCGGTCTCCGACACCTCTAGCGCCAGCGCGAGGGCCCGCTCGAGGTTCTTGGCGTCGCCGACGAGGATGACGGCGGAGCCGTCGGCCGAGAGCAGCATGTCGCGAGTCACCCGCTCGTCCTCGGAGTACGGGATCAGCGAGGCGGAGCCGGGCGTGTCGCGGACGACGAGCTTCCGTCCGCCGACGACGGCCGAGCCCTCGGAGACCTCGACGGTCGTTCCGGGATAGTTCGAGACCGTCACGTAGGCGCCGGTCAGCGCGCCGAAGAGCGCGCTCTTCCCGACGTTCGGGTTCCCGACGAGGATCACCCCGGGGAGACTGTCCGCGGCCATTGCCCTCGATGATACTTGGGCGGCGAGCTCCCCTCGACGCGCTCGCGGCACGCGCCGGAGCGGTCCGCAGCCCTGGCGCGGCCTGGCTCTACTTGCCCGGCGCGCCTTCCGGCACCGACGGCACCATCCCGCGGAGCGCCGCCACGTACCAGCGCTCGCCCTTGCGCGCGACGACGACGGTCGAGAGGCCGCTGCGCGTCGGCAGCGACTTCCCGGCGGCGTCCTTCATCCCGCTGATCTCGAAGGCGCCGTCGGCGATCGCGACGTCCTTGCGCAGGAACCGGACGCTCGTCAGCGTGTGGGCGATCCGGGTCCCCTTGTAGAGGCCGGACCACTGGGCGGCGAAGGCGCGCTCGACCTCCGCGCGGCCCGTCGCGGTGCGCCCGGTCGAGCTGATGTAGTCGCCGTCGGTCAGCCACAGGTCCGCGAGCATCTTCGCGTCGTGTTTGTTCCACGCGTCCTGGATCTGCGCGCCGATCGCGCGGATGTCCTTCTCGTCCGACGCGCTCGAGGGAGATTGGGCGAGGGAGAGAGAAGCGAGGCCGATGAAAGCGGCGAGAGCAGGGAGGCACCGCGGGAAGATCCTCATGCTCACCTCCTGGTGAAAGAGGGCCGAGTCACTTCGCCTTGGTTCGGTTGTACGCCGCTCGAGCCGGGGCGTCAAGGCGACGCGGGTCTTCGCGTGGGCCGGAGCGCGTGGATGACGAAGGCGACGAGCGCCACGATCAACAGAAGGTGAATGAACGCGCCGCAACCTCGAGCACCGTGACGGTCACGAGCCAGGCGAGGAGGAGAATCAGTCCGAGAACGAGAATCACGAGGGTCCGCCGGAAGGAAGGACGATAGGACAAGTGGTCTGCCCGGCTGGATTACCGCCGGCCTCGACGGCCGGCGTTGCCTACTGCCGAGGGTCTGCCTCCGGTGGTCGGCTCGAACCAGCGAAGCCGATCGGCTGATCGATCTTCGTGGTCCGGGCGATAATTGGAGCCCCTGCCCGTAGCTCAGCCCGGATAGAGCATCAGCCTTCTAAGCTGAGGGTCGCAGGTTCGAATCCTGCCGGGCAGACCACCTGTTACCTGGAGCCCAGCGCTTTCGCCCTGGCGACCTGCTCGTCGAGCGCCTTCAGGGTCTCCGCGAGACTCGCCTGCTGGACTCCCGTCAGAGGGACGTCGGCGGCGTCGATCTGGTTCAGCAGCGTGCCGAGGACCCGGTTGGAGTGCGTCAGCGCCGCGACGAGCTCCTCGGTGGCACCGTGCGCCGGGGAGGCCGGCGCCGGCCGCTCCTCCTCGGCCTCCGACGCCTCCGCGGGACGGTGCGACGGCCGCAGCTTCTCGATCCACTCGTACGATCGGCTCATCGCCTCGACGATCCGGTTCTCGGTCGCGTACTTCTCCTGATAGACGCGGTCGTCGATCGACACGCGCGGATCGGGGCGCACGGTCAGCGGCTGTTCGAGGACGCGTCCGCCCGCGGTGAGCCGCACCGTGTAGCGGCCGGGAGGCACGAGGGCGCCGCGCGGCTCGATCGGCGCGTCTCCATCGACCGCGGCGATCGTGTACTGATACTCGACGGCGCGCGGTCGTCCCGCGCGAAGGTCCCACACGAGGCGGTGCTGCCCCGGCGCCGCGTCGGGCTTCTGCGGCGGCTTCAGCCAGCGCTCCGTGAAATACCGGCGCGCGAGGGGCCGCTCGGGCGGCGCGTCGCTCCGGAAGCCGCGCAGCACGACGCCCTGCGCATCGAGGATCTCGATGTGCACCGGACCGGCCGCGCCGCCGCCGATCGAGTAGTCGATCACGGCGCCGGCCGGAGGGTTCTTCGCCATCGGCGTGTCGGGGGGCAGCGGCGTGTCGCGGCTCTCGTTCTCGCGCACCCGGATCGCCGCCGCGGGCGCGAAGAGGTAGGAGGGCGCGGCGGCCGTCTCGGCGGTCAGCTGACGGAGCGGCGTCACGTCGTCGAGGACCCACATCGCGCGGCCCTGCGTCGCCGCAACGAGGTCGTTGCCGTGGACCGCGAGGTCGCCGATCCAAGCGGTCGGCAGGTTCTGCTGCAGCGATCGCCAGCTCTCCCCGTCGTCGAACGAGACGAAGACGCCCGCGTCGGTGCCGGCGTAGAGCAGGCCCTTGCGGACCGTGTCCGCGCGCAGGACCGTCGTGAAGCGTCCCCGGGGAAGACCGGCGCCGATCTCCTTCCACGTCGCCCCGTAGTCGTGCGTGCGGTAGAGGCGCGGCGAGAAGTCGTCCAGGCGGTGGCCGTCGACCGCGGCGTAGGCGCTCCCCGGCTCGAGCGCCGACGCGTCGACCGAGGCCACCTTGGCCCACACCGGGAGTCCCGGCGGCGTCACGTTCTTCCAGGTCGCGCCGCCGTCCCGCGTGAGCTGCACGAGACCGCTGTCCGTGCCGATCCAGATCTCGCGCGCGTCGAGCGGCGAGATCCGGATCGCGAAGATCGTCCCGAAGCCGCACGGCCGCGCGTTCGCCACCGTCACCGCGCCCGCGCATCCCGAGGCGCCCTCCTCCGCGCCCGTCAGGTCCGGACTCGCCTTCCGCCAGGAGCTCCCGGCGTCGTCGGACGCGAGCAGGTACTGCGAACCCGCGTAGAGGGTGTGCGGCGGCTTCTTCGAGATCGCGATCGGGAAGACCCAGTTCCAGCGGTAGCTTCCCGCCACGGGCCGGCGGCCATAGTTGCTCTCGACAGAGGGCGAGACGGTCCGCACCTCGCCGGTGCGCGTGTCGAAGCGCGTGATGGTGCCGCCGAGCCCCGACCCGTAGACGATGAGCGGGTCCTCGGGGTCCGGCACGTCCCATCCGCGCTCCTCGCCGCCGACCGGGTGCCAGTCGCGGAACGTCAGGGTGCCGTAGTCGCTCCGCGTCGCCGCGCCCGCGGTGCCGCTGTCCTGCTGTCCGCTGTAGACCCAGTACGGGAACCGGTCGTCGGTTTCGACGTGGTAGAACTGTCCCGTCGGCTGGTTGTACCAGTCGCTCCACGTCTTCCCGCCGTTCAAGGTCACCACGGTGCCCTGGTCCGATGCGGTCACCATCCGCTCGGGATGCGACGGCGAGATCCAGAGGAAGTGGTAGTCGTCGCCGCCCGGCGCGCCCTTGAAGAACGCGAGCGTCTTGCCGCCGTCCGCGGAGCGCCGGATCGACTGGCCCGTCAGGTACACGACGTCGCGGTTCCTCGGGTCGACCGTGACGCGGTTCGCGTAGCTCGACGCGAGCCCCGGCGTCGCGTTCACGCGCGCCCACGTCGCGCCGCCGTCGTCCGATCGATACAGGCCCGCGGCCTCGGACGGCCCTCGCCGCCCTTCGCCCGCCGCGTCGACGAGCGCGTACACGCGTCCGCCGTGCGACGCGGCGAGACCGATGCGGCCGAGCGGCGCCCGAGGCCATCCGGCGCCCGACAGGCGCGTCCACGTCTTCCCGCCGTCCTTCGACTTGTAGACGCCGCTGCCCGGACCGATCATCGGCTCGAAGTAGGAGAGCCACGGGTAGTTGCGCGCCTGCCATAGAGAGGCGTACAGGACATCCGGGTTCTCCGGGTCCGCCGCGAGGTCCGCGCCGCCGGTCGAGTCGTCGACGAAGAGCACCTGCTTCCAGGAGCGGCCGCCGTCGGCCGTGCGATAGAGGCCGCGCTCGCGGTTCGGTCCGAACATGTGGCCGAGCGCCGCGACGACCGCGACCTCCGCGTTGCGCGGATCGACGACGATGCGTCCGATCGCGCGCGTCTCGGCGAGACCGACATGGCGCCACGTCGCGCCGGCGTCATCGGAGCGATAGACGCCGTCGCCCGACGCGACGTCGTAGCGCGCCTGGATCTGTCCCGTCCCGACGTAGATCACCTTCGGATTCGATCGCGCGACCGCGATCGCGCCGACCGAGGCCGAGCCCGCCCGATCGAAGATCGGCGTCCACGTCTCGCCCGCGTCCTCCGTCTTCCACACGCCGCCCGCCGCGGCGCCGAAGTAGTAGACGGCCGGATCGTCGGGAACGCCCTCGGCGCACGTCGCCCATCCGCCCCGGAAGGGACCGACGAGGCGCCAGCGCAGGTCGCCGTAGAGCTTCGGGTCGAACGATTGGGCGGGCGCGACCGCCGCCGCCCCGATCCACGCCGCCATCACCATGCGCCGGAGCGCCGCCCGTCTTTTCATGCGTGTCCCTTCTCGCGGCGGATTCTCGTATAGATTTCGGCCATGACGCTACCTACCGAGCCGATCGGAAGCATTCCCCGCCCGCAGCAGTTGATCGACGGGATGAGGACGTTCGGCGAGGGCCGCATCGCCTCGGGCGCCCTCGACGCGCTCTTCGAGGCCGCCGTCGCCGACACGATCCGTCGTTTCGAGGAGACGGGCTCGCCCGTCATCACCGACGGCGAGCAGCGCAAGCCGTCCTTCGCGACCTATCCCGTGCACGGACTGAAGAATCTCGCGCCGGGAGGCGTGACGATCCCGTTCGAGGACGGGCACACGCGGCAGCTGCCGGTGCTGACCGCGGGACCATTCCACTACGCCGCGTACGCCGCGACGTACCTCGAGGGCGCGAAGAAGTACGCGTCGCGGCCGATGAAGCAGGCCGTGATCTCCGCGTCGGCCCTGTCGCTGCTCTATCCGCAGGGCGGCATCCCGGGTTATCCGCGCGAGACGTTCCTCGAGGAACTCGTGCGCGAGGCGCGGACGGACATCCGCCGCTGCCTCGCGGCCGGCGCGAGCGTGCAGATCGACTTCACCGAGGGGCGCCTCTGCATCAAGCTCGACCCGTCGAAGGGACTCTTAAACGCGTTCGTCGACCTCAACAACCGCGTGCTCGAGGGCTTCGACGACGCGGAGCGCCGGCGCATCGGCGTGCACACGTGTCCGGGCGGCGACAAGGACTCGACCCACAGCGCGGACGTCGACTACGCCGAGCTCCTGCCCGCCCTCTTCCGGCTGAACGTCGGCAACTTCTTCGTGCAGCTGTCGAGCGAGGCCGACCGTCCGCGAGTGCTGAAGATCCTCGGCTCGCATGCGAAGGAAGGGCGGCGCGTCTTCGTCGGCGTCACCGATCCGATCCATCCCCGCGTCGAGACGCCGGCACAGGTGCGCGACCGGATCCTCGAGGCCGCGAAATTCATCGACCCCGCGCACCTCGGCTCGACCGACGACTGCGGTTTCTCCCCGTTCGGCGACGACACCTCGACGTCGCGCGACACCGCGTTCGCCAAGATCCGAGCGCGCGTCGAGGGCAACGCGATGGCGTCGAAGGAGCTGGGGGTATAGTTTCCCGGCCATGGATTCCGCGGAAGTCACCGAGATCAAAAGGCACTTCGACGCGGCCGCGGAAGGTTTCCGCGTCGAAGTCGCCGAGGTCAAACGGCACTTCAGCGTCATCGGTGAGAGCCTTCGGTCGGAGATCCGTCAGGTTGCCGAGGGTCTGGCCGCTGTCGACGCACAGATCGACCGCGAGATCGGCACCCTTCGACAGGAGATGCACGAGCAATTCGAAGAGACTCGAGCCATGATCAAGCTCTCGTATTCCGAACTCGACCGACGCATTCGCGTCCTCGAGTCCGGTCAGGCCAGTCTCGAAGCGCGCGTTCAGCGCCTCGAGGCGCGCTGAACCGCTTCTCCTAGAAGTCCTCCAGCCGCAGCTTCGTGTCCGCATCCTTCCAGGCCGTCTCGAACTGGGCCCGGGTCCAGGCGGCGTCGGCCGCCTTCTGCTGCGCCTCGAGGGCCTTCGCCAGCCCGTAGAGCGAGCGGCCGCTGCGGGGGTGCTTCTCGAGGTCCGCGCGGAAAACCCTCTCCGCCTCCGCCGCCTGGCCGTCGAGGAGGAGCGCGGCGCCGAGCGACTCGCGCGTCGGGTAGTACCAGGTCGCCGGCTCGTCGTAGTTGAGCGCGTCCTCCGCCGCCACGGCCTTCTCCCAGCTCGCGACCGCCGCCTTGCGGTCGCCCTTCGCCTGAGCGATCCGCGCGTCGAGGACGTTCGTCGCCACCGCGAAGTAGCCGGCCGCCGAATTGAGCGGCCCGACCGTCATCGCGGAGCCGAGCGCGTCGCGCGCCGCGGCGTACTCCTTGCGGAGCGCCTCCGCTCTCTTCGCGTCGCCGGAGGCCGCCGCCGCGATGGCGCGCGCGTAGAGCCACGCCGTCCGGAGGAGCGGCAGCTTCGGACCCGGGTCGGGCATCTTCCGGATCTCGTCCCACTGCTGGAAACGCAGCGCGATCGCCGTCGGCTGAATCAGGAAGCCCTCGAGCATCGCCATCCCGGTCACCCCGGGCATCACGTCGTCGAACAGGATCTGCGCGGACTGCTTCGCCACCGCGTGCCGGCCGGCCATCGCCGCCGCCGCGGACTCGAAGTGGACGTTGTGGTTGTAGTACATCATCGGGTACATCCCGTTCGCGCCCGTCTCGCGGATGTACTTGCGGTCCACGTCGGCCGCCACCGCGTTCGCCTTTTCCGCCCCGAGGTAATCGCCCGTGCGCATGTAGACGTGCGCCGGCATGTGCACGAGGTGCCCGGCCGACGGCACGAGCGTCTCGAGCCGCGCGGCCGATGGCAGCGCCCGCTCCGGCGACGGCGACGCCTCGGTCGCGTGGATGTAGTAGTGGTTCGCGCCCGGATGGTTCGGGTCGCGCTTCAGGACCGACTCGAGCACGGCGACGATCTCGACCGTGTCCTCGCCCGGCTGGCCGTCCGGCGTCCAGAGCTTCCACGGATGGAGATTCATCAGGCTCTCTGCGTAGAGCGTCGCCGCATCGAGGTCGTCGGGGTAACTCGTCGAGAGCGCCTTCATCGCGGCCGCGTAGTCGACCGCGAGCTTCGCCTTGTCGGCGGTCTCCGGATCCGCGGCGTAGCGCCGGGCGAGCGCGTCGACGTACGCGCGCTCGTTCTCCGGAGCCGCGGCCGAAAGCCCGAGCGCCTGATCGACTTCCGCGCGCGCCTTCCTCAGCCGCTCCGCCTCCGGCTCCGGATCGTTGTAGTTCGCGCCGAGCGCGAGGGCCATGCCCCAGTGCGGCATGGGCGATGCGGGGTCGAGCGCGGCCGCCTTCTCGAACGACCGATACGCCTCCTCGTGGTTGAAGCCGAAGAGAAGGACCACTCCCTGGTCGAAGAACTTCTGCGCCTCGGGGCTCGTCGTGCGGATCGGATGGCGGTGCGCGCCCATTCCCGCGTAGAGCTCGACCGGCTTCGGCCCGGGTGGAGCGGAAGCGGGCGCGGGCGCCTGGGCGGACAGAGCAGCCGAGCATCCGGCGACCAGGACGGCGAGAAGAGCGCGTCGCATGGAGCCTCCTTGCGAACGGATTCTAAGCGCGGGGGCGGCGCCGGCCGCCAATAACCTGTTGCCGGGCAGGAGCTTCCCGGCCGGGCCCCGGCCCGTGCCGCCTCCGTAACCCGGCGCTGTGGTATTCGTACCCCCTTTCGCCCGGCCCGTCGATGTTGATGAGGCCGGCGTTGTGGGGAGGTTCTTCCATGCGCTCGATTCAGCGGAGCGGATTCGCCCTGCTCCTGGCCATGCTCACCGCGGCGGCGCTCCCGGCGGCGGCGCCCCAGGCCGCCACGCCCCCGGCGAAATCCCCGTCGAAGGCGGCGCCCGCGAAGAAGTCCGCCGCGACCGCCACGACCGCCGCCCCCGGCAAGCCCGAGAAGGTGACCTCGGTCGAGGGCATCACCGAGTACCGGCTCTCGAACGGTCTCCGGGTCCTGCTCTTTCCCGATCCGACGAAGGCGACGATCACGGTCAACATCACCTTCATGGTCGGTTCCCGCAACGAGAGCTACGGCGAGACCGGCATGGCGCACCTGCTCGAGCACCTCGTCTTCAAGGGCACGCCGAAGCACCCGAACATCCCGCAGGAGCTGACGGCGCACGGCGCACGGCCGAACGGCTCGACGTGGTTCGACCGCACGAACTACTTCGAGACGTTCCAGGCGACCGACGAGAACCTGAAGTGGGCGCTCGACCTCGAAGCCGACCGGATGATCAATTCGTACATCGCGAAGAAGGACCTCGACAGCGAGATGACGGTCGTCCGCAACGAGTTCGAGCTCGGTGAGAACGATCCGGCCTCGATCCTGGAGGAGCGCGTCCTTTCGACCGCGTACCTCTGGCACAACTACGGCCACTCCACGATCGGCGCGAAGTCCGACCTCGAGCACGTGCCGATCGACCGCCTGCAGAATTTCTACCGGACCTTCTACCAGCCCGACAACGCCGTCCTCCTCGTCGCCGGCAAGTTCGACGAGGCGAAGACGCTCGAGCTCGTCAACCAGGCGTTCGGGCGCATCCCGAAGCCGACGCGGCCGCTGCCGAAGTTCTACACGCTCGACCCCGCCCAGGACGGCGAGCGCAGCGTCACGCTGCGGCGCGTCGGCGACGTGCAGGCCCTGGCCGCGGCATACCACGTGCCGTCGGGCACCGACCCCTCCTCGGGCGCCATCGACCTGCTCGAGCAGGTCATGACCGACACGCCGTCGGGCCGCCTCTACAAGGCGCTCGTCGAGACGAAGAAGGCGACCTCGGTCGGCGGTTACTTCATGGAGCTCCACGACCCGGGCTTCGTGATCTTCAACGCCGAGGTGCGGCAGGACCAGAAGCTCGACGACGCGAGGAAGGCCTTCGTCGAGACGCTCGACGCCGCGGCCGGCTCCGCCCCGATCACGAAGGAGGAGGTCGAGCGAGCGCGCGCGACGCTCCTGAAGAACATCGACCTGATGCTCAACAACGCCGACCGCGTCGGGCTGAACCTCTCCGAGTACATCGGACAGGGCGACTGGCGGCTCTTTTTCCTGAACCGCGACCGCATCCGGAAGGCGACGCTCGAGGACGTCCAGAAGGCCGCCACGAGCTACCTCAAGCCGTCGAACCGGACGATCGGCGAATTCATCCCGACCGCGAAACCCGACCGCGCCGAGGTGCCGCCGCCCGTCGCCGCCGCCGACGTCGTCAAGGACTACAAGGGCGACGCGGCGATCGCGGCCGGCGAGGCGTTCGATCCCTCCCCCGCCAACATCGAGTCGCGCACGAAGCGCTCCGAGCTGCCGGGCGGCATGAAGATCGCGCTCCTGCCGAAGAAGACCCGCGGCGGCACGGTCGTGGCCGCGCTGACGCTGCGCTTCGGCGACGAGAAGACGCTCATGGGCAGGGAAACGGCCTCCGACATCGCGGCCGACATGCTGATGCGCGGCACGACGAAGCACACGCGCCAGCAGATCAAGGACGAGCTCGATCGCCTCAAGGCGCGCGTCACGGTCGGGGGCCGTCCGACCCAGACCGTCGTCTCGATCGAGACGATCCACGACAACCTTCCCGACGTCCTGAAGCTCGTCGCCGAGATCCTGCGCGAGCCGGCATGGCCCCAGAAGGAGTTCGAGGAGCTCCAGCAGGAGAACCTCGCGGGGATCGAGCAGCAGCAGAGCGAGCCGAACGCGCTCGCGCCGAACGTCTTTCAGCGCCACATGAACCCGTACCCGAAGGGGGACCCGCGCTACGTCGAGTCGTTCGAGGAGTCGCTCGCCTCGTACAAGGCGGTCACGCTCGACGACGCGAAGAAGTTCTACGGCGACTTCTACGGCGCCTCGAACGGCGAGGTCGCGGTCGTCGGCGACTTCGACGAGCCCGCCGTGTCGAAGCTGCTCGGCGACCTCTTCGGCGGCTGGAAGAGCGCGGCGAAGTTCGAGCGCGTGCCCTCCCTCTATCAGGACGTCGCCCCGGAGAACCGCTCGCTCGAGACGCCGGACAAGGCGAACGCCTTCTTCATCGCGGGGCAGAACCTGAAGCTCCGCGACGACGATCCGGACTACCCCGCGCTCGTCCTGGGCAACTACATGCTCGGCGGCGGATTCCTCAACTCGCGCCTGGCCGTCCGGATCCGGCAGAAGGACGGGCTCTCGTACGGCGTCGGTTCGCAGCTCCAGGCATCCCCGCTCGACCCGTCCGGCTCCTTCACGACGTTCGCGATCTACGCGCCGCAGAACGAGGCGAAGCTCGAGGCGGCGTTCAAGGAGGAGGTCGCGCGCGTGCTCAAGGATGGTTTCGAGGGCAAGGAGGTCGCCGAGGCCAAGTCGGGCTGGCTGCAGTCGCGCCAGGTCGGCCGCGCGCAGGACCCGGCGCTCGCGCGCGCCCTCGCGACCGACCTCTACATCCACCGCACGCTCGCCTGGGACGCCGACTTCGAGAAGAAGGTGGAGGCGCTCACTCCCGACCAGATCGTCGCGGCGATGCGCAAGTATCTCGACCTCTCGAAGATGACGATCGTCAAGGCGGGCGACTTCGCGAAGGCGAAGCCATGAGAGCGCGCCGCGCGCCGAGGGAACCCTTTGCGAGCTCCACCGAGACTTCAAAGGGATCCCTCGCTGCGCTCGGGATGACGGTGAAGATTCTGGCCGCCGCCCTCGCCGCTCTCCTGTCCGCGGGGACCCTCTCCGCGGCCGACGCGACTCCTCCCGCCGCTCCGAAGGTGCCACACATGCAGACGCTGCACGGCGACACGCTCAAGGACGACTACTACTGGCTGCGCGAGAAGGACAACCCGAAGGTGCGCGCGTTCCTCGAGGCCGAGAACGCGTACACGGACGCCTTCATGAAGCCGACCGAGCCGTTCCAGAAGACGCTCTACGAGGAGATGCTCGGCCGCATCAAGGAGACCGATCTGTCCGTGCCCTATCGCGAGGGCGGGTGGTACTACTACTCGCGGACGGAAAAGGGCAAGCAGTACCCGATCTTCTGCCGCAAGAAGGGCTCGCTCGAGGCGCCGGAGGAGGTCTACCTCGACGTCAACGCGCTCGCGCTGGGCGAGCGCTTCATGTCGGTCGGCGAGCGCGAGGTCTCCGACGACGGGAAGCTCCTCGCGTTCACGACCGACAACACGGGATTCCGCGACTACACGCTCCACGTCAAGGACCTCTCGACGGGGAAGGTGCTCCCGGAGGCGGTTCCGCGCGTCACGACGGCCGCCTGGGCCGCGGACAACCGCACGCTCTTCTACACGACGACGGACCCGGCGAAGCGTCCGTACCGGCTCTATCGCCACGTCCTCGGCACGGACACGGCGAAAGACACGCTGCTCTACGAGGAGAAGGACGAGATGTTCCGGATCTTCGCGGGACGTGCCCGGAGCCGCACGCTGATTCTCGTCGCCGCCGCCTCGCACACCGCGAGCGAATGGCGGTTCCTGCCCGCCGCCGACCCCAACGCGGCGCTCCGACTCGTCGCGGCCCGCGAGAAGGATCACGAGTACGATCTCGAGCCCCGCGGCGACATCTTCTACATCCGGAGCAACAAGGGCTGCCGCAACTTCCGCGTCGTGACGGCGCCGATCGCCGAACCGGGTCCGGCGAACTGGAAGGAGCTCTTCCCGTGCCGCGGCGACGTCATGGTCGAAGGTGTCGACGCCTTTGCGGACTGGGTCGTGTTCTCCGAGAGGGAGGACGGCCTGCCGCGCCTCCGCATCATGGACGGCAAGACGGGCCAGAGCTATCGGGTGGACTTCCCCGAGGCGATCTACTCCGCGTACCTGGCCAACAACCACGAGTACGAGACCGCCACGCTGCGCTACGAGTACGAGTCGTTCACGACGCCGCCCTCGATCTACGACTTCGACATGACGACGAAGCAGAGCAAGCTGCTCAAGCAGAACGAGGTCCTCGGCGGGTACGACGCGTCGCGGTACACGTCCGAGCGCCGCTACGCGACCGCGTCGGACGGCACGAAGGTTCCGATCTCCGTCGTCTACAGGAAGGGCTTCGTCGCGGACGGCAAGGCGCCGATGCTGCTGACCGCCTACGGCTCCTACGGCGCGCCGTCGGACGCGACGTTCAACTCGAACCGCGTGAGCCTCCTCGACCGCGGCTTCGTCTACTCCGTCGGACACATCCGCGGCGGCGGCGATCTCGGGAAGGCCTGGCACGACCAGGGCCGGATGATGTCGAAGAAGAACACCTTCACCGACTTCATCGCGGTCGCCGAGGCGCTGATCGCCGACAAGTACACGTCGAAGGACCGCCTCGTCATCGAGGGCGGGAGCGCGGGCGGCCTTCTCATGGGCGCCGTGACCAACATGCGGCCCGACCTCTTCCACGCGGTGATCGCGCGCGTGCCGTTCGTCGACGTGCTCAACACGATGCTCGACGAGTCGCTGCCGCTCACCGTGGGCGAGTTCGAGGAGTGGGGGAACCCGAAGATCAAGGAGCAGTACGACTACATGAAGACGTACAGCCCCTACGACAACATCGAGGCGAAGGCGTACCCGGCGATCCTGGTCAAGACCTCGTTCGACGACAGCCAGGTCATGTACTGGGAGCCGGCGAAGTACGTGGCCAAGCTCCGGGCGACCAAGACCGACTCGAACCCGCTCCTCTTCAGGATCAACATGGCGGGCGGCCACGGCGGATCCTCGGGGCGGTACGACCGCCTGAAGGAGACCGCGTTCGACTACGCGTTCATCTTCAGGGAGACGGGGATCGAGAAGTAGCGGGGCCACGGGACGCCCCTCACCCTGTCCCTCTCCCGTGGGGAGAGGGAACCCTTCAGGGGCGGCGCTTCCAGAAATTCCCCTCTCCCCCATCGGGGGCGAAATAAGCATCTAGAATCCGCACAACGTGAGTCTCGCCCCGGGATCCAGGCTCGGTCCCTACGAGGTCGTCTCCGCCATCGGCGCCGGCGGGATGGGAGAGGTGTACAGGGCGCGCGATCCGCGCCTCGGCCGCGAGGTGGCGATCAAGGTCCTGCCTCCCTCGTTCTCCCAGGACGCCGACCGCCTCCGACGCTTCGAGCAGGAGGCGAAGGCCGCCGGCATCCTCAATCACCCGAACATCACGGCCGTCTACGACATCGGCACGCACGAAGACGCGCCCTACGTCGTCCAGGAGCTGCTCGAGGGCGAGACGCTGCGCTCGGTGCTCGCCGGCGGACGGCTCCCGCAGCGCCGCGCGATCGACTACGCGCTGCAGATGGCGCACGGCCTCGCCGCCGCGCACGACAAGGGCATCGTCCATCGCGATTTGAAGCCGGAGAACCTCTTCGTCACGAAGGACGGCCGCGTCAAGATCCTCGACTTCGGCCTCGCCAAGCTGACCCAGATCGGCGACTCGGGACCGCAGACGAACCTCCCGACGATCACGAGCACGGAGCCCGGCGTCGTGATGGGAACGCTCGGCTACATGTCGCCCGAGCAGATCAAGGGCAAGCCGGCGGACGCCCGCTCCGACATCTTCGCGCTCGGCGCGATCCTCTACGAGATGCTCGCGGGCCGGCGCGCGTTCCACGGCGACTCCGCGGGCGAGACGATGGCGGCGATCCTCAAGGAGGAGCCGCCCGACCTCTCGGTGACCAACCAGGCGATCTCGCCGGGGCTCGAGCGGATCGTCCGCCACTGTCTCGAGAAGAACCCCGAGCAGCGCTTCCACTCGGCGCACGACCTCGCCTTCGACATCGAGGCGCTGTCGGGCACGTCCGGGCAGGCGGCGGCGGCGGCGCCGGCGAAGACCCGGTCACGGCGTCTCTCGCCGCTCGCCCTGGGTCTCGCGGGACTGGCCATCGGGTTCGGGCTCGCATTCCTCATCCAGCGGGCCGGCGCGGGCCGACGCCCGCCCGCCGCCGGGATGCCGACCTATCAGCGGCTCACCAATCTCTCGGGATCGGAGGAGTTTCCGGCGCTCTCGCCGGACGGGCAGCTCCTCGCGTTCGTCCATCGCGCCCACGGGAAGGCCAACGTGTTCGCGCAGCGCGCCGGCAGCCGCAAGCCCGCGAACCTCACGGCGGACTGCGACCGGGAGAGCGACGCGCCGGCCTTCTCCCCGGACGGCAGCCAGATCGCCTACGCCTCGCAGTGCGGCGATGGCGGCCTGTTCGTGATGAGCGCGACCGGAGAAAACGTCAAGCGTCTGGCGAGCTTCGGCAGCAATCCAGCGTGGTCGCCCGACGGACACGAGATCGTCTTCGCGACCGAGCCCGTTCAGCGTCCCTACGGAAGGCAGGGAACGAGCGAGCTCTGGGCGGTCGAGGTCGGATCGGGCAAGACGCGGCGCGTGCTGACGGTGATCGACGGCGTGCAGCCGAACGTCTCCCCGCACGGGCTCCGCATCGCCTACTGGGGACTTCCGCCCGGCGGCAGCCAGCGTGACGTCTGGACCATTCCGGTCGCGGGACTCAAGCCGGGCGAGCAACCCGTCGCCGTCACGAACGATCCCGCCGTCGACTGGAATCCGGTCTGGGCGCCGGACGGGAAGTCGATCTACTTCCTGTCCAATCGCAACGGCGTGATGAACCTCTGGCGCGTCCCGATCGACGAGGCGACGGGAAAGGTCCTCGGCGCCGCCGAGCCGCTGTCGCTGCCGGCGCGCGAGGTCGGGGGGCTCGCCGTCTCGAAGGACGGACGCCACATCGCCTTCGTGGATCGGAGAACGACGCACGCGATCGAGCGGATCGCGTTCGATGCGGACGGCCGGTTCTCGGGGAAACCGGACGTCGTCTACGAGGGGTCGCAGGAGGTCGCGGACTTCGACGTGTCGCCGGACGGCAAGTCCCTCGCGTTCGATTCCCGTGGCGGCGCGCAGGACGACCTCTTCGTCATGTCCACCGACGGCTCGGGGTTCCGTCAGCTCTTAGACGACGCCCCGAAGGACCGCCACCCGACGTTCACCCCCGACGGCAAGCGGCTCGTCTTCATCTCCGACCGGACCGGCCGCTACGAGGTCTGGTCGATCGCGACGGATGGCAGCGGTTTGATCCAGATCACGAAGACCGACAAGGAAACGCTGATCGAGCCCATGATCTCCCCCGACGGCCGGCTCGTCGCCGCGCACACCGGCGTGAACGCGATCCTCGTTCCCGTGGACGAAAAGGGAACGGCCGGTGCCATCGAGGAGATCCGCAATCCGGTCGAGGGCGCCATGTTCTTTCCGATCGCGTGGTCGAGCGACGGGCGGCTCCTCTTCGGCTCGAGCGTGACGCTCAAGGACCACGCATCGACGGGCCTCCTCGTCTACGACGTCGAGACGAAGAAGCTCTCCGATCCCGTGCCGGGCCTGAAGACCCTCGGGCGGGTGCAGCGAGGGTCGAGCCTCGGTCGTCGCTTCGTGTATCGAGACATCGACGGGATTCACGTCGTCGATCTCGCGGCCCGGACCGACCGGCTCGAGCTTCCGCACCCGCCATCCGGCGTCTACACGAACGTGGCCTGCCGGAACTCGACCTGTTATCTGGTTCGCGGGAGCGTCAGCGCCGACGTCTGGATGCGGACCGAGGCGGAAGAGAAGAAGTGACGCTCGCGGCCGGCTCGAAGCTCGGCCCGTACGAGATCCTCGCCGCGATCGGCGCCGGCGGAATGGGCGAGGTCTATCGCGCCAGGGATCCGCGCCTCGGGCGCGACGTGGCGATCAAGGTCCTTCCCGGGTCCTTCTCGAGCGACCCGGACCGCCTGAAGCGCTTCGAGCAGGAGGCGAGGGCTGCCGGCATCCTCAACCACCCCAACATCACGGCCGTTTACGACGTCGGTGCCGATCCGAGCGGCGCGCCCTTCGTCGTGCAGGAGCTGCTCGAAGGCGAGACCTTGCGCGCGGAGCTCTCCGGCGGCCGCTTCGCTCCCCGCAAGGCGATCGACGATGCGATTCAGATCGCGCAGGGCCTCGCCGCGGCCCACGACAAGGGAATCGTCCATCGCGACCTGAAACCCGAGAATCTCTTCGTCACGAGGGACGGACGCGTCAAGATCCTCGACTTCGGCCTGGCCAAGCTGACGCAGGTCGAGAGCGCGGGCGGGACGTCCCGGCTGCCGACGGCGACCGAGCCCGGAATCATCATGGGCACGCTCGGCTACATGTCGCCCGAGCAGGTCAAGGGAGAGCCCGCGGACGAGCGGAGCGACATCTTCGCGCTCGGCGCGATCCTCTACGAGATGCTCTCGGGCCGCCGCGCCTTCGAGGGCGGATCGACGGGCGAGGCGATGGCCGCGATCCTGCGGGAAGACCCGCCGGATCCTTCGCAGACCAATCGCAACGTGTCGCCCGGGCTCGACCGCCTCGTGCGCCACTGCCTCGAGAAGAACCCCGAACGACGGTTCCAGTCGGCGCGCGACCTCGCGTACGACCTGGAGACGCTATCGACGTCATCGGGTGCGGCGCCCTCTTCGGCGCTCCCGGCACCACGACGACGCTGGACGATCCCACTGGCGGCCGCCGCCTTCCTCGCGATCTGCGGTGTCCTGGGATTCGAGCTGCTCCGGCTGCGGAAGGAGGCTCCCGTCTCCTACACACGTCTCACCTTCCGCCGCGGCACGGTGTACAGCGCGCGATTCGCCCCCGATGGCCAGACGGTCGTGTACAGCGCGGCCTGGGAGGGCGAGCCCGCGAAGATCTTCGTCACGCACGCCGGAAGCAGCGAGTCGAGGCAGCTCCAGCTCCCGGACGCCCGCATCCTTTCGGTGTCGAAGAACGGCGAGCTCGCGATCCTGATCAGCCACGAGTCCATCTGGGGAGCGATCGGAACCCTCGCCCGCGTCCCGCTCGACGGCGGCGCGCCGCGAGAGCTGCTCGAGAACGTCTCCTTTGCCGACTGGTCCCCCGACGGGCGAGAGCTCGCCGTCATTCATCACGTCGGCGGAAGAGACCGCCTCGAGTTTCCGATCGGCAAGGTTGTGTACGAGGCGGATGGGATCAACTCGCTTCGCATGTCGCCGCGAGGAGACCGGTTCGCCATCATCCAGGATCCCGGAGAAGTCGTCGCGATCGACCTTTCGGGCAGCGCGACGACGCTCTCGAAAGGCTTCGAGGGGAGCAACGACGGTGACGTGATGTGGAGTCCCGACGGCCGCGAGATCTGGTACTCCGGCTCGCGAGTCACCACGAAGTTCAACATCTACGCGGTCACGCTTTCGGGTCGCGAGCGGCTCGTTCGGGGGGAAGCGGGCGGGCTCTACCTGCACGACCTGTCGAAAGACGGTCGCGCGCTGCTGAACGAATACTTCTGGAATGTCAGCCTCGTGGCCCATCCGGGCGGCGAGGGCGCGGAGCGCGACCTTTCCTGGATGGACCAGGCGATCGTGGATGCGATCTCGAGCGACGGCAGCGCCATCGTCTTCGACGAAGTGGGAGAGGGCGGCAGCTCGAACGGCTCGATCTATCGGCGAACGACGGACGGCGCTCCGGCGGTCCGTCTCGGGGAGGGCTTCGGCCTGGCACTCTCCGCCGACGGCCGGTGGGTGCTCTCTCAGCCACCTGCCACTCCCGAGAATTTCGTGCTGCTCCCGACCGGACCCGGACAGGCGAGATCGGTCGACCATCGAGGGATTTCGACGCTGAATTCCGCGCAATTTCTTCCGGACGGGCAGCGCATCGTGTTTCTCGGCCGGTCCGGGAAGGAGTCCTTGCGGATCTACGTCCAGAACATCGGCAGTGGTCCGCCGCGGGCGATCTCCCCGGAGGGGATGATCTGGGCTCGCATGGCGGTCTCCCCCGACGGCCGTTTCGTCGCGACCGTGGGACCCGACTCCCGAATTTCGATCTATCCGATAGAAGGAGGCGCCGGGCGACCGCTGCAGGGCGCCGAGGCCGGCGAGGGAGTCATCGTCTGGAGTGCCGACGGCGGCTCGGTCTTCGTTTATCGTCGGCGGGAAGTGCCAGCCCGGGTTTTCCGGATCGACATTGCGACGGGGGCGCGCGAGCTATGGAAGATCATGGCGCCGCCGGATCGCTCGGGGCTGGTCGGCATCGACAACATCGTGATGACCCCCGACGCGCGCGCTTACGCCGGCAGCTACGAGCAGATCCTGACGAGCCTGGAAGTCGCGGAGGGTCTTCGATGACACTGGCTGCGGGTTCCCGGCTCGGCCCTTACGAGATCCTCGGCGCGATCGGCGCCGGCGGAATGGGAGAGGTCTACCGCGCCAAGGATCCGCGTCTCGGCCGCGAGGTCGCGATCAAGGTCCTGCCGGCTTCGTTCTCGCAAGACGCCGATCGCCTCCGACGCTTCGAGCAGGAGGCCAAGGCCGCCGGCATCCTCAACCACCCGAACATCACCGCCGTCTACGACATCGGTTCTCACGAAGGCGCTCCCTACGTCGTGCAGGAGCTGCTCGAAGGCGAGACGCTGCGCTCCGTGCTCGCGGGCGGAAAGCTCGCACCCCGCAAGACCATCGACTATGCCCTCCAGATCGCGCATGGCCTCGCCGCGGCGCACGAGAAGGGCATCGTCCACCGCGACCTGAAGCCCGAGAACCTGTTCGTCACGAGAGACGGCCGCGTCAAGATCCTCGACTTCGGCCTCGCCAAGCTGACGCACCAGGAGGAAGGCTCGCAGGTGACCAACCTGCCGACGGCAACGGCGGGCACGGAACCGGGCGTCGTGCTCGGGACGCTCGGCTACATGGCGCCCGAGCAGGTGCGCGGCCGTCCGGCGGATGCCCGAAGCGACATCTTCTCTTTCGGCGCGATCCTCTACGAGATGCTCTCGGGCAAGAGGGCGTTTTCGGGCGACTCGGCGGCCGACACGATGTCGGCGATCCTCAAGGAGGACCCGCCGGATCTCTCGGTCACGAACCAGAACGTCTCGCCGGGGCTCGAGCGGATCGTCCGCCACTGCCTCGAGAAGAACCCCGAGCAGCGCTTCCACTCCGCCCACGACCTCGCCTTCGACCTCGAGGCGCTGTCGACGGCGTCCGGCGCGCCGTCGGCGATCGGCAGCGTCAAGGCGGTGCGCGGGCCTCTCGTTCGTGTCCCGCTCGTGGGCGCTCTCGCCGCGCTCGCTCTCGGCATCGTGCTCGGCCACTTTCTCTGGAAGCCCGAGAAGCCGGCCACGCCGACGTACCGCCGTCTCACGTTCCGCCGCGGTAATCTCGGCACCGCACGCTTCGCGCCGGACGGCCGCAGCGTCGTCTATGCGGCCTCCTGGGAAGGGCAACCTCTCGAGATCTACACGACGCGTCCCGAGGGCCCGGAGTCGACGCCGATCGGAGTCAAGAACGCCAATCTCCTCTCCGTTTCTCCTTCAGGAGAACTCGCGATCTCCATGCGCGAGCAGTTCCTGGGCGGACCGGCGGGGTTCGGCACGCTCGCCACCGTCCCGCTGGGCGGCGGCGCCCCGCGCCCCATCGCCGAGCTGATCGAGTCCGCGGACTGGACGGCGGACGGAAAACAGCTCGGCGTCACCCGCTTCCTGGACGGGAAGACCCGGCTCGAGCTCCCGCTCGGGAAGGTCCTCTTCGCGTCGGACCGGGGGCTCGGCTTCGTCCGGGCCGCACCGTCTGGCGTCGGCTTCGCGTTCCTTCAAAACGTCGAGGGAGGCCGCGCGCTCGTTTTCGTGGACGCCGCGGGGAAGAGCTCGACGCTCGTCCCGCCTCCGATCCGAGGACAGGGCGTGGCCTGGTCGCCGACCGGTAAGGAGATCTGGTTCGACGACGTCGGCGAGCGCGGCACGTTTCTGGTGAAGGCCGTCGATCTCGCCGGCCGGGTGCGCGTGGTCGGCACCTTCCCGGTGGGCCTGATCGTCCACGACATCTCGCGCGATGGACGCGTGCTGGTCGAGCGCTATGGAAGCCAGACAGGAATCGTGGCACTACCGGCCGAACAGAAGGCCGAGCGAGAGCTGTCCTGGTTCGACCGCTCGGCCCTCGCCGGACTCTCGGACGACGGGAAGACGATCCTCATCAATGAAGTCGGAGACGCGGCCGGGGCCGCGGGAGCCTACTACCTGCGCCGGACCGACGGCTCTCCGGCCGTCAAGCTCGGCGAAGGGTCGGGGATCGACCTCTCCGCCGACGGACGATGGGTGCTTGCCCGCACGCCGACCTCGGACAAGGGGCTGGCGCTGATCCCCACCGGCACGGGCAGTCCAATCTCGATCGCGATGGAACCGCTCGAGAGGGTGGGCAACACCGTGCTCTCGCCGGACGGAAAGCGGTTGCTCTTCTCCGCCGCGGAGGCGGGCGGCAAACGGCGCATGTACGTCCGTGATCTTCCGTCCGGCAAGCCCCGTGTGATGGCCGAAAGAGCCTACGGCCTCAATCGACATGGCGTCTCGCCGGACGGCCGCTGGGCCGCCGCATGGGGCGAATACACGGAGGACCTGTTCCTGCTCCCGATCGACGGCGGAGAGCCTCGAAGCGTAGCGAACACGAAGGACCTGGACTTCATCCGCTGGAGCGACGACGGCCAGTTCATCTTCGGCAACATCTCGGGGAGCATTCCGTCGAGCGTCGTGCGTGTCGAGGCCGCCACCGGAAGACGCGAGAGCTGGAAGGATCTCGCCCCTCCGGAGCGCGCGGGACTCATCGCCATCGGTCCGGTTTTCCTGACGCCGGACGGCAAGGGCTACGTCTACGGCTATGGCAGGGCATCGACGTCGGACCTCTACCTGATCGAAGGACTGAAGTAGACCGGTGGCCCTCGAGCGCGCGCTCAAGACCCGCGACCTCGTCCTCTTCAACGTCGCGGCGATCGTCGGGATGCGCTGGATCGCGCTCGCCGCCGCGAACGGGCCGTCGTCCCTCTTCCTGTGGGTCCTCGCGGCGCTCGTCTTCTTCATCCCGCAGGGCTTCGCGGTGACGGCGCTCGCCACGGCGTATCCCGAGGAGGGCGGCCTCTACGTCTGGACCACGCGCGCGTACGGCGATCGCCAGGGCTTTCTCGCGGGCTGGCTCTACTGGGCCTCGAACATCACGTACTTCCCGACGCTGACGCTCTCGACGGTCGTGTTCGCCCTCTACGTCTTCGGCACCCGCTTCGCCGCGCTCGAGCAGAGCCAGACCTACGCGGCCGGCGCCTCGCTCGTCCTCCTCGGCATCGCCCTCGCCTTCAACATCGTCGGGATGAAGACCGGCAAGTGGATCCAGAACATCGGCGGCCTCTCGCAGTGGCTGCCGTCCGGAGCGCTCCTCGTCGTCGGCCTGGTGGCGCTCTTCCGCTCCGGCTCCGCGACGCCCATGCCGCCGTCCTCGTTCGTGCCGAACTTCGCGGCGCTCCCGACCGTCCTCTTCTTCGCGAACCTCTGCTTCGGGTTCGCGGGACTCGAGCTGGCGCCGTGCATGGCGGGCGAGGTCGTCGAGCCGAGGCGCACCTTCCCCCGGGCCATCGTCATCTCGGCCCTGTCGATCGCGGCGGTTTACCTGACGGGGACGCTCTCGCTCCTGTGGGCCCTTCCGCCCGGGCAGACCTCCATCATCTCGGGCGTCAACCAGGCGATCACGAAGGCGGGCGCGCAGCACGGGATGCCGTGGCTCGGGCCGCCCGTGGCCCTGCTGATGACGCTCGCCGGCCTCGGCGGCGTCGGCGCTTGGCTGATCGCGACCGCGCGCCTCCTCTTCGTCGGCGGACTCGACCGGTATCTCCCGCCGATCTTCGCGAGGACGCACCCGAGGTGGAAGACTCCGTGGTTCGCGATGGCGTTCCAGGCCGCCTTCTCCGCGATCTTCATCGTGGCGGCCACGCGCGGCGACACGGTGAAGAACGCGTACCTGAAGCTCGTCAATGCGACGCTGATCGTCTACTTCCTTCCCTACCTCTACATGTTCGCGACCGCGATCCGGCTGCGCGCGGACATCGCGCGCCAGCCGGGCGCGATCCCGGTGCCCGGCGGCCGGGGAGGCAGCGTCCTCTGGAACGGCCTGGGCTTCCTGACCACGTTCGTGTCGATCGTGCTGGCCCTGATCCCCCCGGCCGACACGGCGGACAAGGCCGGCTTCTTCCTCGAGGTCTTCGTCGGCTCGTTCGGCTTCCTGGCGGCCGGGTTCGTGCTCTACGCGCTCGCGCAGCGGCGGCGCCGCCGAGTCCCGGCGTAAAATCGCCCCTTCGGGGGAAGAACCTGACTGCCAGGCAGACGATCCTCCTGGTCGGGGAGGATGGCGACGGTCGCCGGAGCATCGAAACGGTGCTGGCGGCGGACGGCTACGACGTCCTCATGGTGGAGACCTGCGGCGGAGCCCTCGAGCGGCTCCGCTCGGCGAGACCCGCGGCGGTCGTCGCGGAGGGTCGACTCCCGGACGGCAATGCCCTCGACCTCTTCTCCCACATCCGGGACGGCGGCGCGGACTTCGCGTTCATCGTCCTCGCGGAGACGATCGACCTCAACATCGCGACCCAGGCGCTGCAGGACGGCGCGGACCAGTTCCTGATCCGCCCGGTCAATCGGCTCGCGCTCCTCCTCGTCCTGCAGCGCGCGATCGAGAACCGCGTGAACCGCCGACGGGCGCGTCAGCGCGAGGCCACGCGGCAGCGCGAGCCGATCGATCCCTTCGTCGGCGAGAGCCGCGTCGTCCGGGAGCTCCACGAACGGGCGGCGCGCGTCCTCGAGGCCGACCGGCCCGTGCTGATCCAGGGCGAGACCGGGACCGGGAAGGGCGTCCTCGCCTCCTGGCTGCACCGCCACAGCCCCCGCCGCGACGAGGTCTTCGTCGACCTGAACTGCGCCGGCCTGAACCGCGAGCTGCTCGAGACCGAGCTCTTCGGCCACGAGAAGGGCGCCTTCACCGGCGCGATCGCCGCGAAGACCGGACTGTTCGAGAGCGCCGACGGGGGCACGCTCTTCCTCGACGAGATCGGGGACGTCGACCTCCAGGTCCAGCCGAAGCTCCTGAAGGTCCTGGAGGAGGGACGCTTCCGCCGGCTCGGCGAGGTGCGGGACCGGACCGCCCGGGTCTGGCTCATCGCCGCGACCCACCAGGACCTGGCGGAGCTCGTCGCGCAGAAGAGATTCCGCGAGGACCTCTTCTACCGCATCAGCACGATCCCGCTGCGGCTCCCGGCGCTGCGCGAGCGCGTCGAGGACATCCCGGCGCTCGCGGAGCAGTTCCTGGTCCGCGTCTCCGCCGATCTCGGGCGTCGCCCGCCGGGCATCGCACCGGCCGCGCTGCGCCGTCTGCAGGCCCATTCCTGGCCCGGGAACATCCGCGAGCTGCGCAACGTCCTCGAACGCGCCGTGCTGCTGACGCAGGCCGACGTGCTCGACGTCGACGCGCTAGGTCTCGAAACGCGCGCCGTTCCCGTCCGGGTTCCCGAGGGGCTCACGACGATTCGGGAAGCCGAGCGCATCCTGATCGAACGGATGCTCGGGGAAGAGAAGGGCAACATCGAGCGCGCCGCGACGCGCCTCGGCATTTCCCGAAGCTCTCTCTACCAGCGGATCCAGAGACACCGGATCACCGTGTCCAGAATGTAGATTCCGCACACCGGAACGTGGACGGGGCGCTCCGGGGCCTTCCGACCATTCCCCCCAAGACCCTGACAGACAAAGAGTTCGCGGAACGGCCACGAAGGAGGCCTCTGGCGCGCGCCTTGCCTTTTCAGAGTGTCACCAAGGAGGAAGGCCATGAACGAGAAGAAGAACATGAAGCGGGCGGGTTGGCTGGCGGCGGCGGCGGCCCTGGTCCTCGCGGGCGCGCTGTCGATCTCGGGAGCCTCGCGCCCCGAGCCGAAGCCGCAGGCGAAGAGCACGGCGACCGTCACGGCGACGCCGAATGACTCCCTCGGGTCGGCCCACGCGGACTCGGACGTGCTCGACATGCAGCTCGACTGACCTCGGGCTCTCGACGGGTCGAGGAACGGCGGCTCGGATCCGGGCCGCCGTTCTTTTTCTTTCACCCACATAGAATTCCGCACGCCATGCCCTTCGTTTCCCTCATCCTCGCCGCGGCGATGGGAAGTCCGCCCGTCCATTGGCCGACGAAGGGCTGGACGTCCTCGACCCCCGCGGCCGAGGGAATGGACGCCGCAGCGCTCGACGCGCTCGACCGCGAGCTCGCCGCCGGCAAGAGCGGGTATGTCGACTCGATGCTGGTGATTCGGCACGGCAAGGTCGTCTACGAGAAGACGTACGACCACTCGGCGGACTACCGCCGGCTCTTCGCGGGCAAGGGCGCGCCGGGCATCTACAACTACTACGACCCGGGCTGGCACCCGTACTACAGGGACACCAGGCTCCACACGATGCAGTCGGTGTCGAAGAGCGTCACGTCGGCGCTCATCGGCATCGCGATCGGGCGCGGCGAGATCTCCGGGGTCGACGCGAAGGTGATGCCGTTCTTCGTCGACTATCGGATCCCGGATCCGGACCCCCGCCGCGACTGGATGACGCTGCGCGACGTCCTCACGATGCGGGCCGGAATCCGCTGGGACGAGGAGTCGGCGGAGTACACGGACCCGCGCAACAACTGCGCCGCGATGGAGGCGAGCGACGACTGGGTCCGCTACGTCCTCGAGCAGCCGCTGGCGGCGGATCCGGGAATGATGTTCACCTACAACAGCGGAGCGACCGAGCTCCTGTCGTACGTCCTCGCGAAGGCCACGGGGAAGCCGGCGGACGAGTACGCGAGGGAGCGTCTCTTCGCGCCGCTCGGCATCGAGTTCTTCTGGAAGCGCACGCCGAAGGGGCTGGCGGACACGGAGGGCGGCCTCTACCTGTCGCCGCGCGATCTCGCGAAGATCGGGTTCCTCTATCTGCACGACGGCGTCTGGGACGGGCGGCGCATCCTGCCGGAGGGCTGGGTCCGCGACTCGACGCGCGAGTGGACGAAGACGAACCAGCCGGCCTACGGGTACGGATACCAGTGGTGGACTTCGGGAGAGGCGGGCGCCTTCATCGCCTGGGGCTACGGCGGCCAGCTCCTGATCGTCGTCCCGAAGCAGGACCTGATCGCGGTCTTCACCGGCTGGAACATCTACGATCACCCGGAGCTCGAGCCCAGAGACGCACTCATCCGCGTTCTCGCATCGGTGCGCTGAGGGCTCGCGTCGACGGTTCCGTTATGCTTCCATTTTGGAACCAAGGAGGCGGACGTGGCCACCATCACCCTCAAGGAACTCCCGGACAAGCTCCACCGGCAGCTGAAGGCGCGGGCGCTCCAGCAGCACCGCAGCTTGAACGGCCACATCATCGCGCTGCTCGAGGCGGCGACCACTCCGCAGAAGATCGACCTCGATGCCCTGCTGACGCGGGCGTCGAAGCTGCGTGCCCGTGTCGGCGGCCGGCTGACCGACGCCGACCTCGCGATCCTGCGGGGCACCGGGCGCCGATGATCGTCGTCGACACGAACGTCCTGGCGTATCTCTGGCTGCCGGGCGACCGGACGCCTCAGGCCGAGAAGCTCCTCCGACGCGACCCGGACTGGAGCGCTCCCCTCCTCTGGCGCTCCGAGTTCCGGAGCGTCCTTGCGGGGTGCCTGCGTCGCGGCGACCTCGATGTCGAAACGGCGCTGCAGATTGCCGACGAAGCCGAGGCCCAAATGAGCGGTCGCGAGTTCTCGGTGCCCTCGGCGGAGGTGCTCGCGCGAGTGGCGGCCTCCGACTGCTCGGCCGAAGACTGCGAGTTCGTGGTCCTCGCGGAAGAGCTGTCCGTGCCCCTCGTGACGTCCGACGAAAAGCTGCTGCGGTCCTTCCCGTCGGTGGCGCGGAAGCTGGCGTGATTCGATGACGCTCGCCGCCGGCTCGCGGATATTCTGCACCCTCTTCGTCATCGGGGGACTCCGGTGAGCCTGCTTCTCGTCCTCGCCGGCTTCGGCGCCGCCCTCTTCCTCGGCGATCGGCTGCTCCTCTGGATGGAGGAGCGCGGCTGGATCGACTACCGGAGGACGTATCCGGGCCGGCTGAACGCGGGGCAGGTCGGTCCCGCGTTCCTCGCGATCCAGGGGCTGCTCGAGCCGGAGAAGCGACACGCGGCCGAGGAACAGACGGCGCTCCGCACGGAGCGGGACGAGTCCGGCGGCGAGCCGCCACCGAGGTAGTCCTCCGTGCGCCGGCCGCTCCTCGTCTACCTCGCGACCCTTCTCGTGTTCGGCGGGGGCATCTTCGCCGCACTCGAGTGGGGCAAGCGCCTCGAGCCGCCGCGCGCCGGCGCGGCCGCGGCCCCGGCGGCTCCGACGGCCGGGCACGCCGAGACACCCGCCCGCGCGACCCGGGACGCGCTCCCGACGCTTCTCCTCCAGATCATCGTCATCGTCGCCGCCGCTCGCCTGACGGGCGCCGCCTTCCGCCGGATCGGCCAGCCGGCGGTCATCGGCGAGATCGTCGCCGGCATCCTCGTGGGCCCGTCGGTGCTCGGTGCTGTCTTCCCCGGCGCGTTCGCCTCTCTCTTTCCGCCCCGCTCGACGGAGCTGCTCCAGCTCTTCGCCCAGATCGGCGTCATCCTGTTCCTCTTCGCGGTCGGCCTCGAGCTCGATCTCGACCTGCTCCGCCGGCGCGCGCGCACCGCGCTCTTCGTCAGCCACGCCTCGATCGTCGTGCCGTACTTCCTCGGCGTCGTGCTGGCGCTCGGGCTCTACCGGGAGTTCGCGCCGCCGGGCACGCGCTTCCTCGCCTTCGGCCTCTTCATGGGGATCGCGCTGTCGATCACCGCGTTTCCCGTGCTCGTGCGCATCCTCAAGGACCGCGGCCTGATGGGCACGCCGCTCGGCAACACGGCCGTCACGTGCGCCGCCGTCGACGACGTCACGGCGTGGACGCTCCTCGCCGCGGTCGTCGCGCTGTCCGGGGCCCGGGACCTGCGGTCGGCCGCGGCGACGCTCGCTCTCACCGTCGTCTTCATCGGAGCGATGCTGTTTCTCGTCGGCCCGTTCCTGCGGCGCCGCCTGGCAGCGGCTTCCCTGCGCGAGGACCCCGGGAAGACCGCGGTCGCCTTCGTGCTCGTGTTCCTCCTCGGCAGCGCCCTCGCGACGGAGCTGATCGGAATCCACGCCCTCTTCGGCGCCTTCCTCGCCGGAGTGGTGATGCCCCGCTCCCCGCGGTTCCGCGCCTACTTCGCCGTGCGTCTCGAGGAGTTCTCGTCGGTCTTCCTTCTGCCGCTCTTCTTCGCGTTCACGGGGCTGCGCACGCGAATCGACCTCCTCGGCGACGCCCGCGCGTGGATCTTCTGCGGGCTCGTGGTGTTCGTCGCGACCGCGGGCAAGCTCGGCGGCAGCATGGTCGCGGCCCGCCTGACGGGAACGGCCTGGGGCGACGCGTTCGCGCTCGGGGCCCTGATGAACTCGCGCGGACTGATGGAGCTGATCGCGCTGAACGTCGGCTACGAGCTCGGCATCCTCTCGCCGCCCATCTTCGCGATCATGGTCCTGATGGCGATCGTCACCACGTTCGCCACGGGACCGCTGCTGAGCCTGTCCGAGCGGTGGCGCTCGGCGGCGTCAGCGGACGGCCACGGCCAGCGTATCGTGGTGCAGGGCGATCAGCGTGCGTAGGTAGGGGCCGATCGCCTTCGCGCCGTCGAATCCCGCGGCGCGGGCCGCCTCGTCCGACTTCGTCTCGGGCACGTCCGAGCCTTCCGCGTAGTGTTTCAGGTCGCGGTAGCCGCCGACCGTGAAGAGGTCCCACGCCGCCCCGCTGTCGCGCACGAAGATGAGGTTCTCCGGAAGCCCGAGCCGGCGCGAGTAGTCGTTCTCCATTTCGCGCTGCTTCCGCAGGTCGGCGCGTTTCCCCGGGAGCACCTCGAACATCTCGACGTGGAAGAAGCCGGCGGAGCCCAGAGCCGCTCGGACATCGGCGAGCGGCGGCCCGGACACGAAGACGTCCTCCGTCCAGGCGGTGGAGTCGGCGAGACGCGCGAGCTCGGCCGCCTCCGCCGCCCGGGCCCTCGCGCGCCGCGCGGAGCGTTCCGGCGCGTCGTACTCCGCCCAGCTGCCCATCGGGAAGAGGAGCAGCAGGTCCCACCGGTCGCCCTGGCTGTGCCGCATCGCGATCGGAGGCTCGTCCCCCGCCTCGCGGACCGCCGGCCACCCGCTCTTGACCAGCGCGATCACGTCGAGGAGACGACCCGGAGCCGCCTGCAAGAGCGTCGCCCGATACAGGGTGGCGCCGGTCGTCGCCGGAGGGTCGGCCGGCCGGAGATGGAGCGCGAGCGCGAGAAGGAACGCGTGCATGTAACCTCCGTGGACCCTATTCCGACATTATGGGGTCAGGTCTCTCAATGGTGATTCTAGAGACAAGATCGCTCTTTGAGAGACCTGACCCCACGGCGGAAAACACGCGCCTGTGCTAACATTTTTCGAATTACACCGATGAAATTCAATCGTGTCATTGCGCAGAGCTTCTCGACCGCCGAGGTGGCCCGTCTGACTGGCCTCTCGGCCAGGCAGCTCGACCATTGGGACAGAGAAGGATTCCTGCGTCCCTCGCTCGAGAGGGCGAGCGGCTACGGCTCGACGCGCCGCTACTCGTTCGCCGACGTGGTCCGCCTGCGGGTCGCCGCTCGGCTGCGCGCCGAGGGCGTCGGGCTCGCGCGAATCCGGCGCTGCGCCGAGGTCCTCGCGCGGCTCGACCCGCAAGCCGACCTCGGGCAGGCGAGGCTGATCGTCGCGGGAAGCTCGGTGCTCTGGGCGCGGAGCGATCGCGAGGTCATCGATCTCCTGCAGGACGGCCAGCTCGTCCTCGTCTGCTCCCTCGGCGACGCGGTCGCCGAGGCCGCCGGCGCCGTCGAGCGGCTGACGCGCGAGGCCGGCCGCTCCGATCTCCCGACAGGCCACCGCCACAAGAAGGGAAACTCGAGCCGCTCCTAGGCTTCGGCCGGCGAAGAGAGCGATGCGGCAGGCGGAACAGACGGGAGCGGCGGTCGGCCGCCTGGCGCGCCTCGGACGACAGCGCGACTTCTCGCTCCCCCGCTTCCGCCGCTCGCTCGACGCGATCGCGCACAACGGCGATCGAGGCGAGGTCCTGCGGCAGCTTCTGACGGACTGGACGGGAATTCCGTTCGACGCCGAGGAGGCGCTCGATCGCTGGGGCGAGATCGAGGCGCTCCTGCCGGGCCTGCGCGAGAAGCTCGGCGCGCCGCTTGGCCTCCAGACCGTCCTCCTCCACCACCTGCACAGCCGCACCGGCCTCCTGAAGGAGCCGCGGCTCGTCTCCGACGCCGACCTCGCCGTGCTGCGCGTCAACGCGATCACGGATCCGCTGACGGGGCTGTACAACCGGCGCTTCCTCGTCGACCACCTCTCGCGCGAGATCTCGCGGGCGGAGCGATCGGAGACGCTCCTGTCGGTCGTGCTCATGGACCTGAAGGGCTTCAAGTCGATCAACGATCGTCTGGGCCACCCGGTCGGCGACAGCGTCCTCGTGCGGACGGCGCGCGTGATCCGCGAGTCGCTCCGCGCGGTCGACGCCGGCTGCCGCTGGGGCGGCGACGAGTTCGTCGTGGTTCTCCCGAACACCGACATGTTCTCCGCGCTCGCCGTGGCCGAGCGCGTCCGCGAGCGGATCGCCTCGATGGCGCTGCCCTCGCGCGGCGGCCTCGTCCTCGACCTGCACTACGGCATCGCGTCCTACCCGCACGACGGCAAGAGCACGGACTTCCTGATGAAGATCGCGGACCTGCGGCTCTACCAGTGCCGCTCCCAGTCCTCGTACGCGACGGCGGCGGCGCGGCTGCATCCGCGCTTCGCGCCGGAGGAGATGTCGGTGCGCGTCGAGGAGCGGGGGCGCGGCGGCAGCTGGATCGCGCCCGTGGTCGACGTCTCGTTCGGCGGCCTCGCGTTCCGCGCGCGCCGACGCGAGCGCTGGCCCCCGCGCTGGAAGGCCGAGATCATCCAGAAGCACGATCCCGAGCGGCACCCGATCCGGCTCCGTCCCATGCACTGGGCCCCGCTTCCGGGCGGCGCCGTCCGCGTCGGCTGCGCGTATGCGTAGCCGCGGAGGGCGCGGGTGACGGCCTCGCCCTTCACCGCTCACCGCGCCGCCGCCGCCGGTCTCTTCACCCTCTTCTCCCTGATCGCCATCGTCCTCGGGCTCGGGGACCCGCGCCTGCTCGCGCTCGCGCTCGGCGGCGCGCTCGGAAGCTTCCTGCTCCTGACCCGCCCGCCCGTCCGCGACGCGCTCGGCCCGTTCGCCGCGCCGCTCGCGGTCGTGGCGGACCTCGCCCTCCTCTTCTGCGCGATGTCGCTGACGGGCGGAGTCTTCTCGCCGTACGCGCTCCTCCTGCCGACGGGCGTCGCGCTGTCGTGGCATTGCGAAGGAAAGGCAGCGGCCCGCTTCTTCGCGGCCGCCTCGCTCCTCGGCTGCGCGGCGCTCGTGACGCTCGGCAGGATCCCGACCGTCGGAGCGGTGCAGCTGTTCCCGATCGTCGGAGTGGCGCTCGCCGCGCCGGCGCTGCTCGTCGCGCTCGAGATCGCGGCCGCCGCCTCCGCCTCCGGGACCGCGGCTTCGCCGGCGAGCGCCCCGACGGCGGACGCGCCCTCCATCGCCGCCCCGCCGCCCGTCGCCGCGCCGGCCCCTCGCGCCGTGCTCGAGCCGCCGGCCCGCGACCGCGAAGCCGAGATCCTCCATGACCTGCGGTCGCCGCTGTCGGTGATCCGCGTCTACACGGACCTGATTCAGGAGGCCGCGCGGCGCGGCGAGCTCCCGAACCCCGACTACCTCGGCAACCTCGCGCGCGAGATCGAGCTCGCCGAGCGCCTCGTCGGCGTGCCCGCGCCGCCCGCGGAGCCGCTCGAGCGGCTCGAGAAGCCTCAGAACGCGGACCTCGTCGAGATCCTCGGATCGCTCGCGACCGCGTATCGTCTCGCGCACGGCGGCCGCATCCGCATCGAGTTCATCGCCGAGCGGCCGCAGCTTCCGGTCACCTCGGATCCGGTCGCGCTCCAGCGCGCCTTCCGCAACGTGCTCGACAACGCCATCAAGTACACTCCGGACGGAGGCGAGGTCCGCATCCGGGCCGGCGCCGCGGGTCCGCAGGCCTTCGTCGTCGTGAAGGACACGGGCATGGGCATGAGCCCCGAGGAGCGAGAGCGTGCGTTCGACTATGCCTTTCGCGGCGCGGGAGCGGTCGCGGCGGGCACGCGGGGCAAGGGACTCGGGCTCGCGGTCACCAAGGAGATCCTCGAATCGAACGGCGGCAAGATCTCGCTCTCGAGCGAAGCGGGCTACGGCTCCGAGGTGACGATCCTCCTGCCCTTCCAGAGGAACGGCCGGTGAAGCGCATCCTCGTCGTCGACGACGATCCGAACGTGTCCGGCGCGATTCGCGAGATTCTGCAGCCCGAGGGCTTCGAGCTCGAATGCCCTTCCGACCCGCGCTCGGCGCTGATGGACGCGCTCCGCCGGGTCCCCGAGCTCGTGATCCTCGACGTGAACATGCCCGCCATGACCGGCTGGGAGTTCTGCGCGATCCTGCGCCGCCAGTCGGCGACGCGCGAGGTGCCGGTGCTCTTCCTGACCGGACGCGCCGAGGTGAAGGACCGCATCACCGCGATGCAGCTCGGCGGCTCCGACTTTCTCGCGAAGCCCTTCGGCGCCGCCGACCTTCGACGCAAGGTCCGCTCGCTCGTTTCGGAATCGCATGCCGTGGAGGAAGGATGAAGGCCAGACGCGCGACCGAGATCGACATTCCCCGCGGCGTGGAGGAGCCGACCCCCGAGGGAAGCCTCGCGGGCGGGCTCGAGGAGCTGCGGCGGGACCGCATCGTCTTCGACGCGGTCACGCAACTCCCGATCCACCCCTTCGACGATCCCTCGAAGGCGGACGAGCGGATCGAGAACCTCGGCGTGATCTACCTGCAGGTCGGCAAGTTCTTCGGCTTCGAGGAGCTCTTCGGCTGGGAGCAGTACGACCGCGTCCTCGCCTCGGTCTCGGAGGTTCTCCAGGACGACGTGCGCGCGTCCCGCCTCGCGCCGCTCGTGCGCTCGATCCGATTCTCGGGCGCGGACGGCTTCTTCGTCCTGTACGACCTGCCGGTCAACGGCCGTGGGCGCGCCCCCGCGAGCCTCGAGGAGGAGGCCGCGCGGCTGCGCGGGAGCGTGACGCGTCGCCTCCGCCAGTCGCTCGAGGGCACGGCGGCCGACTTCGTGAACATCCTCTCGTCGAGCCTCGTCGCGTCCGACAATCCCCGCGTGCGCTCCTCGCGCCACGTCGTGCGGACGCTCCAGGAGGCGGTCAAGATCGTCTCGCAGCGCCAGACGACCGAGCGCGTCGAGCTCTTCGCGGCGCTGAAGAGCGTCATCGGCCTGAAGCAGCTCCGCCCCGCCTTCCAGCCGGTGCGGCACCTCCCCGACGGCGCGATCATGGGCTACGAGGCCCTGATCCGCGGCCCGCAGGGCTCGAGCCTCGAGCCGCCGACGGTGCTCTTCGCCGTCGCGCACGACAACGAGATGGACGTCGAGCTCGAGACGCTTTGCCTCGAGACGATCTTCGCGAACCTGCCCCGTCCCGTCGGCGAGCGGCGGCTGTTCGTCAACGCCTCGGCGATGCTGCTCCGTCATCCCGTCTTCCTCGACGCGCGCAACCTGGCCGCGATCAACCGCAGCCACGCCGACGTCGTCGTGGAGATCTCGGAGAAGGAGATGGTGCGGGACTACGACTCGTTCCAGGAGGTCCTCGCGCTCGTGCGGCGCGCGAACCTGAAGATCGCGATCGACGACGCCGGCTCGGGCTATTCCGGCCTCGAGTCGATCCTCCAGCTCAAGCCGGACTACATCAAGGTCGCCGACTCGCTCGTCCGCCACCTCCACACCGACCCGATCAAGCGCGAGATCATCGCGAGCCTCGCGTCGATCGGGAAGCGCAGCGGGGCGACGCTCGTGGCGGAGGGCATCGAGGTCGAGGCCGAGCGCAGGACGCTCGTCGAGCTCGGCATCGAGTTCGGCCAGGGCTATCTCCTGGGCCGCCCGTCGTTCCAGGTCAGCGCGCGGGCGTCGCGGAACTAGCTAGACGTCCGACATCCGCAGCGTCGCGGTGGCGGGCACCGGCTCCTCGGCCGACGCGGGAGCGGGACGGGGCGTCGGCTCGACTCTCTCGCCGCGGCCCCGCCGGCGCCGCAGGCGCTGCTGCAGGCGATCCATCACGATGTAGAAGACCGGCGTGACGTAGAGCGTCAGCGTCTGGGAGAAGAGGAGCCCGCCCACGACGGCGAGGCCGAGCGGCCTGCGCGATTCCGCCCCGGCGCCGGCGCCGAGGGCGATCGGGATCGTGCCCATCAGCGCGGCCATGGTCGTCATCATGATCGGCCGGAATCGGACGAGGCACGCCTCGTAGATCGCCTTCGTCGCGGTCATTCCCTCGCCGCGCTGCGCCTCGATCGCGAAGTCGACCATCATGATGCCGTTCTTCTTCACGAGGCCGACGAGCATGATGATGCCGACGAACGCGTAGATCGAGAGATCGAGGCGGAAGACGAGCAGCGTGACGAGCGCGCCGAATCCGGCGAAGGGCAGCGCGGTCAGGATCGTGATCGGATGGATGAAGCTCTCGTAGAGGATCCCGAGCACCATGTAGATGACGAGGATCGCGACGATCAGGAGGAGCCCGAGTCCCTGCACCGAGCTCTGGAACGCCTGCGCGGTGCCCTGGAAGCTCGTCTGGATCGTCGCGGGCAGCGTCTGGCGCGCGATGCGGTCGACGGCCGCCACTGCCTCGCCGAGGGAGACGCCGGGCTTGAGGTTGAAGGAGATCGAGACCGCCGGGAGCTGCCCCTGGTGAACGACCGCCAGCGGTCCCGTGTTCTGCCGGATCGACGCGAGCGAAGAGAGCGGCACGAGCTGCCCGGAGGACGAGCGGACGTACAGCATCGAGATGGCGGCGGCGCTGCCCTGGAACTCGGGGGCGAGCTCCATGATGACCTGGTACTCGTTGTTCGGCGCATAGATCGTCGAGATCTGCCGCGTGCCGTAGGCGGTGTAGAGCGCGTCTTCGATCTGCTGGCTGGAGACGCCGAGCACCGAGGCGCGGTCGCGGTTGATGTCGATCGCCACCTGCGGATTCTGGTTCTGGAGATCGCTCGTCACGTCCTGGAGGCCGGGCACGGCTCGCATCTTCTGCTCGAGGACCGGCGCGAACTTGTAGAGCTCGGCGGTGTCGGAATCCTGCAGCGTGTACTGGTACTGGCTCTTGGTCAGCGACCCTCCGAGACGGATCGGCGGCGGCACCTGGAGGAACGCGCGGATGCCGGGGACCTTCGCGAGCTTCGGCCGGAGGTCCTGGATGATCTGGTCGGCGGAGCGCTTCCGCTGATCCCGCGGTTTCAGCTGCGCGAGCACGATGCCCGAGTTGCCGACGCTGATGTTGCCGCGGGGGCCGCAGCTCGAAAGCAGGTTCGCGACGTCGGGATCCGACCGCACGATCTCCGCGATCTGTTTCTGCTTCTCCTTCATGGCCGGGAAGCCGATGCCCTGCGCGCCCTCCGTGAATCCGAAGACGAGGCCCTGGTCCTCGGTCGGCAGGAACCCCTTCGGGATCGCGACGAAGAGCCAGCCGGTCGCGGCCAGCACGACGGCCGAGCCCGCGAGCACCGTCCACGGGTGGCGGAGCGCGGGGCCGAGAGTGCGCGCGTAGAAACCGACCATCGTGTCGAAGCCCTTTTCGCTCCACTGGTACAGCTTCGAATGCTTCTTCTCTCCCTCGGGCTTGAGGAACCGGCTGCAGAGCATCGGCGTCAGCGACAGCGAGACGAAGCCGGACACCAGGATCGACACGCCGATCGTGACCGCGAACTCCCGGAACAGCCGTCCGATGACGCCGCCCATGAAGAGGATCGGGATGAAGACGGCCGCGAGCGAGATCGTCATCGAGAGGATCGTGAAGCCGATCTCCTTCGAGCCGGAGAACGCCGCCTGGAGGGGCGACTCGCCGCGTTCGATGTGCCGGTGAATGTTCTCGAGCATGACGATCGCATCGTCCACGACGAAGCCGACCGACAGCGTCAGGGCCATCAGCGAGAGGTTGTCCAGGCTGTAGCCGAGCACGTACATGACCGCGAACGTGCCGACGATCGAGAACGGCAGCGCGAGACTGGGGATGACGGTCGCCGAGAGGTTCCGCAGGAAGAGGAAGATGACCATCACGACGAGGGCGAGCGTCAGGAGCAGCGTGAACTTGACGTCGTTGACCGAGTCTCGGATCGAGACCGAGCGGTCGTAGAGGATGTGCAGCGTGGCGGACGCCGGGAGCTGCTTCTGGAACGTCGGCAGCAGGCGCCGGACGGCCTCGGCGACTTCGACCGTGTTCGTGCCGGGCTGCTTGAAAATCGCGAGCGAGATCGAGCGCTCGTCGTTGTACCAGGCCGCGGTCTTGTCGTTCTCGACGCCGTCCTTCGCGTCGCCGACGTCGGAGATGCGCACGGGGGAGCCGTTCCGGTAGGTCACGATGATCGGCCGGTACGAGGCGGCGTCGAGCAGTTGCCCGCTCGCCTGCACCGTGAAGGAGGTCTGGGCGCCATAGAGGATGCCGGTGGGCAGGTTCACGTTCGCGTTCTGGACCGCCGAGGCGACCTCGTCGATGCCGATGCCCCGGCTCGCGAGCTGACGCGGGTCGAGCTGCACGCGGACCGCGAACTTCTGCGGACCGTACACCTGGACCTGCGCGACGCCCGACACCGTCGAGATCCGCTGCGCCATCATCGTCTCGCCGTAGTCGTCGAGCTGCGAGAGCGGCAGCGTCGCGGAAGTCAGCGTCAGGTAGATGACGGGCTGGTCGGCCGGGTTCACCTTCTGGTACGACGGCGGCGCGGGCATGTTCGGCGGCAGCTGGCGAGCGGCGGCGGAGATCGCCGACTGCACGTCGAGCGCGGCGCCGTCGAGGTTGCGCGTCAAGTTGAACTGCAGCGTGATCTGCGTCGAGCCCTGCGTCGACGTCGAGTTCATGTTGTCGAGGCCCGCGATCGTCGAGAACTGGCGCTCGAGCGGCGTCGCGACCGAGGAGGCCATGGTCTCGGGGGACGCTCCCGGCAGCGAGGCCGCGACCTGGATCGTCGGAAAGTCGACGTTCGGCAGGTCGGAGACGGGCAGCAGCCGGTACGCCATCATGCCGAAGATGAGGATGCCCGCCATCACGAGCGTCGTCGTGACGGGCCGGCGGATGAAGAGGTCGGAGAGGTTCACGACCGTTTCTCCGCCGCGGCCGTCTCCGACGGGAGGATCTCGACCTTGGCGCCCGGGCGAAGCCGCAGCTGCCCATCCGTGACGACGCGCTCGCCGGCCGACAGACCCTGGTCGATCACCGAACCGTCCGAAAGCGTCCGGCCGACGGTGACCGGCCGCGGCTCGACCGTGTTGTCCGCCTTGAGCACGTAGGCGAAGAGGCCCTGCTGACCGTTCTGCACCGCTCCCTGCGGCGCGACGATCGCGTTCGGCAGCGTCGCGAGCGTGATCCGCGCGTTGACGAACTCGCCCGGCCACAGGATCCGGTCCTGATTGCGGAAGGTCGCCTTCACGGTGATCGTGCCCGTCGCGCGATCGACCGTGTTGTCGATGAAGGTCAGTTCGCCGCGTGCGAGGAGCTTGCCGGTCGACGGCTCCTCCGCCTCGACGGCGAGCGGGCCGTCCGCCTGCCGGCGGCGGATCTCGGCGAGCTCGCGCTCCGGGAGGGCGACCGAGACGTAGACGGGCTCGACCTGGTTGATCGTGACGAGCACCGCGTCGTTCGCCTTGACGACGTTGCCGGCCTGGACCATGACGACGCCGGTCCGGCCGTCGAGCGGGGAGCGGATCGCGCAGTACCCGACGTCGAGCCGCGTCTTCTCGACGGCCGCCTCGTCCGCGCGCACCGTCGCCGCGAAGGCCGCCGCGTTGGCGCGCACGGCGTCGTTCTGCTGCGCGGTCACGTAGTCCTTCTTGACCAGGTCGGCATAACGCCGGACGTCCGCCTGCGCGTTCTCGAGCTGAGCCCGGTCACGCGCGAGGGCGCCCTCCGCCTGCGCGAGCGCGGCCTCGTACGGCCTCGGGTCGATCTGGAAGAGCAGGTCGCCCTTGTGGACGTCCTGGCCCTCGCGGAAGTGGACCTGCAGGATCTCGCCGTTGACGAGCGCCCGCACCGCGACGGTGTTGTACGGGATCACGCTGCCGACGTTGCGCAGCTGCACCGGCACCGGCTTCTGCACGACGATGCCGACCTTGACGGGGACGAGCTCGGGCGGCGGCGTCTTGGCGGCGCGGGCGCAGCCCGAGGCGAGGGCGACGAGGACGGCGCCGGCGAAACGAACGGCGTTCTTCACGGCTGCTCCGGTCGGGCGGCGGCGCCCGTGATCTCCGCGGCGCGCGGAAGGAGGGCGCCGGTCGCGTGCGCGAGCTGCGCCATGGCGAGGAACCACAGGGAGCGCGCCTGGACCTCCTCGGCGCGCGCCGAGGCGAGGGACGCCTGCGTCGTCAGCAGGTCGAGGATCGAGCCGACGCCCGCCTTGTACCGTCCGTCCGCGACGTCGGCGGACTGCGTCGCGCTCGCGAGCAGGTCCCGCGTCGTGTGCACGCGCTGGGTGGCGGTCTTCATCGCGTAGTAGCTCGACCACACGTCGAGGATGATCTGGTCCTCGACGCGCTCCGAATCGGCGCTCGCGGCCTCGGCCTCCTCCTTCGCCTTCTGAGTGCGGTAGGCGACGTCGAAGCCGGTGAAGACGGGGATGCGCAGGAGCAACAGGGCCGAGTAGTTCGACGCGATGGCGTCCGGGCCCGGCCTCCAGAGAAAAGTCTTCCCGAGGGTCCCGACGGTCGAGAGTTTCGGCAGCCCCTCGGACTGGACGGACCGAATCTTGCTCTGCGCCGCGAGGGCCGTGAACCGGCTCGCGGCGAGGTCCGGCCTCGCCTCGACCGCCTTCGCGATCAGGTCGTCGACCGTCTTCTGGACCATGTCGAGCGGGAGCTCGGAAGGCAGATCGCCCACGTCGACCGGCAGGTTCGCCGGAACGCCCACCGCCGTCGCGAGCGCTCCGCGGATGATCTGAACCTGCCCCTGCGTGTCCTGCAGATCGAGCTCGGCCTGCGAGACGGACGTCTTCGCCTGGAGGACGTCGGCGATCGTCGCCACTCCGGCGCGGTGGCGCTCCTCCGCGGAATCGAGGCTCCGGCGAGCCTCGTCGAGGCTCGCCTGCCGCGCGATCGCGAGCGCCTTCGCGTTTAAGTACTGGTAGTAGGCCTGCGCGATCGTCAGCACGACGTCCTGAATCGCCGCGTTGTGCGTCCAGTTGGCGGCGTAGAGAGCCCGCGTCGCCTGTTCGACGTCCGCCTGCCGTCCGCCCGAGTCGACGATGAGCCACGTCCCGGTGAGCGAGGGACCATACGTGGTGTCGAGGATCGAGAGAAAGCCGGGCCCGTTGGCGAACGGCTGCTTCTGGCGCAGGAGCTGCCCGTCGGCTTCGAGGGTCGGGAAGTAGGGGGCGCGCTTCGATCCGACCTCCGCCGCCGCCGCGCGCGCCGACGCCCACGCGGCCCGCGTGACGGGGTTCGCGTGGAGCCCGACGTCGACGAGCTGCGCGAGCGAGAGCGTCGTGCCGGGCTTCAAGTACTCCTCGGGCACGACGGGCGCGGACTTCTCGACGGGGGAGGGCGGCATCGCGGCCTTCGCGGGCGGGGACCACGGCTGCGCGGGCTCGGGGGACACCGCGTTCTTCACCGTCCTCTCCGGAATCGCGGTGCAGCCCGCGGCGGCGAGCAGAGTGATCGCCACGAGCGCCCTCATGCCGTCTCCGGCTCGGCCCTCCGGCCGGCGCCCTGCACGAACACGCTGATGAGCTGGCCGACGAGGTCCTCGAGGCGATCGGACGACGTGTGGAAGAGGTTCATCGAGCGCACCATGCCGAGGAAGAGGTCGGCGCCGATGCGGGCGTCGATGCCGCGGAACTCCCGTCGCTCGATGCCGGCGAGGATCGCCTCCTGCACCACGCGGAGAATCGGTTCGCGCCGCTTGATGAGCTCGACCTCGAGCGCCGGGAAACGCTCGTCGCGCTGGAAGAACGGCAGGAGGTAACGCCGCTCCCAGAAACGGCCGAGGATCAGGGTCGCGATCGCCTCGAGCTTCCGGGCGGCGGACGCCTCGGCGCGGGAGACCTGCTCCAGCTCCGAGGCGAGCCCCTCCACGACGTGGACGACCGTCGCGAAGTAGAGGTCCTCCTTCGTCTCGAAGTAGCGGTAGATCGTGCCCTTGCCGATGCCGGCGTCCGAGGCGATCGAGTCGATCAGGACCTCGTGGAACGGCCGCGCGGCGAAGACCCGCGACGCGGCATCCAGGATCGCGAGCTCTTTGGTCTGTGTCTTCAGTCGTGCCATCTCTTAAATTCCGGTACTGACCGGTCAGTTCTATGTCTTACGGGGTTCGAAGGACAGGAGTTTTCGAAAACTCGAAAAACTGTTGCTCCCAGAATAGAACCTCAGTAGATTACTTAACGTAGTTAAGTTTTGGAGGCTCGTTTTGGGAACCGTTCAGAGACGCGAACGCGAGAAACAGGAGCTGCGGGGCCGGATCCTCGACGCCGCCCGCGAGCTCTTCGTCGAGCAGGGCTTCGACGCCGTCACGATGCGCAAGATCGCCGAGCGGATCGAGTACTCGCCGACGGCCATCTATTTCCACTTCCGCGACAAGCAGACGCTCCTGCGCGAGCTCTGCGACGGCGATTTCGGTGCCCTGGCCGGGGAGTTCCAGAAGATCGCCGCGATCGCCGATCCGATCGAACGGCTGCGGGAGATCGGGCGGGCGTACGTCGGCTTCGCGCTTTCCTGCCCGAACCATTACCGGCTGATGTTCATGACGCCGAAGCCCCTCGGCATCTGCGCCGCGGACAGCCGGATCGCGCGGGGCAATCCCGAGGAGGACGCTTACGCCTTCCTGCGCGCGACCGTCGCGGAGGCGATCGAGGCGGGGCGGCTCCGCCCCGACCTCCACGACGCGGACCTCGTCTCGCAGATGGTCTGGGCGGGCACGCACGGCGTCGTCTCGCTCCAGATCGCCAAGAAGGACGACGACTGGGTCGACTGGCGCGACGCGAAGACGACGGCCCACGAGCTGATCGAGGTCATGATCCGCGGCCTCGTCCGCGACCGGAACTGACCATGGTCGACCTCGCGACGAAGAGCCTCCTCCACGACCGCCTGCGCTTCCTGATCACCGTTTCGGGCGTCGCCTTCGCGGTCACGCTCGTGTTCGTGCAGGTGGGCCTCTTCCTGGGTCTCCTCGACAACGCGTCGGTCACGATCGAGCACATCTCCGCGGACCTGTGGGTGACGTCGCGCAACACGCCGAACGTCGACTTCGCGCACACCTTCCCCGAGACCGCCGTGCAGCGGGTGCGTTCGGTGCCCGGCGTCGCGGCGGCGGACAACCTGATCGTCTGGTTCATGACGGTGAACCTGCCCTCGGGCGCGCAGGAGGGCACGCTCGCCTACGCGCTCTCGGACTTCCGCCGCTGGAACATTCCCTGGAACGTCGAGTCGGGCGACGTCGACGACTTGAAGCGCGGCCAGTACCTCTTCCTCGACGGCTCCGCCGTCAAGCGCTACGGCCCGTTCGCCGTCGGCGAGTACCGCGAGATCCTCGGCCAGCGGATGAAGATCATCGGAAGGACCCGGGACGCGCTCTCCTTCACGACCACGCCGATCTCGTTTCTCGACTTCGATCGCGCGCAGAAGCTGTCGCCGGACCTCCTGAAGAACCGGACCACCTACGTCCTCGTGAAGCTCGCGCCCGGCGCGGACGCTGCGGCGGTCAAGGCCGAGATCGCGCGCCGCCTGCCGTACAACGACGTCTACACGAAGAAGGAGTGGGCCGCGCGCTCCCGCCGCTACTGGGTGCAGTCGACCGGCATCGGACTCAACATGTACATCACGGTCTTCCTCGGGTGCCTCGTCGGCATCGTCGTCGTCGCCCAGACGCTCTACACCTCCACGATGGAACACATCAAGGAGTTCGGCACCGTCAAGGCGATCGGCGGCGGCAACCTCGACATCTACCGGATTCTCGGCAAGCAGGCGACCATCGCGGGCGTCGCCGGATTCGTGCTCGGCGCGCTGATGGCGTTCGCGTTGCGGCCGGCGATCGCGAAGATCGACCTGAAGCTGATCATCACGCCGGTCTTCGCGGCGATCGTGTTCGCCGGCTCGGTCGTCATGTGCCTCGCGGCCGCGATGATCTCGTTCCGCAAGGTCGCCTCGATCGATCCGGCGCTGGTCTTCCGGGCCTGAGATGGGAGCGGCGATGAGGGTCCTCGAGGCGATGGACGTGACCAAGGACTACGAGGAGGGCCACGAGCGCGTGGCCGTCCTCCACGGCGTGTCGCTCGCCCTCGAGCGCGGCGAGATCGTCGCGCTCGAGGGGCCGTCCGGCTCGGGCAAGACCACGCTCCTGTCGATCCTCGGCTGCATCCTGACGGCGTCGTCCGGCCGCGTGGTCGTCGACGGCGAGCCGGTCGATCCCGCGAACCGCTCGCGCCTGCCGGAGATCCGCCGCCGCTCGATCGGCTTCGTGTTCCAGCAGTTCAACCTCTTCCCGTCGCTCACCGCGGTCGAGAACGTCGAGTACGCGCTGAACGTCAAGGGCGCGAAGGGAGCCGCTGCCCGCAGTGAGGCCGAGCGCGTGCTCGACGCCGTCGGCCTCTCGGACCGCCGCGATTTCCTGCCGCGCGACCTCTCGGGCGGCCAGAAGCAGCGCATCGCGATCGCGCGGGCGCTCGCGGGCCGCGCGCCGATCCTCCTCGCCGACGAGCCGACCGCGAACCTCGACTCCCACATCGGCGCGCAGATCCTCGAGATGTTCCGCTCGCTCGCGAAAAAAGAGAACCGTGCCCTCTTCATCGTCACCCACGACCCGAAGGTGCGCTCGATCAGCGACCGCGTCCTGCAGATCCGGGACGGACGGGTCGCCGCCGGCGAATCCGAGACGGTAGGGGCGGCCCTTGCGGCCGCCCGCGGGCGGGGACAAGCCCCGCCCCTACCGATGACGCGTTCTTCCGCCGCCCTCTGATCAGGAGGTCCCATGTCGAAGAATCTCTGGAATCGCCTTCTCTGGCCCGTCCTGGCCGTCGGCCTCCTCGCCGTGGCCGCCCTGCAGGCACGGGCGGCCTCCCGTCCGTCCCGGAGGGCCGTTTCCGCCTCTCCGGCGGCCTCCGGGGCCGCCCGGGACCGAGTCGCGGCCGAGGGGCGGGTCGTCGCCTATCCCGGCGCCGAGGTCGTCGTCGGAACCGATCTGGCCGGAACGCTCGTACAGATGAGAGTGGAGGAGAAGCAGCCGGTCCGGAGAGGCGAGCTTCTGGCGGAGCTGCGCTCCGACGACCGGCGGGCCGAGCTGAACGAGGCGAGGGCCCGCGTCGCCGAGGCGGACGCCGAGATCCGGCTCGCGGAGGCCGACCTCGAGCGCGCCCGCTCGCTCTGGGAGAAGGAGGTCGGTTCCCGGCAGGCACTCGATAAGGCCGAACGGGACCTCCAGACCGCGCGCGCCCGCCGCGAGACCGCGCGGGCGACGGCCGACCGGCTCGACGCCGTCCTGGCGAAGACGCGGATCCTCTGTCCGATCGACGGCGTCGTGATCGCGCGCCACGCGCAGGCGGGCGAGACGCTCGAGTCGGGCCAGAAGATCGTCACGGTCGCGGATCTCTCGAAGACCCGCGTCGAGGCCGAGCTCGACGAGTTCGACGCGGGGCGCGTCGCGCTCGGCGACGGCGTCCGCGTGTCGGCCGAGGGCTGGGACGGAGGGTGGCGCGGCCGTGTCGAGGAGATCCCGGATTCCGTCGTCGGGCGTCGCCTGAAGCCGCAGGACCCCGGCAAGCCGGAGGACACGCGCGTGCTCCTCGTGAAGGTCGCCCTGCTCGAGCCGACGCCGCTGAAGCTCGGCCAGCGCGTGGAGATTTCGATCGACAGGCCCGAGGGCGGGAGGACGAGATGAGTCTGGACAGAATCGGCCGGGTCCAGTGCCGGGGCGCGGACTGTTTCGGCGAGGCGCCGCGATCGGGCTCCTCCGGGGAGCGCGACTTCCTCTCGGAGCGCCTGTCCCTGTACGGGCGCGCGGTGTTCTTCGCGTCGGGCAGCTTCGTCCTGGCGGGTTTCTTCATCTACTCGCTCTGGCCCGTGGCCGGACAGCCCGCCCCGTCCCTGGCGCATCCGACGATGCTGTTTCACCTGGCGGCGATCACGATCTTCCTGCTGATGTGGCTCGCCGCCCGGCAGTCCGGTCTCTCGGAGCGCGCCCTGCGGCGCCTCGATGCCGGCGGCACGGTCCTCGGAATCCTTCTTCACGTCGGGATGACGGCGAACATGCCGGCCGCCTGGCGTCCGGAGATGCTCGCGCTCTTGATCGCCAACGCGATCCTGCTCTACCGCGCCGCCACGGTGCCGAGCCCTCCGCGCCGGACGGCCGTCGTCTCGGCGCTCTCCGCCCTGCCGATTCCGGTCATGGCCTACGTCCTCTACGGCGAGGCCGCGGCGAGGCCGATCTCCCGGGGCGCCGCCGTGGCCTGGTCCCTGATGTGGGCGCTGCTCGGGATCGTTCTGTCGACGATCGTCTCCCTCATCACCTTTCGCCTGCGGACGAGCGTCGTGCGCAACCGGCAGCTCGGCCAGTACCGGCTGACCGAGAAGCTCGGCGAGGGCGGAATGGGCGTCGTGTACCGCGCCGAGCACGAGATGCTCCGCCGGCCCACCGCGATCAAGCTGCTGCCGCCGGGGCGCGCCGGCGAGGAGGGCCTGAAGCGCTTCGAGCGCGAGGTGCAGCTGACCGCGCGCCTGACGAGTCCGCACACCATCTCGATCTACGACTACGGCCGCACGCCGGACGGCCTCTTCTACTACGTCATGGAGTACCTCGACGGCGTCGACCTCGAGACGCTCGTCAGCGAGTCCGGCCCGGTGGCGCCCGCGCGCGCGGTGCGCGTGCTCCGCCAGGTCTGCGAGGCGCTCGCCGAGGCGCACGGGATCGGTCTGATCCACCGCGACATCAAGCCGGCGAACATCCTGCTCTGCGAGCGCGGGGGCTCTCCGGACATCGCGAAGGTCGTGGACTTCGGTCTCGTCAAGGACCTCACGGATTCCGACGAAGCGAACGTGACGAGCGAGGACGTGCTGCACGGCACGCCGCAGTACATGGCGCCGGAGGCCATCCGGGATTCGCGGAGCGCGGACCCTCGGAGCGACCTCTACGCCGTCGGCGCGGTGGCCTATTACCTGCTGACGGGGACGCCCGTCTTCTCGGGACGCGGGGCGCTCGAGACGATCCACCATCACCTGCAGACGGCGCCCGAGCCGCTCTCGAAGCGCCTCGGACGCGCGGTGCCGCCGGAGCTCGAGAATCTCGTGCTGTCCTGTCTCGCGAAGGACCCCGCCGAGCGCCCCGAGAGCGCGCGGGCGCTCGCGAAGGCGTTCGCCGCTTGCCCCGGCGTGCCGGCGTGGAACGAGAGCGAGGCGGAGGGCTGGTGGCGCGAGCGCGCGCGGCGCAAGGCGGCCGCGAAGACCGCGTAAGACGCGGGCGCGAAGACCGCCCGGGAGACGCCCGGCGCCGCGTCCGCGTTACGATCCGAGGGTGAGCCGGGCCCGCCTCCTCGAGCGCGTCCTCTGGACGCTCGGAATCCTTCTCATCGCCGTCTGGGCGGCGTGGAAGCTCGACGCGTTTCTCGGACACCGGCGCGACCTCGCGCGCTTCGAGGCGGCGAAGCGGGCCACGGCGGCCGCCGGGAAACCCGCGGTGCCACCCCCGGCCGTCCCTCCCCCGTCGGTGTCACTGCCGCCGCCGCCCGTTCCGACCCTGCGGGAGCCGACGGCTCACGACTACGCGCTCTGGTCGAAGGAGCGCGTCAAGGCGTACGAGGAGTCGCTCGCGCAGGCCGCGTCGGCGCCGCTCGGCATCCTCCGGATCCCGAAGATCGGGCTCGAGGTCGCCGTCCTCGAAGGCACCGACGACCTCACGCTCAATCGCGCCGTCGGCCACATCGAGGACACGGCGAGGCCGGGCGAGCCGGGCAACGTCGGCATCGCGGGGCACCGCGACGGCTACTTCCGGGGCTTGAAGGAGATCGCGAAGGGCGACACGATGGAGATCGAGACGCTCTCCGGCGTCGACACCTACCGCATCACCGACATCTGGATCGTCAAGCCCGAGGACGTGCAGGTGCTCGAGCCGACGCCGCAGCCGTCCGTGACGCTCGTCGCCTGCTACCCCTTCTACTTCGTGGGCCACGCGCCGCAGCGCTACATCGTGCGCGGCGTCCGCGAGTCGCGCGCGACCTCGAGCCAGGTCGCGGCCGCGGCGCCTTGATCTCCCCGGATCGCCGGGCGCCGTACCTCGCCCTCGCGCACCGCGACTATCGCCGGCTGATCGTCTCGCAGCTGCTGTCGCTGACCGGGTCGCAGATGCAGGTCGTCGCGATCAACTGGCACGTGTACCTCCTGACGAAGTCGCCGCTCGCGCTCGGGTTCGTCGGACTCACGCGCGTCGTGCCGATCGTCGCGTTCTCGCTCTGGGGCGGCGTCGTCGCCGACCGGCACGACCGGCGGCGCGTCATGATCGCGACGCAGGTCGCGATGACCGCGGTCGCCCTCGGGCTTTGGGCGGGCACCGTCTCGAACCGCGAGACGCTGTGGATGCTGTACGTCCTGAACGCGTGCTCCGCCTCCGCGGTGGCGTTCGACGGTCCGTCGCGGCAGGCGCTCATCCCGCGTCTCGTCCCTCCCGGCGACCTCCCGGGGGCGTTGTCGCTGAATCTCTCCGTCTTCCAGGCGTCTCTCATCGGCGGACCGGCGCTCGCGGGCCTGCTCATCGCGCACATGGGCGCCGGCACGCGCGGCCTGGCGCTCATCTATCTCATCAACGCCCTCTCCTTCCTCGCGGTCATCTACGCCCTCGTCACGATGCACACCTCGGGCGCCCCCGAGCCCGGCGCGCACCATTCCGAGACGTTCGCCGCGCTGCGCGAGGGCCTGCGGTTCGTCTTCACGACGCCTCTCATGGTCTGGACGATGGGCCTCGACTTCCTCGCGACGTTCTTCTCCGGCGCGACGTCGCTGCTGCCGATCTTCGCGGACCAGGTCCTGAAGGTCGGCGCGAGGGGATACGGCATCCTCGCGGCCGCGCCGGCGATCGGCGCGCTCGCGGGATCGATCTACCTCTCGGTCCGTCCGCTGCCGCGCAGGCAGGGACGCATCTTCCTCTGGTCGGTCGCGGCCTACGGCGCGGCGACGGTCGTGTTCGGGCTCTCGCGGAGCTTCGGGCTGACGCTCGCCGCGCTCGCCGGCGTCGGGCTCTCGGACGCGATCTCGACGGTCATCCGCCAGACGCTCCGCCAGTTCATCACGCCCGACCGCCTGCGCGGCCGGATGACGTCCGTCAACATGATCTTCTTCATGGGCGGCCCGCAGCTCGGCGAGCTCGAGGCGGGGTTCGTCGCGTCGCTCTTCGCGTCGGCGGTCGTGGGCGTCACGGTGTCGGTCGTCTCGGGCGGCGTCGCGACGGTCGCGATCGTGGCGGCGGTCGCCGCGGCGGCCCCGGTCGTCCGCCGCTACGACTTCTGGGACACGGCGCCGGAGGGACGCGAGGAGAATCTGGACGCCCCGGCCGTCCCCTGAGGGGCCTCCGCGGGAGCCTTGACACTGTATTAGTGTACTAATACACTAGTACAGTGCTGAGCCTCGACAAGTCGGACCCGGCGCCGATCTGGAGCCAGATCGAGGAGGGAGTCCGCCGCCGGGTGGCCTCCGGCTCGCTGAAGCCGGGCGCCGCGGTGCCCTCGGTGCGCGACCTCGCACGCGACCTGAACATCAATCCCGCCACCGTGGCGAAGGCCTACCAGCGGCTGACCGAGGCGGGCGTCCTCGTCGTGCGGCGCGGCGACGGCACCTACGTGGCCGAGTCGCCACCGGCGATGAGTCGTGCCGAGCGCGCGCGGACCCTGCGCGACGCCGCAGCGCGCTACGCGAGCCTCGCCGCCACTCTCGGCGTCGACGAGGGGGAAGCGGCCGACGCGCTCGCTTCCGTGTGGAGGAAGGGGGCGAAGGCGTGACCGAGCCGATCCGAATCGACAGCCTGACGGTCCGCTACGGACGCGCCGAGGCCTGCACCGGCTTGTCGCTCGTGGTCGAACCCGGCATCGTCTACGCCCTGCTCGGTCGAAACGGAGCCGGCAAGTCGTCCCTCGTTCGCTGTCTGCTGGGCGAGCAGAAGCCGACGTCGGGGACGACTCTCCTGTTCGGCCGCGATTCCTGGACAACCCGGCGAACCGCAATGACCCGCACGGGCGTGACGCCGGAAGAGCCGGACGCGCCCCCGACGATGACGGCGCGCGAGCTCTCGGACTTCTGCCGTCGCGTCTACCCGAAGTGGAACGACGGCGCCGTCGCGGCCCGCCTCGAACGCTTCTCCGTTCCGCCTCGCGCGCCCTTCGGCAAGCTTTCCCGTGGCCAGAAGGCGCAGGTGATGCTCGCGCTCGCGCTCGGCCATTCGCCCGAGTTGCTGATCCTCGACGACCCGACGCTCGGCCTCGACGCGGTCGCGCGCCGGGCCCTCTACGACGAGATCGTGGGCGAGCTCGCGGACCGCGGCACGACGATCTTCCTGACGACCCACGATCTCAGCGGCTTCGAGGGCCTCGTCACGCGCGTCGGCATCCTGAAAACGGGACGACTCGTTCTCGACGAGGACATCGAGGCGCTCAAGTCCCGCTTCCGCCGCATCCGCTACACGAATCGGCTGACCGAGACGCGGACCGCCTTCGGGACGGAGCTCGACGCGTTCGATGCGGCGAACGTCAAGGTGCGCGGCTGGGGGATCGAGGCGGTCGTCTCGAACTTCGACGATGCGGCCTTCGAGCGGTTCCGAACGATCGACGGCGTCGCCGAGGCCACGGCCGAGGCGTTGCCGCTCGAGGACATCTTTCTCGCCGTCGCGGGCGACGCGAAAGGCAGGATCGCATGAACGCGTTCATCGCCATCGTCCGGCGCGAAATCCTGGAACGACGGACGATCCTCTACGCGGCGGCGATCGCCGCGCTGATGCCGCTGGCCCTTCCGGTGATGCGGGGTCGCTCCGGGCACGCCGCCGCCGACCTGCGCGGGAGCGCGGCCCTGTTGATCGCGGTCGCATTCGCACTCGGCTTCGCGATCGCGCTGGGGTCCTCGATGCTCGTTCCCCGCATCGCTTCTCGGCGGATCGGCTTCGATCTCGCTCGACCGATCTCGGGAAGCGCGCTCTGGTTTGCCAGCGCCGGAGCGACGACCCTCCTGGCGTTGACGGCGGCCGCGATCGTCTGGCTGCCGGCTCGCCTCGTCGGGACGCCCAGCCTGTGGAGCGAGCTCGTCCGGGATCCCGAACTTCAGAGCCTCTCGGCCATCGGATTTGTCCTCGCGATCCCCGTGCTGTTTTCCGTCGTGCACGGCTTGACGCTGATTTTTCGCTCGCGTTCGCCGGCGCTCGTTCTCGACGTCTTTCTGTTCGCCAGCATGGGCCTCGGCGTCGCGGCGGTGCTCTCCCGGCTGCCCGAATTCCTCGCGCGGGGCCCTCGGATCGGAGTTCTCCTCGGCCTCGCCGGAGCGGCGGGCGTCGCGTTCCTCGCGGCGGGACACGCGTCGGTGTCCCGCGGGCGCACGGACATCCGCGCCGCCCACCGCGGCTTCTCGACCGTTCTCTGGCCGATTCTGGCCGCGGCGGTCATGGCCGCCAACCTCTATGCGAGCTGGGTGATGTCGGCCGGCCCCTCGACGCTCGCCGCCCACGGATTCTGGTTCCGACCCGCCGATCAGGGCCCCTGGATCGAGATTTCCGGCCAGGCTCGAGGCGCACGAGCCGAGATCCTCTATGACACGACGACGGGCCGCTTCGAGCGGATGCGAACCGTGGACTGGCGCGGCCCGGCGATCTCGGGCGACGGAAAGCGAGCCGTGTGGATCGAAGGAAGCGACCGCCGCGGCCCGCGCGCCTTCTGGATCTGGGCTCTCGACGACCCGGCCGCGAGGCCCGTCGCCACCCGGCTTTTCGTCGACGGCTATCCCTCGCTCCTGGAGCTCTCGGAGGACGGCTCGCGGGCGGCGACGTGGGAGAAGGGCGTCCTCGCGGTGCACGATCTTGCCTCCAGGCGGACGCTCGCATCCGCGAACCTCCCGATTGGCGAGAGGGAGGAGATCCGTGGTCTCTTCGTCGCCCCGGACGTCTTCCGCGCCTACCGAGTCGGCGATCGGACGATCGAGATCCTTCAGCTCGACGCGGCAGCGCGGAAGCTCGAACGCCGCGGAATCATCGAAGGGCTGGTCGGACGCTACTTCGTGACCGACGCCTCGGGTTCGCGGCTGCTCAAACTGGGCGGCGGGGTCCGCCTCTACGACGGTGCGACCGGATCGCTCCTGGCGACGCTGGCCGAGGGGCCGCATCGATTCCGGTGGGCCTCGATGCTGCCGGATCGCCGCATCGTCGTGACCGAGGACGAAGGTCGCCTCCGGCTGTTCGACGCGGACGGACGAGAGCAGGAGACAATCGCCCTTCCTCCGGACTGCGGCGGCCGGCTCCCCGTCTCGAGAGTCGCGATCGGCGGCGAAGTGGCCCCCGACCGGCTCGTCGTCGGATGCACCGACGATTCGTCGAAGCGAACGGTTTGGCTCGCGGATCTTCGAGACGGTTCGATCCGAAAGGTCGCCGACGACCTCTCACCCGCTTGGGCGTTCGGCGCGCGACCTCGGCTCGGCAGCGACGCGACGAAGCTCTTCTACGGCTCCGACGGGCGGTCGCTCGTCCGGTTCGATCCGCTGACCGGCCAGCGGCGCGTGATTCTCGGCCGGTTCCCGTGACCGCCGCTATAATCGGTCAACGAGTGCCGAAGAGAAAGCGAACGCTGGATCGGCGTCGTCTCGACGAATGCGACTTCGATCGAGACGTCGCGTACTGGCAGAGACGGGGCGTGCAGGCGCGATGGGCCGAGACGTGGCGCCTTTCCAAGGAAGCGTACAAGCTGGCGGGCAAGGATGGATCTGAACCCCGACTTCAGCGATCTGTTGTCCGCGTTCAACGAGCGAAGGGTCCGGTTTCTGCTCGTCGGCGGGTACGCGCTTAGCTTCTACGGACGACCGCGGACGACGGGTGATCTCGATCTCTGGATCGACCCGACCCCCGAAAATGCGCGGCGCGCTTACCAGGCTCTCGCCGACTTCGGAGCCCCACTCCAGGAGCTCTCCGTCGAGGACCTCACGACTCCGGGGACCGTCTTCCAGGTCGGCGTCGCCCCCGGGCGCATCGACATTCTCACGTCGCTGACGGCGCTTCGGTTCGCGTCGGCCTGGAGCCGGCGCCGACGAGCCCGCTACGGGGACACGCCCGTTCCGCTCCTGTCGCCGTCGGACTTCGTCCGCAACAAGAGGGCTGTGGGAAGGGCACGAGATCTCGCCGACGCCGAAGAAGTACGGGCCCTGCAGAGGCGCCGGAAGCGTTCGCGCCGTTGACCGGCTTTGGAAGACGCGACGGGCTCCTCGTGTGCGACGGCGTGCCGCTCGAAACGCTCGCACGCGACCACGGAACGCCCCTCTACGTCTACAGCGGGGCCGCGATCGACGAGAGCTTTCGGCGCTTCGACGCCGCCTTCGCCGCCGTGCCGCACCTCGTCTGCTATGCCGCGAAGGCCAACTCCGCCCGTGCCATCCTGGCGCGCCTCGCGCGCCTCGGCGCCGGGGCCGACGTCGTCTCGGGCGGCGAGCTGCGGGCGGCGCTCGCGGCCGGCATCTCGCCCGAGCGCATCGTCTTCTCGGGCGTCGGGAAGACGGACGACGAGATCGCGGCCGGCGTCGCCGCCGGGCTCCTGGCGATCCACGTCGAGTCCGTGCGCGAGCTCGAGAAGGTCTCCGCGGCCGCGGCGGCGAGCGGGACGGTCGCGCGCGTCGCCCTGCGCGTGAATCCCGACATCGACGCGCGATCCCACCCGCACATCTCGACCGGCCTTTCCGAGAACAAGTTCGGCGTCGACATCGCCCGCGCGCGAGAAGTCTTCGAACGGAGCCGCGCGCTTCCGGGCGTGCGCATGGCCGGCGTCCAGGCGCACGTCGGGAGCCAGATCTTCGACGAGGCGCCGCTTTCGCGGACGGCGTGCGAGCTCGCGACGCTCGCCGTCTCGCTCGCCGCCGCCGGCTTCCCGATCGAGACGGTCGACGTCGGCGGCGGACTCGGCATCGGCGACGGCGCGCTCACGCCGGAGGCGTACGCCGCCGCCGTCCTGCCTCCCCTCCGCCCGCTCCCCTTCCGCGTGCTCGTCGAGCCCGGCCGCGCCATCGTGGGCCGCGCCGGCGTGCTGCTGACGCGCGTCCTCTACCTCAAGCGGGAGCGCGAGAAGAACTTCGTCGTCGTCGACGCCGGCATGAACGACTTCCTGCGCCCGGCGCTCTACGGCGCGGCGCACGCGATCGAGCCGGCCGGCCGGCCGTCGGACGAATCCGTGTTCACGGACGTCGTCGGCCCCGTGTGCGAGACGGGGGACGCCTTCCTCCGCGACGCCGTCCTGCCGCTGCCGCGCGAGGGAGACGTCCTCGCGATTCACGACGCCGGCGCCTACGGGCACGTCATGGCCTCGAACTACAACTTCCGTCCGCGGCCGGCCGAGGTGCTCGTCGACGGCGGAGCGGCGCGGGTGATCCGCCGGCGCGAGGCGCACGAGGACCTCGTGCGCCTCGAGGCGGAGTAGAATCGCAGCAATCTTTCCGATGCGGCGACGGCTCGCGACCAACCTCGTTCTCTTCGCATGGGCCCTCGCCCTCGCGGCGGAGCAGCCGGCGCTCGTCCTGCGCATGCCCGGCGCCCCGGACCGTCCGATCGCGCCGGCGTCCCTCCTCGGCAAGGCGTCGCGCGACGTCCGCCTCGAGGACACGGCGGGCAACGTCACCGTCTACCACGGCGTGCCGCTCCTCGAGGTCCTCGAGCAGGGCGGCCTCGACTTGAAGACGATGGCGGGCGAGCGCAAGACCGCGGCCTCGGTCGTCCTCGCGTCCGCGCGCGACGGCTACACGGTCGTCTTCTCGGTCGGTGAGCTGCGCGCGAACCGGGCGAACCCGCGCGTCTTCCTGGTCGCCGAGACCGCGGCCGGTCCCCTGCCGGACAACGAGGGCCCGGCGCGCCTGATCGTCTACGGCGACGTCATCCGATCGGCGTACGGCCTCGCCCGCATCGAGCTGAAGACGCTGGCGGAGAACAGCCGGGCCGAGAAGAAGTGACCGCGGACGCCCCCGCCTGGCGTTTGACCCCTCCCGCCAGTTCCTCTAGACTGCCCCGCCCGCGGTGGGTGTAGCTCAGCTGGTTAGAGCGCCAGACTGTGGATCTGGATGTCGAGGGTTCGAATCCCTCCACTCACCCCAGGAATTCGGTCGTTCCGTACGGCTCTTTGCGCCCGTAGCTCAGTCCGGATAGAGCGTTAGCCTCCGGAGCTAAAGGTCGCGCGTTCGAATCGCGCCGGGCGCACCATATTCCCCGCCGGAGCGCCGAGACAGCGACGAGCTGCAGCTCACTCCGGGGGGCGCGGGGCGAGCTCGACGAGGATCTCGTTGCGGCGGAGGAACCAGGGAGTCCAGGGCGGGTTGTAACGAGCGCTGACGGGCGCGCCGATCGTCTTCTCGCCCTTCGATGTCAGCCATTGCCTCAGCTCGGCCTCCCTGGCTTCGAAGCTCTCGGCGTTCCAGCGCCCGGAGAACCGTATTGCCCCCATTCGGCGCTCTCCGATCGGCCGCAGGTGAACGGTCGGGTCGTTCGGGACCGGGAGGCGGTCGAGGGAGTACTCGCGGGGCATGGTGAAAGCGACCACCCAGGCCGTCCCGCGAGGCTCCTGGGCTACCGGCGCGGTCATGGCGATCCTGCTTCCGGGAGCCTGCTGCGAGACCGGCGCCGTCATGGCGATTCTCCGGCCGCCGTCGTTGGCGCCGAATATGTAGCTCGCCAGCCGACGGAACCCGGCGTTACCCGCGACGCCCCAGTCTCCTTCCGCTACGGTCTCGGCAACGATGACCGGTGCGTACTGTCGGATCTCGAAGTCTCCGTCGGCCAGGACGACTTGAAACTTCGGCTCCTCCACCCCGGAAACGGCGTTCGAGGCCGCCATGGCCCCGACGACCAGGAGGGCTCCGGTAACGGCCGGTTCTCTCATTGCATGGGCCCGTACGGCACGAGGACGATCGTCGGCGTCACGACCAGGCCCGCGCGCCGGCGACGATCGCGGCGCTCACCGCGGCGGAGAGCGACGCGCCCCACGCCATGTCCGCCAGGGCCGCCGAGACGGGGAAGTCCCTGAGCAGCGCGAGGCCGGTCAGGTCGAACGCCGCATACGCCGCGAGGCCGAAGAACGCGCCGTGCCCGATCGCGCGCCCGACCGACTGGCGCTCCGCCGCCGGGGCGGCGACGAAGACGACGAGCGCCGCGACGTAAACGAGGTAGAACAGCACCGCCGGCAGCCACTGGACGTCGGGGCGCATGAGGTGGCCGATCTGCCGCTGGTAGAAGCCCTTCGCCACGACGCCGAGCCACACGACATCGATGGCGAAGCACGACACCACGCCGACCGCGTACATCTTCAGGAATCCGGGCATCGTCACGCGAACACCTCCTGGCCCTCGCGGGCCGGTCGAGACGGGGCGGCGATGCGCCGCAGCCGGTAGTGCCCCACGCCCCACTCGCGTCCGCCGCGGTAGCCGAACAGCTCCTCGCACGCGAGAAAGAAGAGCCGCCAGCGGTGGTACCAGACGGAGGCGTCGGAGCCGTAGTGCGCCCGCAGCACGCGCAGCGCCTTGCCGCGCCGCGCCTCCAGGTTCTCGCGCCATGCGGCGGCGGTCCGCTGGTAGTGGGTGCCGTTGATCCACCAGTCCGCCTCGAGCCGGAGGCTTTCCGGCGCGGCGTCGGCGAGCAGGCCGTGGCTGGGCATGATGCCGCCGGTGAAAAAGTGCCGCCCCATCCAGTCGTCGTGTCCCTCGGCCTCGAACGTGTACGCGTGCGAGGCATGGCAGAACACGTGGACGAAGAGCCGGCCGTCCTCGCGCAGCCAGAGCGCCGCGCGCTCGAGCAGCCGGCGCCAGTCCCGCATGTGCTCGAACATCTCGACGCTCACGATGCGATCGAATCGGCGGCCGGGGTCGAACGCGTTCATGTCGGCGGTGCGCACCTCGAGGTTGGGCAGGCCGCGCGACTCGATGAAGGCGCGCTGCCTCCTCGCGTTCGAGACGGCCGTGATCCGCGACGCGGGATAGCGGCGCGCCATGAACGTCGAGAGGGAGCCCCACCCGCAGCCGAGTTCCAGGACGTCCTGTCCGTCCTCGAGTTCGGCCCGCTCGGCGGTGAGCGCGAGCATCACGTCCTCGGCCTCGTCGAGCGTGCGCACGCCTTCCGGCCAGAGGGCGCTCGAGTACTTCAGGTTCCGCCCGAGCACGAGCGCGAAGAAGTCGCTCGGCACCTCGTAGTGCTGCGCGTTGGCGAGGTGAGGCACCTCCGCGATCCGCGAGGCCGCGACCCGGGCGAGGAACCGCTCCCGGGAGCCGGCCGCCTTCACCTCGGCCAGGCGCTGCGCGCAGAGCGCCCGGATGGCCCGCCGCACGAGCGGCGTCGGAACGAGCCCCCGCTCCGCCAGGGCCACGCCGGCGCTCATCGCTCGATCCGCCGGGGAAACCAGGGAATGAACGCGCTCGTGCTCCGCTGGTAGGCCCGATAGGCGTCGCCGCGGCTCCGGAGCGCCTGGCGCTCGGTGTACGGAATCCCCGTGAGACGAAAGAGAAACAGGAGCATCGCCGCGGGGCCGAGGAACGTGGGCGGGGCCGCGTGCCCGATCAGCACGTACGCCCACCAGTGCAGCCATTCGAAGAAGTAGTTCGGATGCCGCGAGAAACGCCACAGGCCCTCGCGGCACACGGCGCCGCGGTTGGCGGGATTCGCCCGGAACCGCGCGAGCTGCCGGTCGGCGATCCCCTCGCCCGCGACGGCGGCGAGCCACACCGCCGAGCCCGCGGCCGCCCAGGCGTCCGGCGGGCCGCCGCGCATGGCCGCGGCGAGCGGGATCACGAACAGCGTCGCGACGGGCACCTGCGCGACGTAGAGCGCGAGGAAGCGGCGCCCGGCGGCTTCGCCCCAGCGCTCCCGCAGCGCGGCATACCTGCCGTCTTCCGCCGAGCCCGCTCGCACGCGGTCGCCCACGAGGTGGACCCCGAGCCGGAGCGCCCAGATCACGGCGAGGCCGGCCACGAGGACCCGGCGCGCGGGGTCTCCGTCGCTCACGAACGCGGCCCCCGCGGCGCCTCCGGCCACCAGCGCCGTCCATCCCGCGTCGACGGTGGCGGCGTTGCGGGTCCGGAGCTGCACCGCCCAGAGGGTCAGCTGCAGCAGGAGTCCCGCCGCGGCGAGGATGGCGAAGGCCGTCACGCGGCCCGCTCCGCGGGCGCGGGCGGCACGGCCGCGACGGGGCGGCCGAGGCCCGCCTGAGCGGCGTCCCGCGCGTACACGAGCTGCGCCGCGCCGATGGCCCGCTCCAGAAAGCCGCCCTCGCAGTAGCACAGATAGAACTCCCAGAGCCGGAGGAACCGTTCGTCGTATCCGAGCGCCACGACCGGGCCGCGATGGGCGAGCAGGTTTTCGCGCCACCGCCGCAGCGTCTCCGCGTAGTGGAGGCCGATCTCGTCGGCGCGCACCGGCGCCAGCTCCGCGGCCGCCGCCGCCGCGGCCAGCACCGAGCGCGACGGAATGCTGCTTCCCGGAAAGATGTAGCGCTTGATGAAGTCCACCTCGCGCCGCGCCGCCTCGTAGCGGTCGTCGGGGATCGTGATAGCCTGGATCACGGCACGCCCCTCCGGCGCCAGAAGCCGCGCGCACTGGCGGTAGAACGCCTCGTACTGCTCGGGCCCGATCGCCTCGATCATCTCGATGGAGGCGAGCTTGTCGTAGGTGCCGCGCAGGTCGCGATAGTCCAGCCCGAGCAGCGTGATGCGGTCGTCGAGGCCGGACTGGTGGACGCGCTGCCGGGCGAGCGACAGTTGCGCCGGCGAGATCGTCGTCGTCGTGACGCGGCAGCCGTACCGCGCCGCGGCGTGCATCGCGAAGCCGCCCCAGCCCGCCCCGATCTCGAGGAGGTGGTCGGACGGCCGCAGGTCGAGGAGCTGCGCGATGCGGTCGTACTTCGCCGCCGACGCCTCGGCGAGCGTGGCATCGGGCCGCTCGAACAGCGCGCAGGAATACGTGAGGGTCTCGTCGAGAAACTGGGCGAAGAAGGCGTTGCCCAGGTCGTAGTGCGCGCGGATGTTCCGGCGCGCCCCCCGGCGCGAGTTCGCGTGGAGCGCGTGCAGCAGCCTCCGCAACGTTCCGGCGAGCGAGGCGGCCCCCGTTTCTAGCCCGTCCAGAGCCTCGCGGTTGCGCAACATCAGCCGGACCACGCCGGTCAGGTCGTCGCTCGACCACCAGCCGGCGGCGTACGCCTCCCCCGCCCCGACGGCGCCGCCGAACGCGACGGATTCGTGGAACCGGTCGTCGTGCACGCGGATCGTCACCGGCTCCGCAAGGGGATCCCCGACGGACACCACTCCGCCCGCCTCGCGAACGAGCAAACGGCCGTGCTCGAGGTGCGCCAGGCGCCTCAGGGTCGCGCGCCTAGCGAGTGCCGACAGCAGCGACATCGGATCTCCGGTTGGCGGGGTGGGGATGGAAGGGGACGCGGCGGAGCCACAGCCGGAAGGCCTGAAAGTAGATGCCGGCCAGGACGGAAGCCGTCATCCAGGGATGGCGCGCCAGGCAGCCGGCGAGCACCGGTCCCGTCATCGGCGCGCGCCGCAGGGAGAGCGTCGCGTCGAACACGCGCTCATCCGCGCGAAGGTTCGTCATGTGGACGCGGAGGCGGTCGCCGGGAGTGTCGAAGCGCCATTCGTATCGCTGGTCCATCGGCATGAACGGCGACACGTGAAACGCCTTGTCGAAGCGGGCCGCATGCGAATCGCTCGCGGGGTTCGCGCGCACGACGTAGGCGTGCCTCTCGCCCCAGGGCGAATTCGTGATCTCCGCCACGACCGTCTCGAGTCCGGCGCCGGAGGTGTCGAAGCAGTAGTAGAAACTCACCGGGTTCTGCACGTAGCCCCAGTACCGCAGGTGAGTCAACAGGCGGATCGGCCCGGTCGGACGCTGCCCGGTGCGCTCGGCGACGAGCTCCCGCACGGCGTCCGCGAGCGGGACCGACGGGTTTCCGAGGTAGTCGGCGCGACGGAACCAAGCCGGCGCGAACCGACGGGCGGACCACAGCCAGCGCCCGTCGAAGACGGCCGGCAGCTCGTCCAGGTCCAGGTAGAGCATGAACATCCGGTATCGGAACTCGTGACGCGCCGGCGTGAACCGGCGGTGCCGGATCGTTCCCCGGTACACGCCGCTGTTCACGCGGCCTCGCTCTCCGGGCGGGCCGCCCGCCCGATCTCGCGCGCGACCTCGAGCCCGCTCACGACGCCGTCCTCGTGAAAGCCGTTGCCCCAGTAGGCCCCGCAGAAGTGCGTGCGATTCCGGCCGTTCACTTCGTCCCGTCGCGCGCGCGCTGCCACGCCGGCCACCGTCACCACGGGATGGTGATAGGTCACCCGCCCGATCACGCGGGCCGGGTCGATCTGATCCGTCGCATTCAGCGTCACGCAGAACGTGTCCGGCGCGTCGAGAGACTGAAGCATGTTCATGTTGTACGTGACCACGGAAGGCGCACCGAGCTCGCCGGTGATGCGGTAGTTCCAGGCGCCCCACGCCGCGCGGCGGCGCGGCAGCAGCGTGGCGTCGGTATGCAGGACCACGTCGTTCGACTGGTACGGCAGCGCGCCGAGCACCTCGCGCTCGGCCGGCGACGGGTCCGCGAGCAGGGCCAGCGCCTGGTCGCTGTGACACGCGAGGACCACGCGGTCGAACCGCTCGCCGTCCACTTCGACGCGGTCCGCGAAGCGCTCGACGCGGCGGACGCGGTGCCGCGTCCGGATGCGATCCCGCAGCGGCGCGATCAGCGCCTCCACGTAGCGCGACGACCCCCCTTCCACCGTGCGCCACACGGGCCGATCGTCCACGCTGAGCATCCCGTGATTGTCGAAGAAGTCGACGAAGAACCGAGCCGGCATCTCCAGGACGCGGGCCGGGGGCAGCGACCAGATGGCGGATCCCATGGGCACGAGGTACCAGTCGCGGAACGGCCCGGAATAACCGCCGCCGGCGACCAGCGCGCCGAGCGTGAGGCCCGCGTCGGCCGCGCCCACGACGCGCCGCGCCGACCGATTGAAGCGCACCACGTCAGCCAGCATCCGCAGGAACGATGGACGCAGAGCGTTGGCCGGCTGCGCGAAGAGCTGCCGGGCCGTCGAGCCGTTGTACTCGAGATCGGCCCCGTCGTGGCGCACGCTGAAGCTCATCGTGCTCGGCCGGGTACGGATCCCGAGCTCGTCCAGGAGCGCCATGAAATTCGGGTAGTTGCGCTCGTTGCAGACGATGAACCCCGAATCCACCTGGTAGCGCCGCCCGCCGGAGCGGACGGTCCACGTGTGGACGTGCCCGCCGATGCGGTCGTCCGCCTCGAAGACGGTCACCTCGTGGGCCGGGTGCAGGCGGCGCGCGGCGACGAGCCCCGAGACGCCGCTGCCGACGATGGCAATCCGCATCCTCAAACCTCCAGCACTACCGGCACCGGACGAGGCCCCGAAGAACGCGACGCCCGTGAAACACCGCCGCGGCGCCCACGGGAAAGCGCGCGGGCGACCGCTTTCGACATCTCGCCCTCGTCATGGCTCATTCCGCGACTGGCCCCGCATGGGTGCGAAGCAGCGCGCGCCAGTGATCGAGGTCCCTCACCCTGATCACGCCCCGCATGTTCGAGAGCCGCGAGGCCCCCGCGCCGCCGACCAGCAGCGGTACGTGCCGCGGGAGCAGAGCGCGCAACGCGTGCGGCTCGCGGTCCACGTCGGCCGAGTCGGTCGCGACGCTCAGCGCCACGAGGCGCGCGTTTCCCTGCTCGGCTCCCGCCGCAATCTGCGCGGCCGGCAGATCGGCCCCGAGCCAGGTGACGTGCCACTCGTCGTGGGCAGCCGCCGCCGCGGCGATCATCGCCCCCAGCGCGTGGGGCTCGCCGCGCGGCGTGGCGAGCACAACCCGAGGCGCGTCCCCCGACACCTCCAGCGCGCGCGTCAGCCCGCCGAGGATCTGAACCAGCGTCGCCGAGGCCGCGTGCTCCTGTGCGACCTCGATCCGCCCTTCGTGCCACGCGTCGCCGATGTCCACCAGCAGCGGCGCAACGACCTCCTGGAGGAACGGGACGGCGCCCAGCGACAGGAGCGCCCGTCGCAGTAGCGACTCGAGGCGCTCGGGCGCGAGCTCCCGGACGGCCGCCATCGCCTGTTCCCGGTACGACGGCCCGGATCGCCCGGGCCGGGTGCTGGCGCGCTCCGCGTCCTCGGCCACCATCCGCCGCAGCTCCTCGGTGGACAAGGAAGCCAGCGCGGCCACCGATCGACCCGCGCCGGCCGCGTTGTGGACGAGGGCGAGCCGCTCCACGTCCGCGTCGGAATAGAGACGCCTTCCGTCCTCGGCGCGGGAGGGTCGAACCAGCGCATAGCGCCGCTCCCACGCCCGAAGCACGTGGGTGCTCAGTCCCGTCCGTGCGGTGACGACACCGATCGGGTGCCGGGCCGCGTCCGCTTTTTTCGACGCTCTCATCGGCGGCAAGGCTAGGAGTATGTACATGAATTGTCAAGTCATTTGACTATACAATTGCTTGACATCATGCAACGAAACGTCGAATCCTCGGCTTATCAGGATCCCGGGCTGCGCCCGGGCTGAGATCTCCTAAGACCGAAGGACGGGCTGGTGAAGATCCTGGACTTTGTGTTTTGTCCGTGTCTTGACGAGAACCGACGAAAGTGCACGACAGAGGACGCAGGCGAACTCGTTGATCCGTCTACTCCGAGCTGTCGTCGGGTGTCATCGACTTCTTCCCTGACTCCTCTCCGGGGCTAAGGTCGCGCGTTCGAATCGCGCCGGGCGCACCACTTTTTCGATTGCCTCACGGCCCTGATGTGAAGGGGAACCTGCGGGTGGACAAGCGAGTTCTCTACAGCAGACCGAACGTCTTGACGAGGAAGACGGCCATCTGCGCTCGGGTGACGGGGTTGGTCGGACAGTAGTCGCCGCCGCCGCAGCCTCCGGTGATCGCCTCGTTGAAAAGCTCCTCGATCCAATCCGCAAAGAGGCTCGGGCAGACGACATCCGGGAAGATCCCGGTGCAGGGCGGCGGAACGTAGGTAGACCCATGCTCGCTCTTGAGGAGGAAGACAGCCATCTGGGCACGGTTGACGGGGTTGCCGGGACAGTAGTTGCCGCCGCCGCAGCCTCCGGTGATCGCCTCGTTGGAAAGCTCTTCGATCCAGTCGACCGCGAAGGCCGGAATTGGCGTGCATTCGACGTCCGGAAAGATCCCCGTGCAGGGCGGAGGCACGTAGCTCGAACCGTGCTTGCCCTTCAGCAGGAACACGGCCATCTGGGCGCGCGTGACCGCGTTTCCGGGGCAGTAGTTTCCCCCGCCGCAGCCGCCCGTGATCCCATTGCGGAAGAGCTTTTCGATGTAGGGAGCGAACGGATCCGCGGGAACCACGTCGGCGAACTCGGCGAACCAGCCCTTGAGCAGCGTCGCTGCGTTGTTGTCCGGGTTCGTCACCGTGATGTCGTTTAGAGTGCCCGCGGTCAGCGGAGGCGACGTGACGCCGATCTGGGTGGATGTCGAAACGCCGGAGAGTGGCGCAGGTACTCCGCTGATCGTGACGACGGCTCCGACCTGGAAATCGACACCCGTTATCGTCGTGCTGTCGCCGCCGGCGGCGCTACCCGAAGCCGGTGCCATCGAGAAGACGAAAGGTCCGGCAACCGAGGCTACCCACACGTCGTAGGTGCCGCCGGCGTTGCTAGCCTGAAAAGGGCTCTTGGTCGGAAAGTCGATCGAGCTCGTGTAGCCGCTGAGATACGGCCTTCCCAGCGCATCGATCGTCACCGACCAGGCGCCGTCATCCGCCGTGCCGCCGAGATAGGTCGCGAAGAGTAGGCCGTTACCCGACGCGTTCAGAGCAGCCGCGAAACCATCGGAAGGACCCGCCATGGTGGCCTGGATCGCGTTGACGACGGGCAAACCAGCCGAGCCGGTGATGAAACCAAAGTACAGATCGCCGGCTGCGTCGACGGTGACGTTCTGAGGAACTCGGAGCTTCGGCTTACCGTCATCGCCAACGCCCCCAAAATATGTCGCATAGATGAGATGAGAACCCGAGGCGTCGAGTTTCGCTGCGAAGACATCCGTCGCGCCGCCGAAGGCGGGTTGGAGGGGGTTCTTGGTCGGAAAGTCCGACGACTTCGTCGCTCCGACGACGTAGGCGTTTCCTGCACCGTCGACGGCGATGCCCGAGCCCCCATCATCCGCACTCCCGCCGAGATAGGTCGAATAGGCAAGCGCGTCTCCGACCGCGCTGATCTTGGTGACGAAGGCGTCGAGGCCGCCTCCGTTGGACGCTTGAATCGGGTTGAAGGTAGGGAAATCCACCGAGAGCGTATTTCCTGTGACGAATACCTCGCTTGAACCGTCGATCGCGAGACCGAGTCCCCACTCATCGTTGCTGCCACCGAGGTAAGTGGCCCAGACGGCGGCGCTTCCAGCGGCGTTGAATTTGGCTACCCACGCATCGTCCGGGCCGCCCCCGTATGCCGGTTGAATAGGGTTGACTGTTGGAAAGTCGGTAGACGCGGTGAAGCCCACGACATATGCATTCCCGGCGTTGTCGACTGCAATCGTGTCTCCCTCGTCGTAGTCGCCTCCGCCGAACCATGTTGCATAGATGAGCGCGTCTCCGGCCGCGTTGAGTTTTAGAACGAAGGCATCCTCGGCAAAGGGACTGTGGGCGCATCCGCAGGACTGGATCGGGTTCATAGTCGGGAAGTCGGTGGAGCCCGTCAGACCGGTGAGGTAGACAGCGTGGTTCGAGTCGACGGCGATTCCCTGCACAAAGTCGTCGCTCGATCCACCGAGGTAGGTCGACCAGACGATTCCGCCCGCTGAATCGAATTTCGATACGAATCCGTCGGAAAAGCCGGCCGCATAGGTCGTGTCGAAGCCATTGGGAGTCGGAAAATCGCTGGATTGTGTATAGCCTCCGACGTAGACGCTGCCCGCATCGTCAACGGCGATCGAATACGAGTACTCCAAGGCTGACCCGCCAAGATAAGTCGACCAGGAGAGGACTGGATCCAGGACGATCGGCTTCGTTCGATCGTAAGCCGCGAGCTCGAACGAGACCGTTCTCCTGCCGTGGCGGACGTAGCGTCCCGAGATCTCCCGCCGGCCCGTCGCCGTTTCCTGATAAACGACCGGCCTGCGCTGGACGAGATCGCCGGTCGCGGTATGAAGAACCAGGTCGCCGTCGGCGTTTGGCCCGACCCGGTTCACCCCATCGAAAGCGAGGCGGATCCTGCGCGGATCCGCCCCCGGTGTCACGACGAGGTCGTACTCCATGCCGCTCTGGCTCCCGTAGAAGATTGCGTCGATTCCCGGGTAGAGCTCGTGGTAGCGAACCCGGCGGTAGCTGGCGACGCCGCGGCGCCACTTCGATGGGTCGCTCCCGATGAAGTAGTTGTTCTTGCCGCCCAGCTCGTCTTCACCGCTCACCACTGGATTCGCCCGTGCTGCGCTGAACCGCATGCGTACGACCTCGCGGGGTCCGTTGAGCGACCGGTGCTGGACTGTCTTCTGGGGCTCCGCCTTCGATAGCGAGAAGACAATCTCGCGGTCCGTGAAGAAGACCGTCTGACCACGGCCGCGCGCCAGAAACTTCACCTCTGGTGAGGCCTGCCCCCGATTCTCTTCGAAGGTGAGTGGAATCCGGTCGAGGTTGACTCGAGGCGGCGGCGAAATAGCGCCCGATGAGGAGGCAACGAGCGCCCATCCATTCAGCGTCAGCACAGCGAACCGAAAAAGAGAGACCCCTCCCCGCTTGCTCATGTAACCCTCCTCAGCGCATTTCGATCGCCCTGGCGTGCGTCTGCGGTTCTCGGCCCACGTCACGGCCGCGTGATGTGGACGTGGAACCTCATGTAGAAGTCGCCCTCGTCGGTCGTGACGTCCTTGTTGCGGACCGTGGCGTGCTGGACGAGCCGGCCCACGGCTTCGCCGAGATTGATCGGGTCGATGAACCAGTCGTTGCAGCCGCCCGAGTCGGCCGTGTTGCACCGAACCTGAACGTCAGTAGTCTCCGGATAACCCGTGAACGAGAGGGCCGGGTGCAGGCCGTACCAGGTGCTGCTATTCCAGATGAACGACGTGATCAGCGGACAGGTGAAGGAGCTGCCCGCCGTCATGGTCAGCATGTCGTTGTTGACGGCCGTGCACTTGACCTCCATGTGCGTCAGGTGGAGCTGCGACCCCCAGTACGGAGGATTGGCGGGAGCCTGGTAGTGGGGGTCGCCCGGCTGAATCGCGTCAGCTGGGTTAAACGTGTAATTGGCGGTTCGATTCGTGGAGTTGTAGCTGCTGAACTGCCAGTCGCCGTTGACCAGACCGTTGTAGGCACTCGCGGCCAGCCAGGAGGTAACCCCGTTCACTCCATCCTGGTAAGAGCCAAGGCCGTCGCTTCCGATGATCACGGAGAGACCGTTGGAATCCAGGTCGCCGATGATGGTCGTCACGGAAATGTTCTGCGCGCCACCGCCGTGTCCGGGACTGGCCGGTCCGGCCTGCGGCTGCAGAGCCATCACGACCAGTGCGAGTAGCGCAATCTTCAGTCCTGGATTCAAAGTCGATCTCCTGACAAGGAAGGCGAGGCGCGTGATCCGGCTCATAAGGTTCCCCCTTCGTTGGACCCTCTTGTGTCCGAGCAAACCCATTGAGTCAATTCGGCAAGAGTGGCCATGGAGGGTTGGCCACTCTTGGCCGCTCGCCGGCGGATTTCGAGTCGCCCGGACTGGTGCGATAGGATCGGGACTGGTTCCTTCGGTCTGCAAATGAGCTCCGCTGAGCGCCCCCCAGGTGACGAGCCGGCGTCCACGGGTCGCCTCGACTCGTGGAAGGAAATCGCGGCCTACCTGAGGCGGAGCGTCCGCAGCGCCAGGCGCTGGGAAAAGGAAGAAGGGCTTCCCGTCCATCGACACCTTCACAGCAAGCGCGATTCGGTCTATGCCTACCGGTCGGAGCTCGACGAGTGGTGGACCCGTCGGGGAGCGCAAGTCGCGGAGCAAAACGCGGAGGAGACTGTCGCCTCTCCGCCCGAAACCGTTGCTTACTCCGGCGACTCCAGCGACCAGCCTGGCGCGCTTGCAGACGAGGCCGGGCGGCGTTCCTTGCGCCCTCGCCGGCGAGCGGCGCTTATCGGGGTCGGTTTTGCTCTCGCGGTTCTCGTCGTGGGAGGCGTTGCCTGGCTGTCGCGCAGTGGCTCACGTGCAGGCACCGGAGGAACGCCCCGAGCGCTTCGCTTTCAGGCCCGTGATTGGGTCCTCGTCACGAATCTCGAGAACCGCACACGCGAAAAGCTCCTTGACGGAACCCTAGACTATGCACTCGGACGTGAGCTCTCGAACTCCCACCAGTTCTCGGTCGTCGGGCGCGATCGAGTCAACGACGCGTTGCGGCTGATGAGGAAGCCCCCGGACACCCCGATCGACTCGGCTCTCGCGCGCGAAGTCTGTCTCAGGGATGGCGCCATCCGGGCCGTTGTGACTGGGCGGGTTGAGCGGGTTGGCAGTCGTTACGTGTTGAGCGTCGAGATCGTCGACCCAAAGGGGGGCGCCGCACAAGCCGGGTTCAGCGAAGAGAGCGACAGCGCAGAAGGCTCCTTGGCGGCCCTGCGGCACATCTCCGATCGCATTCGCTCCGCGCTCGGCGAAACGCCAGTGCCCGACGAAGGAGCGGAGGCTGGCCTCGCGAAGGTCACGACGGCCAATCTGAGAGCGCTCCAGCTCTATTCGCGGGCTGATCTCATGATGAGGCAGGAGGGGTTTCAGGCTGCCGCCGAGGAGCTCCTGAGGCAGGCGGTTGCCGAAGACCCAGCCTTCGCTTCGGCATGGATTCATCTCGCCTGGACCGTTCGTAATCGTAATCGACCGCTCACGGAAATCCAGCCTTACGCCGAAACGGCCATGCACCTGGCGGATACAACGACCGAGCGCGAGCGGTACTTCATCCGGGGGAGCTTCTACGACTTGCTTGGGAAAAGGCAGGAAGCGATCGCTGCTTACGAGGCGCTTCTCGATCTCTACCCCGATCATTCCTGGGCGGCGAACAACCTGTGTCACCTCTACGATTGGCTGCACAACCCGTTGGATCTTGAGAAGGCCGTGCGCGTTGAGGCCCGGCTCGCTGACGCACGACCGAACGACTTCGCTGCGAACGCGAGCGCCGCGTTCGATTTCGTCGCCGTCAGACCCGAACGTGCGCGCGCTGAACCGTACCTACGCCGGGCATCGGAGCTGGTTACGCCAGAGGTGAGGGATCAGTATCCGGTGCTCGTGGACTGGATCGAACTCCTTCCGTTCACCGAGAACTGGGTGAAGGGAGACCTGACTGCGGCAGCCGTCGACGTCGACCGGGCTGCCACAAACATCGACCTTCTCGCCGGCATCTCGAGAGACTACCTGGCCGTCCAGACCGCGTTCGCGTACCTAACGCTAGGCCGTATCGCCGCCGCCGCGGAAACATCCGCAAAGATCGTCGATCCCGTGGTTCGCAACGACATGCTCGCGCAGCTCGACTACATCAAGGGAGGCCCCACAGCAATCCACCATCCGTTGCAGTTCCGAGGAGACCGCGAGACGCGCCGAGTTTCAGAGGGTTTCTGGGAGACGGTCCTCAGTCTTCAGGTTCGTGCGGGCATCACCTCGGACGCCGACCGCTATCAGAAAGCGCAGCATTGGGATGACGAGGAATCCAACTGGCTCCGCGGAGAGATTGCGCTCGAACAGGGGGATTCCGACGTCGCGATCCGAGAGCTCGAGGAGACCTGGAGAAGCACCGCCGATCGAACCACTCGGGAAGGCGGTCCGACCTACTGCCTGGGGCGGGAGGTCCTCGCGGAGGCCCTCGCGAAGCGAGGAGATGGCGCGCGCGCCATCCAGGTTCTCGAACGCGACGCGGATCGATTCTCAGCGGTCATCGGTGGTACGACGGGAGCCTACTGGCTCAGGAACCGCTGGCAACTCGCGAAACTTTATCGTGGCGCTGGCCGCGTCAATGACGCGCAGGCGATCGAAGCTGACCTCTCGAAGCTCCTGGCCCTTGCCGATCCGGACCATCCGATCCTCGTCCGCCTCCGGGAGCTGTCGAGGTCGTAATGCCGACCGTCCTCGTGGCGCTCGGCGTCGCCGCGTCGAGCCTTGTGAGTTCGGCGGCCGCGCCGCCGACGCTCGCCCTGTCTCCATGCGACGTCCCGGGCCTCGAGGGCAAGGCGCGCGCGGCACGTACGAGGTCTGGGAGAACCGCGAGACCCGGACCGGCCGCAAGATCTCGCTTAAGGTGGTCGTGGTGCCAGCGACCGGTGCGGATCGGGCCCCGGATCCCTTCGTCTTCTTGAACGGCGGTCCGGGGGAGTCGTCCACGGACGGGGCGCTCGATCTCGCCCATGAATTCGCAAAGCTCCGGGACCGGCGAGACATTCTCCTGGTCGATCAGCGCGGTACGGGCGGCTCACACCCGCTCGACTGCGAGATGTTCCTTCCGCCCGGCGACCTGCAGGGGGCGCTCGGGGCCTTCTTTCCCCTCGAACCGGTTCGCCAGTGCCGCGGGAGGCTCGAGAAGGACGCCGATCTCAAGCTCTACACGACGTCGATCGCGATGGATGACCTCGACGAAGTGCGTTCCGCCCTCGGCTACGACCGTCTCAACATTCTCGGGGCCTCTTACGGCACGCGCGCGACGCAGGTCTACATGCGGCGTCACCCCGAGCGCGTCCGGACGTCTACGGCGTCGTGCCGATGGACGACAAGCTGCCTCTCCATATTCGGCCGGGAGCCGAGCGGGCCTTGAAGGGCGTGCTCGCGGAGTGCGCGCAGGAGGAGGCGTGTCATGCCGCGTTTCCGAAGCTCGAGGAGGAGTCGAACGCGGTCTGGTCGACGCTCTCGAAGGGGCCCGTGAGAGCGCGCGTCCTGAACCCCAGGACCGGAGAGCCGACCGACGTCTCGCTGTCCCGCGATCTCGCGGCCGAAGGCGTGCGGTACATGCTGTACTCGTCGTCGGCCGCGGGAGAAGTTCCCGCGGTCCTGCACCAGGCAGCCCTCGGAGACTACACGCCGATCGCGGAGCGGGCGCTCTCGGGCCGGCTTCAGATCGTGGCGAGTGGTTCGAGCGGGATGTATCTCTCGGTCACGTGTGCCGAGGACGTGCCGTGGATCGATCCGAAGGAGGCCGAGCGCCTGGCCGCCGGGACCTTCATCGGCGACTACCGCTACGTGCAGCAGCGGGCGGCGTGCGCTCTGTGGCCGCAGGGGAGCATCCCGAAGGGTTTTCTCGAGTCGGTGGACGCCGTCGTGCCCACGCTTCTCATCTCCGGAATGTGGGATCCGGCGACGCCGCCCTCCGACGCGGAGCGGGTCGCCCGGCACCTGCCGAAGAGCCTGTCGATCGTCGTGCCCCACGGAGGGCACAGCCTCGATGGCCTCGAGGGGGTCGAGTGCGTGACGAACCTCCAGGTCCAGTTCGTCGAGCGCGGATCCCTGGAGGGTCTCTCGACGGGCTGCGTCGACCAGATCCACCGGCCGCCGTTCCGTGTCGAACCGCTCGAGTTGAAGGTCATCGCCCTGAACGAAGCCGACCTGACGAAGTTTCTCGGGTCCTACCTCGAGGATGGGGGGCCTTCCCAGGCCGAGATCGTCCGGAGGGACGGCAAGCTGCACATCCAGTTCGCCACGGAAGGCGAATATCTGCTCGCGCCGGTGACGCCGACGCGCTTTCGCCTCGTCGGGGCTTCGGGCCTCGTCCTCGTGTTCGACGTGGAGGGCGGCGCCGTGCGCGCGGCGCGGCTCCTCGACTCCGGAAGCCCGGTGCTGCAGCTCGTGCCGAAGGCGCCGAAGGCGAACTAGCCCGCCCCTGGGCTTCCTCGGAGGCGGTTTCGCGGCCGCCCTTGCCAGCCGCCGGGATGTCGCCGCCGCCCGCTCCGGCCGGCAAAGCGCACCTGGCCCCCTTGAAACAAGCCGTAGACGTTCTACGTAGAGGGTAGTAGAACATCTACTGCTATGACGAAAACCCCCGACGACCCGCGCCTCGATCTTCTCCAGGGCACCCTCGACATGCTGATCTTGCGGACCCTCCAGTGGGGACCCCGGCATGGCCACGGGATCGGCCAGGAAATCCGCCGGCAGTCGGAGGAGCTGCTCCGGGTCGAGACCGGCTCGCTCTACCCTGCCCTGCACCGGCTCGTGAAGCGAGGATGGCTCAAGTCCGAGTGGGGAGTGAGCGAGGCCAATCAGCGCGCGAAGTTCTACCGTCTGACGCCCTCCGGCCGGGCCCAGCTAGTTCGCGAGCAGGACCGCTGGTCCCAGCTCGTCCGCGCGATCGGTCGAATCATGAACCCCGCACCGGCCACTGAGGAGTAGTCGCCATGCGCACCCCCGACGACGTCGACCTCGAGGACGAAATCCGCAGCCATCTTGAGCTGAGCATTCGGGAGCGGATCGAGCGCGGCGAGGATCCGCAATCCGCTCGTCGAGCCGCGCTCGAGGAATTCGGATCCATCGCCGCCGCGCGCGACTCGATGCACCGAGTCTGGTACAGCCGCTGGTTCGACGCCGCGTTGTTGCTCTTCCAGGAAATTCGAATCGGGCTGCGTTCCCTCCTGCGCACGCGGGGGTTGGCGATCACCGTGATCGTGACGCTCGCGCTCGGCATCGGCGCCAACGCGGCGATCTTCAGCGTCGTTCGGAGCGTGCTCCTGCGTCCGCTCGTCAATCGGGACGCGGATCGGCTGCTCTACATCCGCCAGACGGCCCCGGGCATCGGGACCGAGAACCTCACCTTTTCCATGCCGGAGATCGGCGACCTCGAGTCGCGCGTGAAGTCGATTTCCGCGTTCGGCGACTTTTCCAGCCTCGACTTCACGCTGGTCGGGTTCGGCATGGAGCCCCGCGTCGTGACGGCCGGAGTCGTCAACGGATCATTCTTCGACGTCATGGGGCTTCGCCCGGTGCTCGGCCGCCTGATCAACTCCGGCGACGACGGCCCGAAAGCGGCGCCGGTGGTGGTCCTGACACACCGCTTCTGGACGACGGAGCTCCACTCCGATCCGGCCGTCGTCGGCAAGGTCATCCGTCTGGGTCCCGGCAACGCGACCGTCGTCGGCGTCCTCGAACCCTCCGTTCCCTATCCGACCGAGACTCAGGTCATCGCGAACGTCGTGACCAGCCCGCACCACCTCTCTGCGACGATGCAGAAAGAACGCTGGCACCGCATGACCGACCTCTTCGGGCGTCTCGCGCCAGGCGCCACGCTGGAGGGGGCCCGCGCCGAACTGAAGGCCGTCCATGCGTCGATGGTGCACGCGCATCCGGAGTCGTACTCCGCGCGCGACCGGGTCGGGATCGAGGTCAAGACTCTCCGCGACCAGATCGCGGCGCCCGCACATACGATCCTCCTGCTTCTCGTGGCGGCGGCGGCGATCGTTTTCGTCATCGCGTGTTCGAACGTCGCCAACCTGATTCTGGCCCGGTCGGTCCGCCGCGAATCCGAGCTCGCCGTGCGGGCCGCGCTCGGCGCCAGCCGGGGCGCACTCCGGCGCACTCTGCTCGCGGAGAGCCTCGTCCTCTGCGTCGCGGGGGCCGCGCTCGGGCTGCTGCTTGCGAGGCCGCTCGTGGCCGTGGCGGCCCGGTATGCCGCGCGCTTCTCCGTCCGCGCGCTGGAGGCCCGGGTGGACGGCAGCGTGCTCTGGCTCGGCGCGGGGCTGGCCGTGGTGGCGGCAGTGCTGCTCGGGTACGTACCGCGGCTCCCCTCCTTCGACCGGTCGAACGCGCTGAACCCCGCCGCCGGCGGCATCCGGATCACGCCGGGCACGAACCGCCGTCTCAAGATCTTCGCGGCGACGCAGATCGCGTGCTCCTTCCTGCTGCTCGTGGGCGCCGGCATGCTGGTCGCGACGTTGAATGCGATGTCGACGGCAAACACCGCTTATGACATGCGGCAGGTCCTCGCGGTCGACGTCCCGCCTCCGGCGCCCGGCGCCGGCGGCGAGGCGACGGACCACTTCTTCCAGGAGGCCATGCGGAGGATCGCCGTGCTGCCGGGTGTCGACGGCGTCGCGTCCGGGATGGTCGTGCCCTGGCGCGACGAGTTCAGACACACCAAGATCCAGTTCGGGTTCGAGGGGTACCAGCCCGTCAGCGGCGAGGAGGATCCGACCTGCATGTTCCGCCCTGTCTCGCCTCGATTCTTCGCCGTGCTCGGTGTCCCGATCGTCGCCGGCCGCGACTTCACGGACGGGGACCGTCCCGACACCGAACCCGTCGCCATCGTCAGCCAGAGCGTGGCACAGCGGCTGTTCCCCAGGGGCGAAGCGCTCAACCGACACCTGTGGCTCGACGGCGGCTTCGAGCCCAGCCGGCGCCGCATCGTCGGCGTCGTCGCCGACGTGGACGACGAGAACGTCGTGCAGGTGCCGACGATGACGGTATACGTCCCGTGGTGGCAGCTCGGCGAACCGAGCCGACTGTTCGTCCGCGCGGCGGCAGATCCCTACGCGCTCGTCCCGGCCGTGACGCGCACGCTTCACGACCTCTCCGCCGACCAGGCGGTCGAGCGGCCGGCGACGCTCGCGGACGTTCGCACCCAGGTGTTGACGCCGCAGCGGTTGAACGCGTTCGTGTTCTCGGCCTTCGGCGGCATCGCGCTGCTCATCGCGGTCGTCGGCGTCGCGGGCGTGCTGGCGTTTTCGGTGGGCGCTCGGACGCGCGAGTTCGGCATCCGCCTCGCGGTCGGATGCGAGCCGCGCCAGCTCAGAGCCCGCGTCCTCCGAGAGGGCACCGTGATCGCCGCCGCGGGAATCCTCGTCGGCGGCCTCGGCGGAATCGCGTTGGCCTGGCTCGCCGGCCGGCTGTTCGGCGTGGCTCAGATGCCGGGCGTGCTCCCGATCGCCGGAGCGGCTGCGCTTCTAGTGGCCGCGGCCATCCTCGCATCGCTCCTGCCCGCGGTCCGTGCGTCGCACGTGGACGTCATCCAGGCGCTGCGATCGGAGTGAGGTTCCGTAGGAGGTTGATATGCAGGACACAAAGGAGCGGTTGTCTCTATTGTGGCTCTTCGCGTTGTTAAACTACTTGTACGCGGACGTGCTTGCCCTGTACTCTTTCGTTGGCTCACCGAGTACGGCCCCACATCTCCCACAATGGGCTCTGCTGGGTTCAGCGGTCTTGATGGAAATACCCATCGCCATGATTCTGGCGTGTCGACTGCTTCCGTTGAGAGCGAACCGGCTGGCGAACATCATCGCGGGCGCCATCCTGACCCTCGTCAACGGCTTCCTGACATTCGTTCTGCCTCTGACCAACGGTGACTTCCGGGATCCCACCTTTCCGGCATACGTGTTCTTCGCGACGATCGAAACCGTGTGCACCGTGATCATCATTCGGCGGGCGTGGAACTGGTCAGGGGTTGAAGCCGCCGACAGGCCGGCGCGGTTCGCCAGCGCCTGAACGGCCAGCGAATGACCCAGCCGCCTGACATGCGCGTGCGGCGGACCTGGTCACCGCTGGGGAGCAAACTGATGTGCAGACACCAGGACGCAGACGGCGACGTTTGCCGGACTCACCATATTTTCAAGAGCGAGCCGAAACCTACGGCCTGATCGCCCCCGTCATCGCCGGTCTTCCGTGGATCTCGGGCCCCGTTCTCTTGCCGCACCGCCCGCTGCGCTGGTGCGGCGCCGCGCGGTTCGAATTGATCCAGATCTCGCGCAGGCACTCCGAAGTGTGCCCGGAAAAATGGCCCTAGGGGCGTCCGGAAAAATGGCAAGGATGTTGCTCGAACTTGTCCCTTGGTGACCGAGCGGAGTCCACAGCGGCTTCGTACCGCGCACCTCAGACGCCGGGTTCCCTGCTGCTTGGGGGACTGTGTCGATGAAAGGAAGCAGATATGAGATTGATGTTTTTTCTATTCGCTTTGGCGGTGACTCTTGCCTCTGCATCGAAACAGGGCACTCCGGCCCCGTACCCCAGCCCGCCGGGTGGTGCTCCCCCGCATTGCTCGGGGTATCCCAACCCGAGCCCTTGCGTCGGAATCGGGCGCTGAGCGCGCCAGGATGACGAGACCCTCAGAAGGAGCCAGCTCGGGAGAGTTCATCACCGCCCGTCGATGACGGGCCGCCTTGCCGGACTCTCCCTTCTCGGATTCGGTCCCCCAAGCAGCACTGACTCCGGATGTCCACCGTACCTGCGTTACGGCCAAGTCCAGGTCGCACGCAAAGGACCGGGCCGTCCCGATTCTCACGCATGGGTACACTCACCACATGCGGGGCTATGCCTTCGCCTTGCTCGTCGCCGCCTCGTTCCGCACGGCGGCCACAGCCATGGCGCAGACCTCGGATCAGACGGAGAGAGTTCGTGGTGAGCGCGTGTATCTGGAAGGTCGGCCCGTCGACGCCGTGCTTCTCCCCGACGGCAGCATCGCGTACGTGCTGCAGTGGCCGCCGGCCGAGGCGCGGGACGAATCGGATGGTCCGTGGATCCTGCTCGCTCATCCCGTGCGTGGCGGGGTCCAGATGCCGATCGATCCGCTCACGGGGGAGCGCGTCGCCATCGGCACCGATGCCGACGGCACGTACCACGGCTTCGCCTGGTTCATGGAGAGCGTGCCCAGCGTGATCCAATCCGGGGACCGCGTCACCTGGACTCCGGTTTACGAGACGAATCCGCCCGACGTCGAGAAGGGGTATGCCGAACGGGCGGCTCCTTCTCAGACCCTCCAGGGTGCGGCCGTCCAGAAGTGGTGGGCAGACTGGGAGGAGTGGCTCGAGAACCTGCAAGCCGGGGATCTCGTGCCCCACAGCGGCGTGGTGTCCGGCTGTCGGGAAACCGAAGAAGCGACGGTCGTCACCATGAAAGGTGACGGAACGTTCCAGTTTCTCTACCGCGACCGTGATCGCGTGACGTACGAAGGCCTGCAGGTCTCCAGTCCCTGTGATGTCGTCGGCCAGACAGTGATTGCCTGGACGCTGCCGTGTGGAGACGACGGCCCCTGCATCCGGAAGATTCAGGCGGTCGAGGGCTCGACCGAATCGCCGAGGGCGGCGCCGAAGGTCGAGTCCGTTGCCGAGGCGCCCGTGCCGCACGCCGGTCTCATTGACGCCTGTCGGCCGCGACAGGGGGCGACGGTCGTCACCGTGAAGGGCGATGGGACGTTCCAGTTTCTCCATCGGAGTCGAGATCGTGTCGTCTACGAAGCCGTCCAGGCGAGCAGCCCCTGTGACCTCATCGGAAGCAACGTGGTCGTGTGGACGGTTGCCTGTGACGAAGATGTTCCCTGCATCAGCAAGGTCGAGGGCGCGCCGAGGGAGTAGTTCGAGGAGTCATTTGTCGCGGCGGCAGGCCGGCTTGCCCGACATGAGGTCATGGACGCGGGAACGCTCCGCCAGACGCTAGCGCTCGCGAGCGCGTTCAAGGAAGGCGACCGATCGATCGTCGGCGCGCCCGACGATCGCGTCCGCGACGAGGCGCGCCGTGCGCTTCTCACAACGACCGTCGGCGAGATCCACGCGACCACGTTGATCGACGACCGCGTGTCCGAGGAGCTTCAGAGGTCGCGCGACCGGCGCTACGACGCCGAATTTCGCTTCCTGACGATCGCCCGGGTCCGCGAGGCGTTGCTCGGTCCCGACGCGGACGCCTGGGTCCGGGCCCACGGACGCGCGCTGGGAAGCGAAGCGATCGCGGCGGTCGTCAAGGTGCTCACCGACGACGAGCTGTCCCGGGTCTCCCGCGCCGTCTTCCACCCGCTCGGCGGGGACGGCGTCGCGATCGGCAGCGAGGGCCACTTCGGTTCGCGCATCCAGCCGAACAGCGTCGGCGACGACGACCAGGAAATCCTGTTCTCGATCTTCGAGGGGCTCGCGTACGGCTGCGGCGACGTCATCATCGGGCTCAACCCGGCCGCCGACGACCTCGGAACGATCGTCCGCCTCGAGCGGCTGCTCGAAGAGGCGGTCCGCCGGCTCGCGCTGCCGACGCGGTTCTGCGTCCTCTCGGATCTCGTCAAGCAGCACGCCGCGCTCGGGCGCACGAAGGTCGACGTCGGATTCCAGAGCCTCGCCGGCACGTCGCGGGCCCTCGCCGGAATGGCGAACCACGACGTCGATGGCCTGGCCGACCTCGCGCGGTCGTTCGACGGACTGTATTTCGAGACGGGACAGGGATCGGAGGTCACGAACGGCGCCGCGGAAGGGGTCGACATGGGAACTCTGGAGGCGCGCACGTACGGCGTTGCACGGTGCCTGCGGGACGCAACGCAAGTGTGGACGATCGTCAACGACGTCGCCGGATTCATCGGGCCGGAAGTGTTCCGGACCGCCGGTCAGCTCGAACGCGTCTGTCTCGAGGACGTCGTCATGGCCAAGCTGCACGGCCTCACGATGGGACTCGACGTCTGCGCGACCTTTCACATGGGCATCGCGCCGTCCGAGCTGCGGGCGCTCACGCGGCGGGTGGCCGGACGCGCGGCGCCGGTCTATCTGATGGCCGTCGCCGGAAACGCCGATCCGATGCTCGGGTACATGACGACGTCGTTCCGCGAGCACCCCGGGCTCAGGCGCGGCGTCGGGCGACAGGCGACGTCGGCGATGAGACGGCGCCTCGACGAGCTGGGCGTGTCGGAGGCGGCGCCCCGGCCGGAAGCGGTCGCGCGACTGAGCGCCCTCTTCGAGAAAGCCGGCGGCAGCCGCCGATCGCTCGCGTCGCTCGAGGAGGAGGGCCGGCGGCGCCTGCTCGAGCTGCGGGAGCGGGGGCTCGACCTGGGAATCCCGGACGCCGCCCGCGCCGACGCGCGCATGGAGGCGATCTTCGCGCACGCTCGAGCCGCGCTCTACGCCGCGCTCGACGACGCCGTCCTCGACGACGCGTGCGGCCGCTGGCTGCCGGTCCGAACCATGGCCGACAGCCGGGATCACTACCTGGCCGACCCCACGGCGGGCGAGCGTCTCCGCGACGAGGACGTCCGCGCGGTGGCCGCCCGCTATCCCTCGCGCCGGCCGCAGGTGCAGCTGGTCGTCTCGGACGGGCTGAATGCGAACGCGGCGAACGAGCAGCTCCGCGGTCTCCTGCCGGCCCTGCGGCGGGCGCTGGCGAACGACGGCCGCCACGTCGGCGACACCGTCATCGTCGTGCGCCACGGACGCGTCCGGGCGGGCTACGAGATCGGCGCGAGCGTCCGCGCGGAGGTCGTGATCCACTTGATCGGCGAGCGCCCGGGAACCGGGCTGAACACGCTGTCGGCGTACGTGACCTACGGGCGCGACGAAGAGGGCGCCTTCCGATGGAGCCGCGACCTGCAGCACTCGGCGACCACCGCGGTCTGCGGCATCCACCGCAGGGGAAAGCCGATCGACGCGGCCGTGGCGGAGGTGTCGAGCGTCGTGGCTCGAATCTTCAGGGAGCGGCGCTCCGGAGTCGCGCTCGAGTCTCGCCCGAAGGCGGACGACGGAATCTCTTGATTGTCGACTCGGGTGCGGGGAGCCCTGGATTCGTTTCAGGGCGTCGGCCGACACCAGAAGACTTCGGACTGCGTTCCGCTGCGCACGACGAGGTTCCCCGCGAGCTTCCGCGCCTTCTCGGCGCAGGGCCCGACCGCCGCACCGGCCGCTTCGCCGCAGGCCGGCGTCCACTCCACCTCAATCAGCGCGCCGGCGTGGGCGCCTTCGACTCGAGGTCCTGCGGGGAATCTCCGATTCATTCGGAATTCATCGTGGCGGCGCACCGGGGGTGCCCCCTTCCGCTGCGGTAGAGTTCAGCTTTCCCCGGGAGGCCAGTCTGCTCGGAACGACCGTTTCCCACTACCGGATCCTTCGCGAGCTCGGCAGCGGAGGCATGGGCGTCGTCTACGAGGCGGAGGACACGCGCCTGCGCCGAAACGTCGCGCTGAAGTTCCTCTCGACCGCCCTCGCGCAGGACGGGCCGATGCTCGAGCGGTTCGAGCGCGAGGCGCGGGCGGCGTCGGCGCTCAGCCACCCCGGCATCTGCACTGTCCACGCGATCGAGCAGGACGCGGGCCGCTCGTTCATCGTGATGGAGCTCGTCGACGGGGAATCGCTGGCGACGCGCGTCGCGGGCAACCCCATGCCGATCGGACAGCTCCTGGATCTCGGCATCCAGATGGCCGACGCGCTCGAGGCGGCCCACGCGAAGGGCATCGTGCACCGCGACCTGAAGCCGATGAACATGATGGTGACCTCTCGCGGGCAGGTGAAGATTCTCGACTTCGGCCTGGCGAAGTTCGAGCACAACGAGGCCAGCGCGCAGACCACGAGCCCGACGGCGCCGCCCCGCGGCGCGGACCTGACGGCCGTGGGGACGGTGTTCGGCACCGTCCACTACATGTCGCCGGAGCAGGCGCGCGGCCTGACGACAGACGCGCGCACGGACATCTTCTCGCTCGGCGCGATCCTCTACCAGATGGCGACCGGCGACCGCGCCTTCGAGGGAGACACGCAGGCGGTGGTCTTCGACGCGATCCTGAACCGCGATCCGCGGCCGCTTTCGGAGGCGAATCCTGCGATGCCCTCGGCGCTCGAGCCGATCCTCGAGAAGGCGCTCGAGAAGGACCGCGACCTGCGCTACCAGACCGCGACGGAGCTGAAGACCGACCTCATGCGGCTCCGGCGCAAAGTCGAAGGAAGCCGGTCCGGGCCGGCGGCGGTCTCCGACTCGAAGGCGCCGGCGGCGCGCGCCGTGCGCTCGATCGCCGTCCTCTACTTCGAAAACCTCTCGGGCGTGAAGGAAGACGAGTACCTGCGCGACGGCATCACCGAGGACATCCTGACCGACCTCTCGAAGATCAAGGGCCTGAACGTCTTTCCCCGCACGACGATGCTCGCGTTCCGCGATCAGAAGGCGACCGCGGCGGACGTCAGCAAGCAGCTGCGGGCCGACTACGCGCTCGAGGGGAGCCTGCGCCGCGCCGGGAACCGGCTGCGGATCAACGCCCAGCTCGTCGACGCGGCGAGCGGCTTCCCGGTCTGGTCGGAACGCTATGACCGGGAGATGTCCGACATCTTCGCGGTGCAGGACGAGATCGCGCACAAGATCGCCGAGGCGCTGCGGATCAAGCTGACGCCGCAGGAGCAGGCCGAGCTCGCGGCCAAGCCGACGGAGAACCTCCAGGCCTACGACCTCTACCTGCGCGGCCGCAGCTACGCCCGCCGGCGCACGACGCGCGACATGGACTTCGCCCTCCAGATGTTCGAGAACGCGGTCGCGCTCGATCCCAACTTCGCCCTCGCCTGGGCGGCGATCGCGAACGGCTGCGCCCACGCGCAGTACTGGTCGGGTCCCGGCGGAACGTACATGGAGCGCGCGCAGTCGGCCTCCCTGCGGGCCGTCGCACTCCAGCCCGACATTCCGGAGGTCCTGATCTCTCAGGGCTGGATTCTGTATGCCGGCGGCCGATACGACGACGCCGTCCGGCTGACGCGGGCCGCGATCTCGCGCAAGCGGGACTGCGAAGGGGCGTACTACCTTCTGCTGCGGGCGCTCTTCGCCTCGGGCAAGTACGAGGAGGTGGCCTCGCTCGCCGAGGAAGCCATCGAGGCGGCGGGTACGGACTACAACGTCTACATCCCGATCATGAATTCGCTCGGCACCCTGGGAAGGACCGATGCCAGGCAAAGCGTCCGCGATCGAGAAATTCAGGCTCTCGAGAATCACCTGCGCGAAGTGCCGGAGGATGCCCGCGCGCGGATCCTCCTCGGTGGCATGTACGCCCAGACTCAGCGAGACGATGATGCGATCCGTGAGACCAATCTCGCCATGACGCTGCGGCCCAACGAAGCCACCGTGCTCTACAACGCCGCCTGCACGTTCGCCATCCTCAATCGCCGTGCCGAAGCGCTGGAGGCGCTGCGCAAGGCGTGGGAAGCCGGATACAAGGACGCCGAGTGGACGCGCCGCGACCCCGACCTCGCGCCGCTCCACGGCGACCCGGAGTTCGAGAAGCTCTACCCCGCGCCCAAAGAGGAGAGCTGAGGCTCCGCTCCAATCTCGACGTTCAGCAATCGATCCGCTACGACCGAGAACTCTCTACGCCGGCACGAAGGGAGGGTGAGTGTTCCGATTCACTCTCATCGGCCCCCCCCCGAAGTAACCTGGTTGGCCGGCGGAATCGGCTCAGGAAGCGCTCGACGCCTTCTTCCCGTGACGCTGCGCGTAGTCCCGCGCGAAGTCGAGCATCTTCCCGGCCTGCAGGCCCGCGCGATTCGCCTCGGCCTCGGCGTCCGCGAGGGTCCAGTCGTCCCGGACCACGCGACGGATCATCCAGAACGCCGCCGCCCGGTTTCCCGTTCCGCAGTAGATGAAGATCGGGTAGAGGGACGGATCGTCGGTCGCCTCGAGGAACTTCTCGACCGACGCATCCGACGGCGCCTCCCGCGAGACGGGCACCCGGACGAACGTCATTCCCCAATCGCGGGCGGCCCGCGCCTGCGGACCGTCGTTGAACTCGGCGTCCTCGCGCAGGTTGATCACGCCGTTGAACTTCTCGCTCGACAGAGTCTCGATCTGCTCCGGCGTCGGCTGGCCGCCGATCGCGACTCGCTCGCTGATCCGATAGAAGTGCTCGATCGGAGCGGTTCCCTCCCCGGCGAGCACGGCCGCCGCGAGGAGGACTCCCGCCAGCACGCTGAGAACTCTCTTCTGCCTGCCCATGGTCAGCTCCTTTCCGATCCGGCCTCGAGGAAAGTCTCCCCGCGCGGGGCCTCCGCGGACAGGCTCAAACGCATCAATCGAGGCCGGAAAGGGCGCCGAAGCGAAGGGCGGATCGTGCCGAAAGCTCTACGGGCCATCGGCTTCAGACGCCGGAGCCTCGCGGGCCGGACTTCCCTATCGGGTCCGGTTGGGGTAAAAAGCGTCAGACTATCTGCCAATGAGCCAATCTCCGACCGTCGGCGCCGGCGAGTTCTACCGCCCGGGCACCCCCATTCCGCACGGGGGCCGGGCGAAGCGCATCCTCCAGAACCACCCGGAGGTCCGGACCCTCATCGGCCGCAACCTCACGACCTTCTGGATCACGGTCGGGATCGTTCTCTTCCAGGTCGGGATGGGCTGGCTCCTGCGCGACAGCCCCTGGTGGATGGTCCTCGGCGCCGGCATCCTGATCGGATCGCTCGCCGACCATGCGCTCTGGGTGATCATCCACGAGTACACGCACAATCTCGTCTTCCGTTCGCCCAGGGCAAACACGCTGGGGGGCATGCTCGCCAACTTCCCGATCGTCGTGCCCGGGGGCTCGGTCTTCTTCCAGCGCTACCACATGAAACACCACGCCTACCTCGGCGTGTACGACCATGACGCGGACGTGCCGAACCACTGGGAGGCGAGGCTCGTCGGCAACTCCACCTGGCGCAAGGCGCTCTGGCTCCTGCTCTTCCCGGTCGTCCAGCTGACACGGCCGCCCCGCCTGAAGGAGCTGAAGCCGATCGATCGCTGGGTCGTCATCAATTTCGTCGTTCAGATGACGTTCAATGCGGCGATCTGGTTCCTGATCAGTCCGGCCGCGCTCGCTTATCTCGGCGTTTCATCCTTTTTCTCGATCGGAGGAGCGCCGCTCGGCGCGCGGTGGATTCAGGAGCACTACGCGATCTTCCCGGGCCAGGAGACCAACGACTACTACGGCTGGTTGAACCGCATCCAGCTAAACATCGGGTACCACAACGAGCACCACGACTTTCCGTCGGTACCTTGGAACAAGCTGCCGGCGGTCAAGCGCCTCGCACCCGAAGCCTACGACACGCTCCGGTACCACCCATCCTGGGGGGGGCTCGCCTGGCGCTTCGTCACGGATCCGAACATCTCGCTCTACACACGCAACACCCGCGCCGATCGCGGTGACTTCCGCCTGGCCGAGGAGCTGCCGGAAGGCGCGAAGGGAGCGGGCGGCGCGACGCCCGAGTTCGCGCCGGTCGAGCCCGCCGGGCCCGTCTCCCCCGTCGCCTAGGCGCTAGCCCGGCGCGTTCACCGCCCCGGGACCGCCGCGCACGGCGGCTCCTCCCCCAGGACGGCGCGCGCGAGGTCCCCCCGCAGGAAGAGCAGGTTCGTCCGCTCCTCGAGGGCGGCGAGCGCCGTCTTCGCGTTCTCCTCGTCCGCGTCGGCGAGCAGGAGCCGCCGGTCGTCGACCGTTCCGGCCTCACCGCGGCCCTCCCGCGCGAGTGCCTCCGCGGCCGACAGGTCCTGCTCGGCGATGCCCTGAGAGCGCCGGGCGAGGCTGTGCTCGGCCTCGGCGCGCGCCATGCTCACCTCGGCACGGCGGACCGAGATGTCGAGGTCGGATTCGCGCGCGTCGCGCTCGGCCTCCGCCCGCAGCACGCTCGCGTGCGCCTTCGCCTCGGTGTCGTCGAGACGGCCGCCCGCCCAGAGCGGAATCGCGAGCGAGACGCCGACGCTGAAATTGTTCTCGTTGAAGCTGTTGTAGTACTTCGAGTAGTAGGACGGGAGGCGCTGGTACTGCACCGAGGCCTCGACCGTCGGCCAGCGCTTCGAGGCGAGACGCGCCGACTGCCCGAGGAGCTCGATCTGCCGGCCGAGGGACTTCAGTTGCGGGTCGGCCTTCTTCGCCACCGTCAGGTTGTCCGCCTCGGCCTCGTCGCGGAGGGCCGACTCGGTCTCGCTCGAGAGGCGCAGCGGCGCGCTCGCCGGCCAGCCGATCAGCCGCTTCAGCTCGAGGCCGTCGAGGTCCCTGTCGGATTCGGCGTTCAAGAGCTTCTGCTTCGCCCGCGCGGCCGCGAGCTTCGCCCGCTCGACGTCCATCTCGGTCACGCGCCCGGCGTCGAAGAGGTCGCTCGTGCGTTGCAGGGCCGCCTCGGCGGCGGCGAGCCGCCGCGTCGCCGCGTCGGCCTGCCGCTCGTCGGTCCAGCTCCGCGCATACGCGCGCACCGTGGCACGGACGGTCTCGGCGCAGCCGCTCTCGACGACCGCCTCGAGGTCGGCGGTGTGCGCCTCCGCCTGCAGGACGTCGTACTTCCGCATCGGGTCGTAGATCGTCTGGCGCACCGTCAGCGCGCCGTAGGCGGGGACGCTGCCCGCCACGGCCACCGGAAGCCCGCTCGAGTAACCCGGCGTCGTCGACAGCCATACCGACGGGTGCAGGGCATCGGCTGCGACGCGGGCCGAAGCGCTGCCCTCCTCTCGGGCGGCGCGCTGGGCCGCGAGCTGCGGGGCGTGCGCGAGTGAGAGCTCGGCCGCGCGGCGGAGCGTCAGCGGCGCGGTCTCGCCGGGAGCGGTCTGTCCCCGGGCGAACGCGGCCGCGGAGAGCGCCATGGCGGCGAGGATCGAAACGAGCGGGAGCGACGGGAGAGAGCGGCGATCATTCATGGTGCAAGGCCTCCGAAGGATTGAGACTCGAGGCGCGGTAGGCGGGAACGGCGCCGAAGATCACCGCCACCGCGCAGGAGAAGAGGAACGCAACCACGGCCGACCAGGGCGAGACGCGGACGTCGAGGCCGCGGACGAAGAGCTGCGTCAGAAATGGAAGACCCATGCCGATCGCGACGCCGAGCGCGGCGCCGGCCACGCCGAGGGAGAGGGCCTCGAAGAGGAACTGCGCGAGGATGTCGCGGCGGCGCGCCCCGACCGACATGCGGACCCCGATCTCGCGCGTGCGCTGCTCGACCGACGCGAGCAGGATGTTCATGATCCCGACGCCGCCGACGACCACGGAGACCGCCGCGGCGAGGATGAAGACGATGATCAGGCCCGTCGAGATGAGCTGCGCCATCCGGACGACCGACGTCATGCTCTCGACCTCGTAGAACGACCCGGAGCGGTGCCGTTCCTTCAGGATTTCCTCGACCGCCGCCACTGCCGCCGGCAGCACCGAGAAGTCGAGGGCCTCGGCGAAGACCGTCTTCACCTGGTGCGTCGGCGTGAAGTACCAGGCGACGGTGATCGGGATCAGGATCGTCTCCGGAACGACCTCGCCGCGGCCGAGCGTGTCCACCGGCTCCTCGAACTCGCCGACGACCTGGAAGGTCGTGTCGAGCGTGCGGATCGTCTTCTCCGGGGAGTCGTCGTTCGCGAACAGCTGGTTGTAGAGGTCGCGGTTGACGACGCAGACGCGCGCGCGATCCTGCAGGTCGTCGGCGTCGAAGAATCGGCCGCGCAGGATGCGCAGGTTCTTGCGCACCTCGCCGTAGTTCTCCATCACGCCGAGGACGGTCAGCGTCTTGACCTGGGACTGCACCGTGACGTTGCCGTGCAGCGCCAGGAGCCCCGTCGCCCCGGAGAAGAACTCGCGGCGCGCGTCGATCGCTCGCACGTCGCCCTCGTTGATGTAGTCGTCCGTGATCCTCGAGACGCCCGACGTCGCGGTGCCACGGTAGTTGGCCCAGACGAGGTGGGAGCCGACGCCCTCGATCTGGCGCATCACGTAGCCGCGCCCCGTCAGGCCGAGCGTCACGACGAGGATGATCGAGGCGGTGCCGACGACGAGGCCCGCGAGCGTCAGCGACGTCTGGACCGGGTTCTTCCGGAACCGATCCATCGCCATGCCGAAGACTTCGGGATTGAACATGACCGGGAGGCGTCCTACGCCTTGGGCCCGGCGGAGCGGACACGGAGGCCGTCCGACAGCGTGACGCTGCCGGGCAGAATGACGGTGTCCTTCTCGCCGACGCCCGAGAGGATTTCCGCCTCGGTCAGCCCGAGCAGCCCGACCTCGACCGCATGGCGGCGCGCGCGCCCGCTGTCGAGGACGTATACGTAGCGCCGTTCCCCGTCGCGGATCAGGCTCGCACGCGGGACGACGAGGGCGCCCGCCTTCTCGCCGGTGACGATCTGGACCTCCACCGCGGCATTCGACGGCAGGAGCGCGCGGGGGTCGGCGACCTCGCCGAGCACCTCGCCGACCTCGCGGCCGCCGACGTCCCGGAGGCCGGGATCGACGAAGGTCACCTTGCCCTCCCAGCGCTCGCGCGGGAGCCCGTCGAACGTGACGACGAGCCGCTGGCCGACGGCGGTCTGCGGCAGGTCGGGCTGGTCCACGCGCGCGCGCAGCCGCCGGTGCGCCGGGTCGATCACGTTCGCGACGACCTGGCCCGCCGAGACGGCCTCGCCGACGCGCCGCGGCAGCCCGTAGACCAGCCCGTCGGCCGGCGCGCGGACCGTCATGGCCGCGACGCGCCGCTCGAGGTCGTCGGCCGATTTCCGGGCGAGCGCGATGCGCGATCCGGCGCCGCCGCTCGGCGACCCCTCGAGCGCCGCCAGGCGCGCCCGGGCCGCGCGGAGCTTGTCCCGCGCCTGCGCCCACGCGAGCTCGTCCTGCTCGTACGTCATCCGCGTGATGGCGCCGCTCGCGAGGAGCCGCTTGTCGGCGTCGAGGATCCGGGCGGCGTGCTGCTCCTGTCGCTCGAGCTCCGCCGCGTCCGAGGAGGCGGCCGAGCGGTCGGATTCCAGGCGCAGCACCTCGGAGCGCGCGTCGAGGGCCTCCTTCGAGAGCTCGTCGTTGGCGAGGCGCAGGAGCGGTGTGCCCGCGCGGACGCGGTCGCCGCTCGACGCCAGGATCTCCGCGACGGCGCCGGAGTCGCTCGCCCGGAGCTCGCCGCCCGGCGGGGGCTCGAGGGTCCCGTCGCACTGGACGGGCACGAGGAGGCTGCCCCGGCGGACCTCCGCCGTCTGGACGGCCGGAGCCTTCGGGCGCGAGAGCGCGGCGACCGAGAAGACGACGGCGACGAGGGCGATCACGCCCCCGGCCCACCACCAGCGGCGGCGGGTCTGCCCGGCGGCCTCCGCGGCGGTCGCAGCGCTCATCCGGCCAATTCTACAGGCCGGCTTTACCGGGGGTCAGGTCTCTCAAGGGTGATCTCGGCACTCGGAACGCTCTTTGAGAGACCTGACCCCAGGCTACGCCCCCCGGTGCTCGGCGGCGGCCGGGCCGCGCAGGACCCGGCCGGGTCGCGCCCCGGTCGCCTTCGCGTCGGACCAGACCGCCTGACCGTTGACGAGGACGAGAACGATCCCCTCCGAGAGGCGCCGCGGGTCCTCGAACGTCGAGCGGTCGATCACCGTCTGCGGGTCGAAGAGAACGAGGTCGGCCTTCAGTCCCGGCGCGACGCGGCCGCGGTCGGCCAGCTTCATCCGCGACGCCGGCATCGACGTCATCTTCTTCACGGCGTCCTCGAGTGTCAGGAGGTGCTCCTCGCGGACGAACCGCCCGAGCACCCGCGGAAAGGTTCCCGCGCCGCGGGGATGGTCCGCCGCGATGCCGCCGTCGGAGGCGACCATGACCCAGGGCTGGCGGTAGAACGCGCGGACATCCTCCTTCGTCATCGAGTGGCCGATGATGTCCGCACCGCCTTCGCTCACCATCCTCGAGTAGAGCGCGACCGGCGTGAGGCTCTCCTCCTTCGCGATCTGCTCGAGCGTCTTGCCGGCGTACGCGGGGTGCGCCTTGCAGGCGGTGACCGTGATCCGGGAGGGACCGCCGAGAACCCGCAGCGCCTCCGCGACGCTCGTCGGGTCGTCGTAGCGCTTGTCGGGGACGATGACCTCGAGGTTCGAGTGCCAGGCCTCGTACGGGTAGCAGTCCGCCTCGACGTCCTGCCCCTTCTTCCGCGCCGCGTCGATCAGCGCGATTGCCTGAGGCGTCTTCCCCCAGACGCCGATCGTGCCGAGCTTGATGTGCGAGATCTGGAGCGGCAGCCCGCCGCGCTTCGAGATCGCGATCGCCTCCTCGAAGGCAGAGAGCGCCTTCTCGGCCTCGTCGCGGACGTGGGTCATGTAGAAGCCGCCGTGGCGCGCTGCGGCCTTCGAGAGCGCGACGAGCTCGTCGGTCGCGGCGTAGCTGCCGACGTCGTACTCGAGGCCCGAGGAGAGGCCCGAGGCCCCTTCGCGCATTCCCTGCTCGACGAGCTCCGCCATCTTGACCACCTCGGCAGGCGTGGCGGTCCGGCGGAAGTCCTTGCCCATCACGAGCGAGCGGACGGTCTCGTGGCCGACCATGGTCATGACGTTGACGGCCGCGGGCGACTTCTCGATGCCGTCGAACCACTCGCCGATCGGCCACGGCGAGTCGCCGTCGGGGCCCTCCACGATCGTCGTGATGCCCTGGGAAACCTGCGTCTCGGCGAGGGGGTCGGTCTTGAGCCCGTCGACCGAGTGGTTGTGCACGTCGATGAAGCCCGGCGCGAGGACGAGCCCCTCGGCCCGGACGACCTTCTCCCCCGCCGCGGGGGTCAGCGCGCCCACCTCGGCGATGCGGTCGCCGCGCACACGCACGTCCGCGCGCGCGAGCGGCGCGCCGGTGCCGTCCGCGACGCGGGCGCCGACGATGAGCATCGACGGCGCAGGCTCGTCGGGGGCGGCGGCAAGGACGGAGAGGGCGAGGATCGACCCGGCAGCCAGGGAGAAGAGTTTCATGGCCCGCATTCTTTCATGCAGGCCGGCCCGGACTCGAAGCTCGAGATGCGCCTAGATTCCCTGTCGCTTCATGTCGGCGAGCACGGCGCGGACCTCCGCGATGTCCTTGCCGTACTGCTTCGGGGGGGCCGTCGCGACGAACTTCTCGAGCGCGAGGCGCGCCGTCTTCCAGTCCTGGATCTGCCCCGCGACGCGGCCGACGTTGTAGAGCGCGTCGTACTGCTCCGGGTTGATCTCGAGGCACTTCTGCCAGGCGTCGATCGCCTTGCGCGGCTGCCCGAGCTGCATCCAGGCGACGCCGAGCGCGTTCCAGGCGCGCGTGTGTCGCTTCCCGAGGCGGATCGCCGCCTCGAGGTTCTGCCGCGCCTCCTCCGCGCGCCCGAGCTTGAGCATCGCGATGCCGATGTTCTGGTACGCGACCGCGTTCGACGGGTCGAGCTCGAGGACGCGCGCGAAGACGGGCAGCGCCTCGGCGGGCTTTCCCGAATCGGCGAGCGCGACGCCGAGCGCGTTCAGCGTCTCCGGCTCCTCGCTCTCGCGATAGCCCTGGAGCACGCGGACCGCCTCGGCCGGGCGGCCGATCTCGGACAGGAGCATCGCCCGCTGCCGGTCGACACTCTCGCCGCCCGCGCCGGCGGCCTGCGCCTTTTCGAACGTGGCGAGGACTCCGGCGAGGTCGCCGCGGCACCGGAGCACCATCGCGAGGTGCATGTAGCCGAGCTTCATCTTCGGGTTCTCGGCCACCACCTTTCGCGCGATCGGCAGCGCCTCGGCGCACTTGCCGTCCTCCTTCAGCTCCATGATGTGGTGGAGCGTCTGGTCGACCACGATGAGCGTCTTCGGGTCGTCGCCCGGCCCGTAGCTCGCCTTCACCTCGCCGGAGCCGGTGAGGTACCCGAGGCTCCGGAGCTTCGCGGCCTCCTCCGAACCGACCGTGCCCCGCTCGTGCGGCGGCGCGGGCAGCTCGAGGAGGCGCTTGCGGAGCCGGCGGAGCGCGTCGGGCGACTGCGGCACGAGGTTCTTCGCCTCGGCCGGATCGGCCGGGAGCTCGTAGAGCTCCGGGATCGGCAGGTCGATGTACTTGTCCCCGCCGCTCGCGAGACCCCGCAGCGGCGCCCAGCCGCGGTTGAACGCGGCGGACAACGCCTCGAAGTAACTTCCCTCGGGCGCCTCGCGGCGATCCGCGGGCAGCAGGGACTGGCCGGTCAGCTCCGCGGGCTTCGTTTCGCCGAGGGCGTCGAGGACGGTCGGCACCACGTCGATGTGACGGGCCCAGACGTCGTCGCGGGCCGGGCCGATCAGGCCGGGACACCAGACGAACAGCGGGACGTGCAGCGTCGCCTCGTAACAGAAGAGGCCGTGCGTCAGCTCGCCGTGGTCGCCGCGCGCCTCCCCGTGGTCCGCCGTCACCACCAGCAGCGGGGCCGGCTGGACGCTCCGGAGCTCCGCGAGCAGCGGGGCGAGCGACGCGTCCGTGTACGAGACCTCGCCGAGATAGAAGTCGTCCGGGTACTTCTTCTTGTACTCCTCCGGGGGCTCGTAGGGCGCGTGCGGGTCGTAGAGGTGGACCCAGAGGAACCGGGGCTTGCCCTCCTGCGCGCGCCACCACTCGACCGCGGCCTGGATCACGTCCTCGGCGCGCGCCTGCTGGATGTCGAACTCGAACTGCTCGTCGAGGTGCCGGTAGAGCTCATCGTAGACGTCGAAGTCGTGGTTCAGGCCGTAGCGCGAGTCGAGCACGTACGCGCCGACGAAGGCGCCTGTCGCGTATCCCTTCGCCTTCAGCCGCGTCGCGGCCGTCGGCGTCTTCGCCGAGAGGCGGAACCCGGCGTTCTCGCGCACGCCGTGCTGGTACGGAAGCATCCCCGTGAGGATGTTCGTGTGGGACGGGAGCGTGATCACGTTGTGGGCGTGCGCCTGCGCGAACACGCGCCCCTCGCCCGCGAACCGGTCGAGATTCGGCGTCGTGCCGCGGGTGTTCCCGTCGAAGCCGACCGCGTCGTAGCGCAGGGTGTCGATCGTGACGAGGATGACGTCGCGGAGCGGCCGCTTCGCCGCGGGTTTCGTCGCGGCGGATGCTCCGGCCGCTCCGGGCGCCTCCGCCCGCCGGCACGCGGCGACCGCCACGAGGAGGCTTCCGAGGAGCGCGCGCCGGATGGGCTTCTTCACCGCCGCCAGAAAACCGGAGGGCCCGCCCGGAATTCCCGGACGGGCCCCCGGAAAAACGGCGAATCCCTAGAAGTTGACCTGAATGCCGAGCCGCACGATGCGCGGGCTCTGCACCTCGATGATCTGGTTGAAGAAGGGGTTCTGCGTGAAGGTTCCCTTCGAGACCTTGTAGTCGCCGGTCCTCTGGTATCGCTGCAAGATGGTGTTGGCGTTCGCCACGTTGAAGAGCTCCGCCGCCGGAATGATCGTCACGCCCCCCAGGGTGAACGTCTTCGAGAGGCGCAGGTCGAGCTCGTACACGTTGTCGTAGCGGTACGTGTCGACCTGCCCGATCTGGATGAAGTAGGTGTGATCGATCCCCTGCGAATCCGTGACGCCTCGGACACGGACGTAGTACGGGTTCGGGTAGCCCTCCCGTCCGAAGAAGTTCGCGCCGAGGTCGAGGCCCCAGGGCCCCTGGTAGAGGGCGTTGACGTTGAACTGCCAGTTCGCGTTCAGGAACACGGAAGTCTTCGAGGAGTAACCGACCGCGATACAGGAAGTCTGCGGCGGACTCCCGCAGTTCTGGCCGCCGAGGTCCCAGAGGTTGTTCGGGTTCTGGATCGATGCGGCGGTCAGATTCTGAGTGAAGTTGTTCCAGCCGAAGTTGGCCCGCAGCATCCAGTGGTCCGCCAGCCGTTTCTGGACCGAGAAGTCCACGCCATAGTACTGCTGCGTGGCCCCCGGCCGGTCCGAGATCGTGACGCCCGCCGGCGTCACGGGCAGGTTCTGAGCGTAGAAAGGCTCGTCGATCGGTATCGTGAAGCCGTTGGGGGCCGTCGCCACGCACGGGCCGATGTTGCCGTTGGCGTCCTGGCACTCGGTGCGCCCCGCGGGGGTCCAGTCCCCGACTCCGGTCACGCCCGTCGGCAGGTTCTGGAGGAGGTTGTTCGTCGTGCGATACGTGAACGTCGCCGAGGCGGCCAGCGAGTCCGTGAACTGCTGGTCGACGCCGGCCGTGATCTCCTGCGTCTTCGGCACCTTCAGGTTCGGCTGGATCACGTTCGGCACGTTCGGCAGGCCCGCCGGGTCGATGCTGTTGTAGAAGCCGTAGATCCCTTCGTCCAGGCGAACTTCGTTCGCCTGGACGATGTGGTCGTGGTTCAAGTCCGTCCAGTAGTAGTAGTACCCGTTCGAGATCGGCACGCCGCTCGCGTAGTAGCCGATGAAGCCGAGCTGGTCGGCGAACTGGGCGTAGGACGCGCGGAGCAGCGTCGTCTTCTTTTCGCCGAGCGCGTAGGTCGCGGAGACGCGCGGCTGCCAGTTGGTGAGATCGAACTGCCAGCCACTGGCGCCGTGGTAATTCACCGTCGGCAGGCCGGGGAAGCTCCCGGCGTTGTTGTAACCGCAGTTGGTGCAGCCCTGGGCGGGGAACAGGGTGTTGCCGAACGAGACGCCCGGCAGGTTCTTCGCCTGCTGGCGGTCGTAGCGCACGCCGACCTGCACCGTCAGGTTGCCGGTGGTGATCGTGTCGCCCAGGGTGCCGCTCCAGAACACGTTCTTGTACACCGGGCGGACGCCGCGCGAGATCAGGGCCGTGTTCGAGGAGGAGTAGGTGTATTCGCTTCCGGCGTTCTGATCGCCCGGATAGCCCGTGGCCGAGTCGGCGATCTGCTGGCGGTAGTTGAACGAGAACTTCAGCTCGTGGTTGAGCGAACCCGTGTTGAAGAATTTCGACATCGTCAGGTTCGCCTGCTTCTGCGGGTCCTTGGCCCAGTAGTAGGGGTAGTTGTTGTACCAGGTCCCGTTCTGATAGTTCGCTTGCCGGCTGGGATCGCCGTTGCAGACGATCTGGAACGGCAGGTTGTTGCATCCCTTCGAGCCGTTGGCGATGCTGGTGTAATCGGGATTCTGGTAGCTCGCGAAGAGCGACGCGAAGAAGTCGGACGAGAACACGTTCGAATCTTCGACCTTGAAGAAGTTGGTGGGAATGAGCAGCGTCGTCGCCGCGGCCAGTGAGCGCGTCGGACCGAGGTTGGTGTTGTCCTGGGTCCGGTCGCTCCGCTGGTAGAAGAGCTGCGCGGAGTTCGAGTTCGAGATCTGCCAGTTCAGCTTCGCGTTCCAGGGCTCGAGGTTGACGGACGACGGCGAAGAGAAAGTGCCGAAATTCGTGCTGAATCCCGTCGTGTTCGTGTTGATCGTCTGATCGGACCCGGCGAACCACAGCCACAGCTTGTCCTTCAGGATCGGGCCGCCGAAGTCGGCGCCGTACTCTCGGATGAAGCGCGTGTTGTTGGTCGGGATGCCCTCGTCGATCGCCTCCTGCGGCGTGTTGTTCGACTGCCAGTTGCCCGACGCGTAGAGGTATCGCGCCGCGCCGCGGTACTCGTTGGTGCCGCGCTTGGTGACGACGTTGATCGTCACGCCCGAGGTCTGCTGCTCGAGCAGCGAGCCGCCGGTCGCGACCTCGACGTCCTGGAACGTGCCGAAGTCGAAGAAGGTATTCGTGCCGCCGTTCTGGCGCGCGAAGGGGTTGCCGTAAGTGTTGTCGGTCGTCGTCACGCCGTCCACCTGGTACGCGACGTTGCCGGAGCCCTTCGAGATGAAGTCCGGGCCGCCCGCGATGCCGCTCTGGTTGCCGGCGACGTTGACCGTGTCGATCTGGACGCCCGGCACCTGCTGGATGAGCGACCAGATGTCGCGGGACGTCGGGATCTGCGTCAGCTCCTCGTGCGAGAAGTTCTCGCCGGTCTCGACCTTGCGCGTGTCGATGAGCGGCGTCGCGCTCGTCACCGTGACGGTCTCCTGGACCTTCGAGAGCTTCAGCTGCACGTCGACCTGGGTGTTCTTGCCGACGGAGACCGTCACGTTCTCGCGCGTGACCGTCGTGAAACCCGGCATCATCACCGTGACCGAGTACACGCCAGGCGGGACCCTGAGGAAACGAAACAGGCCGTTGGCGTCCACGCTCGTCGTCATCGGCCGGGAGGGACCGTTGAGCGTGGCGGTCCCGCCGGGGATCGTTCCGCCCTGCTCGTCGATCACGTTGCCGTAGACGTTGCCCGTGTTCACCTGGGCAAAGAGGGGCGCCGCCAGACAGAGCGCCGCCAGAAAAAGAAGCACGAAACCGCGAATCCCCTTCCGCATGAGCGACCTCCTCCACTCAGAGAATCGGCTCGGAGAGTGTTGCGCGTATGCTACTCCGGGTCTCGAATTAATCAACCAGAGATCTGACGCGTGACGAGCACGGCCCGCCGATTCGAAATCGCGAACGCGCCCTCCGGTTTTCTGAAACGCGTGACCGGAAGTCACGGGCCCGCGCGGCGAGAGAGCGCCGCGAAAGAAGGAGGCTGACCGCGTGCGGATCGTGAACCTTCGTCTCGCTCTCGTCGTCGCGGCGGCGCTCTCGTGCGCGGCCGGATGCGCGCACGCGGCGGCCGCTCCCGCCTCCGCGCCCCCGACTCTTGCCGAGGCGAGACGCGGCAGTCTCCTCATCGTCGGCGGCGGCCCGATTCCCGACGCCTTGATCGCGCGATTCGTCACGCTCGCGGGAGGACGCGGCCACGCGCGCATTCTCGCTCTGCCGATGGCGTCGGAGGACGCCGACGCGGGAGTGGAGATCGTCGGCGATTTCCAGCATCTCGGCGCGGAGGCCGAGCGTCTCGTCCTCACGCGCGCCCAGGCGGACACCGACGAGACCGCGCGCAAGATCGCGGGCGCGACCGGCATCTGGTTCGGCGGCGGCGACCAGTCGCGCCTGATGGCGGTGCTGATGGGGACGCGCGCCGAGGCGGCGCTGCGCGAGCTCTACCTTCGAGGCGGCGGTGTCCTGGGAGGCACGTCCGCCGGGGCGGCCGTGATGTCCACCCCGATGATCACGGGGGACGAGCGCCGTCCCGGCGGGGATCGGCCGCCTCCGAAGGACTCCTCGGACGCCTTCATGACGATCGCGCGGGACGACGTCATCACGGCCGAGGGCTTCGACGTCGTCCCGGGGGCGATCGTGGACCAGCACTTCGTGCGCCGTCGCCGGCACAACCGACTGCTCTCTCTCATCCTCGAGAATCCCCGGCTCGTGGGAATCGGCATCGACGAGTCGACGGCGCTCGAGGTGCCGCCGGAGGGGCCCTGGCGCGTCCTCGGCGCGAGCGTCGCCGTCGTCTACGACGCGCGCGCGGCGAAGATCACGCCGCCGGGGACGACCCTGGGAGCCGCGGACCTGAAGCTGTCGGTCCTGCCGGCGGGGAGCACCTACGACGTGACGTCGGGATTCGTCACGCTGCCGTAAGAAGAAGCAGGGGCGCAGGGGTGAGGGGCAAAGCCCCCACAGTCAATCCGCGACCGACAGAATCCTCGGCGCCGCGGCCACACCGCGACGCCGCTCGCCCTGGCGGCGTTCCCCGCGCCGGCGCTCGTTCATCCGCCGGTCGTGGATGAAGAACTCGGCGGCATCGACCACGGGCGGCCGCGGCAGCGGGTGGAATCGAATCGAAAGGGCGCTCGACTCCTCGGGCCGCGGCACCAGGATTTCCCGGATGAAGCCCGCCTCGAGAGCGGCGGTGGGGATTCCGAGCACGTCGTTGACGGCCGCGACGATGCGCCGCGCATCCGCCTCGAAGATCGTCTTCGCCAGCGTCCAGCCGGCCGAGTTCAGGATCGCCCGGCCCTCGCTCGTCCAGGGCTCCGGCTGGTGCTGCTCCTTGCCCCGTCCCGACATTCGACCTCCTCGTCCTTTAAGGAAGCACGACCCTGCCGCACCGGGACGCTCGGGTCAGGCTCGACGAATGGTAGCAGGAAAGGAACGCGCGCCGTTCAAGTTTTGCGCGGACGCAGGAGCCAGAACGAGAGACCGAGCGCCGACCACGCGGCGAACGCGATCCACTCGGCGCCGGAGAAACTGCCGGGCACGAACGGCAGCGCCTTCATCGCGACGATCGCGGCCGCGACGGCGGCGCCGACTCCCGCCGCGCGCCGGCCCGGCGCGGAGGCGCCGCGGTGACGCGCGAGGTACGCCGCGCAGGTCGTGAACCAGCCGATTCCGACGGCGAGCGAACCGACCTCGGTCACCGGCACGAGCAGCGCGTCGCCGAGAAATGCCGCGGCCGCGGTGAGGACCGCCATCAGACCGATCGCGAAGACGGGAGCCCCCGAGCGGGCGCCCGTGCGGGCGAGCGACCCGTGCACGAAGCCGCGCCTCCCGATGCCGTAGAGGAGCCGCGTCGACGCGACGAAGTTGCCGTTGAAGATCTTGGCGAGCGAGAGCACGGCCGCGAAGAGGATCAGGTGCGCCACCGCCCGCGAGGAGAACGCCCTCTCGAAGGCCGCCTCGGTGCCGAGCTTCTCGGCGACCAGGGTGCGCCACGGAAAGACGAGCGAGACCGCCGCGACGATCGTGCAGTAGAAGAGCGTTCCCGCCGTGCAGGCGGCGAGGATCGCGCGCCCGAACCCGCCGCGATCGAAGCCGTCGCGCGCCTCTTCCGAGCCCTTCCCGACCGACTCGAACCCCGTCATGAAGTACGGAACGATCTGCAGGACGAGGAGGATCGACAGGAGCGCGCCGGACGAGCCCGGGCGGGAGAAGAGGGGCGGGAGGTTCGCGGCGCTGCCTCGCAGCAGGCCCGCCGCCGTGAAGAGCCCGAAGAGGCCGAGCAGACCGAAGGTGAGCGCATTCTGGAACGCGCCGGAGATCCGGATGCCGACGAGGTTGATCCCGGCGACGAGCGCCGTCAGCGCCAGGCCGGCGGCGAGCCGGGGCGCCGTGATCGTCTTGCCCGCGACCTCGTAGAGCGGAACGGAATTCATCGCGGGAAGGACGCGCGCGAGGAGGTTGCCGATCGCCACGGCCTCCCACGGGCAGACGATCGCGTACGCGAGCACCATCGTCCACGCGGCCGCGAAGCTCGCCGCCGGCGGGAACACGCCCTCGGCGTACGCGATCTCGGCGCCCGCGTCGGGGACCTCCGCGACCATCCGGCCGTAGGTGCGCGCGACCGGCAGGAGCAGCGCGCCGCCGAGGAGGAAGCCGAGGAACGCGCCGGCGGGTCCGCCGCGGCCGAGCCAATCGTCCATGAGGACGACCCACCCGACGCCGACCATCGTGCCGAAGCCGAAGGTGAAGTACTCGACCGCCGTCAGCCCGCGCCGCAGTCCCACCGCCGTCTCCTGTATTCTTCCGCGTCACTGTACAGGAGCAACGTTTGACCGCCCGCCGCCTTCGCCGCCTCTCGCGGCGCACCCGGCCGTTCCAGGAATCCGTGATCCGCGAGATGACCCGTCTCGGCGCGGAGGTCGGAGGCGTCAACCTCGCGCAGGGCCTCCCCGACTTCGAGCCGCCGCCGGAGCTCGTCGAGGCCCTCGAGCGCGCGCTCGAGTCGGAAGAGAACCACCAGTACAGCTACACGTGGGGCGCGCCCGAGCTGCGCGCGGCGGTCGCCGCGAAGTCGGCGCGCTTCAACAACATCCGCACGAGTTCCGACGAGGTCACGATCACGTGCGGCGTCTCGGAGGGGGTCGTGGCCGCCGTGCTCGCGCTGACCGAACCCGGTGACGAGGTCGTCGTCTTCGAGCCCTGGTACGAGAACTACGTGCCGGCGTGCGCGCTGGCGGGAGTCGTGCCGCGGTACGTGCCGCTGTCCGAGCCCGGGTACCGCCTCGACCCGGATCGGCTCGAGCGCGCCGTCACGCCGCGGACCCGCCTCGTCATCGTCAACACGCCCGGCAATCCCAGCGGCCGCGTCTTCTCGCGCGAGGAGCTCGAGGGCGTCGCCCGCGTCTGCGCGCGGCACGGGCTCGTCGCGGTCACCGACGAGATCTACGAGCACATGTGGTACGACGGCCGCCGGCCCGTGAGCCTCGGCTCGCTGCCCGGCATGGAGGACCGCACGGTCACCCTCTCGGGTCTCGGCAAGACGTACGCGGTCACCGGCTGGCGCGTCGGCTGGGCGATTGCGGCCGCGCCGCTGACGGCGCTCGTCCGGAAGGTCCACGATTACCTGACGATCTGCGCTCCCACGCCGTTCCAGATGGCGGGCGTGGCCGCGCTCGCGCTGCCGGACGCGTACTACGAGCGGCTTCGCGCGACGTACGCCGCGAGGCGGACGATTCTCCTCGAGGCGCTCTCGGGCGCGGGCCTTCTCTTCGCGCCTCCCGAGGGCGCGTACTACGTGATGGCCGACGCGCGGGAGCTCGGCTGGAAGGACGACTGGGATTTCGTCGAGTTCCTCGCCCGGAAGGTCGGCGTCGTCGCGGTGCCCGGCTCGAGCTTCTACCGCCGAGGCGGCCGCACGCGCGCGCGCTTCAACTTCGCCAAGAAGGAGGAGACGCTGCGCGAGGCGGCGCGGCGGCTCGCGGGAAGGAGCCTGAGGGCGAAGGGGTAGATCGCGAAGGGACGCCCCTCACCCCTACCCCCTCTCCCAAGGGGAGAGGGGTGTCTGTTCTTGTATGGCCTCTCACCCCTCGCCCCTCTCCCGGAGGGAGAGGGGTTGCGGTTCCTTGTCAGGGACACGTGCCAAACGCGGCCGTGTCCTGGATCGGTGCGAACGCGGTGCCCTGCGGGTTGACGTACGGCTTCTGGATCCCGGTGTGCTCGTCGACGACCGTCAGCGTCGCCATGACGTTCGTCAGGCCCGCGGCGAAAACCCAGTAGTGCCCGTTGACGGCGCAGCCATTCAGCACCTTCACGACCGCCTCGATGTTCGTGTCGCTGAAGAACCAGAAATAGCCCGAGTCCGAGGTGAGGGGAATCCCCGTGCCGTCGCCGGAGGTTCCATCGGTCTTCTGCCAGTGGATCGTCGTCTTGAATCGGCCGCCGTTCAGACAGAGCGTCCGAGGGTCGACGACGCAGACGCCCGGGCTGCCGGCCGCGACCGTGACGGCCTTCGCCGTCGCGGGGCTCGAGCCGCTGAGGTTCCCGGCGACCAGGGTCACCGTGTAGTGGCCCGCGACGCCGTACGTGTGCGACGGGTTCCGGAGCGTCGACGTGTTGTTCACTCCCGAGGTCGGATCGCCGAAGTTCCAGTTCCATCCCGTCGCGCCGCCCGTCGAGGCGTCCGCAAAGCTCACCGGCGAGCTCGCGATGGCCGGGGACGTGACGATTCGGAAGTCGGCCGCCGGCACGGCGCCCACCGCGGCGGTGCCGTAGTAGTACTGGATTCCCTGGATGTCGTCCGTCTGAGGCGTGTCCGGCTTGTCGGACGAGATGACCGAGCGCATGACCGCGCTCGACCAGTCGGACGAGCTGGTCGTGCTGTGAATGCTCTCGACCGCGACTGGCGGCGTCGCCCCGTTGCTGTCGGGATGGCCGAGGCCGAGCACGTGGCCGACCTCGTGGAGGACCGCCGAGCGGAAGGTCGCGGCCGAGTACATCGGGTTCGTGCAGGTGACCTTCCGCATCGAGACCGTCGCGGTCGCAACGGCGTAGAAGTTCGGATCGCCGCGATACGACACCGGCCCCCCCGACACCTGGTCCGGACCGCCGAGCCCGATCACGCCGGCCGGGGGGCACCCGAGCGCGGTGTTCCAGGCCGTTCCGTTGTCCTGACTCGTCGTGGCGTCGAGCTTGACCGAGACGTTGGCGGGGGAGCCCGTGGTGCTCAGCTCGACGTCGGTCGAGGGAACGCCGTGCCAGGCGTCGGCCGCGTTCTGGACGTCGCAGTTGGCGTCCGTGCCGCACTTCGGCTCGTCGTTGAAGAGGTTCGTCTGCGTGCCGGAAACGGTGATGACCGCGTTGTTCGAGTGCGGCTGCTGGTTGCCGAAAAACCACCGGAAGAGGCACGGGATGTCGTTTCCGGAGCCGTCCTGACAGCCGCCGCCGGGCTCGCGGCTGCCGAGGTTGACCCACTTGGCCGCGGCGCGGAGGGGCGCCGCATAGGCCACGGCGGCCGTCGCGTCCCCGCGAGCGGCCGAGCGGAGAAAGGCGAGGAACGACTCCGCGTCGCGCGCGCCGGCAATCGCGTCCGGAGAGGCTGTCCGCTTCGAGGCGAGGAGGTCCTCGGCATCGGAGAACGCGGGGCGCACCGCGAATCGGCGGCCCGCGTCGTCCGTCACGACGACGAACTTCGAGAGCCCGAGCTCCGTCAGCCGGAACTGTCCGGGATGCGCCGGGTGCGGCGCGAGCATCAGGATGACCTCCTCGCCCGGCGAAAAGACGGGCGTGCCTCCGAGCCACCAAACCGTGTCGCCGAGGCGCCCCCCGGGCAACCGGACCGCGAACGTTTCGCCGGGAGATCCCTTGATCGAGTCGATCAGCGAGAGCGTGATCACGGTGAACGGGCGGTCCTCGCCGTCGACCGTTTCCGCCTCCACGGACGATCCGATCACCCTCGCGTGCGCGACGATGGGCGCGCCCGCGACGAGGTCGGCATCGGACATCGGGAGGTACGTGGCGCCGGAAGCGACGAGAGCCGGGAGGACGAGGGCGAGGAAAGACTGGCCGACGCAACGCAGGATGCGGACGGTGGTCATGGGGTGCTCCAGAGCCGGGAAGATAGCGCGGAACGGCCCTCCGACGGCATGGAGAGGGTCCCCCTCGCCCGCGTCCGCCTGTGGGAAACTCCGCAGCCCATGGCCTCGACCTCGCCGCTGCCCGAAGCCCCCGACCGGCGGCCCCGGCTCTCCGCCGGGTTCCTCTGGATCATCGTCTTCAAGCTCGCGAAGTCGGCCGCGTTCTTCCTCCTCGGCGCCGTCGCGCTGCGCATCGCCCGCCTGCCCCACCACTCGGAGCCGCTCGAGGTCGCCCGTCTCCTCGGTGTGAACTCGAGGAGCGTCCTCGTCCAGCATCTCTCCCTGATCGTCTCCGCGCTGACGACCCGCGAGGTCGAGGCGATCGGCGCCGCCTGCATCCTGATCGGCCTCGTCTTTGCCGCGGAGGGAACTCTGCTCGCGGCGCGCGTGCCCTGGGCTCCCTACTTCACGATCGTGCTGACCGCGCTCGGCATTCCCCCGGAGCTCATCGAGATCGCGCGCCGCCCGGAGAGCCTCCGGCGCTACGCGCTGCTCGCGATCAACGTCGCGATCCTGATCTATCTCTGGCGCCGGCGGAACGAGTTCAGGAGCCGGCGGCCGGGCTAGCGTCGGGGAACCGCTTCGCGAGCCACGCCTCGACCTCCTCGGGGTGATACCCGAAGGGGCCCGGCTTTCCCTTGTAGACGATCGCGCCGTTCTCGTCGATGACGTAGAGGCGCTCCGGCCAACCCGCGTACGCCTGGTTCGCGGGATTCTCGATCGGATCCACGACGAGCGGGATCGAGTAGTGGAACCGCTTGACGAAGTCGTTCGCGATCTTCAAACGATCGGCTTGATTCGTCGGCTGCGGATAGCAGACGCCCTCCGTCACGTTCGAGTCCATCTGCCACTCGTCGAGCGGGTGGGCCTCCTTGATGTAGAGCGTCAGGAACTGCACCCGGTCGCCGTACTTCTTCTGCAGCGCCTCCATCCGCCCGACCGAGCGGCGGAACGGGGGTCAGGTGAAGCTGCCGAAGATCAGGACCGTGGGCTTGCCGGCGAGCCTGTCGGCGAGACGGACCGGCGTCGCGCCATCCAGGGCGAGGAGACCCACGTCGGGCGCGCGGTCTCCCACCTTGAGCGTGCCCTCCTGCCGCTGGTCGTAGCGGAGCATGCCGATGAGATTGCGCGGGCCGCCGATCATGTAGGTGAATCCGCAGAGCGCGAGCAGCGCGACGACGCCGAGCCCGATCAGAATCTTTTTGATCATGCGATTCTCACCATGGGGTCAGGTCTCTGAAAGTGTGACTTTGATCAACGCCGCCCGCATCTTAGCAATTCGGCGACGGAATTCGGGATCCGCCTCGAGTAGGTACTCGGCGGAGGTGGCGAGTTGCGATGCCGCCCAACGCTCGACGTCCAGACGGCTGGCGAACTCGGATTCCCGTAAACCGGCCTCGTGCCGGGCCAGATAAGCGACGGCAAGCCGAAGGGGATTTCGCCGCTTCTGGATGAGTAGCTCCCTCGAGCATCGCAGTTCCTGCGTCGCGACATCCACGATCGCCTCGAGGCTCGGCCGCACGCAATGACGCTGCCTCCAGGGAGCCTCTCGCCCCATCCCCCCCGCGTTGATTCGTCGCTGAATCTGTTTCCGGAACGACGAGCCCCCGAGAACGAACTGCTTTCGGATGTTGACCCAGGGAGCGCGCGGATTCGCGAGACCGGCCGCGACGAACTGTTGATATCGATCGCCGGCGAGCGCTCCCCCGCCGAACTGCGCCATCGTCCAGTCGACTTCCAGCCATGCCGTGGGCCTTTCGAGGCCTGCAGTCGCCCTGTAATTGCTCCACTGCCAGTCCTCGGGACGTCTCGAAAGACCGGCCCGAACCGGATTCAGCACCACGTAGCGAACGATCTCCAGGAGGTGCGCTTCCTTCTCGATCAGAATCGAATGAAACCGCCCCTGAAAGAGGTGCCCCACTCGCTCGTGACGCCGATTGAATCGCTGTGTGTAGATACCGTTGATCTGCCTCATTCCCCGAGAGAGGTTCGCCTCCGGGGTCTCGACCAGGAGGTGGTAATGGTTGCCCATCAGGACGTAGGCGTGAACTCGCCAGCGCAGGATCGTCACCGCGCGACGGAACAGTGTCAGAAGGAAGCGGCGATCCTCATCGTCGCGGAAGATGTCCCGTTTCTCGTTTCCGCGGCAGGTGACGTGCCAGACCGCGCCGGCGTGATCCAGCCTCAGTGGACGGCTCATCCACTGACTAGTTGTCTCGAGAACGTCCACCGAGGTCACATTTTCAGAGACCTGACCCCATTTGCTTCGAAAGTCACATTTTCAGAGACCTGACCCCAACTATTTAGGAAGGGCTTTTTTCGGGACTTTGACCAGGACCGTGTAGAGAGGGTCCACCATCTCGACCAAGGGGGCGCGGGCGGCCTGCGAGACGAACTCGTACGCGTCGAGCGTCGAGAGGCCGGTCTTCTCCATGACCCAACCGACCATGTCCTTGAACGCGATCCGCGCCGCGTCCTCGAGCGGCCGTGCCGCGCCGAGCGACATCATCCACTCCTCGTTTTCGATCCGCGGCCACGGCGTCTCGCGATGCTTGATCAGATCGATCGTCAGCTCGACGTTCAGCGCGCCCTCGATCGCGGTGCCGATGATCTCGCCGTCGCCCATCGCGAAGTGCCCGTCGCCGAAGGAGACGAGCGCGCCCGGCACGCGCACGCCGAGGTACACCGTGTTGCCGGCGCGGATCTCCGGACAGTCCATGTTCCCGCCGAACGAGTCGGGGACGATCGTCGAGCGCGCCTCGCCGTTTCCGGGCGCGACGCCGAGGCACCCGAGAAACGGCGCGAGGGGCACCTCCCACGTCTTCTTCCCGTCGGTCGACTTCGTGCGGGCGATTCCTTTCGCGCGATCGACGTCGTAGAACCAGACCGTCTCGGGAAGATCGGGCACGAGCATCGCGGTGCGATCGGTACCGTTCAGCGCGCCGAATCCCGGGAACGACGACGAGATCCCGTACGCCCGCGCCGGCTCGAGCCTCTCGATCCGCACGACGAGCGTGTCGCCCGGCTCCGCGCCATCGACGTAGAACGGCCCGGTCTGCGGGTTGTCGTGGCCGATCGGCGCCACCTTCGACGGCAGCTGGTCCGGACGCGTGACGGCGCCGTCGTAGCAGTCCTCCGTCCACGTCACGATGCGCGTGCCGGGGGCGATGTGCCGCACGGGCGCGACGCCCCCGAACGTGTACGCGAGCTCCTCGTGCTTCGGCACGTAATTGAGGACCGGCGGGTCCGCCGCGGCGAGGACCGAGGCGACGCCGGCGAGGAGGACGGCCGGGACCGTCTTCAGGACCATGAGCTCTCCTTTCGGAAACGGGCGGCCCATTATTTCCCCTTCGGCATCCGTTGATTCGATCTTGTTAATCTACGCGTCGCGCGATGCTCAGAAGACCCGGACTCCGAAGCCTCTCCGCGGTCGCCCTGTGTCTGCCCGCGTTCCTCGCGGCAGCCGCGACCGTCGCGACGCCCTTCCAGGAGACCGGCGTCGAGATCGCCGCGCGCCAGGAGGCCGCCGAGGGGATCGCGGGTCCGAAAGCGCCGCGGCCGCGATTCCCGAGTCCACGCCGTCGCGCGCCCGGACCGCCCACGCGCACGGGATCGTCCGTCGCGGCCGCACCCACGCCGCGGACGAGTCCGCGCGGGATCGGGCCCGCCACACAGACGCTGGGCGTGAACTTCCTCGGCGCGAGCCTCGCCGACTCGAACGCGTACCCGCCGGACACGTCCGGCGCCGTCGGGCCCACCCAGTTCCTCGTCGGCGTCAACGGCCGGCTCCGAACGTTCGCCAAGGCGACCGGGTCCTCCGACGGCGGCCTGAACGCCGACACCGACGTCTTCTTCGCTTCCGTCGCGAACGGCCAGCCGACGTTCTCGCCCCGCGTGCGCTACGACCGGACGTCCGATCGGTGGTACGTCACCGCGCTCAACTTCGGCGTCTCCTTCACGAACAACCGGATCCTGTTCGCCGCCTCGAGCGGCGGCACGATCTCGGGCGCCACGATCTGGACGTTCTCCTTCTTCGAGCACGATCTCGATGCGCCGGCCGGGGACACGGACTTCTTCTTCGACGTCGGGACGCTCGGCATCGACGCCTCCGTGCTCGTCGTCGGCGGCAACCTCTTCGACGGGACGGGCGCCTTCCAGGGAACGAGCGTCCATGTGGTCCGCAAGTCGGCGCTCTGGACGGGCGGAGACCTGTCCGGCGGCAACGCGGTCGCCTACCGCAACCTGACCGGCACGCCGGGCGGGACGGGCCCCTGGGCTCCCACGGGCGTCGACAACCTGTCGGACGCCGCCTCGGCCGCGTTCTGGGTCGTCGGGGTCAACAACGTCCTGCCCGAGACGAACGAGCTCGTCTTCCGCAAGATCGCCTTCAGCGCGCCGGGCGCGTGGCCGCCCTCGTCGATCTCCGCGAACGTCCTGCTCCCGGTGCCCGCGACGGCGCTGCCGCTCTCGGTCCCGCACCTCGGGAACACGGGCGGCGCCGACGGCGAGCTCGACGCGCTCGACGACCGGCTCTTCGACGCCAAGAGCCGCGGCGGACTCGTGTGGACCGCGCAGAACATCGCCGTCGACGCGACGGGCGCGGGCTCCGACGCGGGCGACCGCGACGGCGTGCGCTGGTACGAGATCGACGTCACCGGCGCGTCGCCCGCGCTCGTGCAGTCGGGGACCCTCTTCGACGCCGCCGCGTCGAACCCGCGCTTCTACTGGATGCCGTCGATCATGGTGACGGGCCAGGGCCACGCGGCGGTCGGCGCGAGCGCCGCCGGCGCCGCCGAGCACGCGAACGCGGTCACGGCGGGCCGCCTCGCCACGGACCCCGCGGGCTTCCTCGCCGCGCCGTCGCTCTTCACCGCGAGCGCGACCGCGTACAACCCGGCCGCGGACCCCGGCGGTCCGCGGCGCTGGGGCGACTTCTCGTTCACGAGCCTCGACCCCGCCGACGACATGACGCTGTGGACGATCCAGGAGTACTGCAATCTCACGGATTCGTGGGGCGTGCGGGTGGTCCAGCTGCTCGCGCCCCCGCCGGCGACGCCGGCGAGCGCCGTCCCGGCCACGATCGCGTCGGGCCAGAGCTCCGTCCTCGTCACCCTCACCGGCGTCTCGACGGCGGGCGCCGCCTTCTTCGACGCGCCGCCGGGCTACGCGAAGCGGCTCGCGGTCGACGTGCCGGACGGCGTCACGGTCAACGGCACCACCGTCGTCGACGCGACGACGCTCACGCTCGACCTGAACACGGTCGGCGCGCCCCTCGGGCCGCGCACCGTCACCGTCACGAACCCGGACGGGCAGTCCCGCACGAGTGCCGCGCCGATCCTGACGCTCGGGCTCGGCGGCTCGAGCCCCGCGGTCGCCGCGATCACGCCGACCTCGGGCGACGCCGCCGGCGGACAGGCGGCGACGCTCACCGGAACGGGTTTCGTCTCGGGCGCCACCGTGACGATCGGCGGCGCGGCCTCGACGGGCGTCGCCGTCAACGGCTCGACCTCGGCCGACCTGACGGTGCCGGCGCTGACGCCCGGCACCCTCAACGACGTGACGCTCGTCAACCCGGACACCCGGAGCGGCACGCTGTACGCCGGCTGGTTCGCCGACTTCCTCGACGTGCCGCAGGCGGACCCATTTCACGCCGACGTCGAGACGATCTTCCGCGACGGGATCACCGCGGGATGCGGCGGCGGCGCCTACTGCCGCAACGACGCCGTCTCGCGCGCCCAGATGGCCGTGTTCCTGCTGAAATCGAAGCTCGGCGCCGCGCACGTGCCCCCGTCGTGCGCCGGGGTCTTCGGCGACGTCCTCTGCCCGTCGCTCTTCGCGGACTGGGTCGAGGAGCTGTACGCGGCCGGCATCACGGGCGGATGCAACGCGAGTCCGCTCCTCTACTGTCCGGACGCTCCCGTCACCCGCGCGCAGATGGCGGTGTTCCTCCTGAAGGCCTCGCTCGGATCGAGCTACGCGCCGCAAAACTGCACGGGAGCGGTCTTCAACGACGTGCCGTGCTCAGGGGGCATCTTCGATCCGTGGATCGAGGACCTCGCGCGGCGCGGGATCACGGGCGGGTGCGGCGGCGGCGCCTACTGCCCGGCGGCGCCGAACACGCGCGGACAGATGGCGGTGTTTCTGGTGAAGGCGTTCAGCCTGCCGTAGAGACCCGGGCACCGGGGTCAGGCTAAAGCCTGACCCCACGATTTAGTACCCCTCGAGCAGCTTCGTCTCGGGACGCTTGTAACGGCGGTCCTCGCCGTTTCGGCTCTTGATGACGAGCTCGTTGCCCTCGATTCGGAACGGATACTCGCCGGGCGGCTGTCCCTGCATCGTGACCGTGAGCTTGTCGCCCGCGACGTCGTAGCGGCCGCGCAGCGTCACGACCGGAAGCCGGTTGTACATCTTGTCCTTCGTGAACTCGCGGTACGACGTCAGCGTCTCGAGGAACAGGAAGCACCAGCGTCCGACGATCGGAGAGCCCTGCCTCGGCGCCGTGCCGATCCGCTCGGACCACGAGTCGCCGGAGTTGTCGTCGGACTTCTCGACGAACCGGTCCGGCCCCTCGAATTCGACCTGCGTCTCGACGTCGGAGATCTTGCCCGTCGCGAGGTCCTTCCACGTGGTGATCAGGCGGTCGCCCACGAGCCGGTAGTCCGCCTCCGCCATCGACGCCGAGATCTGCGTCACGCGCCCGTCCGGATAGAACTGCAGGATGTTGCCGACGCCCTCCGGCGTGCGGACGGCCGACTCCCACTGGCCGACCAAAGGACTTTTCTCTTCGGAAGCGCGCTCCGGGCTGCGCCCGACCGGCGCTTCCGATGCGGCGTCCTCTCGCCGCGGCGGCGGCGGCGTGGGCGTGGGCTTGCCGGCGAGGGCCTGAACGAGGACGAGCAGCGGGACGAGCGGCATCGGTGGTTCCTTTCGCGAGTCGGTGACGGAGGCGGCAAGATACAGCGGAGCGTCCTCGAATGTCACCGCGGCGGCCAGGGCGCTGACATCCCGCGTCCCGTGAGCCGCGTCACCGGAGACAAACCCCTCGGGCGCCTATCGTTGCGCGGGACCTCCCCGTGGCCCTGCTCTTGCGATGAATCGGACCACCACGGGGAAGCCGCGTCCCGACAGGAGGCCGACGATGGAGCGCGAAACACGACGCCGCATCTTCCTCGGGATCGCGGCCTTGGCCGCCGCCCTCACGGCGACCGCGGCGACGATCCCGAGCCCGTACCGGCCGACCGCGTCGGCTTCCGCCGCGGCCGTCCTCGCCGCGGAAGGCCAGGAGGGACTCGACCTCGACGCGCGCGCGCTCGCGTCGCTCCGCGCCGGCGGAAAGGTGCTCGAGGTCGAGGGCTTCCCGCTCGCGCCGGGCGCCTCGGGGACACTGAGGCTGACGCGCTTCGAGGTCGCGACGCCCGACGCGAAGATGACGATCCAGGGTTCCGACGGAGAGAAGACGTTCCCACTTCCGCCGGTCACGCACTACTCCGGCATCGTCGAGGGAGAGACGGACTCGTCCGTGTACCTCGGTCTCGCCGACGACGGACTCGTCGCCTACGTCCACTCGAGCTTCGGCCACGCGTTCGTCGGACCGAACGAGGAGAAGACCGGCTTCGTCGTGCGCCTGGGGGACTCGCCCCTGAACGCGAAGGCGAGCCAGACCTCCTTCCACTGCCCCTCCGAGGAGCTTCCGGCCGCGCTGACGGCCATGGCCGAACCGGTGATCGCCGCGGCCGCCCCGGCGGCCCCGATGGTCGCCGGGTTCAAGCAGGCGCTCGTCCGCGTCGAGACGGACAACCAGCTCTACCAGTTCTTCGGCAACGATCCGGGGAATCTGACCGTGTACGTCCTGCGGCTCTTCGGCGCGATCAACGTCATCTACGACCGCGACCTCGCGATGCACCTCTCGGTCAACGAAATCCACATGTGGGCGTCGGCCGATCCGTACACGGGCGGAGACACGTTCACCCAGCTGATGCAGCTCGGCGACTGGTGGCACGCGAACAAGCCGATCAACTCCAACCCCCGCACGATGGTCCACTACCTGAGCGGCCATCCCGTTTCCGGCGGCATCGCCTGGCTCGGCGTCCTGTGCTCGGGCGACTTCCCGAACGGATCCGACTGGGGCGGCGGGTACGGGCTCACGCAGGTCTACGGCACGTATCCGCTCTCGTTGTGGGATCAGGACGCATCGGCGCACGAGATGGGCCACAACGCCGGCTCGCCGCACACGCACTGCATGGGACCGCCCACGTACCCCGACTGGACGGACAAGTGCTACAACGGCGAGAGCGGCTGTTACTCCGGTACGGTGCAGAACCCCGGCGCCGGCAACGGCACGATCATGAGCTACTGCCACCTTCTCGGCTGGCAGTACATGTCTTTCGTCTTCCACCCGCGCTGCATCAACGACAAGATGCTGCCGGAGATCAATTCGGCGAGCTGCCTCACCTCGCCCGCGACGTTCGTCGACGTGCCGACGACCGATCCGTTCTTCCACTGGGTCGAGACCGTTTATCAGAAGGGCGTGACCGGAGGCTGCAACGCGAGCCCGCTCATGTACTGTCCGACGAGCCCCGTCACCCGCCAGCAGATGGCCGTCTTCCTGCTGAAGTCGGAGCACGGTTCCGCCTACACGCCGCCCGCCTGCGCGGGAACATTCCCGGACGTCCCGTGCCCCAGTCAGTACGCGAACTGGATCGAGCAGCTCGCCGCGGAAGGCGTGACCAGCGGCTGCGGAAGCGGCAACTACTGCCCGACCGACCCGGTGACGCGGCAGCAGATGGCCGTCTTCCTGCTGAAGACGGAGCACGGGTCGGCCTACGCGCCCCCCGCCTGCGCCTCGAACCCGTTTGCCGACGTGCCCTGCCCCAGCACCTACGCGAACTGGATCAAGCAGCTCGTCGCGGAGGCCATCACGGGCGGCTGCTCGGGCGGCAACTACTGCCCGACGGACCCGGTCACCCGCGCACAGATGGCGGTGTTCCTGACGAAGACGTTCAACATCGGCTGGTAACCGCGGCGGGAGAACGCCGCGCGGGATCCCGGGCCCGACGAAGTCGACGGGATTCCGAAAGATCAAAGGCGGGCCGGCGCCCGCGCCCGTTTAGCGGCGATTTAGCCCCCCGCGCTTGCGCGCCCCCGCGCGCGGTCGGAGAATTGCGCAAATTCCGGTACCGAAAAGGGGGCAGTCATGAGACGAACCGTTGCCGCGGGTCTTTTCCCGGGGGTCGTGTTTCTCTCGCTCGCACTCGCCGCCTCCGCCGCGACGATCCCGAGTCCCTATCGCCCCACCGCCTCTCCCTCGACCGCCGCGCGCTTCGCGGCCGAGGGTCAGGAGGCGCTCGATCTCGACGTGCGCGCGCTCGCCACGCTGCGCGACGGCACCGATTCCGTCGTGGAGCTCGACGCCTTTCCCGTCGCGCCGGGCGAGACCGCGCGGCTGCGCCTCTCTCGGTTCGACGTGATGGCGCCCGACGCGAAGATCATCATCGAAGGCAAGGACGGCCGGACGACGATGTCCCCGCCTCCCGTGAAGGACTTCCGCGGCACGATCGAAGGCGAGCCCGACGCGACCGTGTATCTCGGCGTCGCGAGCGACATGGTGGTCGCGTGGGTGCACTCGAGGCGCGGCCACGTCTACGTCGGCCCGAACGAGGCGAAGACCGGCTTCGTCGTGCGCAACGCGAACTCGCCGCTGAACGCGGCCGCAAGCTCGGTCAACTGGAAGTGCGACCAGGAGAACCTGCCTCAGCACATCGCGCTCGCCGCCCCGTCGAGCGCTCCTGCCCCGGCGGCGGCGCCCATGATCGCCGGCTACAAGCAGGCCATGGTGGACGTCGAGACGGACAACCAGCTCTACGTTTTTTTCGGCAACGACGCGGGCACGACGCCCGGGCTGATCGCCACGTACGTCCACACGCTGTATGGCGCCGACAACGTGATCTACGACCGCGACCTCGCGATGCACCTGACCGTGCAGAACATTCACCTCTGGCCGGTCGCCGACCCGTACGTCGGTCCCGACACGGCATCACAGCTCCTGCAGCTCGGCGACTGGTGGCACACCAACATGCCCCTCGCCTCCAACCCGCGCACGCTCGTCCACTACCTCAGCGGGCATCCGGTCACCGGAGGCATCGGCTGGGTGGGCGTCCTCTGCACGCCTGACTTCGCCGTCAACAGCGACTGGGGCGGCGCGTACAGTCTCACGCAGGTATACGGCACATATCCCCTGCAGATCTGGGATATCGACGCGACGTCCCACGAACAGGGCCACAACTCGGGCGCCATCCACACGCACTGCATGGGGCCACCGGAAGGCTACCCGGACTGGACCGACGAGTGTTACAGCGGCGAAGGCACTGGCTGTTACTCTGGACCAGTATCCGTGCCTCCGGGGTTGGGTACGATCATGAGCTACTGCCACCTGATTCCCCCAGGCTACTTCGACAACATCAACCTCATCTTCCACTCGCGCTCCATCAACGACTACATGCTGCCCGAGATCAGCAGCGTCGTTCCCACGGTCGGCTGCCCCAGCGGGCTCGCCTCTCCGCAGACGTTCGTGGACGTGCCGACGACAAACCCGTTCTTTCACTACGTCGAGACGGTCTATCAGGTCGGCGTGACGGGCGGTTGCCAGGCGAGTCCGCTCATGTACTGCCCCGGCAACGTCGTCACGCGTCAGCAGATGGCCGTCTTCCTGATGAAGAGCGAACACGGCAAGAGCTACGTACCGCCCGCGTGCACGGTGGATCCCTTCCCCGACGTGCCGTGCTCGAGCAACTTCGCTCCCTGGATCCAGGAACTCGTCGTCGAAGGCATCACCGGTGGATGCGGCGGCGGCCTTTACTGTCCCACGGCCCCCGTGACCCGCCAGCAGATGGCCGTCTTCCTGCTGAAGACCGAGCACATCAACCCGCCCGGCTACGCGCCGCCCGCGTGCACGCCCCCGGGCCCGTTCCCCGACGTCCCCTGCTCGAATCAGTTCTCCGCCTGGATCCAACAGCTCGTCGTGGAGGCGATCACGGGCGGCTGCGCCGGCGGCAACTACTGTCCGACGAATCCGGTCACCCGCGCCCAGATGGCGGTGTTCCTGACGAAGACGTTCAATCTCGGCTGGTAGTCCGGAAGGAACCTCCGGAGCGAGGCGGCCGCCGTCCCTCCGATCCGGGCGTTGTAGGCTAGCGAGCGGATGCGCGCCCTCGTTCTCGAAGACGACGAGCGGCTCCGGTCGCTCGTCGTGCGCACCCTCGTCCGGAGCGGCCTCGCCTGCGACGAGAGCGCGCGCATCGGAGAGGCCGAGGAGCTGATGGAGCTCCACGAGTACGACCTCCTCGTTCTCGACCGGCGGCTGCCCGACGGCGACGGCCTCGACGTGTGCCGCCGCGCCCGCGCCCGCGGCTTTCGGCGCTCGATCCTGATGCTCACCGCGATGGACCAGGCCGAGGACGAGGTCGAGGGACTGTCGGAAGGCGCCGACGACTACCTCGGCAAGCCGTTCGACCTCGAGATCCTCGCCGCGCGGGCCCGGGCGCTGCTGCGGCGCAACGAGACCCGCGCCCCGCGCGAGCTCGTCGCCGGAGATCTCCGGCTCGATCCCGGGCGGCGCGCCGCCTTTCGCGGCGCGGAGCCGTTGTCGCTGACCGCCCGCGAGTTCACGATTCTCGAGCTCCTCATGCGAGCGCCGGGCGCGGTCGTCTCGCGAGAGGAAATCCTCGAGCAGGCCTGGGGAGAGCGCGAGGAGCCGATGTCGAACACGATCGACGTGCTCGTCGGCCGCCTGCGCAAGAAGCTCGACCGCCCCCGCGCGCCGTCGCGGATCGAGACGGTGCGCGGAAGCGGCTACCGGCTCCGATGAAATTCCTGTCGCTCGAGCGGGCGCGCACGCGCCTCGCGCTCGCCGGGGCCGCCGTCACGGCCGTGTTCCTCGCCGCGCTCGGCCTCGGCGCACGGGAGCTCATCCGCGAGCTCGCTTTCCAGGAGATCGACGGCGAGCTCGACACGCTGGCCGTGGCGATCGGCTCGGATTACGAGCTCGTCGGTCTGCCGGAGGAGGAGCGGCAGGCGCTGAAGGCGGGGCTCGAGGCGAACATGTTCGAGTTCCGGCTCGCCAACCATTCGGCGATCCTCTTCAACGGCGAGGTGCCCGTCGCGCTCACGGGAGACCTCCTGCGCACGCACGAGCGCGTGTCGCTCGATCCTTATCGCGACAAGCCCGAGGTGCCGTTCACCGCGATCGAGCCGTACAGCGGTCAGCACCGCACCTGCCGCGTCCTCGTCACGCACCTGCAGGGCAAGGCGAAGGGGGCGACGCTCGTCGTCTTTCGATGGATCGGTCCGACGCTGCGCTCGTTCGCGCGCGTGGACGAGGCCCTCGTCGCGATGGTCGTGATCGGCTTCCTCGGGACGGCCGCGATCCTGACGTTCGTCGTGCGCCGCGCGATTCGTCCCGTCGAGGAGGTGACGCGGCTCGCCGAGGAGGCGGAGGCGACGGATCTCTCGCGGAGGGTCGCCGTGTCCTCGGGTGGCGAGGAGTTCCGACGCCTCGCGGCGGTCATCAACTCGCTCTTCGACCGGCTCGAGCGCGCGTTCCGGGCGCAGCGCCGGCTGATCGCCGACGCGGCGCACGAGCTGAAGACGCCGACGGCCGTCCTCGTCGGCGAGGCGCAGGACGCGCTGCGGCCGGAGGCGTCGGACGCCGAGCGTCGGCGCTCGCTCCAGACGATCGCCGACGCCTCGAAGGGCCTCGCGCGGGAGGTGGACGGGCTGCTGCTCCTCGCGAAGGGCGACGCCGCGCCGCCGCGGCGGATGGAGGAGATCGACCTGCACGACGTCGCCGAGGACGCGGTGACCCGCGCGGCGGCGCTCGGCGCGCGGCGGCGAGTCGTCTGCGCGCTGTCGAGGAGCGGCGACACGCGGCTCCGCGGCGAGCGCGCCGGGCTTTTCCGTCTCGTCTCGAACCTGGTCTCGAACGCGGTGATCTACACCGCCCCCGACACGATGGTCGAGGTGCGGGTCGCCGGCGAGCCGGAGCGTGTGTTCGTCGACGTCGCGGACCGCGGACCGGGCGTCGCGCGCGAGGACCGGGAGCGCATCTTCGAGCGTTTCGTGCGCCTCGACGAGACTCGGGAGAAGAACCCGCAGGGCTCGGGACTCGGGCTCGCGATCGTCGAGCAGGTCGTCGCGGCGCACGGCGGCACCATCGAGGTCCGGGAGCACGAGGGCGGCGGCGCCGTCTTCCGGGTGACCCTGCCGCGCTGAACCGAACCGCGGGGTCAGGCTTCAGCCTGACCCCGGTGCCCCGCTCCTAATACCAGACCTGCTAGTGCAGGTACCCGAGCGAGCGCAACTCCTTCACGACGTCGCTCTCCTCCCCCAGGCCGTAGTGGCCCATCACCTGCTTCATCCAGGTCTCGTAGGACGGAGGGCGATCGGCGGCTCCCGACGCGATCCAGCCCGAGGGGCCGCCCAGGTGTTTCATGAGGGCGTGGTACATGGAGCGGACGCGGTCGGGATCCGCGGCCGCGAGGTTCGACGTCTCGCCCGGGTCCTTCCGCGTGTCGAACAGCATCCGCTCCTGCGGCGTCACGAGAATGAACTTGCGATCCTCGGTGACGACGCTTCCGATCCAGAACGTCCACGCGCCCTCGCTGAAGGCGGTGTGCGGCCCCTCGGCGGGCCTTCCAAGCAGCGCCGGGACGAGGCTGCGGCCGCTCCAGCCGCGCGGCCGGTCGACGCCGGCCATCTCGGCGAGCGTCGGCGCGACGTCGATGTTCTGGACGAGCTCCTCGACCGCGCGTCCGGGCCGCTCGAGCCCGGGCGCCGCGATGACGAGCGGCGTGCGGACGACGCCGTCGAAGTACGTCTGACCGTGGCTGATCACGCCGTGCTCGTCGAACTCCTCCCCGTGGTCCGCGTTGAAGACCAGGATCGTCTTCTGCATGAGGCCCGTGAAATCCAGATAGGCGAGGAGCGGCGCGAGATCGCCGTCGGTGTCGTGGAGACCCTCGTCGTACATCGCCATCGCGTTCGCGACGTCGTCCGCGGACGGGTGAATCTTCCCGGCGCGCACGTCCTGGATCGTGTCGAGCGTGAATTCGAAGGTGCTCGAATAGCGGCCGTACAGGTAGCGCCGTTCGTGCGCGTGCAGGAACGGGTAGTGCGTGTCGGTCGAGTAGACGAACACGAAGAAGGGGCGCTCCCGGTTCTTCTCGATCCAGTCGACCACGTGCGGCACCTTGTCCTTGAGCGACTCCTGCGCGTGCCGGAAGAGGTCCCAGCCCTGGTCGAAGCCGAGCGGCGCCGAGATCCAGCTCTGGACGAAGGCGGCCGTCCGATATCCGCTGTCGTGAAACGCCTCCGCCACGAGCGCGTCCGAGGGCGACGGCGCCGGCGCGACGCTGACGACCTTCGCGGCGTCCTTCTCGTCGCGCTGCTCGTGGACGGCGAGCTCCGCGACGTAGCGCGACGCGAGCATCGAGGCGTACGACGGGAGCGTGTACGGCGCCTGCGCGACCGTCTTCGGGAAGCGCACGCCGCGCGCGGCGAGGAGGTCGAGCTGCGGGGTCGTCTGCCGCGCGTAGCCGTCGAAGGAGCAGTGGTCGGCGCGCACCGAGTCGAACGAGATCCAGACGACGTTCATCCCGCGCCACGCGGCAGCCGGATCGCGCCGGCAGGCCGGGGCGGCGAGCGCGAACAGCGCGAGAGCGAGGACGGGGAGAGCGCCACGGCGCACGGGGCCTGAAGCGGTCATCGGAAGGGAGCGTACACGACGCTAGGAGGCTCCGATCTCGAACCAGACCGGGGCGGGGTCCGGGCGAACGGTGAGCACCTCGACGGCGACCGAACGCGCGTCCCCGATGGGCACCTCGAGCGCCGTCGCACCCTCCGCCGCCGTGAGGGTTCGCGACAGGAGCTCGCGGCCGTCCGCCTCGACGCGTTCGACCCGATGTCCGGAGAATCCGGACGGAGCGCCTCCGAGGCTCAGCCGAAGCGGTCCGTGCCCCGCCGGGAGCTCACAGCTCACCCGAGTCGAGGCGCCCGAGGGCGGGCTTCCGGGAGCGAGGGCGAGATGGGCGCGCCTCCACTCGAGGGCGGAGAGCCGGCCGGATTCGAGCCGGCACTCCGCGAAACCGCCGCCCGCGATCTCCAGCGGGAAGCGCCGGACCGGCAGCGGGTCCTCGTCCTTGCGGCGCGCGAGCGCGCGGAGCGCCGGCGTCGCCAGGAGCAGCCACGCCGCGGCCGCGGCCGCGACGCCGAGAAGGGCCGCCTGCTCGCGCCGTGGTGAGCGCGCGAGCGAGGATGCCGCGAGCACGATGGCGAGAAGCTCGAGCGCGATCGCCGGGACCATGAGCCTTCCCATCGGAGAGACCACCGCCTGCACCGCGACCTTCAGCAGCACGGCCGCGGCGAGCAGCAGGATCGCCGGATCGCGCCGGCGCGCGCCCCACACAACGGCGGCGGCCAGGAGGCCCGTGATCGAGGCGAGCTCGAGACGCAGGAGGGGCCCCCACGCGGAGACGAAGGCGTCCCCCGACGCGCGCCGCTCCGGCGGCAGAGCCTCGGCAGCGCCCACGCTCCAGAAGAGGTTCTCCGCGTCGCTGTCGCCGAGGAGCCGCATCGACGAAACGCCCGCGCGAAACGCGTCGTAGCGCCACCGGCGGCGCCAGTCCTCGAGCGCGAGTCCGGCCGCCGCTTCCCGCAACGCCCTTCGGTCACGCAGCAGCTCGGGTCGGCGCGCGGCGACGTACGGCTTCGGGTCGATCCAGGCGTCCGCGGCGGCGCCGGGGACGACCGAGCCGAGGAGACCGAGCCCGCCGTGCTCGGTCGTCAGGGCGAAGCGGCCGCTCGCCGCCCGGCGCTCCGCGGCGAGAAGGAGGAGCGGGACGCCGGCCGAAACGGCGAGCACGCCGAGCGCCCGGCGCGCGCCGGATCGCCGCGGCCACGCGCCGGCCGCGGGGAAGACCAGCGGCAGCAGAACGACGAGCAGTTCCTGCCGGAAGGCGCCCGCCGCCGCGTAGAGGAGCCCGGCGGCGGCGGCGTGCGAGCGGAGCCGGGGATCCCGCGCGCCGCGCACTCCGAGGCACGCGAGCGCGACCGTCGGAAGAAGCGCCCAGTTCTCCTGCGCGACCACGCCCGAGAAGAAGACCTGTCCGGGCCAGACGGCGAGCGCGAGCCCGGCGGCGAGCCGCCATCGGAACGCGAGGATCGGCCGCCAGAGAACGAAGGGAAGGAGGCCCGTCAGTCCGGTGGCGACCGCGGTCGCCGCGCGGGCCGCGGCCACCGGGTCGGACCGAAAGACGCGGAACAGCACGGAGAGCGTCAGCGGGAGACCGGGGTTGAACTGCACCCAGCCGAACCCGGATGCCGCGGGCCCGAGATCGCGCAGCCGGATTCCGAACTCGATGAGCGCGCGAAAGTCGGAGACCGGAATCGTCGGGAAGACGCGGAGGAACGCGAGACGAAGCCCGACTCCCAGAACGGCGAGGAGCGCGGCGCCGAACGCTTCCCCGCGCGCGGCCGGCGCGAGGACGGGCACCGTCTCCGAGGACATCGGTCCCGAAGCATAACCGCGCGCGGGTTGTTCCCGGGGCCGCGCCTGCGAGAGACTGACCCGCGATGGAGCGCGCCGTCCTCGTCACCGGGTACTACGGGTTCGGCAACACGGGGGACGAGGCGATCCTTTCGGCGCTCGTCACGGGACTGCGCGCCCGGAATCCGACGGTGCGGATCCGCGTCACCTCCGGCGACCCCGGCCTCACGCAGCAGCAGCACGGCGTCGACGCGGTTCCCTGGCGCGACCCTCTCTCGCTCTCGGAGGCCGTCCGCGCGAGCGATCTCGTCGTCATCGGCGGCGGCGGCCTCTTCCAGGACTATGCCGGAATCGAGCCGGGAACGCTGCTGACGCCGTGGCACGGCGGCGTGGTCTTCTACGCGGCGCCCGCGGTCCTCGCCGCCGTCGCGCGCAAGCCGGTCGCGCTGCACGCGCTCGGCATCGGGCCGCTCTTCTCCGACGAGGCGAGGCGCCTCGTCCGGACCGTCGCGCGCGATGCGGTCCGGGTCTCGGTGCGCGACGAGGCCTCGCGCCGGCTTCTGGAGACTCTCGGCGCCGCCGCGGGCTCGGTCTCGGTGTCCGCCGACCCGGCGTTTCTGCTCGGCACGGAGCGCGTCCGTCCGGAGGACGTCCTGATCGGCATGGGCATCGAGCCGCACGCCCCGATCGTCGGCGTGGCGCTGCGACCCTGGGCGCGCGGCGTCGAGCCCGCCGCGTGGGAGACCGCGGTCGCACGGGCGCTCGATCGGCTCCTCGAGACGACCGGGGGTACGCTCCTGTTCGCGCCCTTCGAGCGGAGTCCGTGGTCGGACGACGACGACTTCGCGATCGCGGCGCGCGTGCGGCGCCGGCTCGCGCGCGTCGACCGCACCGCGGTGCTGTCCGGGCTCCTCCCGCCCGCGGACACGGCCTCGCTCCTCGGAGGCTGCGACGTCGTCCTGGCGATGCGGCTGCACGCCGCCGTGTTCGCCCTCGGCGCCGCCGTGCCGCCGGTCGGGATCGCCTACGACCCAAAGGTCGAGGCGCTGCTCGCGGAGGCGGGCCTCGGCGAGCTGGTCGAACCGATCGCGGCGCTGTCCGCGGAGAGCCTCGGCCGCCGGCTCGAGCGCGCGCACGCCGAGCGGGACCGCTGGACGGCCGCCGCGGCGGAGTCGACGCGAAAGAGGCGCGCCGCGGCGGCGCAGGACCTCGACGCGCTCGCGGCGCTCCTCGCCGATCCGCCCGACGCGCCTCCGGTCTCGCCGGACATGCTCGCGCTCGTCGAGGCGGGCCTGTCGGCCAACCTGCAGCGCACGCACGAGCTCTCCGCCGCCGTCGAGGTCCTGAGGGCGGACCGCGTCGCCCAGGACCTCAGGACCGGCGACCGCGAGGCGCGCCTCGCGGCCGCCGAGAGCATCGAGGCGACGCTGCGCGGAATGAACGCGGAGCTCGCCGCGCGGATCGACCAGTCCGCGCGCGAGCGGGCGCAGGAGATCGGCCTGCTCGAGGGGCAGCGCGCCGAGGCGCGCGAGGAGCTGTACCGCATCCAGACCTCCCGCCTCTGGAAGACCGTCAACGTCTACTGGCGCGCGCGGCGGGCGGCCGCGCGCCTGACGAAGCCGGCGCGCCGCCGGGTCGCCGCTCTCCTCGGCGCCCCCGTGGAGGATTGGGTCGGCCCGGATCCGGCACGGGCCGCCGCCGCCGCCGCCCTCCCGAACGCCGAGAACCGTTGCGAGCTCGTCCTGCTGCCCGCGGCCGCCGCTTCCGAGGACGCGGTGCGCGCGGCCGCCGAGTCGGGTCACCGCGTGTTCGTGGTCGAGCCGGAGCTGCGCCGGGACGGCCCTCCGTACGCGATGACGGAAAGGGGCGCCCGCTCCTTCTCGGTCAGTCTGCGCGCTCCGTCGCCCGAGGCCGACGAGGCCTTCGAGTCGATCGATCGCCTTCGCCGGGAGCAGGCGTTCGGCGCGACGCTCGTGGTCGCGGCGCCGGAGTGGAGCGCCACCGCCGACCGGCTCGCCGCCGCGCGCGCGTGGGCCCGCACGGGCAAGCTCGGCGACGAGGATGCCCTCGCCGCCGCATTCCCGAAGCTCTCCGTGATCGTCGTGACGTGGAACGGCCGCGACGTCAACCGGCTCTGCCTCGAGAGCCTCCTCGCGCGGACCGAGTGGCCGAATCTCGAGGTGATCGCCGTCGACAACGGCTCGTCCGACGGCACCCGCGAGCTCCTCGAGGCGGTCTCGCTCCGGGACCCGCGGCTGCGTCCGATCCTCTTCGACGACAACCGCGGCTTCGCGGCGGCATGCAACGCGGGCCTCGCCGCCGCCGCGGGCGACTTCCTCGTGCTGCTGAACAACGACACGGTCGTCCCGCGTGGATGGGCCTCGGCGCTGCTGCGGCACCTCGCCGCCGACCCGAAGCTCGGCCTCGTCGGCCCCGTGACCAACGCAATCGCCAACGCCGCGCGGATCCCCGTCGGCTACGGCGAGGTCGACGCGATGCCGGCCTGGGCCGCGGACTGGATGAGCGCCCACGACGGCGAGACGTTCGAGATTCCGATGCTCGCCCTCTTCTGCGCGGCGCTTCCGCGCCGCGTGTACGAGGAGGTCGGACCCCTCGACGAGCGCTTCGGCGTCGGCCTGTTCGAAGACGACGACTACAACCGGCGGATCCGGGAGAAGGGGTACGGGATCCGCTGCGCCCGCGACGCGTTCGTCCACCACTGGCAGATGGCGTCGTTCCGGCGGCTGGGGCAGGCGGAGTACCACGCGCTCTACGCCGAGAACCGGCGCCGCTACGAGGAGAAGTGGAGCCCGCCCTCCGGCCCCGCGGCCCCGGTTCCGGCGCCGGCCTCCGGCCGCCGCTTTGCGACGATGGAGGAGCACCGCGCCCAGCTCTCCCACGTCCTCGAGCGCGCCGCCGGCGCGCGCGGCATCGTGGTGTTCCTGCCGTCGGTCGGCTGGGGGATCCACCTCTTCCAGCGCCCGCACCACCTCGCCCGCGTGTTCGCGCGGCTCGGCCACGTCGCGATCTTCGACAGCAGCAACGCCGCGGACCGCGTGGACGGCTTCCGGGAGATCGAGCCGAACCTCTTCCTCTTCAGCGGCGCGCCGGAGCTCCTGCACGAGCTTCCCTCGCCGCTCCTGTGGAGCTTTCCCTACAACTTCCACCTCGCCGACGGGTACCCCGCGCCGCGGCGGACCGTGTACGACTGGATCGACGATCTCTCCGTCTTCCCGTACGAGAAGGCGCTGCTCGAGCGGAATCACGAACGCGCGCTCGCCGAGGCGTCGCTCGTCGCGTGCGTGGCCCGGCGTCTCCACGAGGAGGCGAAGATCGCGCGCCCGGACGCGCTCTACCTGCCGAACGGCGTCGAGTACGAGCGGTTCGCGGCGCCCGCGGCGCCGCCGCGCGACGAGGCGGCGCTCTCGTTCCTCGTTCCCGGAGCTCCGGTCGCCGGCTACTACGGCGCACTCGCCGAGTGGTTCGACTACGACCTGCTCGCCGGCGTCGCCGACGCAAAGCCCGACTGGCGCTTCCTCCTGATCGGCCCCCAGTACGACGCCAGCCTGCCGGGACAGCCGCTCCTCGAGCGGCCGAACGTGAAATGGATCGGGCCACGCGACTACGTGACGCTGCCCGGCTACCTCTCGCTCTTCGACGTCGCGACGATTCCGTTCCGGATCAACGCGATCACGCAGGCGACCTCGCCCCTGAAGCTCTACGAATACTTCGCCGGCGCGCGGCCGGTCGTGACGACGCCGATGTCCGAGTGCCGCGCGCATCCCGAGGTGCGCATCGCCGGGACCGCCGAGGAATTCGCCCGTGCTCTCGACGAGGCGCGGGAGCAGGGGCGCGACCCCGACTTCCGCGCGCACCTGCGGTCGATCGCGCGGGAGAACTCGTGGTCCGCGCGCGTGATGGCCGCGCTGCGCGCGCTCGACAAGAGATAGCCCTTCAGGGGAGGACCCGGTCGCGCGGCAGCGGCGGCGCCGCGCCGGAGCGGCGCACGAAGCCGAAGCCGAAGGGACCGTCCGCGTCGAAGACGACGGCGGAAGGCGCCGGCGCGCCCGCGGGGGCGAGCACCGCGCGCCGCCAGCCGGGCGCCGAGCCGGGTTCCGAGGCCTCCCGGTCGCGCCCGTCCGCCTGGACGCGCACGGCGAGCGGGTCGCCGGCTTCGAGATCGAGGCCGAGGGCGGCGTCCGGCGCGAGGGCCGGCAGCCGGCACGCGACGCGGGCCTTCCCCGCCAGGGGGTCGACCCAGACACGATCCGTTCCGATGCCGCGGATTCGCCCCGCCTCGACGGCGCAGTCGGCGAAGGCGCCGCCCCCGCCGGCCACCCCGAGAGGGAATCGATCGAGGACCGGCGGAGCCTCGTCCTTCCGGATCGCGAGCGCCCGGAGCGGCGGCACCGCGAAGAGCAGCGCGGCCGCGACTCCGACGGCGAGCGCGGCCGAGGCCGTCCGCTCGCGTCTCGTCGAAGCTGCGGCGAGGGCCGCGGCCCCGAGCGCGATCGCGAGGAGCTCGAGCGCGATCGCCGGCACCATCAGCCTTCCGAGCGGCGAGAACAGCTCCTGCACGAGGATCTTCAGGACCACGGCCGACGCGATCACGAGGATCGCGTCGTCGCGGCGCCGCCACGCGAGGACGAGCGCGGCGACGAAAGCGCCCGTGACGATCGCGAGCTCGGCGCGGAGCCACGGGGCGAACCGGCGCGCCAGGGCAAGGCCGGGGGCGGCGCGCGGCGGGGACAGTGCGCCGGGCGCCTGCAGGGACCAGTACAGATTCTCGCTTTCGCTCTCGACCGACAGCGTGAGCGCGGAGACCGCGACCCGATACGCGTGGAACCGCCAGCGCCGCCTCCACTCGCGCCAGGCGAGCCGTCCCGCGTCCTGACGCAGCCGCGCGGGCTCGCGCAGGTATTCGGGATCGACCGAGGCCGCGTAGAGCATCGGGTCCTTCCAGCCCGCCGCCGCGGATCCGGGCACCACCGTTCCGAGGAGGCCCAGGCCGCCGTGTTCGGTCAGGATCGCGAAACGTCCCGTCGCGGCGCGGCGCTCGGCGGCGAGCGCGAGGAGAGGCAGGGATGCGGCGAGACCGAGCGCGAACAAACGCCGCCCCCGTCCGGCATTTTGCCCCGGCAGACCCGCGGCCGCGAGCGCGGGAGCGAGCATGACGACGAGGAGCTCCTGGCGGATCGCCGCGGCGAGAGCGAAGAGGAGCCCCGCGGCCACCGGCCAGGACGAGCCGTCGCGAAGCCGCAGCCGCCGCGCCGCGAGGCACGCCAGAGCCACCGCCGGAAGCGTCGCCCAGTTCTCCTGCGCCGGCACGCCCGAGAAGAGGACCTGGCCCGGCCAGAGCGCGAGCAGCGCGCCCGCGAGGAAACGTGCGCGAAGACCCAGCACCGTTCGCCAGAGGAGAAACGGTGCGAGCGGGAGAAGCCCGGTCGCGACCGCCGTGGCGTTCCGGGCGACGCCCGCGACGCCGTGCGGAAAGACGCGGAAGAGACCGGCGAGAATCAGCGGCAGCCCGGGCGAGAACTGCACCCAGTGCCAGCCCGGCACGGCGAGGCCCTCGTCGCGGAGGCGCACTCCGAAGAGGACCAGCCCGCGAAAGTCGGAGAGGGGCTCGGTGGGAAACAGCGCGACGAGGAGGAGGCGCAGTCCCACGCCGACGAGAACGAGCGCGGCCGCGGCGGCCGCCTCACGCCGGTCGGGTCGATTCACGCGGGCATACCCCCCGTAGGGTACCGCGCGGTGCCCGCGCGTCGGCTACCGGGATGCCGGGGCCGGGGCGGTCGGAGTGGCGGTCGCGGTCGCGACCGAGGGGGGCTCGACGCGGATCGAGGTCGCGACCTTCTTGCCGTCGCGCTCGAGATAGCGCACCGCGACGCGGTCGCCCGCCTTCAGCGCGTCGCCGTTGACCTTGGTCGCCGTCGTGCGCACGAGCGTCGTGCTCTTGCCGGAGCTCGTGTGGACCACGAACGTCTTCGCGTCGACGAGCTCGACGGTGCCGTTGACGGAGTAACCATGGCTCTTCGGCTTGGGGGTCTTCTCCGGCGTCGCGGCGGCCCCTGTCGCGGCGAGCGAGAGCGCGGCGAGAGCGAGGGCGAGCGCGAGGGGTCGGAGCTTCCTCATCGTCCCGGAGCCTAACCCGACCCCACGTGAACGCAGCGTGAACGAAGGCGTTAGAGTTGCGGCCATGAAGAAGCTGTTCGCGGCCCTGCCGCTTCTCCTGCTCCTGACCCTCGCCGCCCGCGCCGCCGAGCCCCCGTACGACCTGCTCGTCACCGGGGGAAGGGTCGTGGACGGCACCAGCGCCCCCTGGTTCGTCGCGGACGTGGCGGTCCGCGACGGAAGGATCGTCGCCGTGGGCGCGCTCGCCGGACACGCGGCCCGGCGCACCATCGACGCCTCGGGACTCTACGTGACCCCCGGTTTCATCGACCTCCTCGGCCAGTCGGAATACAACGTCCTCGTCGACAAGCGCGCCGCGTCGAAGATCACGCAGGGGATCACGACCGAGGTCACGGGCGAGGGCTCGTCGATCGCGCCGCTGAACGACGCGATGCTCGCCGACGGCAAGGACGTTTACGAACGCTACGGCTTCACGCCGGACTTCCGGACGCTCGACGGGTACTTCAGGACGTTCGAGCGCCGCGGGAGCGCGATCAACCTCGGGACCTTCGTCGGCGCAGGCGGTCTCCGCGACCTCGTGATCGGCAAGGCCGACCGCCGCGCGACGCCGGAGGAGCTGAAGCGAATGTGCGACGCGGTGGACCAGGCGATGCGGGAGGGCGCTCTCGGCGTCTCCTCGTCGCTCCAGTACGTCCCCGACATGTACAACTCGACGGACGAGCTCATCGCGATGGCGAAGGTGGCGGCGCGCTACGGCGGCGCCTACTTCACGCATCAGCGTTCCGAAGCGAACACGATCGACGCGTCGATGGACGAGGTGTTCCGCATCGCCCGGGAGGCCGGGATCCGGACGCAGATCTGGCACTTCAAGACGGCCTACAAGCGCAACTGGGGACGCATGGCGGCGCTGCTCGAGCGCCTGAGGGCCGCGCGCGCGCAGGGGATCGACGTGGCCGCGAACCAGTACCCCTGGACCGCCGGATCGAACGGACTCGACGCGTGCCTGCCGCCGTGGATCCGCGAGGGCGGCCGTGACGCGCTCTTGAAGCGCCTCGCCGATCCCGCGCAGCGCGAGCGGGCGAAGAAGGAGATGCTCGAGGATTCGGACGCCTGGTCGAACCAGTACCTCGGCTCCGGCGGCCCCGAGGGCGTGCTCATCGCCTCGGTCGTCAATGCCTCGCTGAAGAAGTACGAGGGCAAGACCGTCGCGCAGATGGCGGCGGAGGAGAAGAAGGATCCGCGCGACGCGCTGATCGACCTCGTCATCGCCGACCGGGCGAACACCGCCTGCATCATCTTCATGATGGACGAGGACGACGTGCGCACGGCGCTGAAGAGCCCGCTCGTGGCGTTCGGCACGGATTCGGGAGCGGGCGCGACCGACGGCATCTTCTCGCAGGAGAAGTCTCACCCGCGCGGATGGGCGTCCACGGCGCGGATCCTCGGCAAGTACGTTCGGGACGAGAAACTCCTGCCGCTCGAGGAGGCGGTGCGCAAGATGACGTCGTTCCCCGCGGAGGCGGCGGCGCTGAAGGACCGCGGCCTGATCAAGGAGGGATTCGCGGCGGACCTCGTCGTGCTCGACCTCGCGAAGGTGCAGGAGCTCGCGACCTACGAGGAGCCGCGCCGGTACAGCGCCGGCTTTCCGTACGTCGCCGTCAACGGCGTGCTCGTCGTCGACGGGGGACGGATCACCGGCGCCGCGCCCGGCAAGGCGCTGCGGGGGCCGGGCTACCGGGCTCCCTGAGGGCCTTCACTCCTCCGGGCTCGGCGTCGGCGCGTCTCCCGCGCCGGTCGTGGAAGACAACGGCGCGGCGAGGCAGCCCTCGAGACGCGAGACCTGGTCGGGCTGGAGCGTCGCCTCGACCTGCTGCAGCACCGTCTGACGCTCCCCGCGCAGGGTCTCGCGCGCCGATTTCAGCGCGATCGCGTCGGCGCCGATGGCGCAGGCGTCGGGCGGGTTCGCCTCGAGCGCGGCCTGCAACGTCTGACGGGCCGTCCTGACGGCATCGGCGTCCGCCTGGATCGTGGGCGCGGCCGCTTCGAGGATCGCCTGGATCGACGCCCTCTCCGCATCGGTCAGATCGACGATCGCGAGGCACTCCCGCAGGCGGTGCCGCAGGAGCGGGTGGGGCGAAGCCGGGGCCGAAGCGTTCTGCGCGAGCCCGAGACCGGCGAGGGCCAGGCCGAAGACGGCGAGGGCGATTCGGAAAGTGAGCCGACGCATGGAGACCTCCTTCACCCGCACGATGCCGCGGGCTCAAGGGTTCGACGAGCGGGAGAAGGATGGGTTTACGAGAGAGAGAGTTCCGAAGTCGGCCCCCTCACCCCTGCCCCCTCTCCCGGAGGGAGAGGGGTGTCTTTCATTTGACGAGCAGCACCGGGCAGCGCGACAGGATCCCGACCTTGTGGCTGATGGTGCCCCAGTGCTCGCCCGCCTGGCGCAGCGCGAGGCGATGCGAGCTCATGACGATCAGGTCCGCGTTCTCCGCTTCGGCGAAGCGGAGGATCTCGTTGACGCGATTGCCATAGAGGATCTCCGCCCGCACCTCGAGCGGCGCCGCCGCCGCGACGAGCTCGCGCATCCTCCGCCGCGCCTGCGCCTCGAGCTTGCGGTAAAAGCCCGCGAGGCCGTGCGGGTCTCCGGCGTCGACGCGCTCGATGACGTGGAGCAACGTGAGAGAGGCGCCCCGGTCGGACGCCAGGCGCGCCGCCGTGCGCACCGCGCGCAGGTTCTTCTTGGTGAAATCGACCGGGACGAGGATGCGATGGAACATGGCTGATCCCCCCGGCCACGGTACCGCGCGAGCGCCGCGCGAGTGCTGATGCGGACGCATCAGCACTCCTCTCACTCCCCGAGGAGCCGCAGCTTCCTGAATTTCGTCGGCGGCTTGTCGAGGCCGAACGAGCGGACGGCGTGTTTCTGGATGTGGTCCATCGCCTCCTCCACGGAATCGGTCAGGAGGAGGAGATCGAGGTCGGTGTTCGAGATCGTGCCCGCGGCGACCATCTTCGCGAGGAAACCCATCAGCGGCCGGTAGAAGTCGGAGCTCATCAGGACGACCGGGAAGTTCCGGATCTTCTGCGTCTGAATGAGCGTGAGCGCCTCGTACAGCTCGTCCATCGTGCCGAGGCCGCCCGGCAAGACGACGAACGCGTACGAGTACTTCACCAGCATCACCTTGCGCACGAAGAAGTGTTCGAAGGACACGGCGCGATCGAGGTACGGATTGAGCTGCTGCTCCTCGGGCAGCACGATGTTGCAGCCGACCGTGTATCCGCCGGCCTCCTTCGCGCCGCGCGACGCCGCCTCCATCTCGCCGGGGCCGCCGCCCGTGATCACGGTGAAGCCGAGCCGCGCGAGTCCGGCGCCGACCTTCTCGCCGAGCTTGTAGTAGGGGTGGTCCTCCTTGAAGCGCGCGGATCCGAAGACGGTCACGCACGGGCCGACGAAGTGGAGCGTGCGGAACCCGCGGATGAATTCCCCCATGATCTCGAGGATCGAGAGGAATTCCTTGAAGCGGGAGCGAGGACCCGAGAGGAACAGCCGCTCGTTCGCATCGGGGGTCTCGGCCGGTACGGTGTCGCCCGGCTCCTCGGTCCGCACGGGAGCTCGGACTCTAAGCGGGCCGCTCCGCGGCCCGACGTACGAGAGAGGGAACCATGGTGAAGGAACCGTCTCCCATCAGATAGCGGCTCGTTGCTCGCCTTCTTTCACTGCTCCGGGTCCGAGTCAGCTCGGGCGGCGCGCGACCTGGATCCGCGCTTCGGCGAGCTCGAGCCGCGTGCGGATCGCGTCGAGCGTGTCCGCGCCCGCGGTCTTCATCTCTTCCTCGGCCTTCGCGCGCTCGCGTTCCGCGGCCGCCGCGTCGATGTCGGCGGGCGCCTCCGCGGCATCGGCGAGCACCGACACGCGGTCGCCCGAGACCTCGGCGAGTCCGGAGGAGACCGCGAACGCGCTCGAGCTCCCGCCGCGCCGGCAGGTCAACACGCCGGTCCCGAGGAGCGTCAGGAGCGGCGCGTGGCCGGGCAAGATGCCGAGATAGCCCTGCGCCCCGGGCAGCTCGACCTCGTCGGCCTCGGCCTCGAGAACGCGCCGCTCGGGCGTGACGAGCAGAACCTGGAGCGCCATCGGGCTACGCCGCCTTGCCGAGCTGGGCGGCCTTCTCGCGGGCCTCCTCGATCGTGCCGACCATGTAGAACGCCTGCTCCGGCATGTCGTCGCACTTGCCGTCGACGATCTCGCGGAAGCCCTTCACCGTGTCGGCGATCTTGACGTAGCGGCCCTCGAGGCCCGTGAACTGCTGGGCGACGAAGAACGGCTGCGAGAGGAAGCGCTGCACCTTGCGGGCGCGGGCGACCGTCAGCTTGTCTTCCTCGGAGAGCTCGTCGATCCCGAGGATCGCGATGATGTCCTGCAGGTCCTTGTACTTCTGCAGCACCGCCTGCACGTCGCGGGCGCACTTGTAGTGCTCCTCCCCGACGACGCGCGGGGAAAGGATGGTCGAGGTCGAGGCCAGAGGGTCCACGGCCGGGTAGATGCCCATTTCGGAGATCGCCCGGGAGAGGACGGTCGTGGCGTCGAGGTGGGCGAACGCCGCCGCGGGCGCCGGGTCCGTCAGGTCGTCGGCCGGCACGTAGATCGCCTGGACCGACGTGATCGAGCCCTTCTTGGTCGAGGTGATGCGCTCCTGCAGCTCGCCCATCTCGGTCGCGAGGTTCGGCTGGTAGCCGACGGCCGAGGGCATGCGGCCGAGCAGCGCCGACACCTCGGAACCGGCCTGCGTGAACCGGAAGATGTTGTCGATGAAGAGGAGCACGTCCTTGCCCTCGGTGTCGCGGAAGTACTCGGCGACCGTCAGGCCCGTCAGTCCGACGCGCAGGCGCGCGCCGGGCGGCTCCGTCATCTGCCCGTAGATCAGCGAACACTTCGACTTCGACGGGTCGCCCGGCGTGATGACGCCCGACTCGGCCATCTCGTGGTACAGGTCGTTGCCCTCGCGGGTCCGCTCCCCCACGCCCGAGAACACCGAGAAGCCGCCATGGTGCATGGCGACGTTGTTGATCAGCTCCTGGATCATGACGGTCTTGCCGACGCCGGCGCCGCCGAAGAGGCCCGTCTTGCCGCCCTTCGTGTAGGGCTCGAGCAGGTCGATGACCTTGATCCCCGTCTCGAACATCTCGACCGAGGTCGCCTGCTCGTCGTAGGCGGGCGGCTCGCGGTGGATCGGCCAGCGCTCCTTGGCCTTGACCGGACCGAGGCCGTCCACGGGATCGCCGATGACGTTCAGGATCCGGCCGAGCGTCTCGCGGCCCACGGGTACCGAGATGGGTCCGCCGAGGTCCACGGCCTTCATGCCGCGCACCATGCCGTCGGTCGGCTTCATCGAGACGCAGCGCACGACGCTCTCGCCGAGCTGCTGGGCCACCTCCGCGATGACGTCGATCGGCTCGCCGGTCTCCTTCCCCTCGTCCTGGACCTGGACGGCGTTGTAGATCGCCGGGAGCTTGCCCGGAGGAAACTCGATGTCGAGGACCGGCCCGATGATCGCGACGACCTTGCCGCTGCTGCCTTCCGCCATGATCTGCCCCTTTTCGCTCATTCGAGCGCCGCGGCGCCCGAAACGATTTCGATCAGTTCCTTGGTGATGCGCGCCTGCCGGGCGCGGTTGTACGTCAGCGTGAGCTTGTCGATCATCTCGCCGGCGTTCTTCGTGGCCGCGCCCATCGCCGTCATCCGCGCCCCCATCTCGGCCGCCGCCGATTCGGCCAGGGCCCGATAGATGGTGAACTCCAGGTACCGCGGAAGCAGTCGCGCGAGGATCGTCTTCGCGTCCGGCTCGAAGATGTATTCGGGGCCGGAGACGTCGGGTTTCGGCGCCGCGGCCACCGGCTCGAAGGAGAGCGGCAGGATCCTCGCGGTGTGCACCACCTGAGAGAGCACCGAGCGGAACTCGTTGACGACGACGTAGACCGCGTCGATCCGTTCCGCGACGAATTCCTCGGAGAGCGATGCCGCGATCTCGCGCGCGTTCTCGTAGCTCAGCTTGTCGAAGATGCCGGAGTAGGTCTTCTCCGTGAACGGATACTTGCGGCGCTTCCAGAAATCGACGGCCTTCTTGCCGACGGGGAGGATCCGCACCTCCGTCCACCCGGGGTGCGTCGCGAGCAGGTGCGTGGTCGCGCGATGCACGTTCGTGTTGAAGGCGCCGCAGAGTCCCCGGTCGCCGGCGACGACGACGACCACCACCCGCTTCTCCTCGCGGACATTCAGGAGCGGCTGCTTCACCTCGCCGGCATGCGCCGTGACCGAGGCGAGGACGTTTCCGAGGAGCTTCGCGTACGGACGCGCGCCGATGACGCGATCCTGCGCCCGGCGCAGCTTCGCCGCCGCCACCATCTTCATGGCCTTGGTGATCTGCTGCGTGCTCTTGACCGAGCGCAGCCGGCGGCGGATGTCGATCAGCGATGCCATTGCGGTTTCCGGGTCGCCTCTTCTTCTACGCCGCCGGTGCGGCCGCCTTCGCCGCCGGAGCCGCCGCGGCGGGCTTCGCCGCTCCCTGCTCCTTGACGAAAATGTCCTTGTACTCCTGGATCGCCTTGCGGAGCGATTCCTCGGTCGTCTTCTCGAGCTTTCCGGTGGACACGATCGCGGAGAGCACTTCCTTGTAGCGGGACCTCAAGTACTCGTGGAGGGCCGCCTCGAACGCGCGGATCTGATCGACGGGAAGCGAGTCCATGTAGCCCTTGCCGCCCGCGTAGATCGAGGCGACCTGCAGTTCGACGTCCATCGGCGCAAACTGCGGCTGCTTCAGGAGCTCGACCATGCGCGCGCCGCGCGCGAGCTGGGCCTGCGAGGCCTTGTCGAGGTCCGAGCCGAACTGGGCGAAGGCGGCGAGGTTGCGGTACTGCGCGAGGTCGAGGCGCAGCGTCCCGGCGACCTGCTTCATGGCCTTGATCTGGGCGTTGCCGCCGACGCGCGAGACCGAGATGCCGACGTTGACCGCGGGTCGAACGCCCGAATAGAAGAGGTCGTTCTCGAGATAGATCTGGCCGTCCGTGATCGAGATGACGTTGGTCGGGATGTAGGCCGAGACGTCGCCGGCCTGGGTCTCGATGATCGGCAGGGCCGTCAGGGACCCTCCGCCCTCCTTGTCCGACAGCTTGGCCGCGCGCTCGAGCAGGCGCGAGTGCAGGTAGAAGACGTCGCCGGGGTAGGCCTCGCGGCCCGGCGGCCGCCGCAGGAGCAGCGAGATCTCGCGGTACGCCGCGGCGTGCTTCGAAAGGTCGTCGTAGATGACCAGCGCGTGCTTCTTGTTGTAGAGGAACCACTCCCCCATCGCGCATCCCGCGTACGGAGCGATGTAGAGCATGGGCGCCGGGTCCGAGGCCGTCGCCGAGACGATGATCGTGTGGCCGAGAGCGCCGTGCTCTTCGAGGGTCTGGGCGACTTGAGCGACGGTCGACTTCTTCTGACCGATGACGACGTAGATGCAGACGACGCCCTTGCCCTTCTGGTTGATGATCGTGTCGAGGGCGATGGCGGTCTTGCCGGTCTGGCGGTCGCCGATGATCAGCTCGCGCTGGCCGCGGCCGATCGGGATCATGGCGTCGATGGCTTTCAGGCCGGTCTGGACCGGTTCCTTGACGCCCTGCCGGTCGATGACGCCGGGCGCGATGCGCTCGGTCGGATAGGACTCGGTCGACTTGATCGGGCCCTTGTCGTCGATCGGCCGCCCGAGGGCGTCGACGACGCGGCCGACGAGGCCCGGGCCGACGGGCACCTGGATGATGCGCCGCGTGCGGCGCACCTCCTGGCCTTCCTTGACCAGCTGCGATTCGCCGAGCAGCACGACGCCGACCTGGTCCTGCTCGAGGTTCAAGGCCAGGCCGAAGATGTCGTGGCCGAAGTCGACGAGCTCGCCCGCCATGACCTTGTCGAGGCCGTAGATGCGGGCGATGCCGTCGCCGACCGACAGGACCGTGCCGACCTCCGCGACGTCGATCGCCTTCTCGTACCCCGCGAGCTGCTGCTTCAGGATCGCCGTGATTTCGTCCGCTTTGATTTCCATCTCAGGCTCCCGTCTTCTCCGTCACCGTCGTCTGAAACCGCCGGACCGAGGCGGCCACCGAACCGTCGAACACCTGGGAACCGGCGCGCGCCACGAAGCCGCCGAGCAGCGCCGGGTCGATCTCGATCTGGCTCATCACCGTCTTGCCGGTGCGCCGCGCGATCGCCTCCTCGACCCGCCTCTTCTGTGCGTCGGTCAGCGCCGCGGGCACCGCGATCCGCACGCGCAGGATGTGGCGTCTCTCGTCGAAGAGGTCGCGCAGCGTCTTGAACACCGCCGCCGCCTCGAGGAGTCGGTGGTGGCGCAGCATCAGCTGCAGAAAGCGCGCGCCGTACTCGTCGAGTCCCGCTCTCGCCGAGAGCGCGTCGAGCGCCTTGCTCTTCGCGTCGCGAGGGACGTTCGGCGCGAGGACGAATGCGCGCAGCGTCGGGTTGGCCGCGAACGCGGCGGCCATCGTCTCGCCGGCCGCGAGAAACGCGGCGATGTCGTAGTCCTTCGGCGCGGCCTCGAGGAAGGCGCGCGCGTAGGGAAGCGCGAAGGCCGTCACGACGTCTTCTCCAGCTGGGCCACGCTGTCGACGAGCAGGCGCTCCCGGTCCTCCGGGGTGATCTCGCGGGCGAGGATCTCGGTCGCGGTCGAGGTCGTCAGGGCCGCCGCCGTGCGGCGGAGCTCCCCGACCGCCTGCGCGAGTCGCCGCTCGATCTCCTCGCCGGCCTCCCGCCGGATGCGCTCCGATTCCGCGTCGGCCCGCTCGGCGAGCGAGCGGCGCGCCTCCTCCCCGTCGGCGCGGCCCCGCTCGCGGATCTCGGCGATCTCCTTCTCGATCACCGCCGTCCGCGCCCGTATGTCGGCGGCGAGATTCTCGACCGCGGCGCGCTTCTTCTCGGCCTCCCGGCGGCGCTCCTCGATCTGAACCTGTCGCGCTCGGAAAGCCGCGCCGAGGGGCTTCGCGACGAAGTAGAGGAGCAAGCCCACGAAGAGAACGAGGTTGGCGAACTGCCAGATCCAGATCGGCAGCCCGAGGAACTTCGCCGTCTCCTCCCCCTCCTCGGCGAGGACCGCGAGGATCGGAGACAGCGAGAGGGCCGCGGCCGTCACGCGGCGAGCTTCCGACCGAGGATCCGCTCGGCGAGTTCGCGGGCGAGCCCGCGGGCGCGCTCAGGAAGGTCCTTCGCGGAGGCGGCGGCTTCGCCCTCGATCCTCTGGACTCCCGACTCGACGGAGGCGTGCGCCGAGGCCTGGGCCTCGTCGATTTTCTTCTCGAGGAGAGAGGCGCCTTCGGCGCGCAGCGTCTCCCGGGTGCGCAGCGCCTCGCGGCGGGCCTCGGCGAGCCGATCCTCGCCCGCCGCCACCGCCTTCTGGAGGTCGGCGAGGCTCGCCGCGTACGCCTTCTCCGCATCCTTCTCGCCCTTCTCGCGCGCGTCGAGAATCAGCGCGAGCGGCACGAAGAGGTACTTCCTCAGGATCCAGTAGCAGATCCCGAAGGCGAGGATCACATAGAGACTCGAGACGTTGGGTAGTTCGATCATCGAAAGCCTTTTGCGAGAGACGAAACCGCGGATGAATAGCACAGGAATCCGCAAAGGGATAGAGGGCGGGATGATCTTCCGGGGCGATACCCCGGCCGTCCGGACGCGAAAGCCGGGTCCCTCTCGAAGGCCCGCCGCCGCTCGGAGTGGGGGCCGCCCCCGGCGGCGTTCCTTCGCCGCGTGAAGCTCCTATCGCCGCAGCTACTTACGCGCGGCGGAGCCTGGCATCTCCACGAGGTTCGTCGCCGATTCGGCCGACATGCGGCAGGAGCCCTCGAAGAACGCGCCCTCCTCGATCGAGAGCACGGGCGTCCGGATGTCGCCGGTCACCCGCGCGCGGGGATGGATCTCGACGCGCTCTGTCGCGTCGATCGTTCCCTTGAACACGCCGTTGATCGACACGCGGGAGACGTGGACCTCGGCCTCGACTTCGGCCGAGTCGCCGAGGATCAGCTCGGCGCCGGAAGGAATCTTCCCCTCGAACCGTCCGTCGATGCGGAAGGTCTCCTCGAAGTGGAGCTCTCCCTTCAGGTGGCTTCCCTTGTCTAGAAAGCCGTTGAGCGTCGCGCCTTCGCCGCGGACCTTCATGTCGAGAACCTCCTGGAAATGGAATCGAGCGAGTCTGGATCAACCGCTCGATCGAAGCGTGTGCGCCCGGGCACTCAGGAACCGGAGAGCCGCTCGTACAAGCCGATCAGCTCCTCCTCGGAGCCGAACGCGATCTCGATTTTTCCGCCGCGGCGCTTGCGCACGATGCGGACCTTCGTCTGCAGCCGGCGGGTCAGCTTCTCCTCGGCGTCCCGGGTGAACGGATCGCGCCGGCGCTCGACGATCACGCGGTCGGGGGCCGCCATTCGCGCGACCCGCTTCTCCGTCTGGCGCACGGAGAGGGCGCGGCGGACGATCTCTTCGGCGAGCCGCTCCTGGTCGTCCGTCGCGGCGAGCGCGACCAGGGCGCGGGCGTGTCCGGCCGACAGCTCGCCCGAGCGGATTCGTTCGCGCACTGGCAGCGATAACTTCAATATCCTCAATGAGTTAGTAATCGTTGTGCGATCTTTGCCGACGCGCTCGGCAATCTTCTCCTGGGTCAGCTGGAACTCCTCCCGAAGCCGCGCGTAGCCCTCCGCCGCCTCGAGGATGTTCAAGTCCTCGCGCTGGAGGTTCTCGACCAGGGCCGCCTCGAGGAGATCGCGGTCGGAGCTCTTTTCGCGGACGGTGATCGGGACTCTTGCCAGACCGGCCATCCGGGCCGCCCGCCAGCGCCGCTCGCCCGCCACGATTTCGTATTTCTCGCCGCGAGCCACGACGACGATCGGCTGGATGATCCCGACTTCCCGGATCGACCGGGCGAGGTCGGCGAGAGCTTCCTCCGAAAACTCGCGGCGCGGCTGGAAACGCGAGGGGGTCAGACGGTCGAGCTCAACATCCACAAGGCGAGGCGGTGTTCCACGTGGAACGTCGTCCTTGCCCGGCAGGAGCGCCGAGAGACCTCGACCGAGTGCGGGTTTGCGGGTGTTGTTCATCGGGCCCTCCGCCGTTTGAGAAATTCGCGAGCCAGGGCGAGATAAGCCTCGGCGCCGCGCGACTTGATGTCGTATGCGAGCACCGGCTTGCCGAAAGACGGCGCCTCCCCGAGCCGGACGTTGCGCGGAATGACCGTGTGAAAGACGCGCTCGCCGAAATGCTTCCGAATGTCGTCCACGACCTGGCGCGCGAGATTGGTCCGCTCGTCGAACATCGTCACGACCAGACCCTCCATCGACAGGAGGGGATTGAAGGTGTCCCGGACCCTCTCGATCGTCTCGAGCAGCTCCGTCAACCCCTCGAGGGCGAAGTACTCGCTCTGGATCGGCACGAGCACCGAATCGGCGGCGGTCAGCGCGTTGACGGTCAGAAGTGACAGGGACGGGGGGCAGTCGATCAGGACGTAGTCGAAACTTCCCCGCACCGCCCCGAGGGCGAACCGCAGCCTCGCCTCCCGGTCGGGCTGGCCGACCAGCTCCACTTCGATGCCGACGAGGTCGCGCCCGGAGGGAACGAGCCAGAGGTTGGGAAACGCGGTTTCCCGCACCACGGGCCCGATGTCTCCCGAGAGGAGCGCGGAGTAGATCGTGCCGGTCTCCTCCCTTTTTGAGAAGCCGAGCCCGGACGTGGCGTTGGCCTGCGGGTCGAGGTCGAGCAGGAGGACCTTCTGGTCGTACGCAGCCATCGCGGCCGCGAGGTTGATCGCAGTGGTCGTCTTGCCAACCCCGCCCTTCTGGTTGGCGATCGCGATGATGCGGCCCATGGAATGCCGGCCGATTATGTTCGCGAACGCGCCGGCGGCAAACCGAAATCGAGCTCAGCGTTCCGGCGAGCTTCCGAGTGTTCCACGTGGAACATCAGACCCGCTTTCTGAACACAGCGATCTTCCGGGACCGTGAGCCCGGGACGAGAAGGTCCCGCTCCAGTCGAAAGAGAGACCCCAGTTCGCGCTCGACAGCGGCCGGGTCCGTGGTCCAGGCGAGAAGGCGGCCCCCGGGCTCGAGGAAGCCGGCGCCTCCCATCCAGGCCGCAAAACCGCCGACCGCACGAGTCGTCGCCAGGTCGAAGGTCTGCCCGCCGACGTTCTCGATGCGGGCCTCGGCCACCGTCACGTTCGGCAGGCCGAGGGCGCGGACCACATGCCGCAGGAAGGCGGCGCGCCTGGCCCGGGGCTCGACCAGCGTGACCTCGACGGCGGGCCGGTCAATCGCGAGCGGCAGGCCCGGAAATCCCGCGCCGGAGCCGATGTCGGCCACCCTCTGACCATCGGCGATCAGGGAAGACGCGACCAGCGCCTCGAGCAGATGCTCGGCGAGCTCCTCTGGCGAAAGACGGCCGGTCAGGTTGGTCGTCTGTCGCCAGCGATCGAGCTCGGCGAGGTAGGCGCCCTGGCGCAAGGCGGCACTCCCCCCGAGGGAGAGTCCGAAGGCGGGCGACCGGCTGGCGAGAATCTCCGCGAACCGCTCAGCCGGGAGGGGAGCCTTCGGCGCGCGCGACATGAGCCGAGATTATCGCGATGGCTGCCGGCGTCACCCCGGGGATGCGAGCGGCCTCGCCGAGCGTCCGGGGACGGCGCCGGGTGCACTGCTCGGCCGCCTCGGTCGAGAGCCCCGGAAGGCCCGCGTACCGAAAGCCGGCCGGGATCGGCCGCGATTCGAAGGGCCTGAGCTTGTCGAGCCTCTCCTGCTCCCGGCGGATGTAACCCTCGTATCGGACCCGGTTTTCCAGGATGCGGCGCTCTTCGTCGCTCAGGGTGCCGAAGAGCTCCGGCGAGATCAGCGCCATGGATTCTACAGATAAGTCGTTTCTTTGCAATAGTTTAAATGCTGTCGTCGGGGCCGCCAGGTCGACGCCGACGGTCTCCTCGAAGAGGCGCCGATTCTCGAGGCTCGGCGTGAAGGTCCGCTCGCGCAGCCCTCGTTCGGCGTCCCGGATCCTTTCCTCGCTTCGCATGGCCTCCGCGTACTCGCCCTCTGAAACGAGCCCGAGCCGGCGGGCATGCGGCAGGAGGCGCGGCACGACGGTGTCGACTCCGAGGAGGAGACGGTACTCCGCGCGCGCCGTGAAAAGACGGTACGGCTCCTCGAGCCCCTTCTTCGTCAGGTCGTCGACGAGGACCGCCGCGTAGGCCTCCGAGCGGTCGAGGACGAAGCCGGGCTCGTTTCGCGCGGCGAGCGCCGCATTGATGCCGGCGAGGATTCCCTGGGCGGCGGCCTCTTCGTATCCGGACGTGCCGTTGATCTGGCCCGCGAGGAAGAGTCCCGGCAGGTCGAGCGCCTCCAGCGTGAGCGCGAGCTGGTCGGGGAAGACGAAGTCGTACTCGACCGCATATCCCGGACGGATCATGCGCGCGCGCGACAGCGCCGGGATCGCCGCGAGGATCCCGCGCTGCACGTCCTCGGGCAGCGAGGTCGACAGCCCGTTGACGTAGATCTCCTCGGAATCCCAGCCGTCCGGCTCGAGGAAGAGGGTGTGCCGCTCCTTGTCGGCGAAGCGCACGATCTTGTCCTCGACCGAGGGGCAATAGCGCGGGCCGGTGCCGCGGATCTGGCCCGAGTACATCGGGCTGCGGTGGAGGTTCTCCCGGATCAGCGCGTGGACGCGCGCGTTCGTCGACGTGAGCCAGCAGAGGGCCTGGCGCCGCGGCAGCGACTTCGTCCGGAAGGAGAACGGAGCCGGCGGATCGTCGCCCTCCTGGGGCGTGCACGCGTCGTAGTCGATCGTGTCGCGGTGGAGGCGCGGGGGCGTGCCGGTCTTGAAGCGGCCCAGGCGCAGCCCGGCGCGCGCGAGGGCGCTCGAGAGTCCGCGCGCCGGAGCCTCGCCGACCCGCCCGCCCTCCGTGCGCCGCTCGCCGGTGTGCATCAGGCCGTTCAAGAACGTGCCCGTGGTGATGACGACCGTGCGCGCGAAGAGGCGCTCGCCCGATTCCTCGATGACGCCCGCGACGCGGCCGGACTCCTCGAGAAGCGATTCCGCCATTCCCTCGACGATGGCGAGGCGCTCCGTCGCCTCGAGGCGCTCGCGGGCGAGGCGCGCGTACAGCGCGCGATCGCACTGCGCGCGCGGGCCCCATACCGCGGGGCCGCGCGAGCGGTTGAGGATGCGGAACTGGATGCCGGCGCCGTCGGCGAGCTCCCCCATCGCGCCGCCGAGCGCATCGATCTCGCGGACGAGCTGGCCCTTGGCGAGGCCGCCGATCGCCGGGTTGCAGGACATGCGCCCGATCGCGCGGACGTCGCCCGTCAGCAGGGCCGTCCGGCAGCCCATGCCGGCGGCCGCGCGCGCGGCCTCGATGCCCGCGTGCCCGCCGCCGACGACGAGAACATCCCAGGTCACGGGGAAAAAGCTATCAGCTACTTGCCGATGCAGAACGTCGCGAACAGGTGCCGGAGCACGTCCTCCGACGTCGTCTCGCCCACGAGGTCCGCGAGTGCCGAGAGCGCGGCGTCGCAGTGGGTCGCGGCGTACTCCGGCGACGTTCCGTTCCCGAGCGCGACGAGCGCGTCCCGAGCGGCGTCGCGCGCGCGGGCGACGAGATCGGCCTGGCGTCGCGTCCCGAGCATCTCCGACGCGCTCTCGGTGCTCACCTCGGCCGCGACGAGCTCGGTCAAGAGACGGCGCAGCGTCTCGCCCGCATGGGGATGGAGCCCGCAGACGAGAACGGCCCCGTCGGGAAGAGCGCCGGCGCCGCTCCCGAGCCGGTCCGCATCGGCGGCGAGCCGGTCGGCTCCGGCGCCGAGCCGGTCCGCCTTGTTCGCGACGAGAAGGCGCGGCCGTCCCTCGAGACGCGCGAGCGCGTCGGCGTCCTCCTCGGCGAAACCCCCGGCCACATCGAACACGTAGAACACCGCGTCGGCCCGCTCGCCCTCCGCGTGCGCGCGCGAAACGCCGATCGATTCGATCCGATCCTCCGTCGCGCGGAGTCCCGCCGTGTCGACGAGAGTGACCGCCACCCCGCCGAGATCCACCTCGGCCTCGAGGGTGTCGCGGGTCGTGCCCGGCACCTCGGTGACGATCGCGCGGTCGCGGCCGAGGAGGGCGTTGAAGAGCGTCGACTTCCCCGCGTTCGGCCGGCCCAGGATCGCGACCCGGCAGCCGTGCGACAGGAGCCGTCCGGCTCGCCAGGTGGATGCAAGGCGATCGAGCGCGTCCGCCGCCTCGCGCAGCTCTGCCGCGACTTCGGGCGGCGGCGCCTCGCCGACGTCGTCCGCGAAGTCGATCGAGGCCGTCAGCCCCGCCGCGGCGGAGAGCAGGCGCTCGCGGACCCGGCTCACGCGCGCGGAGAGCGCCCCCGCCAGGCGCCGGGCCGACGCGAGCGCCGCCGCCGGTGTCCTCGACTCGATCAAGTCGCGCACCGCCTCCGCGCGCACGAGATCGATCCGGCCCGAGCGGAACGCCCGCTCGGTGAACTCCCCCGGCCGGGCCGGCCTCGCGCCGCCCGCCATCGCGGCGTCGAGCAACCGTGAGAGCGCGACGGGGCTGCCGTGCATCGAGATCTCGACGAGGTCCTCGCCGGTCGGCGAGGATGCCGTCGGGAAGAGCGTCACGACCGCCTCGTCGATGGCGGCGCCGTCGTCGGCATGGAGGACCGCCACGATCGGGCGGCGGGCGGGAATCGGGTCGGGGAGACGGGGCGCGAGCCGGCGGGCGATCGAAGCCGCGAGGCAACCCGTGATCCTCAGGACCGCGAGCGCCGAGCGGCCCGCGGGCGTCGCCGGCGCGACGATCGTGTCGAGGACCGCGGAGTCGACCACTACCGCTTCAGCCGGACCTCGACGCGCTTCAGGAACCCGTCCCCCTCGCTCTCCGTCTCGAGCTCCGGATCCTCGGAGAGCGCGAGGTGAACCAGGCGCCGCTCCCAGGGCGCGAGCGGCGGGAGCAGCTGCGGCCGCTGCGTGCGGCGGACCTCGTCCGCGGAGGTGCGCGCGAGCTCCTCGAGCGCCTCCTTGCGGTGCATGCGGAAGTTCTCGGCGTCCAGACGCGGATGGACCGGCAGGCCCATGCGCTTCGACGCGATGCGGCCGACGAGAACCTCGAGCCCGGTGAGTCCCTCGCCCTTGTTCGCGAGCAGCGGCTCGACGTCGTCGCCGATGAGCTCGAAGAGCATTTCCTCGTCGCCCGAAGCGCGGCGGCGCGTCTCGATGTTGAGCCCGGCGGCGGAGAGCAGCTCGGTCAGGGTCGCCTCGGCCACCGCGACCGCGTCGACCTCGGTCGCGGGCGGCGCTGCGGCCGGCGATGGCGCCGGTGGCTCCGCTTCCGGCCGGCGGCTCCGCTCGGCGGCTTCGGGCTGCGGCGCCCGGGGCTCGGGGGTCCGGATTCCGCCGTCCTCCACCTCGATCTCCACGACGCGGCCGCCCCAGAAGGCCTTCTCGTCGCGGATGACGGTGTAGCGGATCTCCTCGGGGGATTTCCCGAGGGCCTTCGCCGCGGCGGCGACCGCGTCCTGTTCCGTCCTGGCCTCGTATCTCATGGGCGTCTCCCCGACCTCACGCGCGCGCCTGCTTGAGCGCCTTTGCGCCCTTGCCCGGCGGCGTGGGGTCGTCCTCCTTCACGATGCGGTTCATCACCAGCTGCTGCACGATCGTCAACAGGTTCGAGAACAGCCAGTAGAGCACCAGTCCCGAGGGCATGTCCTTCAGGAAGAAGCCCCACAGGACCGGCATGAACATGAAGACCTTCTTCTGCGCGGGGTCCATCGTCGACGGCGTCATCGCCTGCTGCGCGTACATCGAGACGATCATCAGGACGACGAGCACGTACGTCGAGTCGATCGCGGAGAGGTCGTGGATCCACAGGAAAAACGGCGCGTGGCGCAGCTCGATCGTGCGCGACAGCACGTTGTAGAACGCGACGAGGATCGGCAGCTGCAGGATGATCGGCAGGCAGCCGCTCATCGGGTTGTAGCCCTCCGCCTGATAGAGAGCCATCAGCTCCATGTTCATCTTCTGCCGCTGCTGCGAGTCGGTCTTCGCCTTCTTGTACTTGTCGCGGATCGCGTTCATCTTCGGCGCGAGCTTCTGCATCTTCTTCATCGAGACGTAGCTCTTGGCCGTCAGCGGGAAGAGCACGAGGCGGATCAGGAACGTGACGGCGAGGATCGCGAGCCCCCAGTTGCCGACCACGCCGTAGCTCTGCTTCAGGAGCCACAGGAGGGGCCGCGCGAGGATGCCGTACCAGCCGAAGTCGACCGTGCGCTCGAGGCCGAGGCCGTAGCTCTCGAGGATCGTCACGTCCTTCGGGCCGAAGAACGCCGACGCCTCGAGCGTCGCCGGACCGCCGACCTCGGTCGCCACCTCGAACGCCGGCTTCGCCGCGGGCTGGGGCAGCGGGAGCGCCACGACGCGGGCGGTCGCGGCACTCCGCGGGATCACGGCCTCGAGGAAGTAGTTGTCCTCGATGCCCGCGAAGGAGCGCGGCGGGACCGCGAAGGAGTCCTTGTCCGTGACCTTGTCGGCCCGAACGACCTTCAGCCCGTCGGACGCCGCGACGACGGCCGACGCGGGCATCACGTAGCGCGAACCCCGCTCGGCCTCGGTCGGATTGCGCAGCCCCGGGCCGACGACGACGCCGTAGGCCCCGCCGTTCACGGAGACCTTCAGGTCGAACAGGTATCCCCTGGCGATCCGGATCTCCTTGACGACCGACACGCTCGCGTCCGCGTAGCGGAAACGCACCACCGAGTCCGACTCGCGCTCGACGACGAAAAGGGCCTGCGCGACCTTCTTCGTGGTCGCGGCGTCGCCCCGGAAATCGAGCGAGAGCGGGCGCGGCATCTCGGGAGGAAGCGCGCGAACGAGCTCGAGCGGTCTCTTCTGCTCGTCGAAGTGGCTGGTCAGGACGAAGGAGGTCAGCGCGGCGCCGCGGTTTGAGAACGTCGCACGGAAGACGCCGTTCGAGAGCGTCGTCAGGGTCTCGGTCTCGGCGCTCGCCGGCGGCGGCAGCGCCGCGGGTGGGGCGGAGGCGATCTCCGATCCGGAGCCCTCGCCGGACGGCGACGGCGACGAAGCCACCGCCGCGGGCGTCGGAACGGGATGGGTCGGGCGGCGCGGCGGCTTCGGCCCGATCCACTCCCAGAGAAGGAGCACGCCGAGCGACAGCGCGGCCGCGACGAGAAGACGACGTTCCATCAGGGCACCGGATCCAATCCGCCCGGATGGAACGGGTGACACCGGAGGAGGCGGCGGCCCGCCAGACCCAGCCCGCGCGCGAGGCCATGGCGCTCGATCGCCTCCCGCGCGTAGACGGAGCAGGTCGGCTCGAAGCGGCAGGCCCGCGGCAGAAACGGCGAGAGGAAGCGCTTGTAGAAGCCGAGCACCGCGACGGCCGCGCGCGCCGCGCGGGTCACGGCCGCGGCAGACGCGAAGACGCGCGGCGCACCGCGTCCGCGAAGTCCTCCGAGAGCTCCTGGAAAGACGCCCGCGACGCCGAGGGACGCGCGTTCACGACGATCGACAGCGGCACGCCGCCGAAGAGACCGCGCCCGCGCCGGAAGATCTCCCGCAGGCGCCGCCGCACCCGGTTGCGGTCGACGGCGGAGCCGACGCGACGCGGCACCGAGATCCCGAGCCGCGGACGCGAGCCCCCGGCCGTCGGAAGGAGGAAGACCTGGACGTGTCGCCCGGATACGCGCACCCCGGAGGCGTAGCACTCTTCGAATTCCCTGCGTTTTCGGAGGCGGTCGTCCCGGGAGAAGCCCTCGGAGACGGCCGGGCTCGAGTTCACACCGTGAGTCTTTTGCGCCCCTTGCGGCGGCGGGCCGACAGAACGGCCCGACCCGCGCGCGTCCGCATGCGAACGAGAAAACCGTGCGTGCGCTTGCGGCGCCGATTGTTGGGCTGGTAGGTGCGCTTCATAAAGAGCCGGAATGCTAGGTGCGGGGGGGCGAGAAGTCAAGAAAGATCGCCCGACGCGGATCGCCGATCGCGGGCTGCGACCACGGAACCTCTTTTCGGCCGCCGGCCTTCCGCCATCTTCGGTCGAGCCCGTATCGGGGGATCTCGCATCCCGGCCCAATAGGCATATACTCCCGCCCCCCGAGTCCACGCGAGGCTTCCACACCTGTGGAAATCCCTGTGGAAATCGAAGGGACGCCATGACGGAGATCTGGTCCTCGATCGTCAAACAGCTCGAGGGGAAGCTCGACTCGAAGGAGCTGAAGACCTGGTTCGGCCCGACGCGCCAGGTCGCCTTCGACCCTGCCCCCGGTGCGGGCGTTCTGACCGTCGCCGTTCCCTCCCGCGTCTTCGCGGACTGGATCGAGTCCCGGCACGGAGGCCTCCTCGCCCGCGAGGCCGCCGGCGTGGGCTTCCCCGACCTCTCGATCCGTTTCGAGTCCGCGGTCGCGGAGGCGGCCGAGGCCGCCGCGGCGCCCCCGACCGCTCCCACCGGGCGCGTCACGGCGGCAAACCCGCGGTTCACCTTCGAGAACTTCGTCGTCGGCTCCTCGAACCAGTTCGCCCCCGCGGCCGCGCGCGCGGTCGCCGAAACGCCCTCCCGCTCCTACAACCCTCTCTTCCTCTACGGCGGCGTTGGCCTCGGGAAGACCCACCTGATGCACGCGATCGCCCAGGAGGTCCTGCAGCGCACTCCCGACGCGCGCGTGCTCTACCTCTCCGCCGAGCGGTTCTTGAACGACCTGATCAACGCGCTGCGCTTCGAGAAGATGCACGAGTTCAAGCGCCGCTATCGGGAGCTTGACGTGCTCCTCATGGACGACGTGCAGTTCATCGCCGGCAAGGACTCGACCCAGGAGGAGTTCTTTCACACGTTCAACGCGCTGCACGACGCCCAGAAGCAGATCGTCGTCACCTCCGACGCCCTGCCGAAGGAGATCCCGACGCTCGAGGAGCGCCTGAGGTCGCGCTTCGAGTGGGGCCTGATCGCCGACATCCAGCCGCCCGACCTCGAGATGAAGGTCGCGATCATCCGCAAGAAGGCCGCGGCCGAGAAGATCGAGGTTCCAAACGACGTGGCCCTGTTCATCGCCGGGACGGTCAAGTCGAACGTCCGGGAGCTCGAGGGAAGGCTGAACCGGGTCCTCGCCTTCTCCTCCCTGACGGGCAAGCCCCTGTCGGTCGAGCTCGCCAGGGAGACCCTCCGGGACATCGTCGGGACCGAGGAGCAGCGGGCCGTCCCGGCCGAGATCCTGAAGACGGTCGCCACCCATTACGGGCTCCGGGTCTCCGACATGAAGGCCCGCTCGAACGCCAAGCCGGTCGCCTTTCCCCGCCAGGTGGCGATGTACCTCTGCCGCAAGCTGACGAACCTGTCGTACCCCGAGATCGGGCGCCTCTTCAACGACAAGCACCACTCGACGGTCATGCACTCGGTCGAGAAGATCGAGCGCATGATCGAAGACGATCAGGATTTCCGCAGGATCGTCGACGGATTTCTGCAACCCTATCGCTGACGATTCCCGCCGCACCCTCGGTTTTCCGCTCCGCGGTTTTCCGCACGTCGCGAGCGCCTCGCGAGCCCGCGTGAATCTGTGGACGCGCGACGACGGGATCCGCAGACGGAGGGTGCATTTCAGGCCCATTTTTATTGGGTTTTTTCGACGTCCGCGATTCTTGCGTAACCCTACGATTACGGTTAAATGTGATAGACTTTTTTCCTTGTTCGGAGGTGGGAAAACCCGATGGAATTGACGCTTCGCCGGGGGGATTTTCTGAATGAGCTCACGCTCATGCAGGGAGTCGTCGAGAGAAAAAACACGATTCCGATCCTCTCGAACATCCTCCTGCGCGCCTCCGATGGACACCTGAGTTTCACGTCGACGGACCTCGACTTGACCCTCCTCTCCCAGGCCGCGGCGAAGGTCTCCCGGCCGGGCTCGGTGACCGTTCCGGCGCGCAAGCTCTTCGACCTGATCCGGAACCTGCCGGAGGCGGACGTCGCCCTGAAGCTCATGGAAAACCACTACCTGGGGGTGACCTGCGAGCGGTCGAATTTCCGCCTCGTCGCCCAGCCCTCGGAGGACTTTCCGACGGTGCCGAAGGTCGAGGCGAAGAAAGGGGTCTCGTTCCCGCTCGACCTATGGAAACGACTGACCCGTAAAGTTTTGTACGCCGTTTCGGCCGAGGAGACCCGGTTCCAGCTCATGGGTGCGCTGCTGAAGGACAAGGGTAAGGAGTTCGAGCTCGTGGCGACCGACGGCCACCGGCTCGCCCTGATCGACTTCCCGAAGGAGGATGCCAAGGCGACCCTGCCGAACGTCCTCATTCCGAAGAAGGCGCTCGCCGAGATCCTGAAGATGGACGGCGGGGAAGACGCTCGCGTCGAGATCCGCCATTCGGAGAATCACCTGCTCTTCACCGTCGGCAACCGCCAGCTGATCGCGCGGCTGCTCGACGTCAACTTCCCCGACTACGAGAAGATCCTCTCGAAGTCGAACGACCGGGTCGCGATCGCGCCGACGACCGCGTGTCAGGCCGCGATCCGGCGCGTCGCGCTCTTCTCCTCCGAGCGCTCGCGCGGCGTGAAGCTCTCATTCGAGAAGAATCTCCTCACGGTCGCCTCCGCGAGCCAGGAGCTCGGCGAGGGCACGGAGACGCTCGACGTCGACTTCGACGGCGAGCCGCTGTCGATCGGTCTGAACGCCCAGTACCTGTTGGAGTTCCTCGAGGAGGCGGAGTCGGCCAGCGTCCGGCTCGAGCTGAAGGACGAAAACACGCAGTGCCTGTGTCAGCCGGAGGGCGGCATCGAGGGAGCGTCGCGTTACACGTACGTCGTGATGCCGATGCGGCTCTGACCGGCAAGGGAACCGATTGCAGCTCTTCGACGTCACCACCCAGGGCTTCCGCAATCTCACCCCCGACCCCGTCTCCTTCGGCGCCGGAATCACGCTCGTCGCCGGGGAAAACGCGCAGGGAAAGACGAACCTGCTCGAGGCGGTCGCGGTGATCTGCGGGCAGCGCTCCTTCCGCAACGCCGCTCCCGCCGAGATGGCGCGGGACGGGGAGCGGTTCGCCGTGCGCGCCGTCGTGGCGGCGCGCCGGGGCGAGGAACGGGTCGCGGTGACGTGGTCCCGCGAAGAGGGCCGCGCGTTCGCGCGCGGCGAGAAGGCGGCGGGATTCCGCGAAATCTCCGAGCTCGCTCCCGCGGTTTTCCTGGCGCCGGAGCACCGGGAGCTCGTCTCGGGCTCGCCCGCGTCGCGCCGGCGCTTCCTCGATCGCCTCGTCGTCGGGATCAAGCCCGCGGCGGGCGACGATCTCGCCCGCTACGGCCGGGCGCTAAAGGAGCGCAATGCGCTGCTGTCCCGCTGGCGCCTGTCGGGCGGCGGCGCGGAGGACGAACTCGCGGCGTGGACGGAGGAGCTCGCGACGGCGGGCGCCGCGGTGCGGCGTCACCGCCGGAACGCGCTCGAGAGCTGGGACGCGGAGTTCCGGGCGCTCGCCGCCGAGGCCGGGGGCGACCTGGCGGACGTGCGGGCGGCGTGCACGGCGGCGTCCGACTCCCCCGACGAGATCCGGGCCGCGTGCCGGAGGCTCTCGGGGCTCGAGAAGAAGCGCGGGCACTCGCTCGCCGGCCCGCACCGCGACGACCTGGGGTGGACGCGCCGCGGCAAGCCGCTTGCCGCGGAGGCGTCCGCGGGGGAGATCGCACGGACGGTGGCGCTCGCGCGCCTGGCCGAATGGCGCTCGGTCGCGGCCGCTTCGGGGGAGGCGCCGCTCTTTGCGGTCGACGACTTCGACGCGAGCCTCTCGGAGGCCTCGGCCGAGGAGTTCTTCAAGGCCCTGCCGCGCAGGGCCGCGGTGGTGCTGACGACGGCGGCCCCGGCGTCGCGCTGGGCGCGGCGCGCCGACGCGGTCATCGAAGTGCGCCGCGGGACGGCGTCGGGACCGAGGACCCTGCGGGCGGTCCGGGCATGACGGGAGTTCGATGAGCACGGCATACACCACCGATTCGATCAAGCTGCTGAAGGGCCTCGAGGCGGTCCGCAAGCGCCCCGGCATGTACATCGGGGACACGGACGACCTGTCGGGCCTCCACCACATGGTCTTCGAGCTGGTGGACAACTCGATCGACGAGGCGCAGGTCGGCTATGCGGACCACATCGTCGTGGCGATCCACGCCGACAACTCCGTGACGGTCGAGGACAACGGCCGGGGCATTCCCGTCGGGATGCACAAGGAGCACAAGCGCGAGACGCTCGAGATCATCATGACGGACCTCCACTCGGGGGGTAAGTTCGACGACAACTCCTACAAGGTCTCCGGCGGCCTCCACGGCGTCGGCGTGTCGGTCGTCAACGCGCTCTCGAAGCGCCTCGAGGTCGAGGTCCTGCGCGAGGGCAAGGTCTGGCAGCAGGCGTACGAGAAGGGCCGGCCCGTCGCGCCGATCAAGTCGGTCGGGACGACCAAGAAGACCGGCACGAAGGTCACCTTCTGGCCCGATCCGGAGATCTTCTCGGTCACCGAGTTTCACTTCGACAGCCTCTCGCAGCGCCTGCGCGAGCTGTCGTTCCTGAATCCCGGCGTCAAGATCTCGATCCACGACGAGCGCACCGACAAGAAGCACGACTTCGCGTACGAGGGCGGCATCCGTTCGTTCGTCGAGCACCTGAACAAGGCGAAGCAGCCGATCCACGACAAGGTGATCTTCTTCCAGGAAGTCCGCAACGGCACCGGCGACCCCAAGCGCGACGCCGACAAGGAGCGGGTCGAGGTGGCCCTCCAGTGGAACGAGGGCTATGCCGAGACGCTCTTCGCGTTCACGAACACGATCAACAACCGCGACGGTGGCACCCACGTCGAGGGCTTCAAGACCGCGCTGACCCGCGCGATCCAGAAGTACGCGGAGGCCAACGGGCTGACGAAGGCCCTGAAGGAGACGACGCTCTCCGGCGACGACTGCCGCGAGGGTCTGACGGCGGTCGTCTCGGTCAAGGTCCGGGATCCCAAGTTCTCCTCGCAGACCAAGGACAAGCTCGTCTCCTCCGAGGTCAAGACGTGGGTCCAGCAGGTCGTCTACGACAAGCTCGGCTCGTATCTCGAGGAGACCCCCAGGGTCGGCAAGCGGATCGTCGAGAAGATCGTCGAGTCGGCGCGGGCCCGCGAGGCCGCCCGCAAGGCCCGCGAGCTCGTCCGCCGCAAGGGTGCGCTCGACTCCGGCGCGCTGCCCGGAAAGCTCGCCGACTGCCAGGAGAAGGACCCGGCGTTCTCCGAGCTCTTCATCGTCGAGGGCGACTCGGCCGGCGGCTCGGCCAAGATGGGCCGCGATCGCCGCTCCCAGGCGATCCTGCCGCTGCGCGGCAAGATCCTGAACGTCGAGAGGGCGCGCCTCGACAAGATGCTCGCCTCGGCCGAAATCCGGACCCTCATCACGGCCCTGGGCGCCGGGATCTCGACGGACTTCGACGCCGCGAAAGTCCGCTACCACAAGATCGTGATCATGACGGACGCCGACGTGGACGGTTCCCACATCCGGACGCTGCTGCTGACGTTCTTCTTTCGCCACATGGCGACGCTGATCGACAAGGGATACCTCTACATCGCGCAGCCGCCGCTCTACAAAGTGGCCGAGGGGAAGAAGGAGACGTACCTGAAGGACGAGAAGGAGATGTCCAAGTTCCTCCTCGGCCGTCTCGGCGAGGACCGCTCGCTCTCGACCGAGATGTCGTCCTCCTCCGTCTCGGGCGGCAAGCTCGCGAGCCTCCTCGAGAAGATGGAGGAGTACCGCGGCCACGTCGGCAAGCTCGGCCACAAGGGGATCCCCGAGGGCCTGCTGCGCGCCCTGATCGACCGGGGCATGACGGCCAAGGGCGACTTCGTGGAGAAGAAGAAGGTCGAGGAGATCGCCAGGGCCGTGCGCGCCTTCGGCGTCGAGAAGGCCGACGTCGTTCCCGACGAGGAGCACTCCGGCTGGGCGCTCGAGATCACCCGGCGCGTCAACGGCGTGCCGCGGTCGGCGCGAATCGACGCGGAGTTCGTGGCCTCGTTCGAGTTTCGACGCATCAGGGAGACGGCCAGGTCGATCGGCGCGTTCCTCGACGGGCCCTACGAGGTCAAGCGCGACGGCGAAGCGCAGAAGTTCGAAACCCTGCCGTCGGTGGTCGACGCGATCTACGAGTCGGCCAAGAAGGGCCTGACGATCAACCGCTACAAGGGCCTCGGCGAGATGAACCCCGAGCAGCTCTGGGACACCACGATGAACCCCGAGACGCGGCGCCTCCTGCAGGTCGCCGTCGAGGACGCCGTCGACGCCAACGAGGTCTTCTCGATCCTCATGGGCGACGCCGTCGAGCCTCGCCGCGAGTTCATCGAGGAGAACGCGCTGAACGTGAGGAACCTGGACATTTAGACGAGACATGGCGAACCTGCTGACCCCCGAAGAAAAGCTCCCGGTCACGATCGAGGACGAAGTCCGGCGGTCGTACCTCGACTACGCCATGTCCGTCATCATCGGACGGGCGCTCCCCGACGTCCGCGACGGCCTGAAGCCCGTGCATCGGCGCTGCCTCTACGGCATGTGGGAACAGGGCAACCTGCACAACAAGCCGTACCGCAAGTCCGCGCGCATCGTCGGCGACGTCCTCGGCAAGTACCACCCCCACGGCGAGAGCGCCGTGTACGACTCGGTCGTCCGCATGGCGCAGGAGTTCTCGCTGCGCTATCCGCTCGTCGACGGCCAGGGCAACTTCGGCTCGATCGACGGCGACAACGCGGCCGCGATGCGCTACACGGAGGTCCGCCTGACGCGCCTCGCGGGCGAGCTTCTCGGCGAAGACATCGACAAGGAGACGGTGGACTGGACCCCCAACTACGACGGCTCCCTCGTCGAGCCGATGGTGCTTCCGGCGAAGTTCCCGAACCTGCTCGTCAACGGCTCGACCGGCATCGCGGTCGGCATGGCCACCAACATTCCGCCGCACAACCTCGCTGAGGTCGTGGATGCGACGATCGAGCTGATCAAGCATCCGGACGCCACGCTCGGCCAGCTGATGAAGAGGCTCCCCGGCCCCGACTTCCCCACCGCCGGGTTCATCCACGGCGCCCAGGGCATCAGGGACGCCTACAAGACCGGCCGCGGCAGCGTGCAGGTGCGGGCGCGCGCCGTCGTCGAGAAGGCGGCACGCGGCGACAAGGAATCGATCGTCGTCACGGAGATCCCGTACCAGGTCAACAAGGCCAAGCTGATCGAGCGGATCGCCGAACTCGTCAACGAGAAGAAGCTCGAGGGCGTCGCCGACCTGCGCGACGAGTCGAACCGCGAGGGCATGCGGATCGTCGTGGAGCTGAAGCGCGGCGAGAACGCCCAGGTCGTCCTGAACAAGCTCTACGCGCTCACCCCGATGCAGAGCTCGTTCGGGATCATCTTCCTCGCGATCGTCGAGAACCAGCCGCGGGTCCTGCCGCTGCACGACCTGCTCCGGCACTTCGTCGATCACCGCAAGACCGTCGTCATCCGCCGCACCCAGTTCGATCTGAAGAAGGCGGAGGAGCGCGCGCACCTCCTGCGCGGCCTCGCGCTGGCCCTGGCGAATCTCGATCTCGTCATCAAGATCATCCGGACGTCGAAGGATCCGCAGGAGGCGAAGAAGCGCCTGATGGCCGAGGTCTCGATGACGCGGGCCGCCCTCGAGAAGTTCATCGGCACCGAGCTCTCCGACGAGAGCGGCAAGGGCAAGGGCTCCCAGGTCCTGAAGCTCGACGACGTGCAGGCGCAGGCGATCCTCGACATGCGCCTCCACCGGCTGACCGGCCTCGAGCGCGAGAAGATCGTGGCCGAGTTCAAGGAGGTCCTCGCGCTCATCGCGAAGCTGCGCGAGATCCTGGGGTCCGAGAAGCTCGTCCTCGAGATCATTGTGGACGAGCTCCAGCAGATCAAGAAGCAGTACGGAGACGAGCGGCGCACCGAGATCGTCGCCGAGGCGTCGGAGATCGACATCGAGGACCTGATCGTCGAGGAGGACATGGTGATCACCGTGTCCCGCGGCGGCTACATCAAGCGCTCTCCCCTGTCGCTCTACCGCGCGCAGCGGCGCGGCGGCAAGGGACGCATCGGCGCGACGACGAAGGAAGAGGACCTCGTCGAGCACCTGTTCGTCGCGTCGACGCACGCCTTCATCCTGGCGTTCACGTCGCGCGGCCGCATGCACTGGATCAAGGTCTACGACCTGCCGCAGCTCGGACCCGCCACGCGCGGCAAGGCGATCGTCAACCTGCTGTCGCTCGGCCCCAACGAGCGGATGGTCGCCATGGCCGCGACCAAGGACTTCCCGGAAGACCGGTTCCTGATGTTCGCGACGAAGAACGGCCTCGTCAAGAAGACGCCCCTGTCGGCGTACGCGAACGTGCGCTCGGGTGGCATCATCGCGATCAACCTCGAGGAGGGCGACTCGCTGCTGTCGGTGCGGATCACCGGCGGCGAGGACCAGATCTTCATCGGCACCCGCCAGGGCATGGGGATCCGCTTCTCCGAGAAGGACGTCCGGCCCATGGGCCGCGACACGACCGGCGTCATCGGCGTCACGCTCCGGAAGGGCAACGACGAGGTCGTCGAGATGGACGTCGTCGACGAGGAGGCACACCTGCTCTCCGTCACCGAGAACGGCTACGGCAAGCGCTCCGAGGTCTCCGAATACCGCTTCCAGGGCCGGGGCGGCTCGGGCGTCATCAACGTCAAGGTCACGGACAAGAACGGGCCCGTCGCGGGCATCAAGTCGGTCACCGATACCGATCAGCTCCTGCTCATCACCCAGCGGGGGCAGCTCATCCGGATCAAGGTGAAGGACATCCGGGAGACGGGACGCGCGGCCCAGGGCGTGCGGGTGATCCAGCTCGAGGAGGGCGACCGCGTCGTCGGCGTCGCGAAGCTCGTGGAGCCGGACGAGAGCGAGGAAGAGGAGTCCCAGGCCTCCCTCCCGACGGCCCCGAAGCCGCCGGAGCCCCCGCCGGGCAAGGGAAAGGGCAAGGCCGAGGACTTCCTCGGCGACGACGAGGACGAGTAGGGGCGGGGCTCGTCCCCGCCCGCGGGCGGCCGCGTACCGAGCGTCGTCGGCCGCGAATGCGGCCGAGGGACGCGACATGCGGCGGGTCGAGCCCGCCGCAAACGGCCGCCCCTACATCACGAGAGCGCGTCTCCCCTGACATAGAATCCGCCGTCCATGCGCTTTTTCTTGGACAGCGCCGTCGCGGACGACGCCCGCCGGATCAAGGATCTCGGCTTCCTCGACGGGGCCTGGGTCTCCCAGGTTGCGGCCGAAGCCGCGGGCGTCGACTACCGCAAGGCCATCCGCGAGCTCGCCTCGCTGACCGACGGCCCCGTGCTCGTCGAGACGGGCTCGGACGATCCGAAGGGCATGTACAAGGAGGGGCGCGAGCTCGCCAAGCTCGGCAAGGACATCATCATCCGGCTGCCGTTGAAGCCCGAGGGGATGCGCGTCGCGCGCCTCTTCGCGCAGGACCAGATCGCGACCTGCGCCTCGGGCGTCTTCTCGGCGGCGCAGGCGCTGATCGCGGCGAAGGCCAACGTCAGCTACGTCGCGCCGTCCGTCGGCCTCCTCGACGAGGTCGGCACGATCGGGATGGACCTCGTGGAACAGGTGATCCGCGTGTACGACAACTACGGGTTCCAGACGCAGATCGTGGTCTCGGAGGCGCGCAACCCGATCCACGTGCTCGACGCCGCCCTCATGGGCGCCGACGTCGCGGCCATGCCGGCCGAGGTCCTCGAGCAGCTCTTCCGCCACCCGCTTTCCGAGGAGATGCGGGCCGGGAGGCCCTCGTGAAGATCTCCGCCGACCGGATCCTCTACCTCTCCCGCGTGATCCTGAAGAGCCTGAAGGAGAACCGGAACCTCGAGCAGAGCTCCGACGACGAGACCGCGCGGCGGGCGATCGTCCGGGAGCTGACCGACAGCTACAAGGAGCTCGACGGGATGGAGGAGAAGGTGCGCTCGGGGCTCGCCAGGAGGAAGAACCTGTCGGAGACCGAGCGCGAATTCCAGTTCAGCCGGGCGATGGAGGACGAGCTCCGGAAGCACGGCGCCTGAACGGGACCCTTGGCTATATCTGGCAAGCCTTTGTAAAAACACATCTTATTTGCAGATCTCTTAGCTGATACAATTGGCTCGATGCCGGGCCAATTGGATTTGGGGCAGATTTCGCTCGATCGCCACTCGCCTCAGCCGCTCGCGGACCAGGTCTCCTCGGCGATCGAGCGCTGGATCGAGGGCGGCGCGCTCGACGAGAACGATCGCCTCCCGACGACCCGCGAGCTCGCCGCCGCCCTCGGCATCAACCGCGGCACCGTTCAGGCGGCCTACCGTCAGCTCCAGGATCGGGGCCTCGTCGCCGCGCGCGTCGGCAGCGGCAGCGTCGTCCGCGGCCGCGCGGCCCGGCCCCGCGAGTTGCGCCTCGAGACGCTGCTCTCGCACCGCGCCGCCGAGCTCTCCGACGATGCCCTCGCCCCGGCCCGGAGCGGCTCGGTGGCGGATTTCTCACGCCTCGCCCCGGACGAGCGCTTCTTTCCCCTCGAGGAGTTCACGCGCACGCTGGCGTACGCCTGGAGCCGGCGCCGCGACCTCTGGCAGTACGCTCCCCCGCTCGGCCTCGAGGAGCTGCGCGCGGAGATCTCGCGGCGGCTCTCGGACCTCGGCATCGCGCGGACGCCCGAGGAGATTCTCGTCGTCAGCGGCGCCCAGCAGGGCCTCGATCTGCTCTTCCGGACGTTCACCGACCCGCACGACGTCGTCGCGGTCGAGTCCCCCACCTACTCCGGAGCGCTCGCGCTCGCGCGCCTCTCGGAGGTCTCGCTGCTGCCGATGCCGATGGAGGACGACGGGCCCGACGCGCGTCCTCTGCGCGCGCATGAGGCGAAGCTCGTCTACGTGATGCCGGAGCGGCAGAACCCGACGGGCATCACGACGAGCGGCGCGCGGCGGCGCGCGCTGCTCGAGGCGGCGATCGCCTCCGGGGCGCTCGTGGTCGAGGACGGCTTCGAGGAGCCGGAGCCCGGCCGGACGCCGCTCGCGGCGCTCGAGCCCGAACGCGTCGCGTGGCTCGGGACGCTGTCGAAGGACCTCGTGCCGGGGTTCCGGATCGGCTGGATCGCCGCGCCGCCGTCGATCGTCGACTGCCTCGCGCGCACGAAGAAGGCCACGGACTTCCAGACCCCCGTCCCTCTCCAGGCCGCGGTCGCCGCGTTCCTGCGCGCCGGGGCGGACCGCAAGGCGCGGGCGGCGCGCCTCGAGGAGGTGTCGCAGCGCTCGGCGGCCGCGGCGGCGGCGCTTTCGGCGCACCTGCCGGGGTCGCGCTGGACCGGCGGCGAGGGATCGAATCCATTGTTCTGGCTCCATCTGCCGGGGGGCGCGTCCGGCCGCGCGGTCGCCCAGGCGGCGTCCGCACGCGGCGTGGCGGTGTCGCCGGGCGGGGACTTCGACCCGCTCCGCCGCGACCTTCCGTGCGTGCGATTGTCGGTGTCCCGCGTCGAACGGAGAGACATCGAGCCGGGCATAGCCCGGCTCGCGGAGGCCATTCGAGAAGTGCAGTCGGGAATGAGCGCGGTCCTCGCCGCGCCGGTGGTGTGAACGGAGGAAACCACGATGCTCATGAGCGAGAAGTTCCGGTTGAAGGTCGGATTGGCCGAGATGCTGAAGGGCGGCGTCATCATGGACGTGGTCAACGCCGAGCAGGCCAGGATCGCGGAGGCGGCCGGCGCGGCGGCGGTGATGGCGCTCGAGCGCGTGCCGGCCGACATCCGGCGCGACGGGGGAGTGGCGCGGATGTCGCCCGTCTCGAAGATCCGCGAGATCCAGCAGGTCGTCTCGATCCCCGTGATGGCGAAGTGCCGCATCGGCCACCTCGCCGAGGCGCGCGTGCTCGAGGCGCTGAAGGTCGATTTCATCGACGAGTCCGAGGTGCTGACGCCGGCCGACGAGGAGAACCACGTCTCCAAGCACGAATTCGCGGTGCCGTTCGTGTGCGGCTGCCGCAACCTCGGCGAGGCGCTGCGCCGGATCGGCGAGGGCGCTGCGATGATCCGGACGAAGGGAGAGGCGGGCACGGGGGACATCGTGCACGCCGTCAGGCACCTCCGCGAGGTGCACCGCGAGATGCGGATGCTGACGCAGCTCTCGAGGGACGAGCTCATGGCCGCCGCGAAGCGCCTGCAGGCTCCCTACGAGCTGGTCGTCGAGGTTGCGGAGAAGGGCAAGCTCCCGGTCCCGAACTTTGCCGCCGGCGGCGTCGCGACGCCCGCCGACGCGGCCCTCTGCATGCAGCTCGGCGCCGAGGCGATCTTCGTGGGGTCCGGCATCTTCAAGTCGGACGACCCGGAGAACCGGGCGCGCGCGATCGTGAAGGCGACGACGCACTGGAAGGACGCACAGGCGCTCCTTGAGGCCGAGGAGTCGCTCGGGTCGGGGATGAAGGGCATCGAGGCCGCGAGCCTTCCCGAGGAGGCGCAGCTCCAGACGCGCGGCTGGTGATGAATCCCGACGTCGCGAAGCCGGCGGCCGGCGGCGGGGGAGTCGCCGTCCTCGCCCTGCAGGGAGACTTCGAGGCGCACCGCCGCGCGCTCGAGGAGGCCGGCGTCGAGAGCTTCGAGGCGAAGCGCCCGAGGGACCTCGACCGCGCGGACGGCCTCGTCATCCCGGGCGGCGAGTCCACGACCCTGTGGAAGTTCTTCGAGGCGGAGCCCTGGGAGGAGGCCTTCCGCGCCTTCGCCGCGAGCGGCCGGCCGGTCCTCGGCACCTGCGCCGGAGCGATCGTGCTCGCGCGCGAGGTGTCGAACCCGGCGCAGAGAGGTCTCGGCCTGATCGACGTCTCGATCGAGCGCAACGCCTACGGCCGCCAGTTGGACTCCTTCGTCTCCGAGGTCGCCGCTCCCGCGCTCGGCGGCCCGCTGCCGGCCGTCTTCATCCGCGCCCCGCGGATCCGGAAAACGGGGGAGGGCGTGGAGGTGCTCGGCCGCCACGGCGAGGAGCCCGTGCTCGTGCGGCAGGGGAACGTGGTGGCCGCGACGTTTCACCCGGAACTGACCCCCGACCGGCGCCTGCACCGCCTCCTGTTCGGCGAGCTCGCCCGGCGACAGAAGAGGAGCGCATGAGCCTGGTCCGCACGGAGGTCCGCGACGACATCGCGATCGTGACGCTCGATCGCCCGAAAGCGAACGCCTTCTCTCCTGAGCTCGTCCGCGAGCTGTCGGGGGCGCTCGGAGCCCGGGAAGACGCGCGGGCCGTGGTGCTCGCCTCGGCGCTGCCGGGGATGTTCTCGGCCGGATGGGACCTGCCGCGCATCGTGGACGCCGACCGTCCCGCGATGGAGGAGTTCGTCGGCGCGTTCTGCGACCTCGTGCGCCAGCTCTTCGTGTTCGGGCCGCCGCTCGTCGCCGCGCTGCCCGGCTACGCCATCGCGGGCGGCCTCATCGTGGCCATGGGCGCCGACGAGAGAGTCGCCGCGAAGGGCCGCGGCAAGGTCGGGCTCTCCGAGGTCATCCTCGGCGTCTCGGTGCCGCAATGCCTCATGGAGCCGTTCCGCCACGTCGTCGGCCCGCGGCACATGGAGCGCCTCGCGGCGACGGGCGAGAACCTCTCCATGGACGAGGCCCTCTCGATCGGGCTCATCGACGGGATCGTGCCGGCCGAGGAGCTCCTCGACCGCGCCCTCGAGCGCGCCCGGTTCCTCGCGGGCCTCGCTCCCGCGGCGCACGCCGCGATCAAGCGGCGGTCGCGCGCCCCCGCGATCGCGCGTTTCGATGCGGCCCGCGACCACGATCCGTTCCTCGACTTCTGGTTCGGCGAGGACGCGCGCTTCCGGATCAAGGACATGGTGGCGCGGCTCACGAGCCGGGAGCCGTGAGCGCCGCGACCCGCGAGATCTCCGCCGACGAAATCCTCGATGCGCTCGACCTGTCGCGGGCGCAGCCGGGGGCCGGGTTCCTCGAGGCGCTCTTCGCGCGCTTCAACGCGAAGGTGCCGTTCGAGAACGCGTCGAAGATCGTGCGCGATCGCGACGAGCCCGACCCGTCGCAGAAGCCGCGCGGTCCCGAAACGTTCTGGAGCGACCACCTCGCCCTCGGCACCGGCGGGACGTGCTTCGCCCGGGTGGCCGCCTTTCACTGGCTCCTCGAGGCGCTCGGCTTCGGGAGCCGGCGCGTCCTCGGGCGCGTCGGCCGGGACGGCGACCACTCGGCGCTGATGGTCGGGACGCCGGCGGGGGAGTGCATCGTGGACGTGGGCTTTCCGCTGCCCGCGCTCCTGCCGGCGCGCGCCGGAATCGTCGGCACGCCGGCGGGCGACGTCGAGGTCGTCGAGACAGCGCGCGGATTCGGCGTGCGGTACCGCGAGGGAGTCCCCGAGGGACCGCGCGAGCTCGAGATCTTCCGGGAGCCCGTCCCCGACGAGCGTTTCGCGGCCGCCTGGCGGGAGACGTTCCGGCCGGGCTCGCGCTTTCTTCTTGAGGTCTGCCTGCGGCGCGACCTCGGACATCGCGTCCTCTCCTGGGCGGCGGGAGAGATCCGCGTGGACGACCGGCACTCCCGCCTGCGCGTCCCCATGCCGTCGCCCGCCGCCATCGCGGAGTTCTTCGAAGTTGATGCGTCGGTCGTGTCCCGCGCCTTCGCGATCGCGGGTCCGCCGCGAGGCAGCGGCGAAACCGCTTCGCTCTCCGCCTATCTCGAGACCGCTGCGGCGCCGGCCGCGGCTCTCGCCGCGATCGCCTCGCCCGCGGGATACCGCCGGCTCCTCGACGGCGTCGCGGAGGTCGTTCCCGGGGAGACCCTCGCGGATCGTTTCCGGGTCACGCTGCGGCCGCCCGGGGGAGCGGGCGGCGCGCAGGCGATCGAGGACGAGGTCGCGATCGACGCCGGAGCAGGTCGCATGGCGGTCGTGCGCCGCGGCGTGTCGGGCGGGTCCTTCGAGTCGGCCTACCGCGCGATCGCGCGAAGCGGCCGCACCTACCTCGTGCGGGAGGCGGCGCTTGCCGGCCGAGGCGAGGAGCTCCTGCGCAACGACTCGCTCCGGGGCCGTCTCGCCGGCACGCTCGCCCTCGACCTGCTCGCGTGGGCGAGGATGCTGGGGGGGTCAGGTCTCTGATCGGTGATCTCCGAGCGCGGCGCGGCTCTCGAGCAGCGCTAGTGCAAGATCACCACCGCCGGGAGACCTGACCCCACTCAGAAGCGGAACGCCCGCTCGGACTCGAGGAGGCGCAGGCGCGGTTCGTCGAGCGCGTCGACCTCGCGGCGGATGCGGGAGAGCGACGGCGGCTTCATGTGGTAGAGGAAGACGGGCACGCGCTCCGGCGCCTTCGCGAGCTCGCCCCGCAGTAGCCGCGGGGTCAGGTGGCACGACGCCTTCGCGACCGCGGCCTGGGCGTCGCAGAAGGACACCTCGAGGAAGATCGCCTTGAGATCGCGCGCGACCCGTCCCGCGGTCCAGAGCCGCTCGGTCGGCATCGTGTCGCCGGAGAACAGCACGGCCCGCCCGGGCTTCGTCACGAGATAGCCGTAAGCCGGGACGAGGTGATTGACGGGCACCGCCGTCCACGACATGCCGCCCGCGCGAAACGGCCGCCCCGGCCGGACCGCCCGATAGCGCAGCGTGGGCCGCGCCTTCGAGGGCAGGCGCGTGAAGTCCGGCCAGAGGCGCCCGTTGAAGAGGTCCCGCTTCAGGACCGCGAGCACCGACGCGGGCGCCGCGACTTCGAGCGGCGTCGAGCGGCCGTAGAGGTTCTCGAGGAGGAAGGGGAGCGACGCCACGTGATCGAGATGAGCGTGCGTCAGCACGACCCGACGGAGGCGCCGCTGGGCGGCGAGCGGGAGCGCCTCGGTGAGCGATCCCGCGTCGAGAGCGGTGTCGCCGTCGAGCAGGAAGCAGGTCATGCGGTAGCCCGGCGCCGAGCCTCCATAGGGCCCGAGCGCGCGGACGGCGAGCGACTTGCGGACAGTCAGCTCGACGCCTCTAGAATTCGGGACCGATGACGAAGATGAATTTGAAGTTGCTGCAGGTGTCGCCGCGGTTCTGCGTCAGCCCGGTCGCAAAGCACTGCTCGGGCGTGAGCGTCCCCTTGAAGTTCCACTGCCGCACGAACTGGAACTGGAGTGGCAGCCCGAGGAAGTCGACCGAGAGCCCGAAGCCGTAATCGGCCAGTCCGCCCGCGGAGTCGTGACAGCCTTCGGGGGCGCTCGGTCCGCCGACGCCGCAGAGCGTGTAGTCGGACCAGAACTGCCACGGCTGGTTCTTCAATGCGGCGCCGCCGACGTCGACGAAACCCTTCGCGCGGACGCCGGAGATGCCGAGGATCGGCGTTGCGAGAAAGTCGATCAACGGGATCCGCAGCTCGAGATTGAAGAACGCCGCCGTGTTGCCGATGATCCCGTAGTACGGGAGCGCGCGCAGCGTGTCGAGGCCGCCGAAGGAGAGCGCGTCCGGGAGGTTGCCGCTCGCGCGGAATCCGTAGAGGCGCATGGCGATCAGCGACCGCTGGGTCAGCTTGAAGTAGTGCCGGAGGTCGGCCGTCGCGTCGAAGGACAGCGTGCCCCCGCTCGAGCCGGGAAGCTCCGTGCCCCCGGTGAACGGCGCGTACGAGAGCCCGATGGACAGCCGCCTTCCCGAGATCGGGCCGAAGTCCATGTACTGCGCGGTGTCGCCGACGAGCTTCACGCCGAAGAGCGGGAAGTTGTTCTGGGACGGCACGTAGTTGATGCCGCCGCCGCCGTTGGGCAGGTTCACCCACTGCGGGTACGCGTCGTATCGGCGGTCCACGAAGCCGACGCTGCCCTCGAGCCGGTAGTAGCGGTTCAGCGGGTATCCGGCGAACGCGTTCCCTCCGATGAAGTGGTACGGATTGGCGACGCGCTGGATCGTGTTGCTCGACGTGTCGTAGACCGTGTAGTAGTAGCTCTGGTAGTACGCCTGCACGCCCTTCTGGAGGCGCTGCGACAGGTCCAGGTAGGCCGCCTCGTAATCGATGTACGACGAGACCGACTGCAGCGAGAAGATGAGCCTCCGGTCCCCCAGGTTGTCGCCGAAAGTCAGGATCGTGTTCGAGAGGAAGAGCTGGTCGGCCGAGAGGCCCACGTTGATCGAGGCATCCTCGAGCTGGAGCTTGTGCCCCGCCTTCTTGTCGATCTTCTCCGGATCGATCGAGACCTCGATCGGCGGCTGATACGGCGGAATCGTCGTGGGGCCCGCCGGCGACGGCGCCGGGTTCAGCTCCGCGAGCTGGTGGTACGGCTTCTTCGCATCGGTGACGTAGAGCATGAACCGGCGCTTGTAGTACGCCGAGAACACGAGCCGCTCCGCGCCGTCGCGGCCGACGAGCACGATGGGGGAGAAGCAGCCGCCGACCACGTTCGTGTACAGGCTGGTCTGGCCGTTGTCGAGGTTGATCGCGTAGATGTTGAAGATGCCGTTGACGCGGTCGGAGGCGTAGTAGAGGGTCTTGCCGTCCGGCGCGATCGACGCGTCCTCGTCGTTCCAGTCGCCGTAGGTGATCTGCTCGCGCGAGCCGGTCTGGCCCGGGCGGATCCGGAAGATCTTCGCCTTCGTGCCCTGCACCGACGAGTAGTAGAGCCACTGCCCGTCCGGCGAGTACGTGGGCGCGAAGTCGTAGGCGTCGTCGTTCGTGAGGTTCGCCGTCTGCTTCGTGTCGAGGTTGTAGGCGAAGATGTCGGACTTTCCGTTGGCGATCGCGCGGAACGCCACGGTCTTTCCGTCGGGGGAGAACGCGGGGTTCAGCTGCTGGTCGAGGCCCGGCATCGGGATCAGTTGCAGGATCTTTCCGTTGAGGGCGTTTAAGAGCATGAGCTCGCGGCCCCGTTCGCGCCGGACGAACACCGCGATCGCGTTGCCGTCGGGCGAGACGGCGAGGTCGACCCCGCCGACCGGGCCGGTCGTCAACCATTGCGCGACGATGTACTCGTACTCGGTCTTGTAGCCCTTCGTCAGGTTCTTGAAGAGCTTCCGGTCGCGGGCCGACACCACGACGATGTTCGCGTCGTTGCCCAGGGTGGAGATCGCCGCGCCGAGGTCTCCCGAGGGGTACGCCCGGACCGAGACCTCGACCGAGCTGTTCTCCTCGGTCAGCCGCACGCGGTCGCCGAAGTCGATCGGCTCACCGGTGTCCGTCAGGATCTTGATGAAGCGGCGGCGCAGGTATCGGCGGAACCGGACGTCGAACTCCTCCGAGGAGATGCCGAACGTCCGCTGGAGGACCCGGTTCAGGTTCGGACCGAGCTGGCCCCGGTAGTCGAAGACGAAATCGCGGACGCCGTCGGGTCCCCACTCCGACTTCATGAAGTCGAACACGGCGTGCCCGAACCGGTAGGCGAAGAAGCCGTAGATCTGGCGCTCGGCGATCTCGGGGATCTGGTCGTTCAAGACCGCGTCGCGCAGCACCATCTCGTCCTTGCTGTCCTCGTCGTTGCCGAAGTAGGAGGCCATGCCCTCCGTCAGCCACTGGGGCGTGTTCGACGAGTAGGCGCGCAGGAAGTTGCCGCCGAAGAGGATCTCGAACTGGAAGACGTGGGTGAGCTCGTGCGCGATGAGCTTCTCGAGCTTCTCGTCGGGCAGGTCGACCGGGAGCACCATTCGGTTGCGCGTGGGCAGCGCGAAGGCGCCGATGCCCTCGGGGATGAACTCCTGCAGGGTGTTGGTCTGCTCGAACTCGGAGTGAGTCGAGTAGTAGATGATGTTGATCGGCTTCGGGATCTGGAAGTTCAGCGAGCGCGAGATCTCGTCGTACGCGCTCTCGGCGTACGAGGCCACCTTCTGCAGCGAGACCTGGTCGCGGTCGTAGAAGTAGATGGCGAAGTGCGTCGAGTGGTAGATCTGCCAGTGGAAGACGTCGTAGACGATCTTGTTCTTGCCGAAGTAGTCGTAGTACGGGCTGACGACGGGCGCCTGCGCCCGGGCCGCGGCGGCGGCGAGAGCGAGGACGACGGCGACGACGAGTTTCTTCATGCGGTCGAGCGGAGCGTCAGTCGGTGAAGATGTACCGCTCCGCCTCCCGGTCGCGCGGCACGAACGTGTTCAGGATCTGGTTCTCGAGCGAGAAGAGGTTCTCGAAGAGGCCGGAGAGCTCGTCCCGCTGCTTGCTGCCAGTCTGGCGGAAGTCCTTGAACTCGTCCTGGAGGAGCTTCTCGCCCGTGTGGCCGTCGACCACCAGGAACACGATGTCGAACACGAAGCCCGTCTGCTCGACGTAGACCTGGCGGGTGTACGTGTGGTTGTCGATCGGCGACACGTACTCCTCCGACTTGTATCCGGACCGGTCTTCGACGCGGAACTCGAGGCTGCCCGAGACGATCAGCTCGGCCGACGTCTGCGTGCCCACCGCGGCCCAGAACTCCTGCGCGCGGGCGAGATCGCTCAAGTTCTGCGTCGGCAGCTTCACGTCGGGCGGCGTCTCGACGACGTCGAACTTCGTCTTCTTCTCGAGCTGTTTCTTCAGGAAGCGATGGAACTCCGCCTGCACGTCGACGTTCTGGAGACGCTTGTCCTTGCCCTTCTCCGCGTCGGTGACGAGGATGAACGGCGCGAGGGCGATGCGCTCGTTGCCGCGCAGCGGCAGCTTCGGCTTGAGCGGCAGGCGCAGCTTGACCTGGTCGACCCCCGCGGAGGCCGGCGAGGCCAGCGCCAGGATCACGAGGACGGCGGCGGCGCGCGAAAGCGCTCTACGGAGCACCGGCGGCCTTTCCCGTCGTCTTCGTGTAGGCCGTGTAGAACTCGGCGAAGCGCGCGTAGTTGCGCCGGATGTAGTTGTTGTTGGGCTCGATCTCGAGCGCCTTCTTGTATTCCGTGAGGGCGCGCGCGAATTCGCCGCTCGCCTCGAGCGCGACCGCCAGGTTGTTGTGCGCGCGCGCGTTTTCGGGCGCCTTCTGCACGGCCTGCTCGTAACGGAACGCGGCCTCGCGCCAGAGTCCCTTCTTCGCGACGGACGTGCCGAACGCGATCTGCGTCGACGCCTTCTCGGGATGGGTGTACGGCGTGCAGGCTCCCGCGACAACCAGTAAGGAGAAGATGACGATGCGATGTGGCTTCAAGCGTCTCCTTCGCGTCGCGGCTCTCGGCCGGGTCGGTATTATAGGTTTCCTGTCGGGCGAGGGTGCTCTCGAATCGACGGTCCTCGATTCATGAGGAGTGGCTTAAGACGGTGAGCTCCGGTCCGGCGCGTCTCGCGGCCCTCTCCTGGGCCCGGACTCGGGCGATCACGCCCCAGCGTCTCTGGCCGGTCCTGCGCGCGGCGGGCGGGATGGAAGCGCTCCTGGCCACCTCGGAGGACGAACTGTCCTCCGAATTCCGATCCAAAGATTTGGCGCGGGCCGTTCTGCGCGGTCCGGACGACGCGGAGGCCGCGCGATGGGCCGAGGCGACGGAGCGCCGCGGGATCCGCCTTCTCACGCCGTTCGACGACGAATATCCGCGTCTCCTCCGCGAAATCGCGGACCCGCCCTTCGTGCTCTTCGCGCTCGGCAAGATCGAGCGCCTGCGCCTGCCGGCGGTCGCGATCGTCGGGTCGCGGGACGCATCCCGCTACGGCCGCGACGTGGCGACGCGGCTCGCCCGGGAACTATCGGGCGTCGGCGTGGCGGTCGTCTCCGGCTTCGCCCGCGGCATCGACGCGGCGGCCCACGCGGCGGCGCTCGACGGGCCGGGCGGCACGATCGCCGTTCTCGGCTGCGGCCTCGACGTCGACTACCCCCGGGAGCACGCGCCGCTGAAGACCACGCTCGCGGCCGACCACCTGCTCGTCTCGGAGTACCCGCCGGGGGCCGAGCCGCGCCCCCAGAACTTCCCGATTCGCAACCGCATCATCGCCGGCATGTCCTCGGGGGTCGTCGTCGTCGAGGCGTCGCGGCGCTCGGGCTCGCTCATCACGGCGCGCCTCGCCGCCGACTTCGGGCGCGACGTGTTCGCGGTCCCGGGCTCGGTGTTCTCCCCGACCTCGCTCGGGGCGCACGAGCTGCTGCGCGACGGCGCGATCCTCTGCCGCGCCGCCGACGACGTCCTCGCGGAGCTCTTCCCCTCGATCGGCGCGCCGCTCGCCGGGGCCGCCGTTCCGGGCGCGGCCGTCGAGATCTCGGCCGAGGCCCGGCGGATCCTCGATGCGCTCGTGCGCGACGACGAGCTCTCCGCCGAGGAGCTGGCGCGCACGCTCGACCTGCCCGCCGCCACCGTCCTCGCGGCGCTCTTCGAGCTCGAGGGCGCCGGCATCGCGGTTGCGGCCGGGGGAGGGCGGTACGGGGTCCGCCGATGAATCCGGGCCAGCGGGCACAAGGAGTTGCCGGTCCCCCGGGCGGCGGAATCCGGAGCCGCCGGGAATGCGTACTTGTTGACCCCTGCGTCGAGACGGTTTGCGCTTTCCGTTCCGATATGAGACCGTCCGTCGCCCTGAAAAAGACGGGAACCCCCTGAATGCCCAAGTCCATCGTCATCGTCGAGTCGCCCGCGAAGGCGAAGACCCTCGAGAAGTTTCTCGGCCGCGACTTCAAGGTCCTCGCCTCGTACGGCCACGTGCGCGATCTGCCGCGCAAGGGCCTCGGCGTCGATCGCGAGCACGCGTACCGGCCTTCCTACGAGCTGCTCGTCGGCAAGGAAAAGACGATCAACGAACTGAAGAGAGCCGCGAAGACGGCCGAGAACGTCTACCTCGCCGCCGACCCGGACCGCGAGGGCGAGGCGATCTCGTGGCACCTCCAGGAGGCGCTGAAGCCGGGCGCCGGCCAGACGACCTTCCGGCGCGTGCGCTTCAACGAGATCACGAAGAAGGCCGTGCTCGCCGCGATGGCGGCGGCGGGGGAGATCGACGGCCGCCTCGTCGACGCGCAGCAGGCGAGGCGCATCATCGATCGCCTCGTCGGCTACGAGGTCTCCGACCTCCTCTGGAAGAAGATCTGGCGCGGCCTTTCCGCGGGGCGCGTGCAGACGGTCGCGCTCCGGATCATCTGCGAGCGCGAGAACGAGATCGAGGCGTTCGTCCCGGTCGAATACTGGACCGTCGACGCGACGGTGGAGGGCAGGAATCCACCCTCCTTCACCGCCCGTCTTTCGACCTTCGACGGCGAGAAGCTCAAGTTCGACGGCACGGACCCCCGCCTCCCGGACGAGGCGGCCGCGATGCGGGTGCGCGACGACGTCGCCGGCGCGACGTGGACGGTCACCGCGGTCGAGACCTCCGAGCGGCGCAAGAACCCCGCGCCGCCCTTCATCACGTCGCAGCTCCAGCAGGCCGCCGCCCGCCGGCTCGGCTATGCCGTGCGGCGCACGATGCAGATCGCGCAACGCCTCTACGAGGGCCGCGAGATCCCGGGGCGCGGCACGGTCGGACTCATCACTTACATGCGCACCGATTCGACGCGCGTCGCGCAGGAGGCGTTGACCGCCGTGCGCGAGCACATCGGTTCCCAGTACGGACCGGCGTCGCTCCCGGAAGCGCCGCGCTACTTCAAGAGCCGGCGGGACACGCAGGACGCGCACGAGGCGATCCGTCCGACGTATCTCGACCTCCCCCCCGAGGAGGTCGAGAAGCACGTCGCGCCCGACGAGGCGAAGCTGTACCGCCTGATCTGGCAGCGCTTCGTCGCATCCCAGATGGCTCCCGCCGTCTACGACACCACCGCGGCGGAGATCACGGCGGGACGCGCCGTCTACCGCGCCTCGGGCTCGACGTTGAAGTTCGCCGGGTATCTCGCCGCCTACGGAGTCTCCGACGAGGACGAGGAGGAGACCGACAAGGACTCGCCGAAGCTGCCTCCCCTCGCAGAGGGAGAGGTGCTGAGGCTCGTCGAGGTCACGCCCGAGAAGAAGGAGACGCAGCCGCCGCCGCGCTTCAACGAGGCGTCGCTCGTGAAGTTCCTCGAGGAGAACGGCATCGGCCGCCCGTCGACGTACGCGGAGATCCTTCGCAAGATCGAGGAGCGCCGCTACGTCCATCGGAAGGACCGGCGGTTCATCCCGACCGCCCTCGGCCGGACGGTCATCGAGCTCCTGATCCCGTACTTCGACGATTTCTTCGAAACGTCCTACACGGCGCGCATGGAGGAGGCCCTCGACGAGGTCGAGGAGGGCAAGCTCTCCTGGACGAAGGCGCTCTCGGAGTTCGACAAGCGCTTCACGCGCGACCGCGACCGCGCTCTCGACGACATGGTCTCGGGGAAGGCCGGCATCCCTCTCGCGCAGGCGAAGAAGCTGAAGCTGTCGGTCGTGCCCTCGATCGACGAGAAGTGCCCGCAGTGCGGCAAGAAGCTGAAGCTCCGGATGGGCAAGAACGGCCTCTTCATCGCGTGCTCGGGTTATCCGGGCTGCACGTACACGCTCGACATCCCCGATCCCGAGGAGGACGTCGTCGACGCCTCCGAGATCGAGAAGACGACCTGCGACGAGTGCGGCTCGCCGATGAAGCTGCGGCAGAGCCGGACCGGCTCGACCTTCCTCGGCTGCACGGCGTACCCGAAGTGCCGCAACGTCCTGAACGTCGCGATCGCGGGCGGAAAGGCGGAGGCGCGGCCGGACGAGCCGACGGGGCAGTTGTGCCCGCGCTGCGGTCACGAGCTCGTGCGCCGGCACGGCCGCTACGGCGCGTACGTCTCGTGCTCGAACTACCCGGCCTGCAAGTTCAAGCCGCCGAAGCCGATCAAGGACACCGGCGTGCGATGCCCCAAGGACGGCGGCGTCATCGCCGAACGGCGCGGACGGTTCCGGCCGTTCTACGGCTGCGTGAATTATCCGAACTGCGACTTCTCGCTGTCGGTGCGCCCGATTCCGGAGAAGTGTCCGCAGTGCGGACATGCGTACCTGCTCTTCCGCGAGCGCAAGTCCGGCAACGTGTTCGCCTGCGACAACGCGGGCTGCGGCTTCGAGAAGCCCGCGGGGGAGCTGCCGCCGATCGTCGAGGTCGTGCCCGAAGTCCCGCCCGAGCCGCCGGCGGCCGTGGTCCACGCCGCGACCGCGAAGAAACCGCGCGCACGACGGCGCGCGGGAGCCTAGCGCCCGCGACGAACCGGAGGCGCCGCCGTGAAAGCGCCCTGGGAAAAATTCTCGCTGCCGCCGGAATCGCCCGCATACGCGTGCGGGCGTTCGCCGGAGTTCACGAAGGCGATCCGCGAAATCTTCGGACCGCTCGTCGAGCGCGTCGCCGAGCCGCCGGCGGGGCCGCTCTCCTGGCTGATGACGGAGGTCCCGGCCGGGGGCTCGCTCTCGGCGTTCTTCCGCCGCCTCGAGGGCGCCCTCGACCCGCGGGGCTCCCTGTGGACGGTCTTCCCGAAGAAGCCGTTCGCCGAGGCGCTCGCGTTTCCGTATCTCTGGCTGGACGTCCAGAAGGCGGGCCTCGCCGCGGGCCTCGTCGACAACAAGGTCGCGGCATTCTCGCCGCGCCTGACCGCGATTCGATTCGTCGTGCCGCTTTCGCGGCGTTCGGGGAGGTCCGCATGAGAAGGCTCCGTGTCGCGGCCACCGTGCTCCTGATCGTTCTCGCGAGCGCCGCTGCCCCGGCGAGGGATCTGGCATGGCGCGCCTTCGACGTGAAGGCGAGGCTCGACGCCTCGGGCGCGCTCCACGTCGTCGAGACGCAGACGATGGTCTTCGACGGAGACTGGAACGGCGGCGAGCGCACGTTCCGCGTCCTTCCCGGCCAGGGGCTCGCCTTCGAATGGATCGCGCGGGTCGATCCCGACGGGACGAGGCACCGGCTGTCTCCCGGAGATCTCTCGGGAGTCGACCAGTACAGGTTCGTCGGCAACAACGTCCTGCGCTGGCGCAGCCGGCTGCCCTCCGACCCCCCCTTCGACCATGCCGAGCGCGTCTACGAGATCTCGTACGCGCTGGCGGGGATTCTCGTCAGGCAGAGCGACCGATTCGTGCTCGACCACGACTTCGCCTTTCCCGACCGGCAATATCCGATCGAGAAGTTCGCGCTGACGCTCTCCCTCGACCCGGCGTGGAAGCCGCCGTCGGCGCTCCCGGAGCGCTACGAATCGGGAGCGCTGCGGCCGGGGCAGGGATACGTCGTGAAGATCGAGCTCGAGCACGTCGGCGGCGGCACGCCTTCCTTCAATCACGTGCCGCCGGCGCAGACCCCCGCGTCGCCGCTGCTGCGGCGGGAGCTGCTCGCCCTGTTTGCCGTCGTGGCGGCGCTTCTCCTCTTCATCCTCCGCCGCCGCGGGGACTCCGTCGGCCTCTTCGCGCCGCTGACGCCTCCGGAGCGGATCGACGCGGCCTGGCTCGAAAAGAACCTTCTCTCGCTGTCGCCCGAGGAGGCGGGCGCGCTGTGGGACGAGAAGATCGGGCCGCCCGAGGTCGCCGCGATCCTGGCTCGCCTGGAGGCGGAGAAGAAGGTCTCGTCGCATCCCGAGGGCCGGAAGCTGGCGATGCGCCGGCTCGTGCCGCTCGAGTCGTTCCGCGGCGACGAGCACGAGCTCCTGAAGGCCCTCTTCTTCGACGATCGCGAGGAGACCGACACCGACGCGATCAAGGCGCACTACAAGTCGACCGGGTTCGATCCGGCGTCGAAGATCAAGCCGGGCCTCCAGGCGAGGCTCGCGGCGCACGCCGACTTCGGCGATGCGATTCCGGCGCCGTCGCGCTGGCCGACCGCGGTCCTGTTCCTCGGAGGCGTGGCGGCGCTGCTCGCGGCGGTCTTCTTCGGGGACCAGGATCGCGGTGCCGTGATCGCGATCGGCGTGACGCTCGGAATTCTCTACGCGATCGCGATGGTTTGCGCGTGGGCCTTCCGCCAGAGGATCGCGCACGGCGCGGCGAGCTGGCTCCTCGTCCTGTGGCTGCCGCTCGTCCTCCTCTACTTCTCGTGGCTGGGCGTGCACGGAGGGAGCCGCGAGCTCCTCCTCTACGTCGTCGCCGTGCTTCTCCTCAAACTCGCGGCCGTGCGTTCTGTCTTCGACTTCGCCGCGACGCGCGAGGGGCCGAAGCGGGTCGCGCGGCGCAAGGCGCTCGCCTCGGCCCGCGAATTCTTCCGGCGGGAGCTCGGGACTCCCGCTCCGCGCCTGAAGGACGCGTGGTTCCCTTACGTCGTCGCGTTCGGGCTGACGTCCGAGGCCGACCGGTGGTTCAAGGCCCACGGCGGCACGGCGGCCGCGGCCGGCGGGGCGTCGGCCTGGACGGGTTCGTCGTCGACCGCGACATCCTCCTCGAGCGGCGGCTCGGGCGGCGGCTGGACCGGCGGCGGCGGCGCGTTCG
>DAHUXD010000027.1 GCA_027307335.1 Acidobacteriota bacterium
CTCGGCGTTCAGATCGCGGAGGGACTCGCCAAGGCGCACTCGGCCGGCATCGTCCACCGGGACCTGAAGCCCGAGAACCTGATGGTCTCGAAGGACGGCTACGTCAAGATCCTCGACTTCGGCCTCGCGAAGCTGACCGAGCCGGCCGCCGCGTCGGATGCGTCCGCTCTGCCGACCGCCGTCGCTCCGCCGACCGAGCCGGGCACGGTCATGGGCACGGCCGGGTACATGTCGCCCGAGCAGGCGAGCGGCCAGCCTCTCGATTTCCGATCCGACCAGTTTTCCTTCGGCGCCATCGTTTACGAGATGGCGACGGGCAAGCGCGCGTTCCAGCGGAAGACCGGCGCCGAGACGCTCGCCGCCATCATCCGCGAGGAGCCCGAATCGCTGGCGCAGGCGGCGCCGGCCGCCCCCGCGCCCGTGCGCTGGATCGTCGAGCGCCTGCTCGCGAAGGACCCGGAGGAGCGCTACGCCTCGACGAAGGACCTCGCGCGGGACCTGAAGAGCGTCCGCGACCACCTCTCCGAGACTTCCGCCTCCGGCGGAATCGCGGCGGCCGAGCCGGCGCGTCGACGCAGGGCGGGCTGGGCAGGCCGCCTCGCGCTCCTGGCCGCCGGCGCGGCGATCGGCGTGGCGGCGTGGACGCTCCTGCGGCCAAAGCCCGACTCGCCCATCCGCTTCACGCGTCTGACCTTCAGCCGGGGAACGATCTATTCGGCGAGGTTCTCGAAGGATGGCCAGACGATCTTCTACGGCGCCGCCTGGGACGGCGGCCCGCTGCGGATCTACTCGACGCGGACCGACAGCCAGCAGTCGAGGCCGCTCGACCTGCCAACGGCCGACGTGCTCGCCGTCTCCCCGGCGGGAGAAATGGCCGTGTCACTCGGCGAGCACTTCACGGTCGGCTTCCAGACGAGCGGCACGCTCGCGCGCGTGCCGCTCGGCGGGGGCTCTCCGCGCGAGATCCTGGAGGACGTGGTGGACGCGGACTGGTCGCCAGACGGCAAGGATCTCGCCGTCGCCCGTCTTGCCGACGGCCGCTTCCGCCTCGAGTATCCGATCGGCAAGGTGCTCTACAAGGGCACCGCCTGGCTCTCGAACGTACGCGTGTCGCCCGATGGGCGGCTCGTCGCCTTCCTCGACCACATGGAGGTCGGGGAGAACCTCGGCGTCGTGAAGGTCGTCGACAGGACCGGACGCGTCGTTCTGACCGGCCCCTCGGACCGGATCTCCCTCGCCTGGTCCCCCGGCGGAATGGAGGTCTGGACGAGCTTTCCGCTTCAGGCGACCTCGCTCTCCGGCAGGACGCGCACGCTCTGGAGCTCCGCCAGCCAGAACGACCGGATCGCGGACGTAGGGCCCGACGGGCGCGTGCTCTACATCCTCGCCTCCGGCCGGCGGGAGATCATCGCCGTCGACCCATCCGGCAACCAGAAGAATCTGACCTGGTTCGACTGGTGCTATCCGTCCGACGTATCCGCCTCGAGCCAGCTCGCGCTCTTCGACGTCCAAGGCCCGGGCTTCTCCCGGGTTTTCGTCCGTAAGCTCGACGGCTCGCCGCCCGTCCAGCTCGCCGACGGAAAGTCCTTCGCGCTCTCGCCGGACGGCCGTCAGGCGCTGATCACCTCGCAGGTCGGCGCGGGCCGCCTTCTCCTGGTCCCGACCGGCGCCGGCGAATCGCGAACGGTTCTCGAGGGCTCGATCAACGTCCAATGGGGAACCCTCACGCCCGACGGCCGCCGGGTCGTCTTCACCGGCATCGAGCCCGGCCACGGCGCTCGGCTCTACGTGATGGATTTGCCTTCGGGAGCACCGCGCGCGATCAGCGCCGAGGGCGTCCCCCTGCGCGCGGGCCACGCCATCTCCCCCGACGGCACGCGGTTCGCCACCGCCGCCATCGGCGGAGGCATCGCGGTCTATCCGCTCGACGGCGCGGAGCCGGCGAAACTTCGCGGAGTGCTTCCCGAGGAGGTCGCCGCACGCTGGACCCGGGAGGGCGGTGGGCTCTATGTCTTCCGGCCCGAGCAGCCCGGGCGCCTCGACATTCTCGACGTCTCGACCGGAGAGCGGCGCCCCTGGAAGGAGATCATGCCGCCTGATCCCGCCGGCGTCGTCCAGGTCGAGCCCTTCGTGGTCTCGGAAGACGGCTCGACCTTCGTCTACTCCTACCGCCGCCTCCTGGGCGAGCTCGAGCTGATCGCCGGCGTTCGGTAGTCCTCGCGAAAAAAAGGACGAAGGCGGCCTCGCCGCCTTCGTCCCATGACCGCCCTCGTCCGATTCTTACTGGGGGCTCTCGCTGGTCGTCTTCGTCGTGCGAGTGATCGTTACTGTACGCACCACGGGCTTCGAGGAACTCTCCGTCGCGCGCGTGGTGATGATCACCATCTTGCCGACCCCGATGTCCTGGGGCAGATCGGACTGGGGATCGATGACGTAGGTGACCGGGCGCTTGCCAGGCTCCTCGATTGTGATGAACTGCTTCGGCTGATACGCGGTCACCCTGCCCGAGATGCCCGCGGCACGCGACTCGGACTGGACGGTGGTCGTCTGAGTCGACGTGCTCGAGGGGGCGGAGGAGTCCGCCGGGTTGGCGCTCTTCACCTCGACGCGGGTCACCGTCGTCTGACCGCTGTTTGCGCCGGGCTCCGTCGAAAGCGTCACGCTGCGCCCGATCTGCACGTCGGCGGGCATCGGGACGCTCGGTCCGAGCGTGTAGGTGGTCAGCTTGCCGTCGGAGCCGCGCAGGACGATCGTCTGACCGGGCGAGTACTGCACGACCGATCCGTTCACCGTCGTCGTGGTCGTCGTCGTCGTCGACTGAGAGGACGTAGCCTGCTGCGCCATGAGCGCTCCGCTCATCGCGCCGAGGGCCACGCCCAGGAAGCGGGTTTTCCATGTCATGGGACACTCCTTCGAAAGAGGCGCGCGGGGAGTCGCGAGCCGAACCAGGAGGGGTGCAAGGTCCGTGCCCCGTCGGCGCCTTTGGTAGACTCGCGGGCCTTCCCGATGGCATCGACGAGCCGCGCCGTCCACCCGCTGGTCTCGCTGGACTACCGCGTGCGCGTGCCCGCGATGGTCATCGTCGGGCTCGTGCTCGCCTCCTACTTCGCGACACGCCCGGTGGGGCTCTTTCCGTGGACCGCGATCGCCTTCACCGGGCTCGTCTGGCCGCAGCTCGCTCTCCTCGCGGCGCGTCTCTCCCCGGATTCGCGCGCCGCCGAGCTGCGCAATCTCCTCTTCGATTCCCTGATCATCGGAGCCTGGACCGCCGCGATGCGGTTTTCGCCGATGCCGGGCATGATGATGATCACCGCGATCGTGGCCGCCTGTCTCTCGATCGGCGGGATTCCTCTCGCGATCCGGGCGGGGGGCGCGATCGGCGTGGGCATCCTGTTCGTGGGCGCCTTCATGGGGTTCCTGGTCGACACGCAGGCGAGCGTCGTCACGATGATCCTGGCCGGGCTCGGGACGTTCTCCTTCACCGCGATCTTCGGATACATGTCGCACGTGCAGACGCGGCTCCTGCGGACGGCCAAGAAGGAGGTCGCCGATCAGAAGAAGAACATCGAGGAGCAGTACGTCCTGACCGAGCGCGCCCTCCAGTCGGCCCTGGAGGCGAGCGAGGAGGCCCGGCGTGCGAACCAGGCGAAGAGCGCCTTCCTCGCGAACATGAGCCACGAGCTCCGCACGCCGCTGCACGCGATCCTCGGGTACAGCGAGATGCTCGCCGAGGACGTGCGGGCGCAAGGGCACGGCGACCTCGCGCCCGACCTCGAGAAGATCCAGACCGCGGGACGCCATCTCCTGGGTCTCATCAACGGCGTCCTCGACCTCTCGAAGATCGAGGCCGGGAAGATGGGCCTGCACCTGGAGACCTTCGACGTCGCTTCGGTCGTCGCGGACGCGATCGTCACCGCCCGCCCGCTGATCGAGAAGAACGGCAATCGCCTCGAGGTCGACTGCCCGCCGGACATCGGGGTCATCCGCGAGGACGCGACGAAGGTGCGGCAGGTGCTCCTGAACCTCCTCTCGAACGCGGGGAAGTTCACCGAGAAAGGGACCGTGCGGCTCGAGGTGCGGCGGGAGTTCGATGCGGCTGGAAACTGGGTCTTCTTCCGGGTCCACGACACGGGCATCGGCATGACGGCGGAGCAGGTCGGCCGCCTCTTCGAGGCGTTCGAGCAGGCGGACGCCGGAACGGCGAAGAAGTACGGCGGACCCGGGCTCGGCCTCGCGATCAGCCGCAAGCTCTGCCGCCTGATGGGGGGCGACGTTCACGTCGAGAGCGTCCCCCTCCGCGGCTCGACCTTCACGGTGCGGCTGCCCGGCGAGATCGAGAACGTCGACGGAGACGCGACCTCGGTGCGCGTCTCGACGCACACCGGCGTGCCGCTCTCCCGACCCGCCGCCGCGAAGACGGACGCGGCCCCGCCCCGCCTCCTCGTGATCGACGACGATCCCGCCGTCGGCGATCTCATGCGTCGGCTCTTCGTCCGCGAGGGCTGGGTCGTCGAGACGGCTTCGGACGGCGACGAGGGCCTCCGGATCGCCCGGACGCGGCGGCCGGACGTCGTCGCGCTCGACCTCGTGATGCCCGGCCGCGACGGCTGGTCGGTTCTCGAGGCGTTCCGCAAGGACCCCGGGCTCGCCGGGACGCCCGTCGTGGTCGTCACGATCCTCGACGAGCGGGATCGCGCCATCGCCGCGGGCGCTGCCGAGTGCCTCGTCAAGCCGATCGATCACGAACGGCTCGTGTCGGCCCTCGCGCGTCACCGGGCCGGCGCCGTCGCGTGACCGGGAGAGAGCTCTGTCCGCCGGGGCCCGGCGCCGCCGGGACCGCGTGAGGCCGATGCGGTCCGAGATTTCGTTCTCCGCGCGCGTCGAGAACCTCGCTCTCGCACGAGTCTTCGTCGAGCGCGTCGGCCGGGAAGCGGGGGCGGATCGCTCGGCCGTCGTCGCTCTCCAGCTCGCGGTCGATGAAGCCTGCAACAATGTCATCGAGCACGGGTATGCGGGACGCACGGACGGCGTCCTCGCGATCGAGTGCGAGGCCGACGCGGAGAGCGTGCGCGTGACGATCGTGGACCACGGCCGCGCCTTCTCGCCGGAGTCGATCGCGCCGGCCGATACGACGTCGGACTGGCGGGAGAGGCCGATCGGCGGCCTCGGATGGCACCTGATCCGGCGCTCGGTGGACGATGTAGATTACCGGCCGGACCCGTCGCGCGGAAACCGCCTGACACTCGTCAAGCGTCTCGCGCGCCGCTCCTGACTCGGGAAAGGAGATCGGGCATGGACATTCGCATCGAGCGTCGGGAGAGGGTCTCGGTCATCGCCGTCGAGGGCAGCGTGGACGGTGCGACGGCGCCCGCCCTGGTCGCCTCGTTCCGCGAGGAGGTGCTCGGCGGCATGGTCCGGATCGTCGGCGACTTCTCGGGAGTCGACTACACGTCCAGCGCCGGGCTCCGCGCCCTGCTCGAGACCGTCAAGGAGACGCGGCAGCGCGGCGGCGACCTGCGCCTCGCTTCGGTGCAGCCGGACGTCTGGCGAGTGCTCGACCTCGCCGGCTTCACCGGCATCCTGAAGCTTTACGGCGACACCGACGCGGCCGTCGCGAGCTTCGCGGGTTAGCGGGCGGAGGCATCGTGGAAGCGGAGGTTCCGTCGCGTCGGAGCCGCATCGCCGTCGTCATCGGCTCGGGCTCCGTCAAGTGCGCCGCCGCGATCGGCCTGTTCAAGGTCCTGCAGCGCGAGGGCATTCCGGTCGACATGGTCGTCGGATGCAGCGGCGGCGCGATCTACGCCGCGTTCCTCGCGCTCGGCCACGACGCGGCGACGGCCGAGAAGAAGACGCGGGAGCTGTGGACCCGCGACATCACGCACCGCCGGAACACACGCGCGCTCCTCCGCGCGATCCTCCCCCAGGTCTTCGGCTTCGACGAGCGCTTCGGGCTCGTGGACGACCGTCGCGTCCTCGAGCGCCTGCGCGACGGGCTCGGCGACTCGCGCATCGAGGACGCGCGCATTCCCCTCCACCTGACGGCGACCGACTTCCACACCGGCGAGCAGGTCGTCTTCTCGCGCGGGCCCCTCGTGGAGGCGGTCCGCGCCTCCATCGCGATCCCCTACATCTTCGAGCCGTGGCGCGTCGGCGACCGCCTGCTGGTGGACGGGTTCCTGTCGGACCCGATGCCGATCGGGGTCGCGATCCGCGAGGGTGCGGACGTCATCATCACGATGGGCTTCGAGAGCCCCTACCAGACGAAGGTGACGAGCGCGCTGCGCTTCGCGTTTCAGATCTCGAGCATCACGTCGAACAACCTGCTCAAGGCGAACTACGCGTTCCACAACCTCGCGCACCACCACGAGATCCTCCCGATCCTTCCGCAGTTCCAGCACAAGATCCACCTCTTCGACACCGACAAGATCCCGTACGTGATCGAGGAGGGCGAGAGGGCCGCGGAAAAGCAGATCCCCTATCTGCGGGGGCTCGTCGGGCCGCGGCCCGCGTGAGCGGTCCGGCCGCCCGCGAGGCGGCCCCGGGCCCGGGGCGCATCCTCGTCGTCGACGACACGGAGATGAACCGCGATCTCCTCGCGCGGCGCCTCCGCGCGCTCGGGCACGAGGTCGCCCTGGCGGAGAACGGCGCCCGCGCGCTCGAGCTCCTCGCCGGCGGCGGCTTCGATCTCGTGCTGCTCGACATCATGATGCCGGAGATGGACGGCTTCGCGGTGCTCGAGCGGCTCCGCGCGGACCGGGAGCTGTCGCGCATCCCGGTCGTGATGATCTCCGCGGTCGACGAGATCGCGAGCGTCGCGCGCTGCATCGAGCTGGGCGCCGCGGACTACCTGCCGAAGCCCTTCAATCCCGTGGTGCTGCGCGCGCGCGTGGCGGCGACGCTCGAGAAGAAGCGCCTCGAGGACCGCGAGCGGCTGCGGGCGCTCTCGTTCGAGCGCGAGCTCGAGATCGGCCGCCGCATCCAGCGGGACTTCCTGCCGGAGACGCTGCCGCGGCCGGACGGCTGGGAGATCGCGTCGATGTTCCAGCCCGCGCGCCAGGTCGGCGGCGACTTCTACGACGCCTTCCCGACCGCCGAGGACGCGATCGCGCTCGTCGTCGCCGACGTCTGCGACAAGGGTGTCGGCGCCGCTCTGTACATGGCGCTCTTCCGCACGCTCCTCCGCTCTCACGCGGAGCTCCATGGCGCGGCGGCCATGGCGGCGCCCGCCGCGCGGAGCGTCGTCGCCCTGACGAACGACTACATCGCGCGCACCCACGGGCGCTCGAACATGTTCGCCACGGTGTTCTTCGGCCTCCTCGATCCCGCGACCGGCGAGCTCGCGTGGGTCAACGGCGGCCACGAGCCTCCCGTGCTCCGTCGCGCGAACGGAACGCTCGAGCGCCTCGCCCCGACGGGGCCGGCGATCGGCATGCTGCCGGATGCGGCGTTCGAGGCGCGGGGCGTCCGCCTCGAAAGCGGCGACCTGCTGCTCGCGTTCACCGACGGCGTGACCGAGGAGCGGGACGCCTCCGGCGCGTTCTTCGGCGAGGAGCGCCTCGCCGCGCTCGTCCGCGAGCCGTTCGAATCCGCCGCGGCCCTGCTCGCGCGCCTCGAGGCCGACGTCCGGCGCTTCCGCGGAGAGACCGATCCCTCCGACGACGTCACGGTCCTCGCCGTCCTGCGGGCTCCGAAGGTGTGATGGGCGAGCACGCGCCGGTGCTGTCCGTCGCCCTGCTCGCGAGCCTCAGCCTGATCGGCTGGTAGGCCGCCGCCGTGCGACGCTCTTCTACTCGATCTTCTTGATCGCCGCCTCCGCCGCCCAGCGGATGCGCGGATGTTCCGCGAGCTTCCTCAGCACCGGGAGCGCCGGCGTCGCCGCCGGCTTGCCGATCGCGCCGAGCGCCGAGGCGCACGCGCGGAGCACGTGAATCTGGTCGTCCTTGACCGAGCAGGCGGCGATCAGCGCCGGAACGGCCGGCGCCGCGTCCTTCCCGATCGCGGCGATCGCGTTGCCCGCCATCATGCGCACGTTCGGGTCCGGGTCCTTCAGCGCCTTCTCGAGCGCCGGCAGCGCGGGCAGCGCCGCGGGTCCCTTGTCCTTCAGCGCCATCGCGGCGAGGCCGCGCGTCGTCGCGTCCGGATCGGACAGCGCCTTCGCCAGGTCCTGGACGGAGCCCGAGGGCGTCTTCGGCTCCTGCACCTTCGCCGCGGCCGCCCACGCCGCCGCCCCCGTCTTCGCCAGGACGATGTCGTCGATGCCGACCGTGTATCCGCTCGACGCCTCGCGCTTGCCCGTACAGACGAGCGTCAGCGTGTGGCGGCCCTTCGTCAGGCGCGGCCAGCCGATCTGGAAGTCGGCGCCGACATAGGTCTCGTAGGCGTAGCCGTCGAACTCCGTCTGCGGGCGCACGTCCGCGCCGGGCTCGTGCTCGAGCACGGGCGCCTCCGGCTTCTTGCCGTCGAGCAGCGCCGTGTAGACGCCGTAGTCGGAGCCCTGCGCCATCTGCGCGTAGAGCTCGTAGTCGCCATCCTCGGGCACGTCGAAGGGAATCGTGACCTTCGAGCCGGGGCCCTTGCCCTCGAACACGACGACATCCTTCGACCAGAAGAGATCGGGAAACACGGAGACCTTGCCGTTCTCGGCCTTGATCTGGGACAGCGCGTTCTCGACCTCGATCTGGAGCGCATTCCCCTGCGGGAGGCGCGCCGAGCCGTACGGCACCGGCGGCTGGTCCTGCGCGATGCCCTCCTGGTACCAGAAGGCGACGCTCGAATAGAGGTCGACGCGCTCGCCGAAGCCCGACTTCACCGATCCGTCGGCGTTGAACGTCCAGCCCTTGTGCTCGATCTCCACCTTCAGCGACTTCTGGAACGGCACGGGGTCGACCAGGTGCCAGCGATAGGCGGTCATGCGCGAGCCGAGGCCCGTGCCCTCGGCGACCGTGCAGCCGTAGAACGGCGCGTCGTTGACGTGGAGACCCCACGCGTCGTTGAAGTAGTCCTCGCTCCCGGTGCCCTCGATCGACGGGTACTTTTCGCCGTCGACCCAGAAGAAGTCGTCGCCTTCGCCGAACCAGCCGGCCTCCGCCTGCACGACGGAGAGCACGGTGCCCACGTAGTGACCCTTCCCCGTCACGCTCAGGAACTCGTACGGCTTGCCGTCGGCGGGCGCCGGCAGCGCCTGGCGATACCGCGCGTGGAAGTACGGCGTGTTCGCCGGCAGGGACGGCAGCTTCTCCCAGTCGACGTGATAGTAGAGGTTCGCGACGCGGCGGTGGCCCTCGTTGGTGATGGTGATGCGGCAGGATTTCCGGAACGGCATCGGCCAGTAGCTGTTGCGCGCGCGGCCGTCCGAGCTGTCGACGACCATCGCGGACTTCACCTTCGCCTCGAAGCCGTGGCCGACCGCGAAGAAGTCGCCGACCGGCGCGTCGACGCTCGGCACGGAGCTGCCGTCGTAGTACACGCGCAGGCGCAGGAGGCGCGGCCAGCCGTACTCGTTGTCGGCGATCGTCACCCACAGGTGCGTCACGACGCCGGGACCCGTCAGGTCGGCGAGCACCTGCGTCTCGCCCGGGATCGGCCGTTTGCTGTCGTCGTTCGAGTTCCAGTCGGGATTGTTCGACGACGACCGGTGCGCCGAGAAATCCTTCGGCACGAGGAGTCCGTAGGGATCGGGAAGGCCCGGCGCCGGCTCCTGCGCGCTCAATGCGCTCGTAAGACCGCCGAGAAGGATGAAGAGGAGCACACACAGTCCCGCCGACGGCCGCCGCAATCTCATGGATCCTCCGTGCGGGATATCCTATCGCCCCGATGAAGGCCATCTTCGCGCTCGTTTTTCTCGCCGCCGCATCCACCGCGGTCGCGGAGGACCCCGTCCTCGTCGGCGCCGGTGACATCGCGGACTGCACGCAGCTCGAGGGCGCCGCGAAGACGGCCGCCCTCCTCGATCGTGTGGCCGGCACCGTCTTCACGCTCGGCGACAACGCGTACTCGAGCGGCACACCGCAGCAGTTCGCCGACTGTTACGGCAAGACCTGGGGGCGCCACAAGCCCCGCACGCGGCCCGCCGCCGGCAACCACGACTACCGCACGCCGTACGCGAGCGGCTACTTCGCCTACTTCGGCGCTGCCGCCGGCGAACCCGGCAAGGGCTGGTACGGCTACGACGTGGGCGCCTGGCACGTCGTGGTCCTGAACAGCAACTGTGCGGAGGTCGGCGGCTGTCAGCGGGGGTCGCGGCAGGAGAAGTGGCTGCGCGAAGACCTCGCGGCGCATCCGGCCCCGTGCGTCGCCGCGATGTGGCACCACCCGCGCTTCTCCTCGGGCGCCGAGCACGGCGACGATCCCACCGTGCGGGACCTCTGGACGGCGCTCGCCGATGCGGGCGCCGACCTCGTCGTGGCCGGGCACGAGCACGTCTACGAGCGCTTCGCGCCGCAGACGGCCGACGGCGAGGCGGATCCCCAGCACGGGCTTCGGGCGTTCACGGTCGGGACCGGCGGCCGCGAGCTCTATGCCTGGGGGCGGATCAAACCGAACAGCGAGATCCGCGACAACAAGACATTCGGAGTCCTGAAGCTGACGCTGCATCCGGACTCGTACGACTGGGAATTCCTGCCGGTCGAAGGCGGGATCTTCACCGACAGCGGCACCGCGAAATGCCACGTGAAGGCCGGAGCCCCGCGGCAGGGAACGGAGGCGGGTCGATGAGCGATCCGCACCTGAAGGAAATCCGGGACGTCCAGCCCGGCTCGAAGGGCTGCGAGGAGTGCCTGAGGATGGGCGACTCGTGGGTCGACCTGCGGCTCTGCCTCTCCTGCGGCCACGTCGGCTGCTGCGACTCCTCGAAGAACAAGCACGCGACGAAGCACTTTCGCGCGACCAAGCATCCGATCGTCCGCTCCCTCGAGCCCGGCGAGGACTGGCGCTGGTGCTACGTCGACGAGGACTACGTCTGAGCCGTCGGCGGGGTCGCCGCCTCAGAACGCGTAGGTCAGTCCCGCGGTGACCGGCAGGCTCGAATACCAGCTCCCCCGGTAGAAATAGCAGCCGGCCGAGTCGCAGAAGGCCGGATCGGTGGAGCGCCCGAGGTTGCCGTACGAGTTGTCCCACTTGACGTCCGCGCGCACCGCGAAATGCGGACTCAGGAAGGCCTTGACCCCGAGACCGACGGCCACCGTGAAGTTGGTCCCCCCGAACGACGAACCCGTGCTCGACCCGCCCAGCCCGAGGGTCCCGTAAGCCTGGAACGTTCCTCGATGGAAATACCAGAGGCTGTCGAGCTCGAAGATGTTCATGATCACGGTGCGAATCGGCGTCGGCGGCGAGCCCGTGAACTGCTGGGCCGGGTTCGTCTGCGACCAGGACAGCTCGACACCGAGCAGTGGGCTCGCGTTGGCCCCGACGGCGAGCCCGAACATCGGCGCATTTCCGAACCCGACCTCCGCCGGGGGCGCCGACGGGGTCCTGTAGACGTAGGGCACGGTGATCGCGTTCCACCCTCCGCCGAAGAGAGTGACCTGCCACGGACCGGCCGCGCCGTCACCCCCCGTCTGCGCCGAGGCGCCCGCCACGAGGAGGATAGTCGAGAGGGCGGCAAGGAGAACGCCCCGAACGCGCATGCTTCGCCTCCCTCGATCAGTAATAGTGATAAGGCGCTCCGGGCCCGTACCACTTGTGGTTGAAAAGGTTGTAGTACACACCGACCTGGGTGAAGGGAATCCGCAGGAAGCTGAAGACCCTCAGAAGCGTATCGCCCCACCAGGTCTGGTTGCTGACGCCGACCGCTTTGAGGATCTCCTGGAAGTCGAGGCCCAGCTCGAAGCCGACCTCCTGATAGCGGGAGTCGAGCGGAGGCTGGTACCCGAAGCCCTTCGTCATGTAGCCGAACGAGATCTGGAAGTAGCGGGCGAAGCCCGGGTCCACCTGCATGCGGGGCAGCAGTCCGGAGAATCGCGCGTTCATCGTGTACATCTCCTGCGAATAGTCGATGCCGAAGAGGGGGCGGCCGTCGATCACCGCTGGAGGAATGGTCGTCTGGAGCCAGCGGCCCAGGGAGAATCCCAGGGTGTCGTCGAGGCGCGCCCTCTTAATGAGGACGCTCGCGAGCGATCCCAGGGCGTCCGCCGTCAGGTCCTGCGCCGAAAAGCCGTAGGGCGAGAGCCCGTCGCCGATTTCGACGAAGGCACCCGCGACGACGCTCGTCGCCAGGGCGAGGCCGAACGACTGATCCTCGGACAGGCCGTTGAGCTGGTAGGCGTCGTAGAGGAGACCCGCGACATGGGTCGAAACGACGAAATGCGAGGCCTTGTCCGATCCGCCTCCGTAGGTCCACCGCTGGAAGTACGACTCGTCGTAGAAGGTGAACGGGTGGACGCCGTAGTGGATGGGACCCTCGATCCCGTCGGCAATGCCGCCGAGCAATCCGGCCGCCGTCCAGATCGTCACCGCCGTCGTGAAGAGCTTCGGCGCCGGGGCGATCGGAAGCGTCCGGCACTGAAACAGCACGCAGCGCCGACTTTTTGGAGCGGCGGTCGGTTCTTCGGGGACGGCCATGGAGGCGGGCGAGTCCGACTCGGCTTCGCTCTCGGGAGCGAACCCGCCGGACGCGAGCAAGGCCGGCGCGAGCCGGAATGGCCGCTCGATACTGTCGTCGGTTCCGATGACGTCGGCCGGCGCGTCGAACCGCGGGCCCGGCCCCGAGGCCGGAAAGAGGTGGAATTCCTGCCCCAGCCCGCGCGCGCCGGCCATGAGAAGGACCGCCACCGCGGCCACGGACACGCGCCCTCGTCGGCTGCAGACGCCGGTCATCGGATCGCCAGGCCTGCGGCCGGGGCCGGCATGTCCCCCGAAGAGCTGCCTCCGATGGTCGGCCCATGCCACTTGCCATGGTTCAGGTCGTAGACGTAGCCGATCTGGGTATAGGGGATCCGAACCACGTCGAAGAGAAAGTAGAGAGCTTTCTGCCACAAGTTGTCCTTTGGAAGTCCGGCCGCCTTCAGGATCTCGACGAAGTTGATTCCGACGAAAAAGCCGACCTCCCGTTCGGTCAGGTTCCTGTCCTCGTACCAGCGATATCCCTTCGACGTGTAGGTCGTCGACAGCAGGAAAAATCGCGCCAGACCGGGATCGAAGCCGCCGTGGGCGGGGAGGCCCGCGAGCTTGAAGTTGAAAGAAGAGATGGTCGTCGAATAGTCCTGGCCGAAGCCGTAGTACCTCGGAGCGCCCGGGCCGGGGGGGGTCACGCAGCAGTCGGGCCAGCCGGGCGGCTTGCCCGGCGCCGGGATCACCCCGAAGGAGAACCCGAGCAGATCCTCCAAGCCGTAGTGGTGGATGCCGAGATACGTCGCGGCGCTCAAGAAGTCGAACGCCAAGTCCTCGTACGAGAACCCGTAGTGTCCGCGGCCGTCGCCGAGCTCGGTCACGAAGCCGGCGAACGCCGACACGCCCGCGGAGAGCAGTTGCGCGTTGTCCTTCGTCATGCCGAGGCCTTCGTAGACGTCCCCCAGCAGCTGCGAGACGATGTAGTACGACGCGAAATGAGAAGCCTTGTCCGCGCCTCCCGCGTAGGTGTTCTCCGAGAAGAACCCCTCGTCGAGGAAGTGGAACCTCTGATTCGGGCCGTCCGAGAACGAGTTGTACGCCGACCCGACGACTGTCGCGACGCTCACGGCGGTGATCCAGAACTTCTTCGGCGTCTTCTCCGGCGCCGTCGCCATCGTGTCGAGCGATGGACTCCGACCATTCACGACTCCTGAAATCGACGCGGCGAGGTCGTCCTCGGAGAGCGCGGGCGTCTGGGCCGGCTCCGCACCATCGGAAGGTCGGTAACCCTCTTCACGCAACGCCTCGGCGAAGGACTCGTCGAACCCGGTTCCTGACGCCGTGGAGTGAAACACCCGAAACGACTCGGCCGGGGCCGCCGCGGGCACGAGGCACGACACGGCTATCGCCACGAGCCATGGGATTCGAACCGTCAACACCACTCCTCCGTCCGGTCTTTTGAGACGTACTCTATGCTGTTCGAGCAACTCGGGCCGGCGCGGTGGATACGGTCGCCGGCGATGCCGACGGCGCGCCGGCGCGGGCTCCGGCCGGGCGATCCCGACGATCGGGGCACGCGGCCTCCGCTCCCCACTCATGACTCCGACGGCGCCGAGGGCGGAAACCAGCGGCGGGCGAGAAGGAGCATGGGAGGGCGGACGAGGCGCGTCAGGAAGGCCACGAACAGAGCCCCTCCGATCACGACCACGGCGAGCGGTTTCTGCGTCTGGGCGCCGATCGCGTTCGACAGCGCGGCGGGCAGGAGGCCGAGCATCGCGACGAGGCTCGTCATGAGCACGGGCCGGAACCCGCGCTCGGCGCCGCGGCGGATTCCCTCCTCCCATCCTGCACCCGCCTTCCAGAAATTCTGGGTGTAGGTGCACACGAGGATCCCGTCCTGGATCGCGATGCCGAAAATGGAGATGAAGCCCATCGCGGCCGACACCGAGAAGTGGATGCCGGTCACGATGAGCGCGAGCAAGCCGCCGGAGCACGCGAGCGGGATCGTGAGCAGGACGATGCCGGTCTCCGGGAGGCGCCGGACGGAGGCGTAGGCGAGGAGTCCGATCAGGACGAGCGTGAGCGGCACGATCACGAAGAGCCGGCGCTCCGCCTCCTTGAGCTCGTTGATCTCGCCCGCCCAGTCGAGGTGGGTGTCGTACGGGAGGGTCACGCCTTGCGCGATCTTCGCGCGCGCCTCGTCGAGCGTGCTCTTCAGGTCCCGCCCGCGGATCGAAAACTTCACCGGCACGTACCGGTGGTTGTCCTCGCGATACACGGCGGCGGGTCCCTCCTCCTGGCGGATCACCGCGATCTGGCCGAGCGGCACCGCCCCGCCGTCGGGCGTCCCGACGAGGATCTCCTGGATGCGGGCGACGCTGTCCCGGAACGGCTCCTGCCAGCGGACGACGAGGTCGAAGCGCTTCTCGCCCTCGAACACCTGCGTCACCGCCTGGCCGCCGATCGCGGCCTGGATCACGGCCTCGACGTCGCCGACCGCGATGCCGTAACGGGCGCAGGCCGCGCGCTCCGGAGTGATCGTGAGGTTCGGCTGGCCGAGCGTGTGGATCATGCCGAGGTCCTCGACGCCGCGGACGCGGGCGAGGACCGACTCGATCTGCCGCGCCTTGTCCTCGTCGACCGTCAGCGACGGACCGACCACCTTGACGGTGTTCTCTCCCTTGACGCCCGAGAGCGCCTCCTCGACGTTGTCCTGGATGTTCTGCGAGAAGTTGAAGTCGATGCCCGGGAACTCCCGCGCGAACCGCGCGGCGAGGATCCGCGTCAGCTTCTCCTTGTCCAGCCCCCGCCGCCAGCTCGCCAACGGCTTCAGCGGCACGAACAGCTCGATGTTGTTCGCCCCGCTCACGTCCGTGCCGTCGTCCGGCCGCCCCACCTGGGACACCACCGTCTCGACCTCGGGCTGCTCGAGCAGGATCTCGCGCATGCGCCGGACGTAGCGCGTGGACTGCGGCAGCGAAACGGACAGGGGCAGCGTGGCGCGGATCCAGAAGTTCCCCTCCTCGAGCTTCGGCATGAACTCGCGCCCCACGAACGGAAACAGCACGAAGAAGAGCGCGACCGGCAGGAGCCCGAGCGCCGAGGCCAGCGCCGGACGGGACAGCGCCCACTCGGTCGCGGGGGCGTACAGGCGGTGCAGACCGCGGAGCACGGCGTTGTCGCGCTCCTCAGCCCCGAGCGGCAGGTGCCGCGCGAGGGCCGGGGTGAGCGTGAGCGACAGGGCGAACGCACCGAGGATCGCGTAGGCGTAGGTGTGCGCCATCGGCGAGAAGATCACGCCGGTCACCCCGGTCAGCGTGAAGAGCGGCAGGAACGCGACGCCGAGGATGATCGTCGAGAACGCGATCGGCCGTCCGACCTCGGCCGCCGCGGCGAGCACGCGCTCCTCGCGGGTGCCGGCGGCGTCGCGGCCGAGGTGCCGCACGCAGGCCTCGATCATGATGACCGTCGACTCGACGATGATGCCGAAGTCGACGGCGCCGAGCGAGATCAGATTCGCGGGCGTCCCGCCGAGCGACATGCCGATGAGCGCGGCGAAGAGCGCCAGCGGAATGTTGAGCGCCGCCAGCAGCGCCGCCCTCCAGTTCCCGAGGAAGAGCAGCAGCACGGCCGACACCAGGGCCATCCCGAGCACGAGGTTGTGCAGGACGGTGTGCGTCGTCGTCTCGATCAGCTGCGTCCGGTCGTAGTACGGCTGGACGTCCATGCCGGGCGGCAGGACGTGGTTCGCCCGGATCTCGGCGACCTTCGCGCGCACGCCCTCGAGCGTGCGCCGCGTGTTCCCGCCGACCTTCATGAGCACGATCCCCTGCACCACGTCGTCGTCCGCGTCGCGGCCCACGACGCCCAGCCGGGGCGCGTGGCCGATCGCGACGTCGGCGACGTCCCGGACGCGGATCGGCGTGCCGGCCTTCGCGGTGATCACGACATTGCCGATGTCGTCGAGCCCGCGGATGAGACCGATTCCCCGCACGTTGAAGGACTGCTCGCCGAGGTTGAGCACGTTCGCGCCGACGTTCTGGTTGGACGCAGCGAGCGACGTCAGGAGCGGCGGCAGCGCGAGACCGTGCCCGCGCAGCCGGTACGGGTCGACGTCCACCTGGTACTGCTGCACGAGACCGCCGAAGCCGGCGACGTCGACCACGCCGTCCACCTGCTTGAACTGCCGCTCGAGGATCCAGTCCTGCGCGGTCTTGCGCTCGCGCAGCGAGTACCCGGGGCCGGTCACGATGTAGCGGTAGATCTCGCCGATCGCGTTCTCCGGCGAGAGCACGGGCTGGAGGTTGTTCGGGAGCTGGAGCGTCGCGAGGCGGTTCAAGACCTCCTGTCGGTCCTCGCGGTAGTCCGTGCCCCACTTGAAGTAGCACTTGATGTCCGAGAGCCCGAACACCGAGATCGAGCGGATGTGGTCGAGCCCCGGCATGCCGTTCAGCGCCACTTCCAGGGGCACGGTCGCGTAGCGCTCGACCTCCTCCGCGGCCCAGCCCGACGGTTGCACGATCGTCTCGATCCGCGGCGGCACGGGGTCCGGGTAGGCCTCGATGTCGAGGTTCGCGTAGGCCCAGAATCCGCCCGCGACGAGCGCCGCCGCCGTGGCGAACACCGCCACGGGATTGTCGATCGAGAAGGCGACCAGACGCCGGATCACGCGGCTAGTCGCTCCCGCCCGAGAGGAGGATCGCGCCCGAGGTGACGACCCGGTCGCCGGCCTTCACCCCCGAGGCCACGCCGACCCAACCGTCGTCCGCGTCGTCGAGCTCGACGGGGCGCTGCAGGAAGCGCGAGCGCCCGTCGCGCGTCTTCCCGTCGGCGACGAACACCGTCTGCCGGTCCCCCGCCCGGATCACGGCGGACCGCGGCAGGGCCAGCGCATCGCGCCGCTCGAGCTCGATCGAGAGCGTGACGAACATCTCGGGCTTCAGCCGCTTCTCCGGGTTGCGCACGACGCAGCGGATCCGCGCGGTCCGAGTCTGCGGATCGAGCTGGGCGCCGACGAAGTCGACGGTGCCGGCGATCGGCTCGCCGGGATACGCGACCGACTCGATCGAGACGCTCTGTCCCGTGCGCACCCGTCCGAGGTCCCGCTCGTACACGTCGCCCCAGACCCAGATCGGGTCGAGCTCGCCGACCGTGAACAGCTCCTGGACGACGTTGGCGGAGGCGAGCATGCCCTGGACCTCGAGACCCGGCGTGGCGGCGCGGTGCACGATCTCGCCGGCGAGCGGCGCCCGGAGCAGGTACTCCTGCGTCGCGCCGGTCTCCGGCGAGCCGTGGAGGAGCTTCAGATGCAGCTCGGCGCGCTCGAGCTCCGCCTCGGCCTTCGCCGCGTTGTCCCGCGCGGCCTCGTAGTCGCGTTCGGAGCCGGCGCCGTGCTCGAACAGGTTCCGCTGCCGCTCATTTTCGTGCGCCGCCGCGACCCCGTCGGCCCGCGCCTTCACCAGGTCGGACCACGCGGTCGCGAGGTCCGGGCTCTCGATGACCGCGAGCGGCTCGCCCGCGCGCACCCTCTGCCCGAAGCCGCCCAGCACCTTCGTGATCCGGCCGCTGACGGGCGAGAAGACGTGCGCCACGCGCTGCTCGTCGAAGGCGACGCGCCCCCCGGTGACGAGACGCACCGCGAGGGGGCGGGTCCCGACCGGTTGAACGACGAGACGCGCGCCCTCCATCTGCTCGGCGGTCAGCCAGACCTCGCCCGCGGGCGGGGCCTCGGCAACGGGGTCGGCGCGCCGGCACGCCGAGAGGGCGACGGCCGGGGCGAGGACGAGCAAGACGACTCTCTTCATGGCTGCGCCGTCCTTCCCACGGCCGCCTCGAGGTCGACCACCGCGATGCGAAGAGCGTAGAGGCTCTGCGCGTTCTCGAGCTCGACCTGGAGGGCCGTCCTCTCGGCGTCGAAGAGGTCGAGGAGCGACACCGCTCCCTCGCGATACTGATAGCGCACGAGGTCGCGCGTCTCGCGCGCCCGGTCGAGCAGGACCGTCTCCATCCGCGTGACGCGCTCCCGGGCGGCGACGAGCGCGGCCCAGGCCGCGTCGACGTCGGCGGTGGCGCGCGCCTCGGTTCTCGCCAGCGTGATCGCCGCCGCCGCGCGTTCGCTGTCGGCGCGCGCGATCTCGCCCTGCCGCTGCGAGAAGACCGGCAGCTCGAACGCCGCCCCGAGCGACAGTGTCGGGGGCGTCACCGGAGCAACGTCCGGACCCTGCCGCGCGTATCCCGCCGACAGAGCGACGTCGGGGAGGCGCTCCCGGCGCGCGAGATCGAGCGCCGCCTGCGTTCGATCGAGGTCCGCTCGCGCGGCGCGCACGTCGGGCCGTGCCGCGACGGCCTCCCGGAGCGACGCGAGGTCCGACCGCTCGATCCAGTCGGGAGGGCGGCCCTCGAGCGTCCCGTCGAGCACGACGCCGTCGAGCGAATCGCCGCCGAGAAGCACCCGCAGCACGGACCGGGCACGCGCCACGTCGGCTCCGGCCTCCGTCAGCGCCTGAGCCGCCTCGAGGGCCGCGACCTCGACGCGAGCGTGCTCGACGCGGCTGGCCGCGCCGAAGCGCAGCCGCTCGTCTACGAGCGAGAGCGTGCGCTCGTAGCTGCCCGCGACGTCCGCCTCCACGCGCGCGACGGCCTCGGCGAGCAGGACGTCGTAGTACCCGTGGGCCGTGTCCCGCCGCACCGCGCGGAGCGTGTCCTCGCGGCCGAAGCGGGCCGACTCGAGCGCCGACTCGGCGCCGCCGATCCGCAGCGATCGCTTGCCGGACGCGAGCCCCTCGACGGCTCCCTGGTCGCTCGCCGCCACCGTATAGCCGTCCGACGAAGTCGTGCCGCCGGGCACCGGCACCGACGTGGAATGCAGCCAGGCGCCGCTGAACGCGGGGTTCGGGAAGCGCCGCGCCTTCTCGCGGTCCGCCTCGGCGGCCCGCACCGCGGCCTCGGCGGCCAGCGCGTCGAAGCCTCCCTGCTCCGCGCGCGCGAGCGCGTCGGCGAGCGTGAGGCGGCGCGGCGCCTCGGCGGCGCCCGCGAGCGCGGCGAGCGTCAGGACTCCGAGCGCGACGGCGGGAACGTGACGCCGCGCGCTCGGAAAGGGAACCGGTGCATGGGCCATCGGGTGCACATCTCCTCGAGCGGTGAAATGGCCGGCGACGCGTCGTCGCCGGGCCGGCCTGATTCCGAGAGCGGAAGATCAGGCCGCGGCGGGAGGAGCGCGCGAGGAGGTGCCGGAGACGAAGACCGCGGGCGCGAACGACGGCGCCGGAAGCGGCCGGTGCGGCGCGAGCGGCGCGAGCGAGTGGATGACGGCGATCGCGACGGCCGGCGAGGCGACGAAGTCGCTGTGGAAGCAGGCGAAGCACGACTCGTCCTGGACGAGCGAGCCCGGGTAGACGCCGCGGTCGAGGCTGCCGGGCCCAGTGATCTGGACGAACGTGCCGGAGTTCGACGGCCGGTCCGAGAAGAGGTCCGCGATCGGGTCGAGGTGGTGGTGCGGCGCCACCGCGGCGGCGAGAAAAATCGCCAGCAGGTAGAACGACGGCAATCGGCGGATGACGCGGCGCATCGCGACCGCTGATGTTACGACCGCTGTCAAGGCGCGACGAGCGCGCGCGGCACTGTCGGCGCTTTCGGCTAACTCGGCGCTAAACGGGGCGCCGGGGGCGCGGATAGAATCCGCTCGCGTGGAGAAGCAGCGCCGGCGATTCTACGAGCTGCGCCCGATCGCGGTTGTCCTCTCGTACTTGTGGTGGCTGCTCAACGTCGTCATCGTGATCCTCTGGGCGCCATTCATGGGCGCCTTCCGGTTCGTGACGCGCCGGCGGGACCCCGGCCGTCACCGCATCGGCCGCATCCTCCGCAACGCCGGCGTCGTCGGGATCCGGATGAACCCGTTCTGGGACTTCCGCGTGATCGACGCCGTGCACCCGGACGCGCGGCGGCCGTACCTGTTCGTCTCCAACCATCGCTCGATGGCGGACGTGTGGATCCTCTCGCTCCTGCCGTGGGAGATGAAGTTTCTCTCGAAGGAGTCCGTTTTCCACGTCTGGGTCCTCGGCTGGGAGATGAAGCTCGCGGGCGACATCCCGATCGAGCGTGGCGACAAGGGCAGCGCGCGGCGCGCGCTCATCGAGATGCGGCAGCGCCTCCTGGACGGGAGCTCGGTCGTCGTCTTTCCCGAGGGAACGCGGAGCGAGAACGGCGCGCTCGGCAAGTTCCGCGAGGGCGCGTTCCGCCTCGCGATCGATCTCGGGATCGACATCGTGCCGCTCGCGATCTCCGGCACGGAAACGGCGCTTCCCAAGCACTCGCTCGTGTTCCGCCGCACGCAAGCGAGCGTCGAGGTGCTGCCGCCGGTGTCCGTCGCCGGCCTCGCTCCGGGGGACGCCGGCGGACTCGCCGAGCGCGTGCGCGAGGACATCGCGCGCGCCCTGAACCTCGAGCTCGAGGCCTCATGACCGCGCTCGACATGCCCCTGGTGCTCGAGGCGCGCCGCGCCCTCGCGGGGCGCATCCGGCGCACGCCGCTCGAGCCGTCGCCGGCGCTGTCGGAGCAGGCGGGCGTTCCCGTGTTCCTCAAGCTCGAAAACCTGCAGCTGACCGGTTCCTTCAAGATCCGCGGGGCCTTCTTCGTCCTGTCGCGCCTGTCCGGGGCGCAGCGCGAGAAGGGCATCGTCACGTGCTCGGCCGGCAACCACGGGAAGGCCGTGGCCCACGTCGCGCGCGCGCTCGGCATTCCGGCGGAGATCCACGTCCCGCGCTCGGTCGACGAGTCGAAATACCGCGCGATCGTCGCGCTCGGGGCGAACGTGGTGCGGTCGGAGCACGACGGCTTCGACGACACCGAGCGGATCGCCCGCGCCGCCGCCGCGAGCTCCGGCCGGCCCTTCCTGACCGCCTTCGACGACGAGGCGATCCTCGCCGCCAACGGCGGCACCCTCGCGGCGGAGGTGCTCGAGGACTGTCCCGAGGCGCGCGCGTTCCTCGTGCCGGTCGGCGGCGCCGGCCTCGCCGGCGGCTTCGCCTTCTACGCGAAGAACGCGCTGCCGGAGGGCACCATCGTCGGGTGCCAGCACGCGCTCTCCCCCGCCCTCGCGCTCTCGCTCGAGCGGGGCGAGGCGGTGCTGACGCTTCCGCCGATCGCCACGACAGCGGGCGGCCTCGAGGGCGGGATCGGCCGGACGGGCTTCTCCTACCTCAAGGAGCGGCTCGCCGGCGTGGCGCTCCTGACCGAGGAGGAGATCTTCGAGGCCGTGCGGTTCCTGCTCGACCGCCACCAGTACCTCGTCGAGCCGTCAGCGGCCGTGACGGTCGCCGCGCTCCTCACCGGCAAGGCGGGCCGCCTCGACGGCCCCGCGGTCGCCGTGCTCTCGGGCCGCAACGTCGCGCTCCCGACGCTCCGAAGGATCCTCGCGGCTTGAGGGTCGTTCCGTTCGAGGACGTCCGGCGGTCGGTCGCGCCGGGGGCGGCGATCGCGGCGATGCGCGAGGCGCTCCTGTCGCAGGCGCGCGGCGAGTGCGACACGCCGATGCCGATGCACCTCGACGTCGCGTCCGGCGGGGGCGGCGAGGTGCACATCAAGTCGAGCTACCGCCGCGGCGCGCGGCACTTCGCGCTGAAGGTCGCCGGGACCTACGCGCGCCGGCCGTACGGCTCGATCGTCCTCGTCGACGTCGAGACCGGCGAGACCGCCGCGTTCCTCGACGACGGCGGATTCTTGACCGACCTCCGCACGGCGGCGGTCGCGGCGATGGTGGCGCGGGAGCTCGGGAGGAGAGACGCCGCGATCGGCATCCTCGGCACCGGCGTGCAGGCGCGCCTCCAGGCCGAGCTCCACGCCGCGGTCCTGCCGCTCGAGCGGGTCTACGTCTGGGGACGAAACCGGGAGCGCGTCGAGGCGTGCGCCCGCGACGTGGGCGTCCGCCTGCCCGGCGTCCGTATCGCGGTTGTCGAGTCGCCGGCCGAGGCGGCCGCGGGCGCGCGGCTTCTCGTCGCGGCGACGGCCTCCCGGGCTCCGCTCCTCCGCCTCGAGGACCTCCGGCCGGGCACGCACGTGTCGGCGATCGGCGCCGACACGCCGGGCAAGCAGGAGCTCGAACCGGGGATCCTGCGCCGCGCGGCGCTCCTCCTCGTCGACTCGCTCCCGCAGTGCGAGCGCCTCGGCGAGCTCCAGCACGCGACGTCCGAGAGGGAGCGGGCGGTCGAGATCGGCGCGTTCCTCGGGAATCCGGTCGCGTACGATTCCGGCGGCATCACCGTGGCAGACTTCACCGGAATGGGCGTCGAGGATCTCTTCATCGCCGAGGCCTGCCTCGCGGCGCTGCGCGAGCCGTGAGCCGCTTCTTCTGGATCTGCCTCGGCGGCGCAGCGGGGACCGGAGCCCGGTACCTTCTGTCCGGCTGGGCGCTCGCCGCGTTCGGCTCCGCGTTCCCGTGGGGGACGTTCGCCGTCAACATGATCGGCTCGTTCTGCGTCGGGCTCCTCATGCAGGTGGGCCTCGCGACGCCGATCCTCTCTCCGACGCTCCGGCTCGCTCTGACGACCGGGGTCATGGGCGGTTTCACCACGTACTCGACGTTCAACTACGAGACCATCCGCTACGTGCAGGACGGGGCGTGGCGCCTCGCCCTCGGCAACGTGGCGCTGACCCTGGCGGCGTGCCTCGCGGCCGGCTTCGCGGGCATCGCCCTCGGGCGTTCGCTCTTCGGAGGGTAGCCATGCGCGTGCTCGACGGCGAACAGGTTCTCGTGCGGATCTTCATCGGCGAATCGGACCGCTGGCATCACCAGCCGCTCTGGATGGCGCTGCTCCAGCGCCTGCGCAAGGACGGCTACGCGGGCGCGACGGTCTTCCGCGGCATCGGCGGCTTCGGGGCGCGCAGCGTCCTGCACACGACGCTCCTCGAGCGCCTCTCGCAGGACCTGCCGCTCGTCATCGAGATGGTGGACACCGCGGAGCACGTCGAGCGGCTGCTGCCGGTGCTCGACGAGATGGTCGGCGAGGGACTCGTCACGATCGAGAAGGCGCGCGTGCTCAAGTACTCGGCCGGCAAGCGCCCGCTCGATTCGGCGCCGTAGGCGTCAGGTCTTCGGCGACGGCGGCGGCGACTCCGCCCTCGCCTTCTCGTCCTTCTTCTCCTTCACGACCCGCCGGAAGACGACCGAGAGCGGCACGGTCTCCTCGCCGCGCTTCACCGTGAACGCCGCCGCGTCGCCCCAGCGCTTCGCCGCGACGAGCCGCGCGAGCGTCTCGCGGTTCGCGAGGTCCACGCCGTCCATCGTCAGCAGCAGGTCGCCGACCTGGAACCCCGCGGCGGAGGCCGGAGTCTCCTTCTCGACGTCGAGCACCTCGAGGCGCTGGTCCGGGCGCACGTGGTTCGCGAGGCCGAGGTCCGGGTAGAGGGAGCCCACCTCGCCCGGGACGCCCCAGACGAAGTTGGCGTAGGACGCCTGGACGCTCTTCACCGGCCCCTTCTTCTCGTCCTCGACCGCGACGGGGATGACCGATGCGATCCGTCCCGCATACCACTGCTTCGCCTGCCGCTCGATCCCGAGGCCGTACTGGACGTGGCCCATGCCCGCGAGCACGACCATCACGGCCTTCGGATCCGGGTCCTTCGCCAGCGGGGCGACCGCGTTCCACGCCATCGTCGCGTCCCACGTGCACTGCGCATTCAGCATCGCCTGCCACTGCGCGTCGCTGCCGCCCATGTGGAAGCTCGCCTCCTCGTCGAAGGAGGCCTTGAAGAGGCGCAGGTGGTCGGGGCTCTTCGTGTCGATCTGCTTCGGGATGTGTGCGGCCTCCTCCGGCGTGAGGCTCTCGAAGCCCTTCTGCCGGACCTTGCCGACGATCGACGGGGGCGCGTTGACGGCGAACATGCGCAGACGGTGGTCGCGGGCGTACAGAAAGATGTCCCGGTAGTACAGCCAGTTGTAGCCCCAGTTGCGGTACCACGAGTCGAGGAACGCCTCCTCGGAGACTTTCCCGTCGGTCCAGTCGTCGAGCCACTTCTGCTCGGGGTACGGATACATCTCGAGGCCGATCATCACGCGGCGGCCCGAGCGATCGAGCGCCTCGATCACCCGCTTCTGGGCGCGGTGGAAGTCCATGCCGATGTGCTCCTCGCCGACGAGGACGAGGCGAACGTCGGCGAGCTTGCCCGGGAGATCGGCCGGCGTGAGCAGCGCGCCGGAGGAAGTGTCGGTGATCGCGTCGAGGACGACGGGCACCTCCCGGTCCCGGCGGGCCGGGTCGCCGATCGGAAGCTTGAGGATCTCCTCCGCGCCGAGCGAGACGCCGAGCGTCACGCCGGCGAGGCCGAGCAGGAACCGGCGAACTCTTCTTACGACGTCCACGGCGCGATCGAGACGACCTCCGCGGGACCCTCGGCGAAGCCGATCCGGTCGCCCATCTTCGAGCCGAGGAGCCGCGACGCGAACTCCGACTGGTACGAGTACACGTTCTCCTCGGGTTTCGAGTCCCAGGGCCCCAGGATCGTGACCTCCCGCTCGGCCCCGGTCTCGGCGTCGCGCAGCCGCACGCGGGTGCCGACGCGGACCTCGGAGACGTCGATCTTCGCCGGATCGAGCGCGCGGGTCCGCGACAGCTCGTCGGCGATCGTCGCGATCCGCGCCGACAGGTACTCGTGCTTCTGCCGCGCCGCGTGGTACTCGAAGTTCTCGCGCAGGTCGCCGTGCTCCTTGGCGGTCTTCATCGCCTGGGCGTTGGCGGGCAGCTCGACCTGCTTCAGGTGCAGCAGCTCCGCCCGCCGCGCCTCGATCGCGCCGGCCGTGGCGTAGAGGTACTCCCGCGCCGGCGCCCGCAGCTCGGGAAACTTCATCAGCAGCGCCTCGCGGACCGTCGCGCGCCGGTGCTCCTCGAGGCCCGCGACACGGTCGAGGGCGTGCAGCATCTGCCGCGCCTCTTCCTCCGAGGTGGCCGCCCGGACGAGCGCGACTGCGAGCCCGCCCGGCTCGAAGAACTCCTTCATGCGGGCGCGCAGGCCCGAAAACTCGTCCATGCGCAGAGCGTCGGTCAGCGCGAAGAAGAGCGACGCGTTCTCGACGCGGTTCTCGGCGTGCATCCGGTCGGCCAGCCACACGAACGCGCGCGGCGCCGAGCGGGGCGAGCGGAGAATCTTCCTCGAGAGGTCCGCCGCCCCGTCGCCGAGCGCGTCGAAGAGGGTCGTCAGAACGCGGCCGTCCTCCTCGCGGGCGATCTGGTCGGCGAAGAGCGCCGGCCAGTCCGGCCGGGCGGCCCGCACCGCGAGGAGCGCCTTCTCGCGCGCGGCCTGGTCGCGGATCTCCGACACGACGCGGCCGACGTCCGGCGCCGCGAGCAGGGCGTCCGCCGGGAACGCCTCGGGCTCCCCCGGAGCGAGTCGCAGCGCGTTCTGAGACAGCTCCCACGCGAGCGGCGGCTTCGTCGCCGCGAGGCGCCGCGCGTCCTCGGCGAGCGCCGCCGCGAAGAAGCGGGCGAGGTCCTTCGAGCGCTTCGCGTGCTTCCGGGCGAGATCGATCCGCGCGGCCGGCGGAGCGTTCTGGAACGCGGTCTTCACGCTCTCCTCGGCGGCGTCGGCGCTGGAGCTCCACGCCACGGTCGCGGACTTCGAGCTTCCGGAGACGAGCACCTGCCGGTTCTTCCGCGCGGCGGTCCAGAAGGCGGACCAGCGGTCCTCCGGCACGACCCCCGCGAAGTGGTCCTTGACGTCCTGGAGCGTCAGCGGCTTGCCGAAGCTGGCGAGCAGGAGCCGGAGCGCCTCGGCGGGCTCCCCCTCCGCGAGCGCCCGCAGGCCGGCGGGGTCCTCCACCTTGCGTCGCAGGAAGTGCTCCTCGGGCAGCGCCACGAGGTTCTTCTCGGCGGAGACGAGCGACAGCGGGACCCGGGTCCCGGCGACCTCGAGGCGCATGACGTCGAGGGCGGGATTCATCTCCGCGAGGCGCCCGGCTCCCCGGCCGGGCATGTAGTAGATCTGCCCGGGACGGAACGACAGCCAGCGCGCGATCTTGCCGGCGACGTCCGAGGGATCCTGGGCCTTGTCCACCGGGAACTGCGCGACGACGGCCGACAGCGCGGGGTGGCCGCCGAAGCGCTGCTTGAGCGTCGCGGCGAGCTCCTGCCGGACGGTGGGATCCGTCGGCGCCATTCGGGCGATCTCGAGGAGGACCCTGGTCTTGTCTTCCCCATCCGCCGAGTCGTGAAACTCCGCGAGCAGGCGCAGCCAGGCGACGGCCTGCGCGCCCCCGCCCTTCTTCTTGACCGCCGCGGCGAGCGCGAAGAAGAACGGAAGGTCCTCGCCGCGCTCCTCGACCCGCTTCGTCCACAGGGCCTCGAGCGCGTCGAACTTCTTCTGGTCGACCAGGGTCTGGATTTCGGGGGGCAGGGGCGGAGCGCTCGACATCGGGGCCGGAATACTAACAGCCCCACGGGTCCCCTCTCCCTCCGGGAGAGGGGCAGGGGTGAGGGGAGACCGGAAGCCGCCCTGCTTCCCCCCTGCGGTCGCTACGATACGTCCACGACGGGCTTTCCGAGGACCTCGGCCCGCATGCGGATCCCGAGCCCCGGCCGGTCGGGCGCGGCCATCCGGCCGTTCCGCCGCTGCGGCGCCCCATCCGCGGTCGAGACCGTGACGTAGCTGTTGAAGTCGGTCGCGGTGAAGAGGAGCTCCGGCGGCGTCGAGTGCGCGAGGTGCGCGATCGCCGCCGTCGCGACGTCGCCGCCCCACGTGTCCTCGATCGTCATCGCGACCCCGAGCGACACGCAGAGGTCGCGGGCCTGCCGCGTCCGCGTGAGGCCGCCGAGCTTCCCGATCTTCAGGTTCACGACGTCCATGGCCCGGTCTTCTGCGGCACGCAGCAGGACCCCGACGCCGTCGATCGTCTCGTCCAGCACGAACGGATGGTCGGTCCGCCGCCGGATCGACAGGCACTCCTCGTAGCTCGCGCACGGCTGCTCGACGTACACGTCGACGTCGCGCACCGCGCGGACGACGCGGGCCGCCTCGTGCATGAGCCAGCCCGTATTCGCGTCCGCGACGAGCACGTCCGAGTCCTCGAGGACGGCGCGAACGGCGCGGATCCGCTCGACGTCGACCTCCGGCGCGCCGCCGACCTTCAGCTGGAACCGCCGGTAGCCCTCGGCGCGGTACCCCGCCACGCGGCGCGCCATCTCCTCCGGCGCCTCCTGCGAGATCGCGCGGTAGAGCACGAAGTCCTCGCCGTAGCGGCCGCCGAGCAGGGTCGCGACGGGAAGGCCCGCCGCCTGGCCGAGGAGGTCCCAGCACGCGACGTCGATGCCGGACTTCACGTACGGATGCCCCTTCATCGCCGCGTCCATCCTGCGGTTCAAGCGGTCGAGCGCGCGGGGGTCCTCGCCGATCAGGTGCGGCGCGAGGACCGCGAGGCCGGCGCGCACTCCCTCGGCGTACGCGGGCAGGTAGGCCGGCCCGAGCGGACACACCTCGCCCCAGCCGACGAGGCCCGTGTCGCTCTCGACGGCGACCAGCGTGCTGTCGAAGACCGCGACCGACTTGCCGCCCGACCACTTGTAGCTCCCCTCGTGCAGGGGCAGCTCCACCCGGTAGGCGGCGATGCGACGGATCTTCATGGCGCGGACTCTAGCAGGGCGCGACGCATCCTTGCGCTACACTCCGACGCCACATGCCCGGCGCCAAGACGCTGCTCTTCCTCGCCCTGGGCGCGGTCACGCTGGTGTTCGTCGTGGCGTGGGCGATCTCCGCGCGCCGCTCGAAGGAGCGCGCGCAGCCGGGGCCGATGGCCCTCGCGATCGGGTTCGTGACCAACTTCTTCGACACGCTCGGCATCGGCTCGTTCGCGCCGACGACGTCCATCTGGAAGCTGAAGGGCATCGTGCGCGACGAGAAGATTCCCGGCACGCTCAACGTCGGCCACGCCATCCCGACGATCACCCAGGCCTTCATCTTCATCGCGATCGTCCAGGTCGAGATGACCACCCTGATCGGGATGATCGCGGCGTCGGTCCTGGGCGCGTGGCTCGGCGCGGGCGTCGTCTCCGCGTGGCCCCGCCGGACGGTCCAGGTCGGCATGGGGCTCGCGCTCCTCGCCGCGGCATCGTTCTTCGCGATGACGAACCTGGGGCTCTTCCCGGCCGGCGGCGACGCGCTCGGGCTGAGCTCTCCCCTGCTCTGGGCGGGACTCATCGGCAACTTCGCCCTCGGCGCGCTCATGACGCTCGGCATCGGCCTCTACGCGCCGTGCATGATCCTCGTGGCCCTGCTCGGCATGAACCCGCGCGCCGCCTTTCCGATCATGATGGGCTCGTGCGCCTTCCTCATGCCGATCGGGGGGCTGCGCTTCGTCGCGCGCGGCAGCTACAGCCTGCGCGCGGCGCTCGGGCTCACGATCGGCGGCATTCCGGCCGTGCTGCTCGCGGCCTTCGTCGTCAAGTCGCTGCCGCTGACGGCGCTGCGGTGGCTCATCTTCGCCGTCGTCCTGTACACCGCCGTCGCCATGCTCCTCTCGGCCCGGCGCCGCGAGGCGCGGGTCGAAGTCCTCGCCTGAGGACGCACCGGCCCTTTTTTCTCCGCTTTCCGCCCCCGCCGTCATATCCTCCGCGGGAGCAGGAGAGTCTCGGTCCGACAGCCCGGAAGCCTTCCCGGCGGGACGAGCCCTCACGCTTTCGGGAGGATTCGATGCGGTCTCGTCTCGCTCTCTTCGCCGGCCTCGTCGCGACACTCGCGCTCGTCTCCGCTCCGGCCTGCAAGAAGGGCGCGCCGGCCGCGCCGGCGACCCCCACGCCCGCTCCCACGCCGAACACCGCCGCCCAGGCGGCCGCCGCTCAGGAGCTGTTCAAGGCGCTCAAGCTCCAGTCCAGCCTCTCCGACACCGCGAACGCGATGATCGACTCGGAGATCGGACGCAACCCCGGCCTGACGCCCTACCGCGAGGTCATGGTCGGCTGGCTGAAGAAGTACATGACGTGGGAGGCGATGCAGCCGGAGCTCACGAAGATGTACACGGAGACCTTCACCGAGGCCGAGCTGAAGCAGATGGCGCAGTTCTACGCCTCCCCCGCCGGGCAGAAGTCGCTCGAGAAGCTCCCCGAGATGATGCAGCGCACCGCGATGACCGGCGCCCGGATCTCGCAGCCGCACCAGGACGAGCTTCGGGCGGCGATGGAGGCGAAGAGCGAGGAGCTGAAGAAGCAGGCGGCCGGCGGCGGCCCCGGAGGACCGGGCGGGCCGGCCGGACCGGGGGGCGCCCCCCGTCCGAGGGCCGGGCAGCCGAAGCGCGCTCCGTCGGGACAGCCGCCGTCGAGCGCGCCGGCGCCGGCCCCCGCGCCGACCCCGTAGTCTCGGTAAGCGTAGGGGCGGGGCTTGCCCCCGCCCGGAGCGGGCGGCCACAAGGGCCGCCCCTACTGGTTCGTGCCGCGCTTCGCCTGCCGGTGCGCGGCGAGGGACCGGAGCACGCTGCCCGGGAGCGTGCCCCGGACCGTCACGCCCTCGGTGTCGCCGTCGACCCGGAAGCCGCGGATCACCGAGACCATCTCGGGCGACTTCTCCTGGACGGCGAGACGCCACATGGCGAGGAGCCCTCGCAGCGAGTCCTGCAGCAGCGAGCGGTTCTCCGCGTCCGCGGACAGGCCCGTGGCCGACACGTCGATCGCGTCCCCGTGCACCTTCGCCTCGAGCGCGAGCAGCGACATCGACTTCATCGCGCCGACGACGGCGCGCGAGGCCTCGTCCTTGCCCTCGACCCGGACGTCCACGTGCATCTCGCGGTTCTGCGTGATCGTGTAGCGCGTCAGGTCCACGAGCGCCCATGCCGAGGCGTCCTTGTCCACGCGGGAGAGCTGCTTGCCGAGGCCCTGCCCCGACATCAACCCGCCCGACCCGCCCGATTCGCGCCGTCCCAGCGCGGCCGTCACCGCCGCCTCGCTGCCCGCGACGACGAGATGCGGGTTGACGAGCGCCACCGCGCCCGGATGATCGCCGTGCTCCGCGGAGAGACGGTAGTAGTCCCCGGCGGCGCTCTTCTGGAGCGCCGCGCCGCGCGAAGTCAGCGCGGCGGCGATCCGCGCGACGTCGAACCGCCCCTCGAACAGGACGAGCGCGTCGTCCGAGGTCCCGGCCTTCTTCGACGTCGTCAGCACGATCGTGTCGATGTCCTCGCGCGGCGAGAGCCCGATCTCACGGAGGAAGCGGGAGCCGTCGCCGTCCGTCGAGACGCCGTCCATCCGGTCGAGCACCTCGGACCCGAACGGGCTCGCGCGGAGCTCGTTCCAGTGAATCACCGCGACCGTCGCCGCGTCGCCCGGCACGAGCGCGAGCGGGTCCTCGGTGCGGCGGACCGCGAGGGCCGTACCGACCGAGGAGAGCGCGAGGAGGGCCGCGAGGCCGAGACGAGAGGCGAGGCGCCGAGCGTTCATGTCAGAAGTCCTTTCTGGAGAAGATCCACGAGGCCGCGGCGAGCGAGACGAGGGCGAAGAGCGCCGTCGAGCCGTAGACGCCGGCGGCGTTGAAGTGCGCGAGCCGGTCCGGAGCCGCCTTGCCGGCGACGAGCGCGACCGTGGCCTGGCCGAGCTCGGCCGTCTTCGGCAGGACCCAGTAGAGCGCCTGGATCGATCGGGCGGACGCGTCGGTCGAAACCGCCGCCGCGATCCGGTCGTGCGCCGCAAGCACGGCGCCGAAGAAGAAGAGGGCATAGGTCGTCATGAGCGACACGCCGGTCGAGGACGTGACGACGCCGACCAGGAACGCGAACGCCAGCAGCGCCGCGAACGTGAAGAGGATCACGACCCCCGAGAGGAGAAAGCGCGGATGGAGCACGCGCGTCTTCCAGACCACGATCAGCCACATCGCGCCGATCAGGTAGACGAGGTTGGCCGCCGCGAGGAGCAGGCCGGCGAGGTAGCGCGAGAGGAGGAGCGGCGCGCGGCCGACCGGGCGCGACAGGTAGAGGTCGATCGTGCCCTTCTCCTGCAGGCGCGGCACCAGGTGGGCCGTCGCGAAGAGCGCGAGGAAGGTCCCGACGAGGTAGAGGAACCCGGAGAATCCCGACTCGAACCCGAGCACGAGCTGGTCCACGTCCACCGAACGCCCGCCGAGGTCGATCGAGCGGCCGAAGAGGCGCGCGCCGGCGAGGGCGCCGTCGACGATGTCGAGGTTCACCGCGGCCGCAAAGACCAGGATGAACAGCGACGACAGCGCGAAGTAGGCCACGAGCGTCCAGCGGGCCGAGGCCTCGCGGAAGACCTCCTCGATCGAGGCGGCGAGCGCCTTCACGATCGCCCCCCCTCCTTCTCCGCGCCCTCGCGGACGAGGCCGACGAAGACGTCCTCCAGGCTGGAGCGCACCGGGGTCAGCTCCTGGAGCCGGCCGCCGGAGGCGCGGAGACGATCGACGAGCGCGTTCAAGTGGTCGAGGTCCCGCGCGCCGAGGTCGAAGTGGCCGTTGACGCGCTCGACCGTCGCCCCGGTCTCGCGGAAGGCGGCGAGCAGGGACTCGTCCACCCCGGTCGCGACGAGCCGGTAGCGCGACGTCTTCGCCGTGAGCGCCTCGATCGACCCCTCCGCCGCGACGCGGCCCTGCCGCAGCACGGCGACGCGGCCGCACGTGAGCTCGATCTCCGAGAGCAGGTGCGAGTTCACGAGAATCGCCTTGCCGCGCGCGGCCTCCTCCTGCAGCAGGTCGCGGATCTCGCGCCGGCCGACCGGATCGACGCCGTCGGTGGGCTCGTCTAAGAGCAGCACCTCCGGGTCGTGCACGAGCGCCGCCGCGAGGCCGAGTCGCTGCGTCATGCCCTTGGAGAACTTACGGACGCGGACGTCCGCCCATCGCTCGAGCCGCACGCGCTCGAGGAGCGCGCCCGTCCGGGCGCGGAGCGCCGTGGCGTCCATCCCGGACATCCGGCCGAAGATCCCGAGCGTCTGGCGCGCGGTCAGGTATCCGGGGAACCGGTGCCCCTCGGGCAGGTAACCGACGCGCCGCCGGCTCGCCGGGTCCGCGGCCGGGAGACCGAGCAGCCGCGCCGAGCCGGACGTCGGAAGCGTCAGGCCGAGGAGGATCTTGACCGTCGTGGTCTTGCCCGCGCCGTTCGGGCCGAGCAGGCCGAAGACCTCCCCCGGCTCGACCCTGAGGTCCAGGCCGTCCAGGGCCGCCACCGTCCTCCCGCCGAGGCGGGAGCGGTACAGCTTGCGCAGCCCTTGCGCCTCGATGGGATTCGCCATCGCCTATGGAAACGAAGCCGGCCGGAGAAAGTTCAGCCGCCGGGGCCTGCTTCGGCGCCTTACCAGCCCAGGATCGTCACGCCGACGCCCACCCCGACGATCACGGCCCCGGCGGCGGCGTCCGCCCAGCGCTCGAGCCACCCGAACCGGAGGGCCTTTGCGCCGGCGCGGGCCGGGAGGACGAGCAGGACCATCGTTGCGATGGTCGCGACCTCGTAGACGAGCACGACCCCCGTCGCCGCGCGCGCGCCGAGGGGCGCTGCGGCGAAGAGGATCGGAACGACGGCGACGCAGGGATCGGCCGAGAAGAGGACGAACAGGCCGCCCATGGTGGCTCGCGCGGGCTCGTGCACGTGGTCGTAGTGGACGTGCGCGTGGCCGTGGACGCGCCGGCCGAGAGCGCGACGCAGCCCCCAGACGCCGTAGACGACGCCGAAGAGAACGAGCAGGATTCCCGCGGCCGCCTCCATCCTCCGCCCGAACGCCTCGACCATCCGCAGGCCGAAGAGAAGGCCGAGGAGCCCGAGCAGTGCGGACACCGTGACGTGCCCGAAGCCGCAGAGGACCGTCACCCAGAAGGTGCGGCGCGCGGACCACCGCTGGGCGCGCGCGAGCGCGGCGAACGGGACCCAGTGGTCGGGCGCGAGCGTGTGCATGCTGCCGACGACGGCGGCCGTCAGCGCGAGCGCGGAGAGGAGCGGCGGGTTCACGGCAGGCTTTCTTTCGAAATCGGGCACGGCTCGGCCGTCCCCGATTCCGAGGCGACGTTCCCCCGCCGCGGGGCCCCGCCCTCGAAGTGCGCGGGACGCCGCTCGAAGAAGCTCGCGAGCCCCTCGGCGAAGTCGGCGCCGTCGGCGATCCGGGCGAGCGCCTCGATCTCGCGGTCGAGGTGGAAGTCCAGCCGCTCGACGCCGGCCGCCTGGTGGACGAGGCTCTTCGCGACGGCGAGCGCCTCGGTCGGTCCGGCGGCGAGCCGCGCCGCGAGCGCGAGGACGTCGGCCTCGAAGGTCTCCTGCGGGAAAACGTCGTTGATCAGGCCGACCCGCTTCGCCTCCTCCGCGGAGAGCCTCGGATTGACGAGGACGAGCTCCATCGCCTTGCGCAGGCCCAAAAGGCGCGGCAGGAAGAACGTCGAGCTCTCCGCGCCGGTCAGCCCGGTCTTCCCGTACGCCCACTCGAACACGGCCCGCGGCGAGGCGTACACGAGGTCGCAGGCCATCGCGATCCCGAACCCGCCGGCGGCCGCGATGCCGTCCACGGCCGCGAGGAACGGCTTCGGAGCGCGCTTGATCTCCGAGATCGTCGAGTGGATGTACTCGAGGATCTGCTGGAAGACCTCGCCGAACCCCGACGGCGCCGGCCGGCTCCCCTGCAGGTAGCCGAGCTCGGACGCCTCGCCGCCGGCGCGGATGTACTTCAGGTCGGCGCCGCTGCAGAAGACGCCGCCCTCGCCGCGGAGGATCACGGCGCGCACCGCCGGGTCGCGGGCGAGCTGGAGCCCGGCGGCGCGGAAGTCCCGCGCGGTCGCGACGTCGAGCGAGTTGAAGCGCTCGCGCCGGTCGATCGTGAGAACGCCGACGGCGCCGTCGCGCCGGATCCGGATCGGGGATTCGCCGCTCATGCGCTCAGCAGATCCGCGGCAGGAGCTCGCCCTCGGGCTCGGAGAGCAGCCGCTTCCCGAAGCCGGTGTCGAGGATGACGTTGCCGGGCCTCTCGGCGATGCAGCGCGCGACGATGGCCGCCTCACGGCCGAGCGGGTGCGCGCGGAGCGCCTCCAGCACGGCGTCGGCGGCATCCGCCCGCACGCCGATCACGGCCTTGCCCTCGTTCGCGACGTGGAGCGGATCGATCCCGAGCAGGTCGGCCGCCGCGCGGACCGGCTCGTGCACGGGCACCGCAACCTCCTCGAGGACGATGCCGACGCCGCTCTTCTGCGCCATCTCGTGGAGCGCCGAGGAGAGGCCGCCGCGCGTCGGGTCCTTCATCGCGATCACGCCGTCGCCGCCCGCCGACAGCGCCGCGCGCACCAGGCCGTTGATCGGCGCGACGTCGGAGGCGAGGTCGCCCTCGAGCTTCAGGCCGTGCCGCGCGGCGAGGATCGCGAGCCCGTGGTCGCCCACGGCGCCCGTCACGATGATCCGGTCGCCGACGGAGAGCCCGCAGTCGCGCACGACGCGCCCGGTCGCCGCGACGCCCGCCGTGTTCAGCACGATGCCGTCGATCTCGCCACGGCCCATCACCTTGGTGTCGCCCGTGACGATGCGCGCGCCCGCCTCGCGGCACGCCTCGGCCATCGAGGCCTGGATCCTCTCGAGGTCCTCGCGGAGGAAGCCCTCCTCGAGGATCACGCCGCAGGTCAGGCCGAGGACCTCGGTCGCCCCCATCATGGCGAGGTCGTTGACGGTGCCGCAGATCGAGAGGCGCCCGATGTCGCCGCCGGGAAAGAAGACCGGGTGGACGACGTGCGAGTCCGTCGTGACCACGATCCAGCGGTCGCCGATCCACAGCGCGGCGCCGTCGTCCATGGCCTCGGGGCCGACGTCCTGGGGAGACGCGTTCGCCTCGACGCGCTGGAGGAAGACGTCCTCGATCAGCGCGCGCATCGCCCGGCCCCCCGAGCCGTGCCGGAGCGTGATGCGTTCCCGCGCCTCGATCGCCAGCGTGCTCATAGCGCCTCCAGGTTCGGATGCCCGCCGTACTGGTGCCAGATCCGGCACGCGCCCTCCGAGGAGACCATGCACGCGCCGACCGGCGCGTCCGGGACGCACTCCCTGCCGAAGAGCTTGCAGTCCGTGGGTGTCGAGATGCCGGACATGATGTCGCCGCAGACGCAGTCGGCCGCGAGAGCCGGCGGCACGCCGTCCCACAGCGCGGCGAGGTCGATGGTGAAGCGCCGGCGCGCGTCGACGTGCGCCCACTCGTCGCGGAGCCTCAGGTTGCCCTTGGGGACGTGCGCGATGCCGCGCCACCGGCCGCCGATCGGCCGGAAGACGCTCCACAGCTCCTCCTGCGCCCGGAGGTTGCCCTCCTTCGTCACGCAGCGCGGAAACATGTTGACCACGGTGGGCGTCTCGTCCCGCACGAGCTCGACCAGGCGCGCGAGTCCGGCGAGGATGTCGAGCGGCTCGAAGCCCGCGACGACGACGGGGATCCGGTGCCGCTCGACGAACGGCTCGAAGATCCCCCAGCCCGTGATCGTCGCCGCGTGTCCCGCGGCGAGGAACCCCTCGACGCGCGTCTCGGGCATCTCGGCGACGATCTCCATGGCGGGCGGGATGTACTTGTGCGCGGAGAGGACCGAGAAGTTCTTCGGGAGCTCGCTCCGCACGATCGCCGCCGTGGCGACCGCGGTCGTCTCGAAGCCCGTGGCGAAGAAGACCACCTCGCGGTCCGGCATCTCGCGCGCGAGCTCGACCGCCTGCGTCGCGCTGTAGACCACCTCGACCGTCGCGCCCTCGGCCTGGGCGTCGTTGAGCGACAGCGCGGTCCCGCGCACGCGCAGCATGTCGCCGTAGGAGGCGATCACGCAGCCCTGGCGTGCCAGCGCGACGCCCTCGTCGACCTCCGGCATGTCCGTGATGCACACGGGGCACCCCGGCCCCATGATCACGTTCAGGTCCTTCGGGAACGTCGCGCGCAGGCCGAACTTCGAGATCGCCTGCTCGTGGCTGCCGCAGACGTGCATGACCGAGACGGGCGAGCGGCCGATCTCCTTCGTGACGCGCTCGAGCGTCCGCACGAGGCGGCGTGCCGTGTCCGGATCGCGGAACTTCAGCTGGCGGAGCGCAACCTCGGCACGCGGCTCCTCGATCATCTCTTGCCCGTCGCGGAGATCTCGCCGCGCACGTCGGCCACCATCAGGTCGTTCGACGGCGCCTCCGCGAGCAGCGTCTCGTAGAGCGCGAGCGTCTGCGCGATGTCCTCGGCGGGAATCCGGCGGATCGCGAAGCCGACGTGGTTGAGGATGTAGTCCCCGGGCGCGACCGGCTCGTCCACGATGTCGAGGCAGACCTCGCGGCGGACCCCCCAGAAGTCGACCTCCGCGAACCCCTCGCGGACGGACACCACCCGGCCCGGAACTCCGAGACACATCAGGCACCTCCCGTGCGGGCGATGGCCGCGGCGACGACCGCCTGGCCGAGCGCGAGGCCGCCGTCTCCGGGCGGCACTCGGCGATGGAGATGGACGGAGACCTTCCGAGGACTCAACCGCTCGAGCGTCCGCTCGGCGAGCAACGCGTTCTGGAAACAGCCGCCGGTCAGGACGACCGGAGCGTCGGCCGCGTGCGGGCGGACCTCCGCGACCATGGAGGCGGTCGCCTCGGCGAGCGTTTTGTGGAAACGCGCCGAGATCGCGGACGGATCGCGGCGCGCGAGGAGGTCCTCCACCGCGGCCCGGAGCGCCGGACGCAGGTCGATCTCCGGCTGCGGGCGCGAGCGGTCGACGCTCCACGGGTAGGCGCGCGTGTCTCCCGGATCCGCGGCGAGGTTCCACTCGAGGGCCACCTGCCCCTCGTAGCGCGACTCGCGGCGGGCGAGCCCGAGCGCGCCGAACGCGTCGAACCAGCGGCCGACGCCGCGCGCGAGCGGCACGTACACGCGCTCTCGGATCGTGCGGCGCACGAGCGCGAGCTCCCGCGGATCGATCGACGCGAAGAGGCCGAGCCGCTCGAGGGGCGGGGCTCCCGCGTACGCGTCCTCCAGCGCCGCCAGCGCGACGCGCCAGACCTGGCGGACCGCGAGGTCGCCGCCGGGAAGCCCGACGGGTCGGAAGGTCGCGAGGCGCTGGAAGCCCGTGAGGTCGGCGAGGAGGAACTCGCCGCCCCAGGAGGTGCCGTCCGTGCCGTAGCCCGTGCCGTCGTAGGCGATTCCGAGCACCGGCCCCGCGAGGCCGTGCTCGGCCATCGCGCTCGCGACGTGCGCGTGGTGGTGCTGGACCGCAATCCGGACGCCGTCGCGGGAGCGGGCGTAGCTCGTCGTCGCGTACAGCGGATGCAGGTCGTGCGCGATCAGCGTGGGCCGGATCTCGAGGAACTCCTCGAGCCGGGCGACGGAGGATTCGAACGCGGCGAGCGTGTCGAGGGTCTCGAGGTCGCCGATGTGCGGGCCGAGATAGGCGGAGCGGCCGACGCCGATGCAGAACGTGTTCTTCAGGTGTCCGCCGCAGGCGAGCACCGGCGGCGCGAATTCGAACGCGGTCTCGATCGGCGCCGGCGTCCATCCGCGCGAACGCCGGAGGACGGTGGCCGCGCCCGCGATCTCGCGGACGACGGAATCGTCGCATCGCGAGGCGATGTCGCGGTCATGCAGGAGGAAGGCGTCGGCGACCCCGGACAGCTTCTCGAGCGCCTCGGCATTCGTCGTCGCGATCGGCTCGTCCGAGAGGTTGCCGGAGGTCATCACGAGGGGGGCTCCCGCGTCCGCGAGCAGCAGATGATGAAGCGGCGTGTACGGAAGCAGGAGTCCCACGAACGGGTTGCCGGGCGCGACCTCCGGCGCGAGGGCCGCGTCCGGCCGCCGGCGCACGAGCACGATCGGCCGCTCGGCCGACGTCAACGCCTCGCGCTCGCCGGGCGTGAGGAGGGCGAGCGTCTCGGCGCCGGCGAGGTCGGCGACCATGACGGCGAGCGGCTTCTCTTCCCGGCGCTTGCGGCGCCGGAGGCGTGCGACGGCGTCGGAGGAGGTGGCGTCGCACGCGAGGTGGAACCCGCCGAGGCCCTTGATCGCCACGATCATGCCGGCCCGGAGGGCGCGTGCGGCGCCGGCGATCGGATCGTCCCAGTCGAGGGGCTCCCCCGCCGCATCCGCTGCGGTCAGGCGCGGGCCGCACGCGGGACACGCGTTCGGCTGCGCGTGAAAGCGGCGGTCGAGCGGGTCGTCGTACTCGCGGTGGCACGCGGCGCACATCGGGAAGCGCCCCATCGTCGTCGCGGGACGGTCGTAGGGCACGCTCAGCGCGATCGTGAAGCGCGGTCCGCAGTTGGTGCAGTTGGTGAACGCATAACGATACCGGCGGTCGGCCGGGTCGGCGATCTCGCGCCGGCAGTCGGCGCAGGTGGGGAGATCCGGGGGAATCGAGACCTGGAGCCCCTCGGCGGTGCGGCTCTCGACGATCACGAAGCCGCTCGCGCCGCCGTCGGGCGGAATCTCGAGGCACTCGAGCGCGCGGATGCGCGCCGCGGGGGGCGGCGACGCGCGCAGGCCGCGGACGAAGTCCTCGAGCGCCTCGTTCGAACCGAACGCCTCGATCGTCACGCCGCGGGAGTCGTTGGACACGCGGCCGGCGACGCCCTTCTCGTGCGCGAGCCGGTACACCCAGGGCCGGAACCCGACGCCCTGGACGGTCCCGCGGATCTCGATGCGAAAGCCGGCTTCGCTCACGTGGGGTTCATGCTACGCAGCGGTTCCGGACGCGGCCTGATGCGACTGCATCAGTCCCGGAGAAGGTGCGGCGAAGCCGAAGGGGCTACCCGAGGACGACGCGGGTCCCCCGGATCGAGACGGGGACGGTGGCGAGCGGGCGGGGAGGCGGGCCGGCGATCGGGTTGCCTTCGGCGTCGTAGCGTCCGTCGTGGCAGGGGCAGACATAGATCCGGGCGTCCGGCCGCCACCGCACCACGCAGCCCATGTGGGTGCACCGGAGCATTCGCGCCGTCACCGTGTGGTCCGCGCGAAGGACCTCGACGGGGTTCTCGCCGACGATCACGACGCGCCGGTCGCCCTCGGGAAGGTCCGAGAGCGGGACGGCGACCTGGCCCGGCGCGAGCGCCAGCTCGGTGTCGGCGGAACAGCCGATCGGCGGCAGGGCGAGGCCGACGAGGGCGCCGGCGGCGGCGAGGACCTCCCGGCGGTCGAGATCCCGCGCGGTCACGCGGGAACGGCGGCGGCGGCGACGGCGACGGCGGTGCGCTTCTCGGCGAGCGACTCCTCGAGGAGCGCGTACCACGCGTCCATGCCCTCCCCCGTCCGGGCGGAGACGACGAGCACGCGGGCGGACGGGTTCAGGGCTGCGATCTGCGATGCCACTGCGTCGAGATCGAAATCGACATGCGGCAGGAGGTCGGCCTTCGTCAGGACCGTCACGGCCGCGCGCGCGAAGATCGCCGGGTACTTGAAGGGCTTGTCGTCGCCCTCAGTGACCGAAAGGAGCGCGACCTTGAAGTCCTCGCCGAGGTCGTAGGAGGTCGGACAGATCAGGTTGCCGACGTTCTCGATCAAGAGGACGTCGAGGCCGGCGAGCCGCTCGCCCTCCTCGGCGAGCGCGGCCTCGATCTGCCGGGCGTCGAGGTGGCAGGCGCCGCCGGTCAGGATCTGCCGGGCGGGAATGCCCGCGTCGCGCAGGCGCTGCGCGTCGCGGTCGGTCGCGATGTCGCCGTCGAGCCCGCCGAGGCGCAGGCGAGTCCGGAGCTCCCGGGCGGTCGCCTCGAGGAGCGTCGTCTTCCCGGAGCCGGGCGAGGAGATCAGGTTCACGACGAGCGTGCCCGAATCGCGGAACGACGCGCGCAAGCCGCGCGCCGCCGATGCGTTCGCGGCGAGGACCTTCTCCCGGACGTTGACCTCGGTCATGCGGCTCCCCTCTCCCGCCCGGAAGCGCCGTCGCCGAAGACGACCCGGAGCACGTCGAGCGCGTCGCCGCCGGTCACGCGCAGCGGCTCGCCGCACCGGGGGCAGAGGCGCAGCCACGAGCCCGGCGCTCGCTCGGCGATCTCGCCGCAGGAGGCGCAATCCTGACGCGCGCGCTCCCATTCGACGATCAGCGCGGCGCCGGCGTCGGCCGACCCCTCGACCACCGCGCGCCACGCGAACTCGAGCAGCGGCGGCTCGACCGCGGCGAGGTCGCCGACCGCGACGGTCACCGACTCGAGCGCGCCGCCTCCGCGCTCGTCCGCCACGGCCCGGGCGATGCGGTGGATCTCGATGGCGAGCCCGGTCTCATGCACGGACGGAGAGCTCGATCCGGAAGTCCGCCGCGCGCTCCCACCACGGAGTGGGAGGGGTGGCGAGAGCGCGGGGGCGGGGCGGAAGACCCATTTGAGAGAGACGGCGGACGACCTCTCCCGCGGCGGCGTCGACCGCCGCGCGGACCGGCGGCGAGAGCCGCACGGCCTTCTCGACCCTCTCCGGCACGACGCCGACGAGCACGATGTCGCGCGGCGCTGCGCCCGCGAGCTCGAGCGTGAAGAGCGCCTCGGTCAGGCCGGGATCGTGCGGGGAGACCCGCGGCAGCGGCGAACGGCCGGCGAGCTCGCGGCGCCCGTAGACGAGGAGCGTGCCCGGCGGCGCGGCGGCCTTGACCGTGTCGACGAGGAGGACGGTGTCGGCGTCGGCGAGAAACGGGGTCAGGTCGAGACCGGGGGTGCCGACGTCGACGACCGACACGCCCTCCGGAAACTCCCATCCGGCCAGCAGCGCCTCGACGACCCACGGCCCGAGGGCGTCGTCGCCCATCAGGACGTTGCCGAGGCCGAGGACGCGGACCGGCTCGAGCATCTCCATCAGAGCGCCCGGACCGTGGCGATCTCGCGGCCCTCCGGGTCGAGCGTATGGATGGCGCAGGCGAGGCACGGATCGAACGAGTGCACCGTGCGCAGCACTTCGAGCGGCAGCTCCGGATTGGCGACGGGGTTCCCGACGAGCGACGCCTCGTACGGCCCGGGCTGGTTCTTCTCGTCGCGCGGCCCGGCGTTCCACGTCGAGGGGACGACCGCCTGGTAGTTCTTGATCTTCCCGTCCTGGATGACGACCCAGTGCGAGAGCGTGCCGCGCGGCGCCTCGTGGAAGCCGAAGCCGCGCTGCTCGCCCTTCGGGAACACGGGCTGGTTGAAGATCGCCGTGTCGCCCTTGCCGATGTTCTCCGCGAGGAGATTCCAGTGCTTGAGCGCGAGCTCGGAGATCACGCACGTGCGGATCATGCGCGCCGCGTGGCGGCCGAGCGTCGAGTGCAGGACGGCCGGCGAGAGCTGCTTCTTCGCGACCGAGCCGGCGGTCTCGAGCGTCTTGACGGCCCAGCGCTTCGTCGGCTCGTGGCCGAGCGCGAAGCCGACGAGCACCTGTGCGAGCGGGCCGACCTGCATGACCTTGCCCTGGAAGCGCGGCGCCTTGACCCACGAGTACTTCTTCGAGTCGTCGAACTTCGTGTACTTCGGAACGGTCTCCTCCTCGTACGGGTGCTTCGACCAGTCGCCGTCGTACCAGGCATGCGCGATCGACTCGGTGACGTTCTCCTTGAAGTAGGGATCCTGGAAGGACTTGATCTCCTTCACGGTCGCGAGGTCGCCGTTGAAGATCGTGCCGCCCGGCAGGTCGAACTTCGTGCCCTTCGTATCGAGCGGGAGGTCCGGCACCGCCAGGTAGTTCGTCACGCCGGCGCCGTAGCCGAGCCACTCCGGGTACATCCCGGCAATCGCACAGACGTCGACGAAGTAGACCTGCTGGATGAACGCGCTCATCTCGTCGAGGATGTCCTTGACGCGGAAGAGGCGGTTCATGTTCAGCGTCGCCTCGTTGTCGAGGTTGATCGCGTTCGCGACGCCGCCGACGGCGAGGTTCTGGATGTTCGGCGTCTTGCTGCCGAGGATCGTGACAACCTGGTTCACGCGCCGCTGGTAATCGAGCGCCTGGAGGTAGTGGGCCACCGCGAGCAGGTTGACCTCCGGCGGCAGCTTCATCGCGGGGTGGCCCCAGTAGCCGTTGGTGAAGATCCCGAGCTGGCCCGCCTCGACGTAGTTCTTGACCTTGTCCTGGACCGCCTTCAGCTGCTCCTTGCTGTTGCCGGGCCACGGCGAGAGGCTGTTGGCGAGGGCCGAGGCCTTCGCCGGGTCGGCCTTGAGGGCCGAGACCACGTCCACCCAGTCGAGCGCCGAGAGCTGGTAGAAGTGCACGATGTGGTCGTGCATGGCGTGCGCCATCACGATCAGGTTGCGGATGTACTGCGCGTTCAGCGGAATCTCGAGCCCGAGCGCGTTCTCGACCGTGCGGACCGAGGCGATCGCGTGGACCGTCGTGCAGACGCCGCAGAAGCGCTGCGTGAAGATCCAGGCGTCCCGCGGGTCGCGTCCGAGGAGGATCGTCTCGATGCCGCGATACATCTGACCGGAGGACCAGGCCTTCTGCACCTTGCCGCCATCGACCTCGCAGTCGATGCGGAGGTGCCCCTCGATGCGCGTGACGGGGTCGACGACGATGCGTGTCATGTCTTGCCCTCTATGAGTGTGCGGTCGCGCGCTCGGGCGCGCCGCCGATGATCGGGAAGAGCTTCACGATGGCGACGTAGCCGACGATCTCGAGGGAGACGAGTCCCAGCGTGATCAGCAGCTCGGGAACGCTCGGGAAATAGTGGACGTCGTCGAAGGGCCGGTACGCGACGAGGTAGGTGTTGAACCGGTACACGGCGCCAGCGAGCATCATGGACATCGCGGCGCGGAAGAGATTGCCGGGGTCGCGACGCCGCGCGGCCGGCGCAAGCAGAACCAGCGGAAGCGCCGTCAGCGCAATCTCGATCCAGAACGCGAGCGCGAACCGGGAGAACGCGAACGCGAGGGCGAGCTTCCCGCGGAAGGCGAGGTCGCCGAACCGCAGGACCAGGAATCCGCCGAGCACCGGGAGCATCGCCCCGGACAGCCCGGCGAGCATCTCCGTCTCCGGACGGCGCCCGAAGAAGCGCGTCGAGAGCGTCGACTCGAAGACGACCGCCGCGTATCCCATCGCGATGCACGAGACGAGGAAGAGGAGCGGGAGGAACGGCGACCACCACAGCGGATGGAGCTTGGGTCCCGACAGGACCATGAGGCTCCCAAGCGAGGACTGGTGCATCGTCGGGAGCAGCAGCCCGAGGCCCATGATCCAGAGGAGCGCCTTGTCCATGACGGGCAGCGTCTTCTGGGCGAACCGCTTCACGCCGGACTCGGGCCCCTCCGCGAGCTTCTCGAGGAACGCCGGGGAGAGCTCGATCCACAGCACGAACATGTAGCTCATGATGCAGAGCGCGACCTCGAGGAGGGCGGAGTTCAGGTTCCAGGACCAGACGAACAGGGGGACCTTCCAGATGATCCAGGGCTTGCCGATGTCGAGGAAGACCGAGATGCCCGCGATCGTGTAGCCGAGTGCGCTCGTCAGGATCGCGGGGCGGATGAGCGGGTGATAGCGGCCGCGGTTCAGAATGTAGACGAGGAGTCCCACGGCGTATCCGCCGCAGGCGAGCGCGGTCCCCACGACGACATCGAAGGCGATCCAGAGGCCCCAGGGATAGCCGTCGGATAGCGCGGTCGTCGCGCCGAGGCCGGCGAAGAGCCGCCAGAGGATCATGAGAAGGCCGACCGCGAACAGCGCCGCGAAGAGACGCACCGGGCGCGTGAAAATGGGCCCGCCGACGGCCTGCGCGCGTTCGCTCATGACGGCGCTCCTTTCTCACCGGCGCCGGAGGAGGGCGGCGGATTCTTGCGGTTCTTCCAGATCACCGCGGTCAGAAGGCCGTACAGAGCCACGGGCGCGACGAACCCCTGGTAGATGCCGTGCTGGATGGTCTGCTGGACGTCCGGCACTGGATCGTTGGAGAGGGTCGGCAGGCGCAGCTTGTCGAAGGGCACGTGCGACAGGTAGAGGCACTGCGTGCCGCCCCCGTCGAACTCGCCGTAGATCTTGTCCACGTAGCGGCCGGGGCTCTCGGCCATGCGCCGCTTTGCCTCGGCGAGGAGCTCCTCGCGCGTGCCGTAGATGACCGCCTGCCGCGGGCAGACCTCGGCGCAGCCGGGACCGTGGCCGGCGGGATAGTGGCTGAAGCCGCCGCTCTTCGTCAGGGCGGCGCCCTGGACGCGATGGCGGCAGAGCTCGCATTTGACGATGCCCGGCCAGTTGCTCGTCCACTGGAACTTCGGGATGTTGAAGGGGCACGCCATCTGGCAGTAGCGGCAGCCGATGCACTTGCTCGCGTCGTAGGACACGATGCCGTGCTCGCCCGGCCGTTTCTTGAGCGCGCCGAGCATGCACGCGTTCGTGCAGGCGGGATCGACGCACTGCATGCACTGCGCCTTGAAGTAGGACCACTGGGCGCCGTCCGCGCTCTTGTAGAGCCTGATGACCGTCTTGGTGTCGCCGTCGAGGTCCATCGGCGTGTCCCAGATGCCTCCGGGAGAGTTTCCGGTCTCGGGCTTCGTGTCGTTCGCCTGTCGGCAGGCCACGACACAGGCCTTGCAGCCGATGCAGCGGGTGGTGTCGTACAGAAGACCCATGGCGTCGGGCGCGGCGGTCGGGCGCACGCGCGCCTCGGCCGTGCCCTTCGCGACCGCCGCGGCGCCGGCCGCGGCGAAGGTCTTGAAGACGAGCCGTCGGTTGACCTGCACGTCAGGCCTCCTTTCCGGCTCCCGTCGTTTTGTCCGGCGGGGGTCCTCCGAGCTTGCGGGAGGCGGCGATGCCGGCGCCCAGGAGGGCGCCGCCGATGACGCCGGCGATCCCCGTCGCGACCGGGCTGATGTGGCCCTGCGCCGCCTGGATCGGCGGATACGTGGCGGGCGGCATGGCGCGGTCGATGTCGACCGTGTCGTGCAGCGCGACGCGGAACGCGAGCGCCTGCTCGGTGCAGCCGAAGCACGGATGGCCGATGCCGATCGGCCACGCGTCCGGCACCTCGCCGAAGTGCTGCACGGAGCAGTTGGCGTGCGTCGCCGGGCCCTTGCAGCCGATCTTGTAGAGGCAGTAGCCGAGGCGCGCGTTCTCGTCGCCGAACTTCTGGACGAAGCGGCCGGCGTCGAAGTGCGGCCGCCGCGGGCACTGCTCGTGGATCGTGCGGCCGTAGGCGAACTTCGGACGGTTCTTCTCGTCGAGCGCGGGGAGCGTTCCGAACGTGACGTACTGGAGCACGGTGCCGAGGAGGTTGTAGGGGTTGGCCGGACAGCCGGGGATCGTCACGACCGTCTTGCCCTTCAGGATCATGGGCGCGCCGGTCGCGCCGGTCGGGTTCGGATCCGCGGACGGGATGCCGCCCCACGACGCGCACGAGCCGATCGAGATGATCGCGCCCGCCTTCTCCGCGCAGTCGCGCGCGATCTGCATCGCCGTGCGGCCGCCGATCTGGCAGTAGATGCCGTCCTCTTTCGTCGGGATCGCTCCCTCGATGACGAGGACGTACTTGCCGGCGTTGTCGGCCATCGCCTTCTTCAGCGCGGCCTCGGCCTGGTGGCCCGCGGCGGCGAAGAGCGTCTCGCAGTAGTCGAGCGAGATCAGGTCGAGGATGAGCTCCGCGACGTCCGGATGCGACGTGCGCAGGAGCGACTCCGTGCAGCCCGTGCACTCCTGGAAGTGCAGCCAGATGACGGAGGGTTTCAGCTTCTTCGCCGCGACCACCTGGGCGGCCTTGGCCGCCGCCTCGTAGGGAAGCCCGATCGCCGCGAACGCCAGGGTGCAGACCTTGAGGAAATCGCGGCGGTCCACGGAGGAGAAGCTCCCCGCTGCCGCCGTCGCCGGTGCGTAGCTCGTCGAAGCCATAAGCGCCCTCCCGGGGGTCATACGAGATGCTGCCGGGCGCCCCCGAAAGCCCTTGTGCCGCAGCGTCGCTTCGTCGGCAAGGAGCGGCATCATGCAAATGAATCATTCCCTCCCGCGGCGAGAACGCGCCGCGTCGAGGGCAAGCGGGCCGGCGTTCGAAAAGAAGGAAAAAGAAAAGGGCCGCCGGACGGCGGCCCATATCGATCGGATCGACGGATCAGAAGCCGGGAAGCGTCATTTCTCCAGTTTCGGCGCCGGGGCGACCGGCGGAATCCCGGCCTGCGCGACCGCCTGGTTGAACGCCTTCACGTCGGTGTCGAGAATCTTCCGGTACTCGGCGCGCGACGCGTCGAGGCGGCCCGTCAGGAGCCTGTAGTACTCGGCCGAGGAGGCGAGCGGCCTCGCGTCCGCGCTCGAGACGATCCCCGCCAGGTAGACCCAGTCGTGGTCGAGCTTCGGCTCGTAATTCAGGTCGTCCTCGTCGGCGACGATCTCCGGGTTCGTGAGCTGGTCCTCGACCGCCGTCAGCTTCGCGCCGACCGCCGCCGCCTGCTTCGCGAGCGCGTCCCCCTTGCCGAGGCGCTCCGCCCGGGCGCCGATGTCCTCCATCTGAGAGCGCACGTCGCGAATCTGGACCACGGTCTCGTGCGTCTCCGACAGACGGTCGCGGATCTCCCTCAGCAGCTCGTGCTGCGCCTTCAGGTCCGCCGCGGTCGCCGAGACGCCGGGATGCGCCTTCACGACGAGCGGCTGGGTGTACCCCTTGCCGCCGACGGTCAGCCGGACGGTGTACGTGCCGGGCGCGACGCGTGGCGGCTTCTTCGTGCCCTCGTTGAACACGGCCTTCGGCGCGAGCGTCGGCCGGACGATGCGCATGTCCCACACGAAGCGGTTCAAGGAGGCCTTCGGATCGAGCGGCTTGTCCTGGTCCTTGCGCTGCTCCTCCTGCTCGGCCTGCTTCTTCAGGTCCTCCGCCTTCGGCGGCTTCTGGTTCGAATACGACCGAAGCACGGTGTCGCCGTCGAGGAACTCGAGCGTCACCTTCTCCCCTTCCTTCGGCGCGTCCTTCAGCCAGTAATCGACGAGCACGCCCGGGGGCATGTTCTTGCCGGCCGTCTGCGGCTCGTCCTCCTCGTCGCGCGGATCGAGGTCGAGCCGGACCGTCGGCCGCGGCGGAAAGAGCGTCACCGCGGAGGCGGCGACCGCGTCGCTCCACTGCCGCACCGCGGTCAGGTCGTCGAGGATCCAGAACGCGCGGCCCTGGGTCGCGACGACGAGGTCGTCGTTCTTGACCGCGAGGTCCGTGACCGGCGTGTACGGCAGGTTCCGCTGGAAGGGCATCCAGTTCGCGCCGTCGTCGAACGAGACGTAGAGCCCGAGCTCGGTGCCGGCGTACAGGAGGCCCTGCCGCACCGGGTCCTCGCGCACGACGCGGGTGAACGCGCCGTCGGGGATGCCGTTGACGATCTTCGTCCACGTCTTGCCGTAATCGGTCGTCTTGTAGAGGTAGGGCCTGAAGTCGTCCCACTTGTACATCGTGGCCGCCACGTAGGCCGTGCCCTTGTCGCGCGGCGAGGCGTCGATCGAATTGATCTGGATCCACTCGGGCATGCCCTTCGGCGTCACGTTCTGCCAGGTCTTCCCGTCGTCGCGCGTGACGTGCACGAGCCCGTCGTCCGAGCCCGCCCAGATGACGCCGGGATCGGCCTTCGACTCGCCGAGCGCGAAGATGACGCCGTAGAGCTCGACGCCCGTCACGTCGGTCGTGATCGGACCGCCGGACTTTCCCTGCTTCGTCTTGTCGTTGCGGGTGAGGTCGGGAGAGATTTCCTCCCAGGTCTCCCCGCCGTCCTTCGTGCGCAGCAAGATCTGCGACGCGTGGTAGACGGCCCTGGGGTCGTTCGGCGAGATCATGATCGGCGCGTTCCACTGGAACCGGTACTTCAGGTCGGACGTCGCATGGCCGTCGGCGAGCTGGGGCCACGCCATGACGACGCGTTCCTGCTTGGTGCGGTGGTCGTAGCGGGTGATGATCCCGCCATACTCGCCGGCGTAGACGATGTTCGGGTCGTTCGGGTCGACCGCCATCCAGCCGCTCTCGCCGCCGCCCGCCGAGTGCCAGTCGCTCCGCCCGATCTCGCCGCCGGGAACGCCGCTCGGGATGCAGACGTTCGAGTTGTCCTGCTGCGAGCCGTAGACCCAGTAGGGGAACTGATTGTCGGTCGTGACGCGGTAGAACTGGGCGGTCGGCTGGTTGTAGAGCGTCGACCAGGACTTGCCGCCGTTGTAGGTCACGGTCGCGCCGCCGTCGTTGCCGACGATGAAGCGGTTCGGATCGTCCGGGTCGATCCACATGTCGTGGTTGTCGCCGTGCGGGACGTGCATCGCGGAGAACGTCTTCCCGCCGTCGCCCGACTTGTGCATCTCGACGTTCGGCAGGTACACGACGTCCGCGTTCTTCGGGTCCGGATAGACCCACGAGTAGTACCAGGCGCGCTCGCGGATCTTGTGCTCGTCGTTGACGTGGGTGAACTTGCCGCCGAAGTCCTCGCTGCGGAAGAGGCCGCCGTGCTTCGCCTCGACGAACGCGTACACCCGCCCCGGCTTCGACGGCGCGACCGCGACGCCGACCTTCCCCCACATGCCGTCGGGAAGTCCCTCGGTCAGCTTCTTCCACGACTCGCCGCCGTCCGTCGACTTCCAGAGGCTCGATCCGGGGCCGCCGGAGACGAGCTCCCACGGCCGGCGGACCACCTGCCAGAACGCGGCGTACAGGATGCGCGGATTGCGGGGATCCATCGCGAGGTCGGAGGCGCCCGTCTTCTCGTCGACGTAGAGGATCTTCTTCCAGGTCTTCCCGCCGTCCTCGGAGCGGAAGATGCCGCGCTCGGCGTTCGGGCCCCAGACGTGGCCCTGGGCCGCGACGTAGACGATGTCGGGGTTGTCCGGGTGGACGCGGACGCGCGCGATCTGGCGCGTGTCGCGGAGGCCGACGTTCTTCCAGGTGCGGCCGCCGTCGGTCGACTTGTAGACGCCGTCGCCGTGGGAGACGTTGCCGCGGATCGGCGCCTCGCCGGTGCCGACGTAGACGACGTTGGGGTCGGACTCGGACACGGCGATCGCGCCGATCGACCCGGTCTTGAAGTCCTTGTCGGACAGGACCTGCCAGTTCGAGCCGCCGTCCGTCGTCTTCCAGACGCCGCCGCCCGTCGCCCCGAAGTAGAAGGTGTACGGGTCGTGGCGCACGCCGGCCACCGCGGTGACCCGGCCGCCTCGGAAGGGGCCGATCAGGCGGAACTGCAGGCCGTCGAACCGGTCGGAGAGCGTCTTCTCGGACGCGTCCTTCGCCGGAGCCGGCGCCGCGGCGGGCGCGGCGGAAACCGCGGCGGCGGTCAGAAGGAGCGGGAGGGCCAGGCAGGGCACGAAACGACGCCAGCGAGTCATGGAGCTCCTTTCGAGAGAGAAAACCGGCGGTCGGGTGAGAAAGTATACCGGCAGCGATGGCGCGCCCCTTCGTGACCGCCGGTTTTCTCGCCGCGGGCGCTTTCCTGCTCGCGTTCGTCCTGATCGTCGCGACGCTGGTCCTCCGGCAGGACCGGCTGATGTACCACCCGACTCGACGGCTCGCCGCGTCACCGGCGGCGTTCGGGCTCGACGCGACCGAGCTGTCCGTCGTCGCCGAGGACGGCGTCCGCCTGCACGGCTGGTGGATCCGCGGCGCGCGCCGCTTCGCGGTCCTCTACTTTCACGGCAATGCCGGCAACGCCGCGGACCGGCTCGAGCGGGCGCGCGCGCTCCACGACCGGTTCGGGCTCGACGTTTTCCTCGTCGACTGGCGCGGCTACGGGCGCTCCGAGGGCTCCCCGTCCGAGGAGGGCCTTCGGCGCGACGGCCGCGCGATCTACCGCACCGCCATCGAGGCGGGCTTCCGCCCCGACCAGATCGTTCTCTTCGGCGAGTCGCTCGGCAGCGCGATCGCGATCGACCTCGGCGCGAAATGGGCGTGCGCGGGGGTCGTGCTCGAGACGCCGTTCCTCTCCGTGCGGGCGCTCGCGCGCGTGCACTACCCCTGGGTGCCGCTCTTCCTCGTCCGCGACCGCTGGAACAGCGAGGCGCGCGTCGCGGACATCCCGGTGCCGAAGCTTTTCATCGTGGCCGAGAGGGACGAGGTCGCGCCGGCGATCCAGGGACGGCGTCTATTCGAGACGGCGCGCGGCGCCCGCGAGCTCCTCGTCGTCCCCGGCGCGCACCACAACGACGTCTGGATCGTCGGCGGCGACGCCTACTGGGGGGCGTGGAAGAAATTCCTGGGCGCGTTGAGATAGACGCCCCCACAAGAAGAAACGACACCCCTCTCCCTCTCAGAGAGGGGGTAGGGGTGAGGGGCACCCTGTCGCCTCCCACTCCTGAACGATTCACGAAAAAGATAGGCTTCCACCCGTGGCGCTTGCCGCGGGAAAGCGACTCGGGCCCTACGAGATCCTCTCGCCGCTCGGCGCCGGCGGCATGGGCGAGGTCTACCGGGCGAAGGACCCTCGCCTCGGCCGCGAGGTCGCGATCAAGGTCCTGCCGGCGGAGCTCGCGTCGAACGAAGAGCGGCTCAAGCGCTTCGAGAAGGAGGCGCGCTCCGCCTCCGCTCTGAGCCACCCCAACATCGTGTCGGTCTTCGACATCGGCACGGACGGCGTCGCCTGGATCGCGATGGAGCTGGTGGATGGGGACAACCTGCGCCGACTTCTCGCCGCCGGTCCCCTGCCTCTCAAGAAGCTCGTGGGAATTTCGACGCAGATCGCCGAGGGGCTCGCGAAGGCGCACGCGACCGGCATCGTTCACCGGGACCTGAAGCCGGAAAACGTCATGGTGACCCGGGAGGGCATCGTCAAGATCCTCGACTTCGGTCTCGCGAAGCTGACGTCGCCGACCGGAGAGACGGGCGAGGTGACGCAGTCCCCGACCGTCTCGGCGGGGACCGAGGCCGGCGTCGTGCTCGGCACCGTCGGCTACATGTCGCCGGAGCAGGCGCTCGGCGCGGCGCTCGACTTCCGGTCCGACCAGTTCTCCTTCGGCGCGATCCTCTACGAGATGGTCGCGGGGACCCGGGCCTTCGCGCGGCGGAGCGCGCCGGAGACGATGACGGCGATCATCCGGGAGGAACCGGAGCCTCTGGCGAAGACGGCGCCGGGCTCTCCCCTGCCCTTGAGATGGATCGTGGAGCGCTGCCTCGCGAAGGAGCGAGAGGAACGCTACGGATCGACGAAGGACCTCGCTCACGACCTGGCACGGCTGCGCGACGGCACCGACGGGAGCCTCTCGGGAATCGCCCCGGCGATCGCGTCGACGGACGCGAAGCGGCCCGCGCGTCTCGGCCTCGTCCTGGGGATCGCGGGTCTCGTCGTCGGGGCGGCGGCGGCCGCGATCGCGATGCGGAGGACGCACGAGGGGCCACCGACTTACCGTCCGGTGAGCTTCCATCGAGGCGCCATCGGCAACGCGCGGATCGCCCCCGACGGCAAGACCATCCTCTACGCGGCGGCCTGGGAGGGAAAGCCCGCGCAGATCTACTCGACGCGTGTCGACTCGCCGGAATCGACGGCCTTGCCGCTGCCCAGCGCGGATCTGTTGTCGATCTCTTCAACGGGCAAGCTCGCCATCCTCGTGCTCCACGGAAACGATCCCGCGGCGATCGCCGAGGTCGCGCTCGCGGGCGGCGCGCCCCGGGAACTCGTCACGGCCGATCCTCCCGAGGCGCTCCAGTTCTCGGAGCAGGTGGCCGACTATGCGCCGGGCGAGGACCGCCTCGCGGTCGCACGCAACGGGCAGCTCGAATTTCCCGTCGGGAAGGTGCTGGTTCCGTCGACGTCGGCCAATGGCGGCGTCAGCGCCGTGCGGTTTCTCGGGGACGGCCGGCAGCTGGCGTACGTCCTCCAGAAGGGACCGAGCGACATGGCCCTCGGAGTCGTGGATCTCGCGGGGAAGACGCGGATCCTGACGTCGGATTGGGAAATCATCTCGTCGATCGCCTGGAATCCGGTCGAAAAGGAGATCTGGTTCTCCGGCCGCCGGAAGGCGAACCACATCGGCGTCGTCGAGCTCCACGCGGTTTCGCTGTCCGGAAGGGAGCGCCTCGTCGCCCAGAACCCGCAGCTGATCATCGTCCAGGACATCGCGCCCGACGGGCGCGTCCTCGCCCGCAGCGATGACTGGCCCGAGACGGTGATGTGCCTCGCTCCCGGCGCCACGAGCGAGCAGAACCTGACCTGGCTCGACTTCTCCGAGAGCGTCGCGCTGTCCGACGACGGACAGGACCTGCTCCTCGTCGAAGGCGGCGCGGGGGCCGGCGCGACCGGCGGCACGTACCTGCGCCGGACGGACGCCTCGAACGCCGCCGTGCGACTGAACGACGGATGGGTCCGGAGGCCGGCGCTGTCGCCGGACCGCAAACTGGTCGCCCAGATCGTGGATGGAGCGGTCCAGCTCGTCCCCGTCGGCGCGGGCGAGTCGAGGACGATCCGCGACAAGGACATCCAGTACGTTCGCACGGTGTGGTTTCCGGGCGGGAAGAAGCTGCTCCTCGCCGGCCAGAGCGCCGGCCGTCCGGCACGCATGTGGATCCGAGACATCCAGGACGGGCCGCCGACTCCCGTCACGCCCGAAGGCGTCGCGTCCGGGAAGCTCTCGCCCGACGGGAAGCTCGTGGCGGCGGCGAACATGAAGACGGCCGAGTGGGCCCTCTATCCCGCCGACGGAGGAGGCGATCCGCGCCCGATCTCCGGAACGCGACCGGGCGAAGAGGTCATGGGCTTCGACGACAAGGGCCAGGGGCTGAACGTCTACGCCGGCGATCTGAAGATCCGGGTCGAGCGACTCGACCTCGCGACCGGCCATCGCACCCTGGTCCGGGAGGTCACCCCCTCCGACCCCACCGGAGTGGCCCGCATCTCGACGCTCCAAATGACCCCGGACGGCCGCGCCTACTGCTACAGCTTCATGAGATCTCTCTCCCGGTTGTACATGGTCGAAGGGCTTCGCTAGACCTCGCACCCCGGATCGACACAGGAGGAAACGCCGATGAGGCGCGGCCGCCGTCGGCGCCGGCGACCGGCAGCCCGCGACGACCGACGCGCTCGGAAAGTTCCGCTTCCTCTACCCCTCGCCCGGATGGGATTCAGGGAGCCGGAAGCCTCCCGTACCTCTTCAGGATCCGCTGGAGCTCGTCGTGCGGCAGCGCGCGCACGACGACGTCGTTCGCCCCCTTCATCGTCTCGGCGCCGACCATCGCGTTGACGATCGCCTCCTCGACGGCCTGAACGGTGGCGGCGAAGAGCGGGTCCATGCGGTCGTTCGGCAGATCGGAGAGAGCCGCGACGCCGGTCGGCTTCGCCGCGCCCGGATTGGCCGTCGAGAACGCGATGAAGATGTCGCCCGAGCCGTTTCCGGAGATCGACCCGTCGCGGGCGAGGCCCATCGACACCCGGCGCGCGACGCGCTTCAACTGGTGCGGGAGGAGCGGCGCGTCCGTCGCCACCACGATGATGATCGAGCCGGAATCCTCGTCGCGGGTGCCGCTCCCGGCGATCTCGCGGCCGACCGGCGCGCCGGCGATGCGCAGGTCGGCCTTCCTCCCGCAGTTGCACTGGACGAGCGCGCCGACCGTGTAGCCGCCGGCCTTCGCCGGCAGGACGCGGGACGCCGTCCCGATGCCGCCCTTGAACCCGAAGCAGACCATGCCGGTCCCGCCGCCGACGCTGCCCTCGGCGACCGGCCCCGGCTTCGCCGAAGACAGCGCCTGGCCCGCGTGCGCGGGCCGCACGTGGAAGCCGTTGATGTCGTTCAGCTCCCCGTCCCACGTCTCCGCGACGACGGGGTTCGACCACCAGTAGCCGGTCGGGTCGGGTCCCGCCTGCGCGACGCGCCACGCGATCGTGCCCTCGTGGACCGCGCCGACCGAGTGCGTGTTCGTGATCATCACCGGGCCCTCGAGGAACCCGGACTCCTCGACCCACGTCGTGCCAGTCATCTCGCCCGCGCCGTTCAACGCGAAGGCGCCGGCGAAGACGGGATCGTCGAGGCTCCCGCGGCCGCGCGGCAGGATGGCCGTGACGCCCGTGCGCACGGGGCCCTTGCCGACGACGAGCTTTCCCTCGCCCTGAATCAGCGTGACCTGCCCCACGGCGACGCCCGCCACGTCGGTGATCGCGTTGAGCGGCCCCGGCGTTCCGTCGAAGGGCACGCCGAGGTCGCGGGCGCGGGGCTTGTCGGCGGCAATCGCGAGGGTGGACGCGAGGAGGCAGACTGCAGCCAGCGCCGCGCGTTCGATTCTCATGCGGCGAGTGTATCCGGGTCCCCGGACGCACGTTTCTCGCATTCGCGTGATAGAGAAGACGCCCATGACGGGCGTCGGCATCTTCGGCTTCGGACGGATCGGACGGAATCTCTTCCGCCTGCTCCACGGGCGCTCGGACATCCGCGTCGCGGCGATCAGCGATCTCGCCGAGCCCGCCGCGCTCGCGTATCTGCTGCAGTTCGACACGCTGCTCGGCCGCTTCCCGGAGCCGGTGTCGCTCGAGGGGGGCCGTCTGCGCGCCGGCGCGCTCTCGATCCCGCTGCTCGCCGGCAAAGACGCGACCGCGATCCCGCCGTGGAGGGATCTCGGCGTCCACACCGTGTTCGAGTCCACCTCCCGCGGCCGCACGCGCGCCGAGGCGGAGGCGCACCTCGCGGCCGGCGCGAAGCGGGTGATCCTCCTCGCGCCGCCCCTCGAGACCCCCGACGTCACGGTCGTCCTCGGCGTCAACGACGCGGCGATCGATCCCGCCCAGCGCATCGTTTCGAACGCCTCGTCGACCGTGCAGTGCCTGACGCCGGCCCTCGCGATCCTGGACGCGGCGTTCGGCATCCGACGCGCGATCTTCACGACGATCCACTCCTACACGAGCGCCCACCGGCTGGCCGACGTGCCCGTCGAGGACAAGCGGCGCGGCCGGGCCGCCGCCGAGAACATCATTCCGCAGGCCTCGCGCTCCCCCGCCATGGTGCTCGAACTCCTCCCCGCCCTCCGCGGCAAGCTGACCGGTTACGCCATGAACGTGCCGGTGTCGAACGGCTCCGTCGTCGACCTCGTGTGCTGGCACGAGAAGCCGGCGACGAAGGCGGCGATCGACGAGGCGTTCCGCGCGGCCGCGGCGTCGGACCGCTGGCGCCGCGTCCTCGCCTACGAGGACGCTCCCATCGTCTCCTCCGACGTCGCGCGCTCGCCCTACTCGGCGACCTACGACTCCCTCGCGACGATGACGCTCGGCGACCGCGTCTCGAAGACGCTCTCCTGGTTCGACTCGGGCTACGGCTACGCCCAGCGCGGCATCGACCTCGTCGAGCGGTACGCCGCCCTGGAGGCGCGATGAGCGTGCGCGTCGGCATCAACGGGTTCGGCCGCATCGGCCGCAGCGTCTTCCGCATCCTGTCGGACCGGCCGGACGTCGAGGTCGCCGTCGTCAACGACCTCTTCGACAACGACCACCTCGCCTACCTCCTGAAGTACGACACGGTGATGCGCGTCTTCCCGAAGGCGGTCACGACCGACGCGGCGAGCATGACGGTGGACGGCCGCCGCGTCGCGATGACGGCCGAGAAGGACCCCGCGCGAATCCCGTGGGGGAAGCACGGCGTCGACGTCGTCGTCGAGTCGACCGGCAAGATCCTGACGCGCGAGGCCCTCCAGAAGCACCTGGACGCGGGCGCGCGGCGCGTCGTCCTGACCGTCCCCGCCAAGGACGAGATCGACGCGACCATCGTCGTCGGAGTCAACGACCACGAGCTCGAACCCGGGCACCGGATCGTCTCGAACGCCTCGTGCACGACGAACTGCCTCGCGCCGGTCGCGAAGATCCTCGACGAGCGCTTCGGCATCGAGGAGGGCCTCATGACGACGGTGCACGCCTACACGAACGACCAGCGGCTCGCCGACGTGCCGCACAAGGACCTGCGCCGCAGCCGCGCCGCGGCCGAGAACATGATTCCGACGACGACCGGCGCCGCGAAGACGGTCGGGAAGGTCCTGCCGCGCCTGAAGGGAAAGCTCGACGGCATCGCGGTGCGCGTCCCGGTGCCCGACGGCTCCATCGTGGACCTGACCTGCCGCCTCACGCGCGGCGCGACCGCCGCGGACATCAACGCCGCCGTGCGCGAGGCCGCCGCGGGGCCGCTCGCGCGGATCGTCGAGTACAGCGAGGTCCCGCTCGTCTCCTCCGACATCATCGGGAACCCGCACTCCTCGATCTTCGACGCGCTCTCGACGCAGGCGGAGGGCGACGGCTGGGCGAAGGTGCTCGCCTGGTACGACAACGAGTGGGGCTACTCGAACCGGGTCGTCGACCTCATCGACAAGCTCGCCGCCCTGTGAACCCTCGGGGGTGAGGGGAGAACCGAAGGAGCGCTACTCCTTCGCCGCCCTCTCCCGGTACCCCGGCATCCGCGACCGGATCACGCGGATCCGCTCCGCGGTCCAGGGCACCATCGCGATCGCGCGCTCGAGGTTCGCGAGGAGACGGGGCGTCTGGTACTCCTGCCGCAGCGCGGGGACGAACTCGCCGAGCTTCGCCCACACGAAGAGCGCCTCGCCGCCCGAGTCGAAGAAGAGCTCCGGGTGGAGCACGCCGCGCGCGACGAAGGACGCGGCCATCTCCCAGTAGGTCGTGACCATCCGGTAGTGCGTGTTCTCGAGGCCCGCGCCGAAGGCGACCGCCCTCACGTCCTCGAAGCTCGCCGGGAAGAACTTCGCCCGGAACCACTCGCGCGCGGCCCGGAGCTTCTCCTCGCGGCGCAGCTCGTAGAGACGCAGGACCAGGGTGGCATCCTCGTAGGTCGGCGGAATCGACGCGGCCATCGCTCCTCCCGTCGGAAAGCCCGGAGAATCTACAGCAACTCGGGGTCGCTAGAAGCGCGTAGCGTCTTCGGCGCTCAACGACCGGCTCGGAAGACCCCGGCGTAGTCCCGGGCGAACTGCCGGAAGGTCCGCGGCTTCTGCTTCGTGACGTCCGCGACCGTGTGCGTCACGGCCGCGCCGTAGCCGTCGCGGAAGGACGCGGCGAGCACGAGCATGTCGTCGACGAGCCAGCGCGGAACGCCGTCCGCGAGCATCTGCTTCTTCGCGTACTCGGGCGGCACGTGCGCGAACGCCACCTTCTTCCCGATCGCCTCGGAGATCGCGTCGGCCATGTCGTCGTACGAGAGCGCCTCCGGCCCGGTGAGGTCGTAGATGCGGCGGTGGTGGCCGTCTTCGGTCAGCGCCTTCACGCCGACGGCCGCCACGTCGCGCGTGTCGACGACGGCGATCCGGCCCGCGCCGACCGGGAACGAGAACGTGCCGGTCGCCGCGATCGACGGCGCGTACGCGCACATCTGCTGCATGTAGAGCGTCGGCCGCAGGAACGTGAAGTCGAGCCCCGACGCCTCGATCTGCTTCTCGGTCGCCCAGTGCCAGCGGCCGATCTGCGTGCCCGCGTCGGGGCCGCCCGCGACCGACACCTTGACGATGCGCTGCGCGCCGGCGCGGCGGGCCGCCTCGAGCGCGTTCGACTGCAGCTCGACCTGGTCGGGCGCGGCCGGTGTAGCGAGGAAGACTCGTTCGACGCCGCCGAAGGCCGCCGGCAGCGTCTCGGGCTGCGCGAGATCGCCGACGAGGATCTCGATGCCGGGGAGGCGGAGATGCGAGGCGCGGGTCGGATCGCGCACGAGGGCCCGGGCCGGGATGTTTTCGGCGGCGAGCTGCCGCACGACCTCGCGGCCGACCTTCCCCGTGGCACCCGTCACCAGGATCACCGCCGCGTCTTCCGTCGGTGAATCATTTCACAGCCGGCCGGGGCTCAGGGGATCAGGAGCACCTTCCCCGTCGTGCGGCGCCCCTCGAGCGCCCGGTGGGCCGCGGCCGCCTCCGAGAGCGGAAACTCGTGCTCGATCGTGAGTTTCAGGCTGCCGTCGGCGACCCAGCCGAGCACGTCGCCGGCCCGCGAGAGGAGCTCCTCGCGGGTCGCGGTGTAGTGGGCGAGCGTCGGCCGGGTGAGGTAGAGCGAGCCCCTCTGCGACAGGACCTGCGCGTCGAACGGCGGCACCGGGCCGCTCGACTGGCCGAAGAGGGCCAAAAGCCCCCTCGGCGCGAGGCAGGCGAGGCTCTTCTCGAAGGTCGTCTTCCCGACGGAGTCGTAGACGACCCGGACGCCTTTGCCGTCGGTCAACCGCTTCACCTCGGCCTCGAAGTCCTGCTTCGTGTAGTCGATCGTCGCGTCGGCGCCCGCCGCCTTCGAGCGGCGCGCCTTCTCCTCGGTCGAGACGGTGGTGAACACGCGCGCCCCGCGGCGCTTCGCGATCTGGGTGAGCAGGAGACCGACGCCGCCGGCGCCGGCGTGCACGAGGCAGGTCTCCCCCGGCGCGAGCGGGTGCGTGCTCGTGGCGAGGTAGTGCGCGGTCATCCCCTGAAGCATCGCGGCCGCGCCTTGCTTCGCGGAGAGGTGGTCCGGCAGACGCACGAGCCGCGTCGCGGGCACGACGGCCTTCTCCGCGTACGCGCCGAGCGCGTGGAACCACGCCACGCGGTCGCCGGCCGCGAGGTCCCGGACGTCGGGCGCGACGGCGACGACCGTTCCCGCGCCCTCCTGGCCGAGGGTCACCGGCATCGCCGTCTTGTAGAGACCGGTGCGGTTGTAGACGTCGATGAAGTTGACGCCCGCGGCCTCCACGCGCACGACCGCCTCGCCCGGCTGCGGCTGCGGCTCGGGCACGTCCTCGAAGCGAAGCGCCTCGGGACCGCCGGGCGCGTGGACGCGGACGGCCTTCACGACTTCTGTTCCGTCGCCGCGCGCTGGTCCGCCGGCGCCGGCTCGGGCGGCGCGTCGGGGAACCGGTTGATCGGCTTCTTCACCGGCTTCAGCGTCTTCAGGTAGTCGTAGATCGCGCCCAGGTCTTCCCTGGTCATGCCCGCGAAACTCGACCAGGGCATCACGGTGTTCTTTCCGGGAGGCGCCACCGGGGCGTTGTCCCCGCCGAGCGTCTCGAACGCCTTGAAGCGCCCGACGAACTCGTCGCGGCTCGCCTGCCCCATGTAGTTGTCGGGGTCCGGCGTGAGGTTGGCCGACACGACGCGGCCCCACGGCCCGACCATGACCCATCCGCCGGTGAACCAGGCGGTCGGGATCGGCTGGCCCTTGTCGTCGTGAGGCGTGTGGCACCCCGCGCAGCCCGCGATCGTCGCCAGGTACTGGCCGTAGGCGACGGTGTCCTTCGGATCCGGCGCCGAAACCGGGCCCGACAGCGGCTTCGGCGCGAACTTGATCATGAGGTTGACCGGGAAATCGAGGCGACGGGGTGCGATCGGATGGCGCACGGCGGGAACCGTCCTCAGGAACGCGACCACCGAGCGGGCGTCCTCGTCGCTCATCGAGTGGAAGAATTCGTACGGCATCATCGGGAAGAGCGCCTCGCCCTTGCGATTCACGCCCTCGCGCAGCGCCCGCATGATCTCCCCATCGGTCCAGTCGCCGAGGCCGGTCTCCTTGTCCTGCGTGATGTTCTGTGCCTGGACGAGACCCGGCACCCCGAGCTTCGCGTCGAACGGATAGCCGCCCTGACCCTTCGTGCCGTTCTTGACGGGGAGCGCGAAGCGATCCCAGTGGTGGTCCGAGTGGCAGCCGAAGCAGTCCGCGACGTTCTCCACCAGGTACTGTCCGCGCGCCACGCGCTGCGGCGTCGCCTCGACCTTCTCGTCGGAGGCCGGACGCTGGGCCGGTGAACGCAGGGCCAGCCACGCGAGTCCGGCGCCCGCGAGCAGCACCACCACGAGCAGGATCCGCAGAATGATGCGCATCGATGACCCTCCCTCAATGAATCAACGGAACGAGAAGAAGAACCTCCGTCAGTTGATCGATTCCTCGGACTCCGACTCGCCCGTCGGCGAGGGCGAGGCATGATGATGCACGAGACGCCACTCGCCCGCGACCCGGCCGAACAGGTTCGTCGCCTGCATCCGCGCCGCGTCTTCGGTCGCCTCCGCGCCGAACGGCACGATGACCTCCACGCACGTGACCCATGCGAGATCGCCGGCGAGCGCGATCCGCATGTCCTCGCAGGAGACCGCCCAGGGACGCGAGTTGGCGAAGATGTTGGCCCAGGAGCGCTCGACCTCGTCCCAGCCGTCGAGCCGGTGCCATCCGGGATGGACGCAGCTGACCGCCTCGTCGTGGTGCCAGACCGCCGACATCGTGTCGAGATCGCGGGCCTCGAGCGCGCGATAGAAGGCGAGATTCGCCTCGGCCACGGCGGTCGCTTCGGGCGTCACGGCGCATACGATATACCGCCGTTTCGCACGGTTCCTCGCGCGGGCGGGCCGCCGGGCGAGCGGTGGACTCAGCGCCGCGCGGCGACCGCGGCGAACGCCTCGAGGTCGACGTTGCCTCCCGAGACGAGGGCGACCACGCGCGTCCCCGGTTCGAGCGGAACCTTGCCCGCGAGGACGGCCGCGGTCGCGGCGGCACCCGCGCCCTCGACGTAGAGCTTCGCGCGGGTGGCGAGCATCCGCATGCCCTCGCGGATCTCCTCCTCGCCCACCGTGACGATCGCGTCGACGGCCTCGCGCGCGACCTCGACCGCGAGCGCCCCGACGAAGGGCGGCGTCATGCCGTCGGCGACGGTGGCCGGGCGGGGCGCCGGCACCGGCTTCCCGGCCGCGACCGCCGGGCCGAGCCCCGGCCCCTCGGCGAGCTCGACCGCGACGACGCGGCGCGCCGGCCTCGCCTGCTTCACCGCCGACGCGACGCCGCCGAGCAGTCCCCCGCCGCCGACGGGGACGACCACGACCTCCGCCTCGGGAAGGTCCTCGGCGATTTCGAGGCCCGCGGTTCCCGCCCCGGCGAGCACGACCGGATCGTCGAACGGGTGGACGAAGGTCAGGCCTCGCGCCTCCCGCACCTCGTGGAGCTTGTCGAAGAGGGTCGGACGGTCGGCATGGAAGACGATCTCGGCCCCGTAGCCCCGGACCGCCTCGATCTTCGAGACCGGCGCGTCCGCGGGCATCACGACGACGGCGGCGCACCCCGCCTCGCGCGCCGCCCACGCGACGGCGGCCGCATGGTTGCCGGCGGAGACGGTCACGAGGCCTCGCGCGCGCTCCGTCTCCGAGAGCGTCAGCACCTTGTTCAGAGCGCCGCGCGCCTTGAACGAGCCCGTCTTCTGGAAGCACTCCGCCTTCAGCCACAGGCGGACGCCCGCCGGCTCGCCGAGACGCCGCGCGGACAGGATCGGCGTGCGGTGCACGCGCCCCGCGAGCCGCGCCGCGGCCTCCCGGATCGCCTCGCGCGGAATCACGACGTGCCCCGGGAACTCAGGAGGCGCCGAGGGCCTTCAGCCGCTCCGCCGCGTGGACCTTCGCCGGCCCGTTCTGGTCCACGTTCTCGTTGCCGGGTTGGCCGGCGACCTCGATCGCCTTCTTGTACATCGCGATCGCGCCCGCCGTGTCGCCGCTCTTCTCCAGCGCCTCCCCGAGGCTGTCGTACGTGTTCGCGGAGTTCGGATAGAGCTGCGAGTTCAGGCGGAAGACGGCGATCGCCTTCGGGTAGTCCTTGTTCTGGAGGAAGCCGTAGCCGAGCTGGTTGAAGCGCTGCTCGGCCACGAGCGGGCTCTTCGGATCCGCGGCCTGGATCTTCCGATACCCGGCGAGCGCCTCGTCCATGCGGCCGTCGGCCACGTCCTGCGCGGGCACGCGCAACTTCGGGTCGATCCGCGGCGCGACGCCGGAGCTCGTCTTGCCCGAGATGACGAGCTCCGCGCCGCCGTCCGGCCGGCGCTCGAACGCGTACCGCGTCTCCTCGTCGCGGCGCACGAACGACCGCTTCGACTCGGGCACGAGCGTGAAGTCGTGGCCGAGCGGCACCTTCACGTCGAGACCCATCGCGGACGGCGTCACGATCAGCACCGTGTCGGCGTCGAGCCGGTAGTGGCCCGCGAAGACGGCGAGCTCCTCGGGCGTGAGCTTCGCCATCGGCATCGCCTCGATCTGGTAGCCCTCCCAGTAGTAAGCGGCCGCGATCGCGCGGATCACCTCCGGCATCAGGCGGTAGCCCGCGTCCGAGTTCGTCATCACGACCGCGCCGTAGCCGCGCTTCGCGTTCGCGATCAGCTGCGCCTGGAAGCCCTCGTCCGACCCGCCGTGCTCGAAGTACTTCGAGTCGCCCTCGTCGCGAATGCCGAATCCCAGCGCGTAGCCCTCGCGCCGCGGCGTGAGCATGTTGTCGACGCTCGCCTTCGAGAGCGGTCCCCTGCCGCCCGCCTCCATCCGCTGCACGCCGATCGCGAACCGCGCGAGGTCCGACGCCGTCGTCCAGAGGCCCGCGGCGGCCATCTCGGGGTAGACGTGCCGCTTGCCCTCGACGGGCTTGCCGTCGTCGCGATACCCCGCGGCCGCCGCGGGAACGAGGTTCGCGGGCAGCGGCTGGTCGTACGTGCTCTCCTTCATCCCGAGCGGCCCGAGCACGAGCCGCTGCATCAGCGCCGGGAACGGCTGACCCGTGACGTCCGTCATCGCGAGCTGGACGATCGTGTATCCGCCGCCCGAGTAGCGGTACTGCGTGCCGGGATCGAGGTCGGCGCGCACGGGCGCCGTGTTCGCGGGCGACGCTCCGTCGAGCACCTGCGGCACCGTCGGCACGGGGGCGCCGGCCGCGTAGCCGGGGAAGCCGTGGACGGTCAGGCCGGCGGTGTGCGACAGGAGACGCTCGAGCGTGACCGGCGCCTTCGCGGTGTGCTCGTTCGACGGCAGCTTCCAGCTCTTCAAATACGTGTTGACGTCGGCCGTCAGCGAGAGCTTTCCCTCCTGCACGAGGACGAGGGCGCCCATGGCGGCGACCGGCTTGCTGATCGAGCCGGCCTGGAACAGCGTCTCGGGAGTGACGGGCTTCTTCTCCTCGACGTCGGCGAGCCCGTAGCCCTTCGCCCACTCGATCTTCGAGTCGCGGATGACGGCGATCGAGAGGCCGTTGACGCCGTAGAGCTTCATCCGTTCGGCGATCGACCAGGTCTTGTCGCCCTCGATCAGGACCGGCGGGCGCAGCCCGTTCTCGACCTGCTCGATCCGCGCGTCCGGCGCGGGGACGGCGGCGGCCAGGCCCGCGAGCAGCGCGGCAGCGGCCCCGAATAGGATGAAGCGTCTGTTCAAGGGGGTCCTCCTCTCCCGCGCGGACGCGCGATGGACGCGGATCCTATCGGAAGACCAGCTGGTCGGCGACTCTAGGAGTTTCCGAAGTCCGCCACGACCGGGGCGTGGTCGCTCGTGCCCACGTCGGCCCGGACGGCGCAGGCTTGCGCCCGCCGGGCGAGCGAGGCGCTCGCCAGAACGTAGTCGATGCGCCAGCCGATGTTGCGCTGCCGGAGGTTGCGCCAGGGCGCCCACCAGGTGAAGAGGTCGTCGTTGTCCGGGTCGAGCGCCCGGCCCACGTCGACCATTCCCTCCGCCAGGAGGGCCTGGAACAGCGCACGTTCGTCCTCGCGCTGCCCGATCACGCCTTCCTTGCGCTGCTTCGGGTGAACGTCGCGGTCGGTCAGCGCCACGTTGATGTCGCCGCAGAGGAGGAGCTCGCGTCCGGACTCGCGGTTCTGCCGGGCGTAGCCGACGAGCGCCTCGAGGAAGCGCAGCTTCGCCGGGTAGTCCTTCCCGCCGTTCGGCACGTAGACCGAGGCGAGCGTGATGCCACCGATGTCGGCGGCGACGATGCGCGTCTCGTGGTCGAACTCGGGGTGGGTGAAGCAGGGCCGCTCCCCGCAGAGCTCCTTGCGCACGTGCAGCGCCACGCCGGAGTAGGCGCCGGCGCCGTGCCAGTAGCACCAGTACCCCTCCGACTCGAAGAGCATCTCGGGAATCTGGTCGGGACGGGCCTTGATCTCCTGCAGACAGACCGCGTCCGGCCGGTCGCGCGCGATCCAGTCGCGGACCTGGGACTCGCGCGCGCGAATCCCGTTGACGTTCCAGGTCGCGACCCTCATCGAGGCTCGGCGGGCGCCGGGGTCGCGTTCAGCCGCTCGAGGAGCTCGGCGCGCGCTGTCTCGAGGGCGCTGCGGCGGGCCGGGTTCCCGGTCTTCTCCAGGAGGTCCTCGATGCGGGCGAGCGACAGCTCGAGGCCGCGGCGGCGGGCGATCTCCTCGGCGTGCGAGCGCGACGGCCGCGCCGCCGCCTTCTCGTCCGCCTCCCGGGCGTGCTCCTTGTCCGCCCCCTGGTCCTCTTCGCTCTTGCCCCAGCCCCGCGCCACGCCTCAACGCTACACCGAAACTCGCGGCGGGAGGACGCCGCGCCCGGAGCCAGGGCCGAGCGCAGCGAGGGCCTGGCCGCCGGAAGAAACTCGCGGCGGGAGGACGCCGCGGCCGGGGCCAGGGCCGAGCGTAGCGAGGGCCTGGCCGCCGGAAGAAAGTCGCGGCGGGAGGACGCCGCGCCCGGGGCCAGGGCCGAGCGTAGCGAGGGCCTGGCCGCCGGAAGACGACCCCGGGGGAAGGCCGTCGGAGAGTAAGCTCTTCCCACGCACGGCAGCGCGCTCCCCCCGGCCTTCGGCGCCGATCGCGTCGACAGCGAACCGGACGGTCGCCTCCTCCTCGTGTGCCCGATCGCGAAGTCCTGGACCGCGCGCGTGCCGCGCACGCTGACGTCCGCGGAGCATCCGGGCACCGCCGTCGAATGGGACGGCCTCCTGTACGAGGTGCGGGAGGCCGAGCCGCAGGCCGACGGCGGCATGCGCTATGCGCTCGCGCCGTGGGAGGAGCGCCACGTCGTGCGCCGCGCCGAGCGCTACGACGCCCTCACCGAGGAGATCCGCGCGGGCGATCGGCGCGACCGCCGGCGGGACGTCGCGCGATGGCGCCTCTCGATCCTCTTCGCGCCGGTCCTCGGACTCCTGCCGGGCGAGACCCAGAAGAAGATGGAGCGCGACTTCGGAGCGCCCGCGATCGCGATGACGATCGCGTCCGCGCTGCCGTTGTTTCTCGTGGGGTTCCTCGGCATCTTCGGCGCGCTGGCGCGTCTCGCCCGCGCGGGGGACGTGCTGCCCGTCTGGATCGCGCCGCCGGCGCCGATCGCCGTCTATCTCTTCATCGAGTCGGCGCTCCGCCTCGGGAGCGCGGTCGCCGCGGGCGATCCAATGGGAATCCTCCTCGCCGAGCTCATCGCGGCGTTCCTGGCGAAGCCGGCGGAGACCCGGAAAACGCCGCCGGCCGGGCCCGATCTCGAGGAGCGGTGCGACCGCGAGCTCTTCGGCGTCCTCGAGCCCGTCCTCGCGCTGCTGCCCCGGGGCGAGCAGGACGTCCTCGTGCGCCGCTTCGGCTTCGACGCGGTCCGCCGCGGCCGCGCGACCGCGGCGGTCCTCCTCGCGCTCGCGGTGCTCAACACCGTCCTGTCGGTGTCGGCGTTCGGGTCACGGGACAGCGTCGCCGCCGGAATCTTCTGGTCGCTGCCGGCCCTCTACCTGGCCGTCGAGCAGATCGTGCGCTGGCGGGCATTCGCCCGGGGCACGCCCGCCGGCAGCGTGCTGGGAATCCTCGTCCGTCCCTTCGCGCGACCGCTGCTGGGCTGAACCTCAGCCCGGCAGGGCCGCGACGAAGTCCGCGACGGCGGCGATCGCCTCCTCGACGTTCTGCTTCTCGGTGCGCCCCGATTTCGCGGGAGGCTTGAAGGAGTGGTCGCCCTCCTCGATCCAGTGGACGCGAATCGCGGGCGAGAGCCGGTAGCCGGCGACGTCCTCCCTGGTGCCGAACGCGTCGCGCGTGCCCTGCACGATCAACGCCCTCGTGCGCAAAGCGGCGAGGTGCGCCGTCCGCAGCTTCGCCGGCGCGGCGGGCGGATGGAAGGGATAGCCGAGGCAGACGAGCCCGCGCGCGCCGACCTCGTCGGCGATCATGCTCGCGATCCTTCCGCCCATCGACTTGCCGCCGACGACGACCCTTGGGCCGCCGCCGAGGCGTTCGACCACCTCGATCCAGGTCGCGCGCAGGACGGGCTCGCGATCCGGCGCGCCGCGCCGGCCCTCGCTTCGCCGCCGCGCCATGTACGGGAACTCGAAGCGCGCGACGCTCAGCCCGCGGGCCGCGAGGCCTCCGGCGACGCGGTGCATGAACGGCGAGTCCATCGGCGCGCCGGCGCCGTGCGCGAGGGCGATCGTGAACGGCTCGTCGGAGGGCCCGTCGAAGAGCAGCTCGATCGCCACGGGGCGATCGTACTCCGGCGGCCCGGCCGAGGCGCGCGAGCCGGCGATCGCGAAGATCGCCCGCGCGTCCTTCGCCTACTGGACCCGCTGAGCCGGCGCGGGGGGCGCGGCGACGCGGCGGCGCGAGCGGCCGCCGACGGCGAGACCGAGGACGAAGAAGACCACCGCGCCGATGCCGGCGCCGATCGCCTGGCCCCGGATGAGTCGCGAGGTCGAGTAGCGCACGACCTGCGGCAGGTTGACCATCGCCTGGGGCTGTCCGCCCTGGGACAGGTATCCCGCCTCGTTGTACCAGGAGAGCATCGGCGGCACGATGAAGGACGCGGCGATCCCGCCGAGCAGCGCGCCGGCGAGGACCCAGATCAGGATGCTCTTCACCGGGCGGAGTCTACCGCGTCAGGACCGGTCCGGCTCCACGACCACGGCCGTCCCGTACGCGAGCACCTCCGCGACCCCGGCCGAGACCTCCGTGGCATCGTAGCGGAACGCCACGACCGCGTTCGCGCCCATCTGCTCGGCGTGCCGCACCATCAGGTCGAAGGCCTCCTGGCGGGCGTGCTCGCACATCTCCGTCCAGAGCGTGATGTTGCCGCCGAACATGCTCTGGATTCCGGCGCCGATCGTGCCGACGATCGAGCGGGAGCGCACGACGATCCCCCGGACGATGCCGAGGTTGCGCTGGATCCGGTAACCGGGCAGGTCCTGGCCCGACGTGGTGAACGCACGGTCCATCATGCGCGCGGCTCGAAGGGTCCTAGCCGGCCTGCTCAGCAGCGAGCTCGGGCTCGAACCGGATCAGCGGATATTCCTCGGCTGGGACGCGCCGCAGGCGCGGGAATACGCCGGCGCGATTGCCGACCGCCACGCAGACGACGATGAAGAGTCCAACGCCGGTGCCGACCGGGAAGGCGAACAGCGAGAAGGCGGCGAAGGCGAACGCGAAATTGCGGGCCCAGAGGCGCTGCCGCCGCAGGTGGTAGCCGACGAACGCGTAAGAGCCGGCGAGCAGGAAGGAAACGGCGGGCAACGCGAGGTCGGCGGTCTTATGGCTGTCGGCGAAGACGCCGACGCCGACCATTCCGGTCATCACCGCCTGGACCGCCAGAAGGTAGAACACGAATCCCGCGACGTGGACGAGCGTGCGTCCCCACCGCGCCGTCCGACCCTCCCTCGCTCCCGTCTCGTTCATCTCGCACCTCCAAACCATCCCTGAAAAAAACCGGCGGCGCCGGAAAAAAAGAAGCGGGCGCCTCGCAGCGCCCGCCGGAATAACGCGTGTCGGTTACGGTTCGCCAATGTCCTCTGCGCTCCTTACATCTTTTCGGATGCATCCCGGCGCAGCCGGGTGTCTGACTTTTTTATAGCACGCGTTCCCGCGGAGGTGAACCCGAAATTTTGCCGGAGTAAAAATTTATCGAGGGACCTCGCGGAGGACGCGGAACCCGTAGTCCGAATATCGATACGAGGGCGGCAGGCTGCTCCGCGCGCGCGGCGCGGACCACCGGATCGCGTGGCGCCACGAGCCGCCGCGGCTCGCGCGACGCACAGAATCGTGTGCATCGAGACACCACTCGTGCACGATCGTGCCGATGTCGCACAGCCCGTAGCCGTTCGGCGTTCCCCGGCCGACGGGCCACGGTCCACGCAGCGGACCGCTCGGGATCTCGCCCTCGGGAACCGCGTCTCCCCAGCTCGTCGCGGGATTTTCGAGCCCGCCGCTCGCGGCGAATTCCCACTCGGCCACCGTCGGGAGCCGCCACGCACCGCCCTCCCGCTCGGAGCGCCACGCGGCGAAGGCCGCGGCCTCGTCCCACGTCACGCCGACGACCGGCTGATCCGCCGCGGAAAAGTCCGGGTGCGACCACCAGGGCGGGGGCGCCGCGCAGCCCGCCGCGAGAAAAGGCGCGTACTCCGCGTTCGTCACCGGCGTACGCCCCAGGAAGAACGCGACGCCGGGCGAAGGGATGAGGGTCAGGTCTCTCAAAGGTGATCTTCCGGGAGCCAAGCGCTCTTTGAGAGACCTGACCCCAAGTCAGGGAGACGAGAGCTCGGGCAGGTTCGCGCTGCGCAGGGCCCGGTTGACCTCCGGGACCCGGGTGGCCGTGAACTCGTTCCACGCGGAGAGGCCCTGGTCGTCCGCCGCGCGGCGCTGCCCGAAGCCCGCGAGCGCGTCGGGGGTGGGGGCGGCGTCGGCGCTCTCGACGGTCTGCTGGAAACGGGCGAGCGCCGCGTTCAAGCGCAGGAGGCTCGTCGGCTCGGCGTCGAGGAGGTTGTAGAAGAGCTCGGGGGCCACGTTCGGACCGGCGACCGGGACGAGGTCGTGCAGGAAGACGGCGAGCGCGGCGGCCGCATCGCCGGAGGCCTTCGCCGAGAGCTCCGTCGCCTGCTTCCGCAGCGCCACCGCCTGCGCGAGCGCGGGCGCGACCCGCAGCCGCTCGGCCTCGACCTGCCGCGCGAACTCGAACTGCTTCGTCAGGTCCTCGTCGGGGACCTCGACCCGCGGGTCCTTCTCGACCGTGAGCGGCTGAGACAGCGTGCGGCCGTCCACGGTCAGGCGGACCGAGTACCGCCCCGGGGGCGCCCAGATTCCGGACTCGCCGCGCCGCCGGCGCGACAGCGCGGGGGGCGACGGATAGTGCAGGTCCCAGACGAAGCGGTGCATTCCCGCCGACGCCCCCGGCGGCGCGGGCGGCGGCATCCAGTCCTCGGTCACCTGGATCCGCTGCAGGTCGGGCCCCTCGGCGTGCTCGTCGCTCGCGAAGCGCCGCACGAGCCGGCCGTCGGCGTCGAGGATCTCGAGGACGACCGGCGCGGAAGGCGCCGTCTTCAGGAAGTAGTCGAGGACCGCTCCCCGCGGCGGGTTCTCGGCGAACGGCTCGTCCTTCGGCTCGGGCGTGCCCTGGAAACCCGCGGGGTGCAGGCGGATCGCCGTGCGCGGCGCGAAGAGCCACGCGGCGGCGGCGGCCGACTTCGCGTCGAGCTGGCGCAGCGGCGACACGTCGTCGAGGACCCAGAGGGACCGTCCGTGCGTGGCCGCGACGAGGTCGCCCTCGTGGACGTCGAGGTCGCGCACGGAGCAGTTCGGCAGGTTCGACTGGAGACTCTGCCAGTGCTCGCCGTCGTCGAAGGAGACGAACACGCCCGTCTCGGTGCCCGCGTAGAGAAGACCGCGCCGCTCGGGATCCTCTCGCACGACGTTGACGAAGCTGCCGTCGGGAATGCCCCGCGCGACCGCCGACCACGACTTCCCGCCGTCGCGCGTGCGGTAGACGTACGGCGCGAGGTCGTCGAGCCGGTGCCGGTCCACGGCGGCGTAGGCCGCGCTCGCGTCGAAGTGGGACGGCTCGATGATCGCGACCTTGGACCAGGGCGAGAGCGCCGGCGGCGTGACGTTCTCCCAGTGCGCGCCGTCGTCCCTCGTCTTCCAGACGAGGCCGTCGTCCGTGCCGGCCCAGACGAGACCGTCCATCACCGGCGACGCCGCGATCGCGTAGACGACGCCGCGCCGCGGACCGGGAGCGGCGCTGTCGGCGATCGTCGCCGCGTCCAGCGTTCCGGGCGAGCCCGGGTTCTCCCGCGTCAGGTCCGGGCTGATGCGGTCCCAGTGGGCGCCGCCGTCGCGGCTGCGGAAGACGAACTGGTTGCCGAAGTAGATCGCGTGCGGCCGCCGGGGCGCGATCGTCAGCGGCAGCGTCCACTCGCCGCGGTAGTCGCCCGGATGCGCGAGCGTGGGGTCGACGTCCTGCTCCTGCAACGTGCGCGTGTCGAACTTCGACACCGAGCCGCCGTACACGACCTCGGTCCGGTCCGGATCCGGAGCGATGGTGCCGTTCTCGCCGCCGACCGCGACCGGCCTCCAGTCCCGCAGCGTGATCGACCGATAGTCGGTCCACGCCGGCGATGCGGCCGCGCCCGAGTCCTGCTGCGCGCCCCAGATCCAGTAGGGGAAGCGCGTGTCCGCGATCGCGTGGTAGAACTGCGCCGTCGGCTGGTTGTACCAGGAGCTCCACGTGCGGCCGCCGTCCACGGTCACGACGGCCCCCTGGTCGCTGCCGAGGATCATCCGGCGCGGCTCCGCCGGATCGATCCGGAGCTCGTGGTAGTCGTCGCCGCCCGGCGCGCCCTTGACGGGAACGAACGTCCTGCCGCCGTCCTCGGAGCGGTACATCGCGGTGTTGCAGGCGTAGACCACGTTCGGATTCCGCGGGTCGACCGCGATGCCCCCGAAGTACCAGCCGCGCTCCCAGATGCGCGGGTCGGCGCTCGCGCGGCGCCACGTCGCGCCGCCGTCGTCCGAGGCCCAGAGGCCGCCCTCCTTGGCGTCGACGATCGCGTACACGCGCCGCGGATCGCTCGGGGCGAACGCGAAGCCGGCGCGGCCGAGCCCGGCGGCCGGGAAGCCGCCGCCGACCGGCTTCCACGAATCGCCCCCGTCGTCCGACGCCCAGACGCCGCTGCCGGGGCCGTTCGAGGGCGGGTAGGTGTTCCAGGGCGGACGGCGCGTCTGCCAGAGCGCCGCGAGGAGACGGCGCGGATTCGAGGGGTCGAGCGCGACGTCGATCGCGCCCGTGTCGGCGTCCCGGAAGAGCACGCGCGTCCAGGTGCGGCCGCCGTCGATCGAGCGGAAAACGCCGCGCTCGGGATTCGGACCATACCCGTGCCCGAGGGCCGCGACGTACACCCGGTTCGCGTCGCGCGGATCGACGACGATGCGGCCGATCTGGCGCGTCGCCTCGAGCCCGATGCGCGCCCACGTGCGGCCGCCGTCGCCCGAGCGGTACATCCCGTTGCCGTAGGAGACGTCGGACCGCATGTCGGCCTCGCCCGAGCCGACGTAGAGCACGCGCGGATCCGACGGCGCGACCGCGATCGCGCCGATCGAGGCGACGGGCTGGCCGTCGAAGATCGGATCCCACGTGCGGCCCGCGTTGTGCGTCTCCCACACGCCGCCGCCGACCGCGCCGAAGTAGAAGTGATCGGGCTGCCCCGGCACGCCGGCGACGGCGAGGACGCGGCCGCCGCGGAACGGCCCCGCCATCCGCCAGCGGAGACCCGAGAACGTCGCCGGATCGAACGGCTGCGCCGCGAGCGCGCCGGCCGCCGCGAACGCGGCCGCCGCGATGCGGATGCGCCGGGATCCTCTGGTCATCGCGTCCTCCGAAAATCGGCGGCGATTATACGGGCGCCTGTGACATCGGGTCACACGAGCCCGCGCCGGCCCCGTTGTGACACGTCGGCGCACTCGAAATATTTCTCCGACGCCGTCGAAACTCTGACGGCAGAGAGCCGTCTTTCTCTATGTCGGTGATGGGCCGACGCACTAATCGAAGGAGAAAGCGATGAAGAGAATTTCGCTCGGACTCGTCGCGGCGACCGGACTCGCGCTCGGCGCGGCCGCGTGTTCGCAGAATTCCTTTGGGACGGTCGCCGTCACGAAGGACCCGTCCGCCGTCTCCGGCTGCGAGAAGGTCGGAGAAATCGAGGCCAAGTCCGGCCGCTTCGACGAGAGCTCCGCGCAGTCGCAACTGACGCGCATCGCGCAGTCGAAGGGTGCCAACACGGTGCTCGTCGGCAACGACGTCGGCGACAAGGGGACGGCTTCCGGAACCGCCTATCGCTGCTCGATGCCGTCCGTCGCCGCGACCGGAAAGCCGGGCAACAGCGGCTCGCACTAGCTCGAGACGTCCCGAACTCTTTCTTCCTCCTGCCGCGGTCCGATGGCCGCGGCACTTTTTTTTTCGCCGCGCCCGGGCTCTTCGTCGGGCCCGAACGCCCCGGTTCCTATCCGATCGGATAGGAGATTCACCGAACGGATAGGGGTTGACGCCGTGCGTCGGCCGGCGACGCGATCCTCGCGCACGAACGCGAACGTGCATTTCGTCCCGTATTCACGGGCCTTTCGTGCGCCCTCGTGCCCCGCGTTCCCGGCGTGCGAACGCGCTCTCGAAAACCGGGCACGGGCGTTGCTCTCTGTGGGAAGCGAGTCGCAAGAAGGAAAACGAAAAACACAGAGTCGCAACAGAAACGCAAACGAGTTTAAAAAAGGAGAAAGGTCATGAAGAAGGTTATCGGAGTTGCTCTGGTGGCGGCAGTCCTGGCGACGGTTCTCCCGGCTTCGGCGCACGCGGCTCAGTCCGGCCCGGTCGGCATCAAGACCTGCAAGGCCTCCTTCCTGCGGCCCTGCCCCAACACGATGCCCCCGAGCGCCTCGGGCAGCAACAACGGCTGGCACCGCGGCGGCGGCAACACGGGCTCGGGCACCG
>DAHUXD010000023.1 GCA_027307335.1 Acidobacteriota bacterium
AGTGAAAATCGTCTTGTCCATGGTTACTTCGCCACCCCCGCCATCCCTGCCTTGATCGGATCGTATCCGTGCGCCTCCAACTCCAGCGCCAGCTCTTTGCCGCCTGTTTTCACGATGCGGCCTTCCGACAACACATGCACGAAGTCCGGCACGATGTGGTTCAAGAGCCGCTGGTAGTGCGTGATGACGATCATCGCCCGGTCCTGCGAGCGCAGCGAGTTGACGCCGTCGGCGACCGCCTTCATCGCGTCGATGTCGAGGCCGCTGTCGGTCTCATCGAGGATGCACAGCTTCGGCTCCAGGACGGCCATCTGGAAGATCTCGTTGCGCTTCTTCTCGCCGCCGGAGAAGCCCTCGTTGACGGGACGCTTGACGAGGTCCTCGTCGATCTGGACGAGCTTCGCCTTCTGCTTGACGAGCGACAGGATCTCCATCGCGTCGTACTCGGGAAGCCCGCGGTGCTTGCGGACGGCGTTGACCGCCGCCTTCAGGAAGTAGACGTTCGACACGCCGGGGATCTCGACCGGGTACTGGAACGCGAGGAAGACGCCCTCGCGGGCGCGCTCTTCGGGGAGCATCGCGAGGAGGTCGCGGCCCTTGTAGAGGACCGTCCCTCCCGTCACCGTGTAGCCCGGCCTCCCGGCGAGCACGTGGGCGAGCGTGGACTTGCCGGAGCCGTTCGGCCCCATCACCGCATGGACCTCGCCCGCGCCGATCTTCAGGTCGACGCCGCGGAGAATCTCGTTGCCGCCGACGGAGGCGTGCAGGTTCTGGATCTCCAAGAGAGGCTGTTGCATTCGTTCCGATCTCGTAGGGGCGGGGCTTGACCCCGCCCGCGGGCGGCCGCATGGGCCGCCCCTACGGTCTCCTCCTATCCGACGCTTCCTTCGAGCGACACGCCCAGCAGTTTCTGCGCCTCGACGGCGAACTCCATGGGCAGCTCCTTGAAGACCACCTTGCAGAAGCCGTTGACGATCATGTTGACCGCCTCCTCCGCCGAGATGCCCCGCTGCTGGAAGTAGAAGACCTGGTCCTCGCCGATCTTCGACGTGGACGCCTCGTGCTCCATCTGCGCCGTCGAGTTGTGGACCTCGATGTACGGGAACGTGTGCGCCCCGCAGCGGTCGCCGATCAGGAGCGAGTCGCACTGCGAGTAGTTGCGCGCGCCGTCCGCCTTGCCGAGAATCCGGACCATCCCGCGGTAGGTGTTCTGTCCCTGGCCGGCCGAGATGCCCTTCGACACGATCGTCGACTTCGTGTTCTTCCCGATGTGGATCATCTTCGTCCCGGTGTCCGCCTGCTGCCGGTTGTTCGTCACGGCGACCGAGTAGAATTCGCCGACCGAGTCGTCGCCCTGCAGGATGCAGCTCGGGTACTTCCAGGTGATCGCGGAGCCCGTCTCGACCTGCGTCCACGAGATCTTGGACTTCCGCCCGCGGCACGCGCCGCGCTTCGTCACGAAGTTGTAGATCCCGCCGCGCCCCTCCTTGTCGCCGGGGTACCAGTTCTGGACCGTCGAGTACTTGATCTCGGCGTTCTCGAGAGCGACGAGCTCGACGACGGCGGCGTGCAGCTGGTTCTCGTCGCGGATCGGCGCGGTGCAGCCCTCGAGGTAGGAGACGTACGCGCCCTCCTCCGCCACGATCAGCGTCCGCTCGAACTGGCCGGTGTTGGCCGAGTTGATGCGGAAGTAGGTCGAGAGCTCCATCGGGCAGCGGACGCCCTTCGGGATGAAGCAGAAGGAGCCGTCCGAGAAGACGGCGGAGTTGAGCGTCGCGAAGAAGTTGTCCGAGTACGGGACCACGGTGCCCAGGTACTTGCGGACGAGCTCGGGGTGGTTGCGGACCGCCTCGGAGAAGGAACAGAAGATCACGCCGACCTTCTCGAGCTCCGCCCTGAACGTCGTCGCGACCGACACGGAGTCGAAGACGGCGTCGACGGCGACGCCCGCGAGCTTCGCCCGCTCGCGCAGCGGGATGCCGAGCTTCTCGTACGTCTCGAGGAGCTTCGGGTCGACCTCCTCGAGCGACTTCGGCGCGTCCGTCCTCGTCTTCGGCGCCGAGTAATAGACGATCGACTGGTAGTCGATCGCGGGGTAGTGGACGTTCTGCCAGGTCGGCTCCTTCATCGTGAGCCAGTGGCGATAGGCCTTGAGCCGCCACTCGAGGAGCCAGTGGGGCTCGCTCTTCTTGGCGGAGATCAGGCGGATGACGTCCTCGGAGAGGCCCGCCGGGATCGTCTCGGCCTCGATGTCGGTGACGAAGCCGGCCTTGTATTCGCGGTCCGTCAGCTCGAGGACGGATGCCGAATCGGGTTTGGGGATCGTCTCCATCGCGAGGTCAGCATATTGAATCTATACGGATATGTCAATATTGCGGTAGCACTTAACCCATTGATGGGAAGTAGCTTATATTCAGATTCGCCGGACCCATTGCCCTTGTTCCTTCTTTTCGGCCTCCTTCCGAGACTTCAGCCGTGCGGCGTCGGGCGGCCGTTTTCCTCCGGGTTCCCGCCGCGGGCCGGCTCCACACGCGCCGCCGCCTGCGAACCATAGACTGGAGCGGCGATGGAGGGCCGGCGCGTCTCCCGTCCGCCCGAGCGGCCGCTCGCGATCTTCGACGGCGACTGCGGCTTCTGCCGCCAGTGGATCGCGCGCTGGAAGGAGGAGACCGGGCCATCCGTCGAGTACGCGCCCTCGCAGGAGGTCGCGGAACGGTTCCCCGAGATCCCGAAGGAGGCATTCGCCCGGGCCTTCCAGCTCGTGCTGCCGGATGGGCGCGCCGTCGAGGGGGCCGAGGCCGTCTTCGCGACGCTCGCCCAGGCGCCGGGTCGCGGCCGGCTCGCCGCGGCGTACCGGCGCGTGCCCGGCTTCGCGGGGCTGACCGAGCTCGTGTATCGCGGGATCGCGCGGCACCGCTCGTTTTCCCTCGCGGTCACGCGCGCCCTCTGGGGCCGCTCCGTCGCCAAGCCGACGTACCACGCCGCGGCGGCGCTGTTTCTGCGCCTCCTCGGCCTGACCTACGCGGTCGCGTTCCTCTCCCTCTGGGTGCAGGTCGACGGCCTCATCGGCGCGCAGGGGATCCTGCCCGCCGGGCGTTACCTCGACTGGGTGCGGGCGCAGGCCGGCGCGGACAGCCATTGGGTCGCGCCGACGCTCTGCTGGATTTCGTCGAGCGACGGGTTTCTCCACTTCCTCTGCGGCCTCGGTCTCGCCGCCGGGCTCGCGCTGCTCGCGGGCCTCGCGCCGGCCGCGAGCGCGCTCGTCGCGTGGGCGACCTACCTCTCCTTCTCGGTCGTGGGCGAGGTGTTCCTCCAGTTCCAGTGGGACGCCCTCCTTCTCGAGGCGGGGCTCCTCGCCGTCTTCCTCGTCTCGTTCCGGCGCCTGCGGTTCGGCGCCGGCGTCGCCGCGTCGCCGCTCGTCCTCTGGCTGCTGCGCTGGCTGCTGTTCCGCCTGATGTTCTCGTCCGGATGGGTCAAGCTGTCGAGCGGCGACGCGAACTGGCGCGGGCTGTCGGCCCTGCGCTACCACTACGAGACGCAGCCGCTCCCGCCGTGGACCGCCTGGTACATGCACCGACTCCCGTCCGCGTTCCAGACGGCCTCCGCCCTCTTCCTGTTCTTCGTCGAGCTCGTCGTGCCGCTTCTCTACTTCGCGCCGCGGCGGCTGCGCGTCTTCGCCTTCTGGATGACGGTGGCCCTCCAGGCGCTGATCGCGGCGACCGGGAACTACGCCTTCTTCAACCTGCTGACCGTGGCGCTCGCCGTCCTCCTCCTCGACGATCAGTCGCTGCCGTTCGGATGGGCGCGCGCCGCGGGGTTCGCGGCGCGGCCGGCGCGCCTCTGGCCGAAACGCGTGCTCGTGCTCGTGGCGGCCGTTGCGCTCTTCGGCTCGACCATCGAGTTCGCGGCGACGCTCGACCGCTCGCTCGAGCTCCCGGAGAGCGTCGTCGCGGTGGCGCGGCGGCTCTACGCGCTGCGGAGCTTCAACGGCTACGGCCTCTTCATGGTCATGACCACCGAGCGCCCCGAGATCGTCGTGGAGGGAAGCGACGACGGCGCGACGTGGAAGCCGTACGAGTTTCGCTGGAAGCCGGGCGACCCGCGCCGGCGGCCGCGTTTCGTCGCGCCGCACCAGCCGCGCCTCGACTGGCAGATGTGGTTCGCGGCGCTCGGCGGCTATTCGCAGAACGAGTGGGTCGGCGCGTTTCTCGCGCGGCTCCTCGAGGGGTCGCGCCCGGTCCTGCGGCTCCTCGCCTCGAACCCGTTTCCGGACCACCCCCCGCGCTACGTGCGCGCGGTCCTCTACGACTACCGCTTCACCGACGCGGCGGAGAAGCGCGCGACGGGAGCGTGGTGGCGGCGGCGGGAGCTCGGCCCGTTCGCGCCGATCTACGAGCGCTCCTCGCCCTGAACGGTTCTCATATGATTGGGGGCCGCGCCTCACCGGACATGGGAACGACGGAACGGTTCGATTCAACAGGGCGCCTGAGGCCGGCCACGCCGCGCTTGCCCCACTGCGGAGCGTCTCCGTCCGGTCGAGAGCGCGTCTCATGACGATCGCGCGGCGCCTCGCGTTCCTCCTCGCGGTCCCGCTCGTCATTCTCTTCGTCCTCGGAGTCTTCGCGTGGCTGCAGCTCGAGAGGATCGAGCAGCGCAGCCGGTTCGTGGCGGAGGACCAGATCCAGAGCCTCGCGACGACGGGCAACATCCTGAGGAGCTTCGCGAAGATGCGCGTCGCGATCCGGGATTACGTCCTGACCGAGGAGCCGGACGTGCGGGGAAGCGCGCATACCGACTTCGAGTCGGGCCGCGAGGAGCTGGGCTGGTTGCTCCAGAGATATTCGGATTCCCTCGTCTCGGGCGACCGGGAGCGGCGGCTTCTCGACGACTTTCGCGAATCGAGCCGGCAATGGATCTCGGCCGCCGAGAAGGTCATGGCGGAGGCCGATGCCGGCCGCCGCGATGCCGCCGTCGCGCTGCTTCGAGGCACCCTCGGCGATCTCGGCAACGGGGTGGACAAGGCCTCGGGAGAGTGGATCCGATTCAACGAGGAGCTGGCGACGGGGGCCGGCAAGGCCCTCGAGAAGGACGTCGCGCAGACGCGCCGCAGCACCGTCGTCGCCGGGCTCGCCGCGCTCCTCTTCTCGGCCGGATTCGGCTACCTCACCTTCCGCCGCATCGTGCGGCCGATCCGCGCCCTGCGGTCGAGCGTCGAGGCCATCGCCGGAGGTGACTACGAAAAAGAAGTTCCCTTCCGGGAGGCGAAGGACGAGACGGGCGAGCTCGCCCGCTCCGTCCACGTGCTCCAGCAGGGCGCGGTGGCGATGGAGCGGCAGCGCTGGGTCAAGGCGCACGCCGCCGAGCTCGCCGGATCGCTTCAGGGAGCGGCGTCCGTCGAGGAGTTCGGGTCGCGCCTGCTCGCGGGGCTCGTGCCCTTGCTCGGCGGCGGGGTCGCCGCGTTCTACGTGCAGGGCGGCGAAGGGGAGCCGCTCCGCCGCGCCTCGGGATACGGTCTCGGCGGCGGCGCTCCGGAAGCTCTGCGCCTCGGCGAGGGCCTCGCCGGGCAGTGCGCCGCCGACCGCAAGCCCGTCGCGCTCGCCGATCTGCCTCCCGGGTACCTTCGGATCGGCTCCGGCGTCGGCGAGGCGCCCCCGGCTCGGGTCGCCGCATGGCCCGTTCTCTCCCGCGACGCCCTGCTCGGCGTGCTGGAATTCGCGTCCTTCCGGGTTCCGACCGCCAACGAGAGCGCGCTCCTCGACGAGTTCCTGCCGGTGGTCGGAATGAGTCTCGAGATCCTCGAGCGCAACATCCGGACCGCCGAGCTCCTCTCCCAGACACAGCAGCAGGCCGGTCAGCTGCGCGAGAGCGAGGAGCGGACGCGCCTCATCCTCGACTCGACCGACGAAGGCATCTTCGGAATGACCCCGGACGGCCGCATCACTTTCGTCAATCCCGCCACCTGCCGGATGCTGGGGTTCGCCGCCGAAGACCTGATCGGGCGGCAGGCGCATGCCCTGATCCACCATCATCGCGCCGACGGCAGCGCCTTTCCCGCGGAGGAGTGCCCCATGCGCGCCGCCTGCCAGCGGGGCGAAGAGCGGCGCGTGGACGACGAATTCCTCTGGCGCAAGGACGGGTCCGGCTTCCCGGTCGAGTACGGGACCACGCCGATCGTGAAGGACGGCCAGATCCTCGGCGCGGTCGTCAGCTTCGTGGACATCACCGAGCGCAAGAGGGCCGAGCAGCGTCTCCAGGATGCGGAGCGCTTCTACCGCAGCGTCCTCGAGCTCGCGCCGGATGGCCTGATGGTGGCGGACGCCGAGGGCACGATTCTCCTCGCCAACGCGCAGTGCGAGAAGCTGTTCGGCTACTCGCGCGAGGAGCTCGTTGGCCGCAAGGTGGAGATGCTGGTGCCCGCCGCCGCGCGCGGCCGCCATCCGGCGCTGCGCGGAGAGTTCCATCGCGCTCCCGAGGCCCGCTCGATGGGCATCGGCCGGAAGCTCAGCGCCGAGCGCAAGGATGGCTCGACGTTCTCGGTGGAGATCGGGCTGAGCCCGCTTCCCGCCCGCGAGGGGCAGGCCGCGCAGGTGGCCGTGTCGGTTCGCGACATCACCGAGCGGGAGCGCGCCGAGCAGGCGCTCCGACAAGCCAACTTCCTCTCCGACATGGCCCTCGAGTTGACGAAGAGCGGCTACTGGCACGTGGATTATTCGGATCCCGACTACTACTACCAGTCCGAGCGCGCCGCGAAGATCGTGGGCGAGGAGATCCGCGCGAACGGCCGCTACCACCTGAAGGACGAGTGGTTCTCCCGAGTGGTGGCGGCGGACCCGGAGCTGGCGAAGCAGACTTCGGAGCTCTACCAGGCGGCGATCGACGGCCGGAACCCGGGTTACGACGCGGTGTACGCCTACGAGCGCCCGTCCGACCGCCGCGTCGTCTGGCTCCATGCCGCGGGATCGGTCGAGCGGGACCCGAACGGCAAGGCGCGGAACATGTACGGGGTCTACCAGGACATCACCGAGTTCAAGCGGCTGGAGACCGAGCTCGTCGAGGCGAAGAAGAAGGCGGAGGAAGCGACCGAGCTCAAGTCCATGTTCCTCGCGAACATGAGCCACGAGATCCGCACGCCGATGAACGCGATCATCGGGCTGTCGCACCTCGCGCTGAAGACGCCGCTGACGCCGAAGCAGCGCGACTACATCGGGAAGGTGCACGCCGCGGGAACGTCGCTGCTCGGCGTCATCAACGACATCCTCGACTTCTCGAAAATCGAAGCGGGCAAGCTCGACCTCGAGAGGACCTCCTTCCAGCTCGACGAGGTGATCTCGACTGTCACGACGGTGACCGGCCAGAAGGCCCACGAGAAGGGGCTCGAGTTCCTCGCCGACGTCCCGTCCACGATCCCGCAGTCGCTCGATGGGGATCCGCTCCGGCTGGGGCAGATCCTGACGAACCTCGTCAACAACGCCGTCAAGTTCACCGAGCGCGGCGAGATCCGGGTGCGCGCCGAGCTGGTCGAGAGAACCGGCGGCCGCGTGAAACTGCGCTTCTCGGTTCGGGACACCGGCGCCGGCATGACGCCCGAGCAGTCGGCGCGGCTGTTTCAGCCGTTCACGCAGGCGGACATGTCGACGACGCGCAAGCACGGCGGCACGGGCCTCGGCCTCACGATCTGCAAGCGCCTGGTCGAGCTGATGGGCGGGCAGATCTGGCTCGAGAGCGAACCGGGAAAGGGCAGCACGTTCTTCTTCACTGTCTGGCTCGGCGTGGGCGCCGGGGCGTCGCGCGGCCGGGTCGTTCCGGAGCGGCTGGAGCGGCTCGCGACCCTCGTCGTGGACGACAACCCCGCGGCACGGGAGATCCTGGCCGACGCGCTGGAGGACGTGAGCGAGCGCGTGGATGCCGTCGCCTCCGGCGCCGAGGCGATCGCCGCGATCCGGGAGCGCGATGGCGACCGGCCCTACGACGTGGTCTTCATGGACTGGCGGATGCCGGAGATGGACGGACTCGAGGCGACGCGCCGCATCCAGGAGGATTCGGGCATCGCGCATCGCCCCGCCATCGTGATGGTGACCGCCTTCGGCCGCGAGGAGGTCCGCGAGGAGGCCGAGAGACTCCACGTCGCGGGCTTCCTCCTGAAGCCGGTGACCAAGTCGATGCTCGTCGACACGCTGGTGTCGATCTTCGCGCCGTCGGCGGAGTCGCGGGAGGCCGTCGCGGAGCCGTCGCGCTCCGACCGGCTCGCCGGCGTCCGAATTCTGCTGACCGAAGACAACGCGATCAACCAGCAGGTCGCCGTGGAGCTGCTCGAGGGGGTCGGGGCGCGGGTCGAGGTCGCCGACAACGGGGCCGTGTCCGTGCGCAAGCTCCTCGAGGTCCCGTTCCCGCCACCCTACGACCTCGTGTTGATGGATCTGCAGATGCCGGAGATGGACGGCTTCCAGGCGACCGCGAAGATCCGCTCCGACCCCCGCTTCGCCCGGCTGCCGATCATCGCGATGACGGCGCACGCGACGCTCGAGGAGCGCCAGCGCTGCCTCGACGCCGGAATGAACGATCACGTCTCGAAGCCGATCGATCCGGACGCGATGTACGCGACCCTCGAGCGATGGGTGAAGCCGGCCGTCCGCGCCGCCGGGCCGATCGCGGCGCCCGCGCCGGCTCCTCCGGCGCCCGCCACCGCGCTCCTCTCGATCGAGGGCGTCGCCGCCGCGGAGGGCCTCGCGCGGGTCGCGGGGAACGCGCGGCTGTATCGGAGCCTCCTCGAACAGTTCGCCGCGAAGCAGGCCGGAGCCGCGGAGGAGATCGCCGCGGCGCTGCGCGCCGGCGATCCACGGACCGCCGAGCGCCTCGCGCACACGGTCAAGGGCGTCGCCGGAAACCTCGCGATGCCGCGACTCCACGAGGCATCCGCGGCGCTGGAGAAGGTTCTCCGCGACGGCGGCGATCCCGCGACGGCGCTGTCGGAATTCGCCGCGCGGATGGCGGCCCAGGCCGGAGCGATCCGCGCCGCGTTCGGCGCGTCCCCGGCGCCCCCGACGGCCGGCAACGCTCCCTTCGATCCCGCGGCCGCGCGCGCGTCGATCGCCCGCATGCGCAAGCTCCTCGCGGGGAGCGACGGGGAGGCGGCGGAGGCGTTCGGCGAGCTCGCCGGAGCGGTATCGGGGGCGGTCGGAAAGGCGCGCCTGGACGCGCTGAACGACGCGATTCAGGGATTCGACTTCGAGACGGCGCTCTCGAGGCTCGACGCGATCGCCGGAGAATGCGGCGCCGAGAGCGAGGCCGACGCGTGAGCGAAGAACCGGAGAAGAACACGCTGCTGCTCGTCGACGACGCGCCGGCCAACATCCAGGTGGCCAACGCGATCCTGAAGGACGACTACCGCGTCCGGATCGCGACGAGCGGGGCGAAGGCCCTGGAGCTCGTGAAGGCGAGCCCGGCGCCCGACCTGATCCTGCTCGACGTCGAGATGCCGGAGATGGACGGCTACGAGGTCTGCCGGCGCCTGAAGGCCGACTCCGAGACGCGCGACATCCCGGTGATCTTCCTGACGGGCAAGACGGAGGCCGAGGACGAGACGAAGGGCTTCGGCGTCGGAGCGGTCGACTACATCCACAAGCCCTTCTCGCCGTCGGTGGTGAAGGCGCGCGTGCAGACGCACCTCGCGCTGCGGGAGACGCGGGAGCAGCTCGCGCACCGGCTCGCGGTCATCGAGAGCGAGCTCGAGATGGCGCGGGCGATCCAGCTCTCGATCCTGCCCCGCGAGATCCCCCGCATTCAGGGTCTCGAGATCGCGGCGCGCTACCTTCCGATGACGTCGGTCGCGGGCGACTTCTACGACTTCCTCTCGATGGACGATCGTCGGGTGGGCGCCCTGGTCGCCGACGTCTCCGGCCATGGCGTGCCGGCCGCGCTCGTCGCGTCGATGCTGAAGATCGCGCTCGCGGCGCAGGCGCCGCACGCTTCGGATCCGGCCAGGGTTCTCGCGGGGCTCAACCAGGCGCTGTGCGGCAAGTTCGAGAAGCACTTCGTGACCGCGGCCTACGCGTTCGTCGACACCGAGGCGGGGACCCTCGACTACGCGGGCGCCGGGCATCCGCCGATCATCCATTTCGACGCCCGGGCGTCCGGCGCGCGCGCGGTGCAGCAGAACGGGCTCTTTCTCGGAATGTTCCCGCACGCAAAGTATGCGTCGACGCGCCTCTCGATCGGCGCGGGCGACTGTTGCGCGCTCTACACCGACGGAGTTTCGGAGGCGCGGGACCCCACCCACGAGGAGTTCGGCATCGAACGGTTGCAGGCTCTTCTCGCCGCGAGCTCCGACCTGACGTGCGACGCCCTGGCGGACGGCGTCCTCGGCGCGGTTCGAACGTGGACCGGCCGCGGCTCGGCGGAGGGCCAGGACGACGACATCACGGTCGTCATGCTGCGGGCCAGCTAACGGTTCGGCGGGAGAGCGCCCTCACAGGGAGGGGCTGAGGAAAGAGCTAGACGCCGAAGCGCTCTGGACTCCAGGTCAGGCCGAGCTCGCCCGGCGGCGCCATGTAGCCGGCGAGCGCCGACGCCGCGACGACCGCGGGGCTCGCGAGGTAGCCTTCGCCGCCGTAGCCCATCCGGTTCTGCCAGTTCCGGTTGAAGGACGTGATCGCGCGCTGGCCGGCGGAGAGGGCGTCGGGTCCCTGCCCGAAGCAAGGACCGCACCAGGACTGGCGGATCTGGCCGCCGACCGAGCGGAAGACCTCGGCAATGGACTCGCCGGAGAGGCGCGGGTCCGGCCGCTCGATCTGGCGCGCCACGCCGCCCGAGCCGGGGAAGATCGTGAACGCGCGCGCGACCTGCCTGAAGCCCTGCTCGCGCGCCGCCTTCAGGACGAGCGCCGCCGAAAGAAGATCGTCGTACCCCCCGTTCGTGCAGGAGCCGATCATCGCCCGGTCGAAGGCGAGCCTCTCGCGGGCGACCTCCTCCGCGGGAAACGCGTTCGCGGGCGCGTACGGCTTGGCGATCATGGGTGCGATCGATGAGAGGTCGAGCGTCTCGTCGATCGCGTAAGCGGCCTCCGTGCCCGGCGCGAGCCGCGGGTAGGGGCGCTCGGCCAGCCCCTTCGCGCGGTACCAGGCGTCGGTGACGTCGTCCTCGGCGAAGACGCCGTTCAGCGCCTCGGCCTCCGCCATCATGTTCGCGATCGTGTTGCGGAACGCGATGGGGAGCTGGCGCCGCGCGTCGACGAACTCGACCGACATGCCCTGAGCCTGCGCCGCGCCCCAGCGCCGCAGGAGCTCGAGCACGATGTCCTTGCCGGAGACCCACGGCTGGAGCCCACCGTCGAAGACGACCCGGCGCTGCTTCGCGAGCGTGAAGTAGATGTACCCCGTCGACCAGCCGAACCCGAGCGTCGTCGAACCGACGCCGAAGCCGAGCGCGCCGTACGCGCCGTACGCGCGGCTGTGCGAGTCGGCTCCCGGGATGAACATGCCGGGGAGCACGAGCCCCTGCTCCGGGAAGTAGAAGTGGAAGATGCCGTCGCCGGGGTCCGCGTAGTAAGGCTTCCCGAGGCCGTGCGCCTTCGCGAACTGGCGGCCGATCTCCGTCTGGCGGTCGTCGTCGGAGCGGCCCGTGAACACGAAGTGGTCGTTCGCGACCGCGGCCTGCCTCGGGAAGATCGACCGGCCGCCGGTGATCTGGTTGAACGTGTGGATCGCGAAGGGCGCCGTGCCGTCGGACGCCGGCAGCAGGTCGGCGAAGACGCGGAGAGTCGCCCCGGGCCGGACCGCCGCGTCGCGGTCGACGCGGTGCGCCCACACGATCTGCTGTGTCGTCGTCATCGTTCGCGCGGCGTCGGCATCCGGCCAGATCACCTCGGGTTTCCGGCGCACCGAATCGCGGAACTCGCGCCGGCCGACCGCGAAGATGCCGCCGCTCGCGCGGATCTCCTCCTCCTTGGGCGACAGCGGCACCGGTTCGTAGGACTTCCCCTGCGTCTCGTTCGTGAGCCGCCGCGTCGCAGGGTCGAACGCGAAGGCGTCGCCGTCGCGCGCGTCCGCGACCGCCTCCGGGCACTGAACGACGTGGAGCCCGAGGTTGAACGCATTGCGCCGGAAGATGTCGCCCATGTTCGCCCCGCAGACGACCACGAGCTCGAGTCCGGCCTCCTCCGCGACGCCCTTCAACCCGGCGGGGCTCATCTCGCGGGAGGAGCCGATCGCGAAGCGCTCACCGGCGACGAGAAAGGTCTCACCGCGGTGCACCCTCTCCCGGAAGTCCGGCATCAGGTGGCGGAAGGAGCCCGCCTTCCAGCGCTCGTCGAGCGTCTCGAGGCTCTCCGAGACGCAGTCGGCGGCGGGCGTGATCTGGTCGGTGTCGATCGCGTCGCGCTTCCTTCCGGGCCGGTTCGGGTCCCAGAAGATGAGCGCCTTGCCGCGGATCGTGCGCGGTGCCCCGCCTCGGGTCTCGTCGGAGGGGAGCGGCCCGGGGAGCGATTCCTGTGTGACGCCCGGCTGGAGCCTCGCGGGCTCGATCCTGTGCATGCCCACCATCCTCAATAACATTCGGCAGCCGGCCCTCGCTTCCCTCGGCCCGACTGCCGACGCGGCGTTCGCTCGCCGCGGGTTCGCAACGGCCTCCTCGGCCGTTCTCCGGAGCGGCCGGGGCGCCATCCTAACTTGAAGCAGAACTGGAGCTACTGCCCGGCCGCGGTCAGGCTCGTGTCGCGGACGCGCTCCTGCCAGGTCTTTTCGCGCGCCTCGTCGAAGAGCTGCGCGGCGCGGGAGAACGCGAGCTGTGCGGCGTCGTAGTCGCGGTCCTTCAAGAGGCGCAGGCCCTCCCTCTCTCTCCGCTCGCCCTCCTCGAAGATGTCGGGAGCCTTCTCGCCGGCGTGGAGGCGGTCGGCCTCGACGCGCGCGATCGCCGCGCGATAGCGCAGGTCTTCCGTCGGCTTCCGGAGCTCCGGCTGGACCCGCCGCACGCGAGCGACGCGGCTCGGAGCGGGCGCCGCCGGCGGCGCGGGCGCCTCGGCAGATGGCGTCGGCACCGCCTCGGGGGCGGTCGTCGGGAGCGGCGCCGTGGCCCGGTCGGTCGAACGCGTCGAAGCCGACTCTTCGGGGCGCGGGGCGGAGGGCGCGCGGCCCGCGACGAGAAACACTCCGAAGGCGAGCCCCGCGGCCGCGGCGAGGAGGACCGCGGGGCGCGTCCAGGGAGGCAGAGGCATCGGGGCCGATCGCGGCGGCGCGGCCGCCTCGGGCTCCGCGGGGAGGGGGTCCGGTTCGGCGGGCGCGGCCTCGGACGACTCCTCGATCAGGCGGCTTGCCTCCTCGAGGACCTCGACCGGCGCGGGCTCCGCCGCCGGGAAGGGCTCGACCGGAGGGGGCGCGGCGTCCGGCGAAGGCGCCGGGGCCGCGGACATCTCCTCGGCCGGGGCGAGATCGCCGCGGCGCCGCCGGGGCGAGCCCGTCCACGAGCCGGTGGATGCGGCCGCGGCCGTGGCCGTCGACGTAGCGGTCGTGTCGGCTCGGCGCGTCCTCGTCTCGAGGACGACGGGGCTCGTCGACTCCCAGTCGGACGAGGGTGCGACCGTCTGGCTCTCGGGATTCAGGAGCTTGTAGAGGAAGAGGGAGAGGTTCGCGGTGAACAGCGAGAACGGGTTTCCGGTCACCATCTGCTGCAGCGCGCGGTGCGCCTCGACGCCGGAGGCGAACCGTTCGCCCGGCTCGGCGAGGCAGCGGCGCAGGAACTGGCTCAGTTCATCCGAGCGCGGATCGCCGGCGCGCATCTCGGTGGACGGCGTGTCGAGCGAGGGGCGTCGCCCGGTGACCAGCTCCATGAGGAGCGCGCCGAGCGAGTAGACGTCGGCCGACGTCGACGGCCGGGCCGAGAGGCGCGACTCGGGCGCGAGGTACGGCGCGAGCTCCGCGGTCAGCCGCGGCGCGGCGACTCCCGGCAGGATCGCCTCCGCGAGGCCGAAGCCGCCGACTCTGACCGCGGCGTCGTGCCCGATCGCGACGAAGCCGGGCCAGAGCAGGCCGTGGGCGACCGGCCGCCCGTCGACGACGGTCTGGTGCGCGTGCTCGAGCGCGGCGGCGATCCTCTCGACGATGAGCAGGGCGTACTCGACGGGAATGCGGATGCCGAAGGCGCGCACGCGCGCGAGCATCACGTCGAGCGTCCAGCCGGCGGTTTCGTCCCAGGTCATGAAGGGGACGCCTTCGACGACGTCGAGCTCGGGGCGCGCGACGATCGCCTCGTGGACGAGCGCGCGGCGCAGCCGGTCCGCCCGCGCCGCCTCGAGGACGGCGGCGGCCGGAAGGTGCTCCGACTGGAGCACGCGGAGACGGACGAAGCGGCGCTCGTCGGCGGCATAGAGGGCCCGGAAAACGGTCCCGAGCGGATCGTCGGATAGCTGCGCGACGAGGAGGTAGTCGCCCAGGTGGCGCGACAGAAAGGGCGCAGGGGCGCTCACGCCGGTCCCTCCGCGGAGGCGAGCTCCGCGGGCCGGCCTCGGGTGCTCGGCTCGATCGACATCTTCTTTCTTTTGTGGGGATTTTAGCAGGAGGCGTGCCCGCGGACGCCCGCCGCGTAAGTTTCGACAGTCCAAGGACCTCGCTCGCCGGGCGATTCGTTCGCGCTCGCGCGGTGACAAAAAAAGGCGGGGCCGCGCGGTCGCGGCTCCGCCTTTCTGGTCTGAACGAGTTGGACTTACTTGATCTCGAGGAGCTCGACTTCGAAGATCAGCGTGGAGTTCGGCGGAATCACCGGAGGACGGCCGCCGGAGCCGTAGGCGAGATCGGGCGGAATGAGGAGGATGCGCTTGCCGCCGGCCTTCATGGTGCCGACGCCCTCATCCCATCCCTTGATGACCCGGCCGGTCCCGATCGGAAACGTGATGGGCTGTCCGCGATCGACCGAGCTGTCGAACTTGTCGCCCTTCGCCCCGTTCTTCCACAGCCAGCCGGTGTAGTGCACGACCACGAGCTGGCCCTTTTTCGGCGAGTCGCCGCTGCCGACCTTGACGTCCTCGTATTGGAGACCGCTCGGGGTCTTCGTCATCTTCATCTCTCCCTTGTCGGCTCCGGGCGCGGCCGTCGGCTTGGTTTCCTGAGCGACGCTGGTCGCGGCGAGGAGCACGGCCGTCACGGCCGCCGAGAGGAGCAGCGAGCTCTTTCTCATCATCGTGTATGGGTCCTTTCTGGCCCTGGAAGGGCGGCGGGAGTGTATCGCAGCATACAAAGAACGGTTCCCCTCTCCCTCCGGGAGAGGGGCGCAGGGGTGAGGGAAGCGAGTCAGCCGAGGCGCCTCTCCGGAGGGAGTGGGGAGTCCTCTCTTGCCTTACCCGCCTGAAGGCCGCGATCATCCCCGGCGTGTTGCGAGCCTTTGCCGTACGCTCCGGGTTCGCCGCGCTCGGGGCCGTCTATGTCGCGCTCGGGATCGTATCCGCGCGCGTCGCGCTGGTGGGCGCGCAGCGCCGCGACCAGGGAATGGCGGTCGCGCTGCGCTTCCTGCTCGAGCAGCCGCGCGGACCCTGGATCCTCGGCGCCGTCGTCGCGGGACTGGCCGCGATCGCGATCGCGCACGCGGTCGAGGCAGGCGCGGGCCGGGGCGGCGCGCTCCGCCGGATCGGCCTCGCGATCAACGCCGTCGGCTACGCGGCGCTCGCGTGGACCGCGGCCCGGCTGCTCCTCCACGTGCGCGAGACGGGACCCTCGCTGCAGCGCGCGGGCGTGTCGTGGCTCCTCGGAGAGCGCTGGGGTCCGGCGGCGCTCGAGGTGGTCGGCGCGGCCGTCGCCGTCGGCGGACTCTGGGAGCTGTGGCAGGGGCTCCGGGGCCGCCTCACCTTCCGCCGCGATCTCCTGCCGCGGCGCCTCGGGCGGCTGCTCGCGGGCGTCTCGCGGTTCGGCCTCGCGGTGCGGGGGCTGCTGCTCGTCGGGGTCGGCTATTTCCTCGGGCGCGCCGCCGCGGAGCTCGACCCGACCCGAGTGCGGACGATCAGCGGCGCGCTGCGCGCGCTGTCGCACGCGGCGGCCGGTCCCATCCTGGCGGGCGTCCTCGCGCTCGGCCTCGCGGCCTACGGCGTCCACCTGTGGACGCTCGCCCTGCTGAAGCGAAGGGTCTAGGCGGCCGGCCTATCTCAGGCCCATCCAGCCGCGCAGCTTCTTCGCCACGTTCTCGGCCGATGGCGGGTCGAGGTTCGACAGCACGACGATCGTCGCGCCCGTGTCGAGGTCGCACTCGAGGACCGCGTTGACGCCGGCCGTTCCGCCCGCGAAGCCGAACCCGCCGCCGCGCTGGGGCGCCGGCGCGCCGGGTGCCGGCGGATGCTCCTTGCCCGAGTAGAACCAGTCCGTCCATTCGGGCGAGAGGAGCCGATTGGCGCGCATCGCCTGGTCGAAGGCGAGGAGGTCGGCCGCGGTCGAGTACCCGCCGCCGGCCGAGCTCGACACGGCCGGCAGCGCATAGATGTTGACGCGGAGCGGCGCGTCGGGGCGCGAAGGGGCATCGCCCCCGGTCTCGCGCGTGTATCCCACCGCCCGGTTCGGCACGATCGCGTCCTGCGCGTACGCGTCCGTGTCCTTCATGCCGGCCGGCCGGAACAGGTGCTCGCGGACGTAGTCGTGGTAGCCCTGGCCGGAGGCCTTCTCGATGATCAGGCCGAGCACGACGTATCCCGCGTTCGAGTAGCGACGGCTCGTGCCGGGCTCGAAGAGGAGCGGTTCGTCGACGAAGAGCGGCAGAAAGTCGGCCAGCGTGCGCAGCCGGGCCTTCGGCGTCGCGTCGTACTTCTTTCCGAAGATGTCGCCGAGCCCCGACGTCATGGTCAGGAGCTGCTGGATCGTGATGCGGTCCGCGGCGGGATTGGGGTAGTCGGGAAGATGCTTGCGGATCGTGTCCGAGAGCGAGAGCTTGCCGGCGGCGGCGAGCTGCGCGATGGCCGCCTGCGTGAAGATCTTGTTGATCGAGCCGAGGTTGAACTTCGTGTCCTTTCGATTCGGAACGCCGAAGTCGCGATCGGCGCTGCCGTAGGCCTCGAGGAAGAACGGCGTCCCGTTCCGCGCGAGGAGCACGACCCCGGAGAAGGCGCCCTTCTCCGACAGGGCGCGGAGAGTCTCGCCCGCCTTCGCCGCGACGGCGGCATCGGAGCCGAGCGGCGTCGCGGCCTCGGCGCCCGGTCCCTCCGAGTTCTCGAAGCGCAGCCCCATGATGCCGAACGGCGGCGCCGGCTCGAGCCGCATGCCGACCTCGATCCACTCGCCCGACTTCTTCGAGCGGGCGAGAAACGAGACGTCGGGTGCCTCGCCCTTCAGGACGCGGTCGAACTCGAGCGGGCCGACCTCCTTCGCCATGCCTCCGAGGCGGCCGACCCGCTGCTCGAGCGGGATCTCCTTCTGCGACGACGCCGCGAAGTTCGCCTGGACGAAGGCGCGGATGGCGTCCGGCGTGCCGGTTTCGAAGGCCGCGAGCAATGCGGACATCCGCTTGCCCTGCGGGGTGTCCGGGGGCGCGGGGGAGGGGGCGGCCGAGGCGGCGGCGGCCAGCGCCAGGACGCAGAGGGCGGCCGGGAGCGCAGACTTCCAGCGGTGCTTCATGCACCCGTCTACGCTCCGGCCGCCTCGAGGTTTCGCCGGTACCGGGGGCGGATTACGTCGACTTCAGCCGAGCCAGGATGTCCGAGATCCGCTTCTTGTTCGTTTCGTCGGTGACCATCGAGAGCGCCTTCGAGTAGTTCTCGATCGCGCCCTTCTTGTCGCCCTTCGCCTCGAGCCCTTCGCCGAGGCTGTCATAGCAGTTCCACGAGTTGGGATGGTCCTTGACGTTCTTGCGGAACATCGCGATCGCCTCGTCGGTCTTCTTCTGCTGGAGGAGCTGGTAGCCGAGGTTGTTGACGTCCGCCTCGGTGGCGAGACCCAGCGCCTGCGCGCGCAACTCGTCGGCCTGCTTCGTGTCGCCCTTCTTCTCGAGGATGGCGGCCTTCGTGCGCAGGTTCGGGAACGTCTTCTGCATCGAGATCGACTTGTCGGCCCAGGCGAGAGCCTGATCGAGCTGATAGTCGTTGCGGACGCACCACCCCGCGGCGTTGTTCCAGCTCTGCCAGAAGAACTGATTCAGTCCGTAGAGCTCGTTCTTCAGGCTCGCGAAGGTCACGGCCTTCGTGTCCACCTGGATCGGGAACGGGACCTCGAGCTTCTCCCAGTGGAGGACCGCCGTCGCCGAATCCTCGCCGAGGTTCTCGAACCGGTACTCGAGGCGCTCCTCGAAGTCGGCCGGCCGCGGGGTCGCCGGGAAGCGCAGGACGTCCTGTTTCTCGTCGTAGCTGAAGCTGCCCCAGTTGTTGTAGTTCGCGCTCAGGATGATCGTCCAGTCCTTGTCGGTCGGAATCGTGTGGAGTCCGTAGGTGCCGGCCGGGATCTGCTTGCCGCCGAGGGTGACCGGAGACGAGAAGGTGATCGTCGTGTTCATGTTGGCGCCCGCCCGCCAGACCTGGCCGTAGGGCACGAGCTTGCCCCAGACCTCGCGCTTGTTGACCGCCGGGCGGTGGTAGGAAATCGTGACGTTGGTGATGCCGATCGTCTGACTGACCGTGGCGGCGGGGCTCGCGTCGGGGACCGTCAGGGGCGGTGCCTGGGCCAGCACGGACCCCGCCGCGAGGACCAGAGCCGCAAAAGCGAGGACGAAACGCGTCTTCATTGCCTCTTCCTCCTTCGTGTCTGCTGGAGGATCTGTACGCGAAAGCAACGAAGGGGTTTAGGGGAGTCGGTGCTTTCGTGGGAGAGGGTCGGATCGAGACTTCCCCTCTCTCTCGGTCGGGTCGCGCAGCGACCCGCTAGAGGATCCGAGCCCCGAGTCCTAAGCGGCCGAGACTCCGTGCGTCCCGTGCGGGCCCGTGCTCTGCAGCGCGCGGAAGAGGAGGTCCGCGCGGCGGCGGACGCCGTGCTTGACGAGGAGGTTCGACACGTGGAACTTGGCCGTTCGCACGGACATCTGGAGGCGGCGCGCGATCTCCTTGTTGGAGAGATTCTCGAGCACCGCCTCGAGGACCTGGCGCTCGCGGCGCGTGAGCCCCTCGAGTCCCGTGGCGTAGACCTTCAGCGGGACGGTGCACAGCGCCGCGTCGACGAACCGCGAGAGGAGCGAGCGTCCCACCCAGAGGCCTCCCGTGATCACGGTCTCGACCGCCTGAGGCAGGGCGCGCAGCGCCTCGGAGTAAGTGAGAAGTCCCTTGACCCCGAGCCGGAGCACGGCGAACGCCATCGGATCGTTGAAGCGCTCCGCGAGGACGATGATGCGGGCGGACGGCTGGCGCGCGTGGATGCCGGTGACGACGGATTCGGTGGCGGCGAGATGCTGATGCGCTTCGACGATCTGAACCGCCGCCCGGGGAACCGGGAGGTTCTCGAAGTTCGGGATCCGGTTGGCCTCGAGCCGCCGCGCCAGCAGCCGATACCCGTTATCGGAGATGAGCTGCTCGAACTGCGGGAGGACCAGCGGATGGCACCAGAACAAACCCACTCTCGACCGTTGGACCGCCACCTTGTTCGGAGGGTACCGGATTCTTCGCGGCCGGGGCAACCCCTAAAAATTTCGGGGTGAATTTTTTTACGGTTTAGAAGCGGCCCGCGCCGCGCGCGCCCTGTCCTCTCGCGGCGTCGCGTTCCCGTAGACCGGGTGACACCAGCGGCGATAGTCCGCGCGCGTGCCTCGGACCACCTCGAAGAAGAGCGGCCGGAGCGCCGAGACCACCGGTCCCATCCGTCCCGAGCCGATCGGCCGATGATCGACGCGGGTGACCGCGGCGATCTGCACGCCGGTGCCGCAGAGGAAGACCTCGTCGGCCAGGGTGATCTCGGTCCGGTCGATCGAGCGCTCGAGGACCGGCACCCCGAGCTCCTTCGACAGCAGCTCGATCACACTGCGCCGCGTGATGCCCTCGAGCACGTTGTCGCTGACGGGCGGAGTGATCGCCATTCCGCGGCGCACGAGGAAGAAGTTGGCGGCGGAGGCCTCCGACACGTGCCCGTCCTGGTTCAGCACGATGGCCTCGTCGAACCCCGCCCGCTGTGCATCCGTCTTCGCGAACGCCGAGTTGACGTAGGCGCCCGCGATCTTGCCGCGGGGCGGGATCATGGTGTCGTCGACGCGGCGCCACGACGAGACCGTCGCGTGCAGGCTCTCGTCGTTCTCGATGTAGCGGCCGTAGGGCATCGCGACGATCGAGACCTCGGGCGTCAGGTTGTGCAGGCGCACGCCGATCGACTCGTCCGCGTAGAACGCGAGCGGGCGGGCGTAGCAGTCCTCGCGGTAGAGCTCCGCGCGGAGGAGCTCGAGGAGCGCGTCGGTGAGCGTTTCGGGGGTGTGGGGGAGCGTCATGTCGAGGAGCCGCGCCGACTCGAGGAACCGCTCGAAGTGCTCGGCGGGGCGGAAGACGAAGAGCTCCGACTCCCTCGCGTTCCAGTACGCGCGGATCCCGGCGAAGCAGGCGGTGCCGTAGTTCAGGGCGTGCGTCAGGACCCCGACGCGCGCCTCGTCGTACGGAACGACACGACCGCGGAAGAAAGCGTGCGCCGGCATCGTCATGGGAGGCCCTCCTCGTCGGTTCTCGTTGCGCCAGTCCACTTCATCAGTCCACTTCCGATCTATGCTCCAATTGGCCATTAAGATGGACTTGCCCCCGTCGGGAATCAATAGCCACCTTCGGCCCAAGTGGACCGGGCCCTCTCGGCGCGAGCTTCTCATTCGGCGCCCGGCCCTCGCGTGGCTCGGCCCGGACGCCGACGCGGCGTTCCCTCGCCGCGCATGAAAGCCGCGATGGTCGCCGGGGTGCTCGGCCCGTGGTCCCAGGGGGAGGGGCCCATCTACCGGAAGCTCGCGCGCGCTCTCGCGGCCGCCATCGACCGCGGCGACCTCGAATCCGGCAGCCGCCTCCCGGCCGAACGGGTCCTCGCCGACACGCTGGCGGTGTCGCGCACGACGGTCGTCTCGGCCTACGAGGCGCTGCGGGCCGATGACCGCGTCGTCAGCCGGCGCGGCAGCGGCACGCGCGTGCGCGGCTCGGCGGCTCGCGGTCCCGGGCTGCGGTTGCGCGAGGACCCGAGCGGTTCCTTCCGCCGGCATCCGGTGTACCGCAGTCTGGTCGAGGGTCCCGGAGGCACGATCGAGTTCCTCGGCGCGCACCTGCCCGCGCCCGAGCTGCTGCCGCGCGAGCTCGCCCGGGTCGAGGAGAAGCAGATGCGTGCGCTCGCGGAGGGCCCCGGCTACCTCCCGATGGGCCTGCCGGCGCTGCGGCAGGCGATCGCCCGGCATCTGACGGGGTGGGGCGTGCCCACGACCGAGGAGCAGGTCCTGGTGACGCACGGCGCGCAGCAGGCGATCGGCCTCGCCGGCGCCCTCTTCCTCGAGCGCGGCGACACGGTCGTCGTCGAGGATCCGACGTACCTCGGCTCGATCGACATCTTCGCGGGTCTCGGCGCGCGTCTCGAGCCGGTGCCGGTCGCCGGCGACGCCGCGTGGGTGTCGCGCCTGAAGGCGACGCTCGCGCGCACGGCGCCTCGGCTCGTCTACCTCATGCCGACCTTTCACAATCCGACCGGCGCGGTCATGCCGGAGTCCGGCCGTCGCGCGCTCGCGCGCCTCGCCCGCGAGATGCGCGTCGCGATCGTCGAGGACAACACGCTCGCCGACCTGTCGCTGTCCGGGAAGGCGCCGCCGCCGATTGCGGCCTACGACGCCGGCGCGCCGATCCTGACGATCGGATCGCTCTCGAAGCTCTTCTGGGGAGGTCTCCGGATCGGCTGGATCCGCGGGCCCGAGGAGATCCTCGCGCAGATCACGCGCCTGAAGATCATGGCCGACCTCGGCGGTTCGCTCGTCGGCCAGCTCGGTGCGGTGCGCCTGCTCGCCCGCGCGGACGCCGTGCGCGAATCCCGGCGCCGGGAGATGCGCGAGCGACTTGACCGCCTGACGCGGCTCCTCGCGGAGCACCTGCCGTCGTGGAAGTGGAAGGAGCCGGCCGGAGGGCTGTCGCTCTGGGTCGAGCTGCCGCATGGCGACGCGAACGCGTTCGCGCAGGTGGCCCTCCGCCACGGCGTCGCGGTCGTGCCGGGCACGCTCGCGTCGCCGATGGGCGGCTGCGCGGACCGGTTGAGGCTCCCGTTCGTGCTGGACGCCGGACCGATGCGCGAGGGCGTCGAGCGGCTCGCCCGCGCGTGGGCAGCCTACGCCGGTCGGGAGGCGCCCGGCCGTCCCGCGAAGGTCCTCGTCTAGGAGAGGCTCAGCCCGCCCGGACGCCGTCGGGCATCGGCCGCTCGGGCACCGCGAGGGCGGGCGCGATGCCGTCGGCGTAGCCGAGGTCGAAGAGCATGCCCTCCGAGGTCTCGCCCATCATCTTGCGCGGCTCCAGATTGACGACGAAGAGGGCCTGTCGGCCCACGAGCTCCTGCGGATTTGCGCGCTCCTGCTTCATGCCCGAGAGGATCCGGCGCTCGTGGTCGCCGAAGGAAACCGTCAGGCGCAGGAGCTTGTCGGATTTCGGCACGTCCTCGACCCGGACGATGGTGCCGGCGCGGACGTCGAGCGCCTCGAGCGCGGAGTAGGGGACGGGCGGTTTGACGGGCGCGGGTGTCATGCGCGCGATTCTCTCGCGAAAAGAAAAGCCCCGGCACCAGCCGGGGCTTCGGTTCGCCGGAGACTTCGGGCTACTTGGTCTTGACGCAGCCCCGGTCGGCATTCGACCACTCGTACTGGTAGCCGAAGCCGGAGTCGGTGAACGGCGTGGGCGACCAGGCGCACTTGTCGTCGGCTTCGTTGCCCGACCGGTCGAACCAGGCGGTGCCATCAGGGTCGGTGGCCGCCTCGCGCGTCTCATGCGTCGAGAAGTGCTCGAAGTTCAGTGAGTCGCTCCAGCCGCTCGTCTGGCAGCCCGAGCAGGATGGGTACGGCATGGACGAGTACTTGATGTCCGCGCCCTGATAACTGAAGTTGCTGTGGTACGCGCAGAACTGGAGGTGCGGCCCACCGCACGACGTCGCGCTGCCGATCACCGCGTAGTGGTTGCTGGGGAGGAACACTTCGTAGACGGTGCTGGTGCTCGACGGGCATTGGGCCGTCGCGATGCACTTGATGACCTCGTTCTGGATGTCGGTGTCCGACACGCCCGGATTCGCCGGCTCGCTCGTGTCGACCCAATTCTGGTTCGTGAGACCCACCGGGCTGGTCACGCCGTACTGATGGATCGTGTTCCATTCGCCGGTCGAGCCGAATCCCGAAAAGAAGGCCATGACGTTGGACTTCACCGTCACGTGGGCCGGATCGGTGGTCCACTTCGCGCCCCAGAAGATCAGGAACACTTCTGGGTTCTGCATGATCGGTCCACCGTGATTAATCAGGTTCTGTGATCCCCGAGCCTGCGGGGCCGCCTGATTCGCCGGATGGTCCTTGTGCAGGAACAGCTGGATCACGTGACCGTTCTCGTCGACGATCCTGGGACTTTGACCGTTCGTGTCGGCGACCTCTTGCGACCAGAGCGGAACCGACAACAGGAGGAGTACGGAAACGAGCGAGGCCCTTCTCATCGCGCGCTCCTTTCGGAAATGAGTGTGCGGCAATCCTATGGTCGGAGTGACCGGCGGTCAACCTGTCCGGCAGGTCAGCTCAGCGCCGCCGCCTCGGCGCGGATGTCCTCGAGCGCCATGTCGATCCGGTCGCGGTGCGTGCGGAAAGACAGCACGCAGATGCGGATCGCGAAGCGGCCGCGGAGCATCGTCCCGGTCATGTAGACGCGCTTCCGCCCGTTCACCCGATCGAGCAGCCTTCGATTGAGGTCATCGAGCCCCGCCGGATGGCACCCGGGCGGGGCGAGGCGGAACGCGACGATCGACAGCTGCGGCGCGGCGAGGATCTCGATGTCGCGAATCCGCGAGAGGCCGTCGGCCGCGTGGCGCGTCAGCGCGAGCTTCTCCTCGAGGTTCGCCCGAAACGGGCCGATCCCGTGCATCTTCAGCGGAAGCCAGACGCGCAGGCCGCGGAAGTCCCGGGAGAGCTCGGGGGAGAGCAGGTTGAAGTCGACGAGATCCGGCGCCTCCTGCATCGAGGGCAGGTATTCCGCGGTGAGCGCGTGCGCGCGCTTGAGCGCCTCGCCGTCGCGCACGAGGAGCGCGCCCGTGCCGTACGGGAGGAAGAGGCCCTTGTGCGGATCGAGGACCACCGAGTCCGACCGCTCGATGCCGGTCATGCGGCGGCGACCGTCCTCGGTCAGCAGGAAGAATCCGCCGTACGCCCCGTCGACGTGGAACCAGAGCCGCTCGCGCCGGCACAGATCGGCGAGCGCGGCGAGGTCGTCCACCGCGCCCGTGTTGGTCGTGCCCGCGTTGCCCACCACGAAGAACGGCGTGCGCCCCGCTTCGCGGTCCTGGGCGATCGCGCGCTCGAGCGCATCGAGCCGGATCCGGAACCTCTCGTCCGAGGGGATCCGCCGCACGCGGGCCGGCGGGAAGCCGGCGAGGAGCGCCGCCTTCTCGATCGCGTGGTGGCCCTGGTCGGAGGCGTAGAGGACTCCGGAGAGGAAGTCCTCCGGCAGCCGGTCCCGGCGGGCGGCGACGACCGCCGAGAACGTCGCGAGAGACCCGCCCGTCGTGAGGATGCCGCGTGCGCCCGCGGGATAACCGACGATGTCGGCGAACCAGCGGACGACGTTCGTCTCGATCTGCGCGAGCCCGGGCGCCGCCGCGAAGACGCCGACGTAGCGATTCGTCGCGTCGGCGATGAAGTCCGCCACCGCCGAGTGCGGCAGGCCGCCGCCCGGGATGTACGCGAGGTAGCCGGGACCCGCGGTGTTGAAGCTCTTCGGAATGACGCGGTCGAAGAGAAGGTCGAGGAGCTCCTCGGCCGGCCGTCCCCGCTCCGGCATCGGCTCGGCGAGCGACCGCGCGAGCGCGACGCCGCCCTCCACGTCGGCGGACGGCTGCTCGGGCAGCGAAGCGACATGGGCCACCGCGCGGCGCGCGGCGGCGTCGATCAGCCGGCGGAAATCCTCCGGCGAGAGCTCGAGGCTGCGGTCTTCGGCGGTCAATGCCTCGGCGTCTCCGAAGTCACCAGCCAGTTCTCCCTGGGCGCCGCCGCCGGCATCCAGGGCGGCAGGTCCATGAGGAGGAGCGTCGAAAGCGACGCGACCATCGGCTCGTACATGGCACGGAGGTCCGCGAGCGCCGCCGCGCTCTCCGGGTCGGGGCGGAGGGCGATGCGGGCTTCGGCGAGGCGCTCCCGCAGCCGCGTCCGCGCCTCGGACGGCAGCCGGTCCGGCTCCGGCGCCCGCGGCTTCGTGTCGAAAACCCGGCACATGTCGGCGACCGCATGGCGCGCCATGGCGAAGGTCAGGCGCGCCTGGCGCCGGCAGTCGGTGTCCACCACGGAGAGGACGAGCGCGCAGGAGTCGAGCATCGCGGTCATGCCCGCGACCCAGGATTGGTTGTCGTGCTGCGACCGATAGAAGGCGAGGACCGGAAACGAAATGTGGCTCTCGAGGAGTTCCGCCGCCCAGCGCTCCCAGTCCCGCAGCAGGTCGACGAGGGCGTCGCTGCCGCCGTCGCCGAGGTGCCGCCGCAGGAGTTCCGCGGCGGTGGGCGGAGAGCCGGCGCGGGCGTCGAGCAGCGCGATCTGCGCCTCGCGCCGGGAAAAGGCCTGGGACACGACCGGCAGGTAGCTGATCACGAGCGCGACGAAGCCGAGACCGATGCCCGACTCGAAGACCGTCAGATACCGGCCCGCCGGAGAGTGCGGCACGACGTCGCCGAGTCCGAGCGTGAACAGCGTCGTGCCGCTCATGTAGAGGGTGGTGAAGAAGCTGTCGTGTCCGTCCGGCGCGGCCATGCGCGATCCGGTGCCCCAGTGCATCAGCGCAAAGGCGAAGATCATCGAGACCGCCCAGAGCGCCACGAGGAGCAGAAGCCAGAGCGGTCCATAGATGGTCAGAAAGTTCTCGCGGTGGTTGCCGCGCGCGATGCGTTTCGCGATCGAGCGCCAGGAGGGCCAGGTGAGTCGGTAGAAGAGGACCGTCAGCCGAAACCCCCGCGACACGCGGCGCGAGAGCACCATCGTCTCGAACGCGTCCCACAGGGTCGCGAGAAGGAGCAGCGCGCCCGCGGCGATGAAGGCGACCGAGATTTCGGCCCGGAGCACGGCCGCATTGAATCACTTCCTCCCCCGCGGCGAGGAAACGCCGCGTCGAGGAGATCGCCCGGGAAAGAGGCCGCCGGCATTCCGAGGTGTCCGGCATCACCCGGGTCCCCGGGCGCGAGTGCCGCCGGCGGGAGACGGGCGAACGGCTCGAAGGACTCGCCGACCCGCTCCCTCCGCTCGCGGGCCGGTCATCCGCCGCGCTCTTCCGCCTCCGGCCCGCGCCGCTGCGGTAGAATGACGTGAACCCGCTGCACGATGAGCGATCCGATCGGCTTCCGCGAGACGACGGCGGAGGCGGCCGCCTCCACGGCCTCTCCGCGCGAGGCCGTCGCGCTGCGCTTCGATCCGTCGCGCCGCGTGACGCTCCGCTTCGAGCTCCAGCTCGGAGAGGATCCGCAGGCGCTCGAAGCGCTTCGTTATGCGCGGCGGGCGATGATCCGCGAGGAGCGGACCCGCGGCCTCGAGTGGGACGAGCCCTCGATCGAGGATCCCTCCCTGTCCCATCGCGAGCTGCGCTGGTTCGCGCTCGCCTCCCAGGCGGCCTGGTGTCGCGAGAAGGTCGTCGACCTCGTGGCCCGCGCCAACCTCGCCCTCGATGAGCTCCGCTCCGGACCGCGGTAGTCCTTCCGGGGACACCGTTACTCCCGGTAACAGTTTGGAGTCCGGAGCGATCCGGCGGGTCCGCTCGCCGCGCCGCAAGCCGGCCTTCTCGAAGCACTTGTCCCGCTTCGCCCCGCGCGGCACGCGGTTCGCTACTCCTTCGATGCATGTCTCCCGTCGCCATCGCGGAGATCTCCGCGGCCGAGGCGGCGACGCCGTCGCGCGGCTCGGCGGCGCCGGTCCTCTCCGGCCGCACGGTGACGCTGCGGTTCCGCGTCCTGTCCGCCGGCCATCGGGGGCTCGAGGCGCTGCGCTACGCGCGCCGGGCCATGCTGCGCGAGGAGTGGACCCGGGGCGTCCTCGAGGGAGAACCGTCGCTCGAGGATGCGGTGTTCACGGCGTCGGACGTGTCGTGGTCGGTGCCGTCCGAGGCCATCGCGGCGAGCCGGGCGAAGCTCGAGGCGCTGGTCGTCCGCGCGAATCGCGCGCTCGTGGAGATGCCGTCCGCGCCGCGGACCGAACGCCACGCGTGAGGGCTCTCCGGTGAGCGGCCGGCGGTTCCGCCGACTGATTCTCCTCGCGCTCTTGGTCGGAGTCGGCTACTGGATCTACAAGGACCGCCCGACCGTGTCGGGATTCATCGACTCGGTGACCAATCCGCTCCTCGGATCGAAGGCCGCGGTCGAGGAGTCGGAGCGCAACCGCGTCGTGAGAGACGCGAGCACGGTGGCGACCGAGCAGACCGACGCCGCCGTCGGCACTCTCCGAGAGGGCATGTCCACGTACGAGGTGAAGGACCTCCTCGGCGAGCCGGAAAAAAAGGAGGAGGAGAAGGCGGAGACGGCTCTCCGCGTGCGCTGGACGTACTCCCGCCTGCACCGCGTGCTCGTCTTTCAGGACGGGCGCGTGATCTCGATCGCGATCAAGTAGCGGGTCTTTTCGGCGCCTGGCCCTCGCTCCGCTCGGCCCGGTCGCCGACGCGGCGTTCTCTCGCCGCGTGCGCGGCCGCGGCCGCGGCGCCGTAGAGGCCCAGCCGGGAATCGAGCACGACGCGAACCGGAATCCGATCGAGCAGCCTCTCCATCGGAGGCTTCGCGCGGAACGCGCGCCGGAAGGCGGGAGAGCGCAGCGCCGGGAGGATCTTGGGGGCGATCCCGCCGGCGATGTACACGCCGCCGGTCGCCCGGTACTGGAGCGCGAGGTTGCCGGCCTCGGAGCCGTAGATCTCCACGAAGTGCGCGAGGGCGGCGCGGCAGAGCGGGTCCCGCCTTGCGAGCGCGAGCGCGCTGATGAAGGCCGCGCGGTCCTCCGCGTGCCGCAGCCGCCGCTCGACGGAGGCGCTCCGCGGGGCCGCCCCGACGCGTCCGAGGAATTCGTACAGGAGCGCGAGTCCGGGGCCCGAGAGCACCCGCTCCCGCGTCGCGCGCCCGAAGCGGCCGCGCAGCCAGTGGACGAGTCGATCTTCGAGCGGCGAACGGGCGCCGAGGTCCACGTGGCCGCCCTCCGACGGGACGACGACCGGGTCGGCGGCGCGCCGCCGCACCAGGACGGCTTCGCCGAGCCCGGTGCCCGCGCCGAGCAGCGCGACCGGTCCGACGGGGTCGGCGCGGCCGGGCAGGAGCGTCGCCACGGCGCGCGGCCGGAGGAAGCGCAGGCCGAGCGCGTTCGCGCCGAAATCGTTGACGAGCGCTACGCGCGGGATGCCCGTCGCTCGCGCGAGAGCGCGCTCGTCGAGCTTCCAGCCGAGGTTGGTGATCCTCGAGCGCCCCGCGCTCACTGGGCCCGCGACGCCGAATCCGGCGGCCGACGGGCGGCGGCGCTCGCCGGCGAGAAAGGCCGCTACGATCTCCGCCAGGCCGCGGTGCTCCGCGCTCGCGTAACGCTCGAGTCGGCGCACGCGGCAGCGGTTCCCCGCGAGGTCGACGATGGCGAGCGCCGTCTTGGTCCCCCCGACGTCGCCGGCCAGGATGCGCACGCGCGGCACGGTACCATCGCGCGCGCCCGGCCGCGGCGAAGCCCGGCGGGGGGTGCGGAGTCCCTTCGCGGGCAAAAAAAAGCCCCGGGACGGGGTGGGGCCGCCCGGGGGGCGAAAGGAGGAGGTTGAGAGGTTCCTTTGCTCGCCCGGAGAGATTGCAAGCGCATGGCCATACCGGACCATTGTGGTAAATACCGACACGTCAAAGAGTTGGAAATCGGCTTCGGCTCTCTCATGACGAGAATTGTCAGTCGCAATGGCTGCCGGGTTGCGACAAATTGCGGATCCGTGCGTGCCTCGCCGTGGCGCCTGCCGGCGCGTCTCCTGGCGGGCGCCGTCTCGGTCTTCTCGCTCCTCGTCCTCGGCGGCTGCGCCTTCATCTTCTCGGAGAAGCGGACCGTCTATCAGTTCGATCCGGGCTACGGCGTCGAGAGTCCCGAGTTCGTGCGCTCGCTCGACGGCCTCGGCACGGAGATGGTGCCGGGCAACCGCGCGCGGCTGCTCGAGAACGGCGAGGGCATCTTCCCCGCGATGCTCGACGCGATCGCGCGCGCCGAAAAATCCGTGAACCTCGAGATCTACATCTTCGATCACGGCACGATCGCGACGCGGTTCGCGGAGGCGCTCGCCGAGAGGGCGCGGGCCGGCGTCGAGGTCCGACTGCTCGTCGATGGCTGGGGCTCGAACCTCGGGCCTCTCGAGGCGCAGATGACGGCCGCGGGCGCCCGCGTTCGCGTCTACAAGCCGCTCAAGCTCTACTCGATCGATCGGGTCGGCAACCGCACCCACCGGCGCATCCTCACGATCGACGGCCGCATCGGGTACTGCGGCGGCGTCGGCATCGACGACCGGTGGAAGGGCAATGCCCGCGACCCGGACGAATGGCGCGACACGATGGTCGAGATCGAGGGACCCGTGGTGGCGCAGCTCCAGCACGTCTTCGCGCAGGACTGGGTCCACACGACCGGCGAGGTCCTGAACGGCGATCGGCAGTTCCCGGCGATCGCGGACGCCGGGACGGTGCAGGCCCAGGCGATCGCCGCGGCGCGCGCGGACTCGATCTCGATGTCGAAGCTCGTGCTGTACATGGCGATCCAGGCGGCGCGGCGGCGCATCTGGATCGAGAACGCATACTTCGTTCCGGACCGTCAGATCCGCGAGGGGCTCGCCGCGGCGTGGACGTGCGCGTGATCGTTCCGGGCGCGCACACCGATTCGCCCAACGTGCGCTTCGCCTCCCGCTACCACTACGGCGTGCTGCTCGAGGCGGGCGTGGGAATCTACGAGTACCGGCCGACGATGATGCACAACAAGGTGATGGTCGTGGACGGCATCTGGTCCACGGTCGGCTCGATCAACTTCGTCAACCGCTCGATGACGAAGAACGCCGAGGTCAACTTCGCGGTCTACGATCGGGCGTTCGCGGCGAAGGTCGAGAAGATGGTCCTCGCCGACCTGGCGCGCTGCGACGTGCTCACGGAATCGCAGTGGAAGCAGCGCGGTTTCTTCACGCGCGTGGGCGAGCTGTTCTTCTTCCTGTTTTCGGAGAACTACTAGCGGGGTCAGGCTTCAGCCTGACCCCGGCGCCCTGGTTCGATCACCACAACGGCCCGGACGTCGTTTGTCCAGGATCGGGTAGGATCATCCAAAAATGCTCGAGAGTCTGCTGCCGCTCGACCGGCCGCTCGTCGTCTTCGACACCGAAACGACCGGGACGAACCCGCGCATGGATCGCATCATCGAGATCGCCTGCGTCAAGATCCGGCCCGACGGCTCGCGGGAGCAGTTCGTGCAGCGCTTGAACCCCGGCATTCCGATTCCCGCGGCGTCCACGGCGATTCACGGCATCCGCGAGTCGGACGTCGCTTCTTCACCCCGCTTCCGGGACGTCGCGTCGGCGCTCGCGGCGTTCCTCGAGGGCGCGGACCTCGCCGGGTACAACATCACCGGCTTCGATCTGCCGGTGCTGCGGGTGGAGTTTCTCCGCGCCGGCGTGCCGTTCGAGATCACCGATCGGCGGATCGTCGACGCGCAGCGGATCTTCTTCGCGCGCGAGCCGAGGCATCTCGCCGCCGCGGCCCGCTTCTACTGCCAGACGGACCACGCCGGAGCGCACGGGGCGCTCGCCGACGCGGAGATGACCGCGCGCGTGCTCGCGGGTCAGCTCCAGCGGTACGCCGAGCTGCCCCGGACCGTGGTCGAGCTGCACGAGCAGTTCTGCGCCGGCCTCGATCAGGACGTCGACCCGGAGGGGCGGATCCGTCTCGTCAACGGAGAGCCGACGATCAACTTCGGCAAGAACCGCGGGCGCCTGCTGCGGGACATCTCCCGCGAGGAGCCGGGCTTCCTGCGCTGGATCATCAAGGGTGATTTCTCGGACCCGGTGAAGCAGATCGCGCGGAAGTATCTGCCGGAGGGAGGCTAGCCGTTTCCGCGGTCCTCCCCGCTGCGCTCGGGAGGACCCCGAGAAGATCTACGGCTTCGCTCCCGCCTTCCGGAACCGCAGCGTCTCTCCGCTGTCGTTGTTGCGGACGCGGATGCCTCCCGGCTCGGTCTCGAGCGTCCACTTGCCGATCGCCCCGCGCATCGCGAGCGCGCACGTCGTCGTGCCGAGCGTCTCGCCGGTGAAGCCGTCGCCCTTCGGGTTCATGACGAAGCTGCACGCCGACGAAAGCTCGCGCTCGGTGAAGCGTCCGGCGTCGGCCGAGAGCGCCGTGACCTGCGGGCTGAAGTGCGGGATGTAGGTGAAGTAGACGTCCCTTCCCTGCGTCTCGAGCCGGATCACGCCCTGCTGCACGACGTTGTCGTTCTCGAACTGTCCCGTGACCGAAAGGAACAGGTCGTAGGGACGGGCCGGCTCGAGCGTGACCGGCGAGAGGTTCAGCGTCAGGTGATTGCCGGGAGTGACGCCTTCGAAGGTGCCGGAAAGCTGCGAGGAGATGACGTAGACGGGGGAGTCGGACCCCTGGCCCAGCGCGGCCGAGGCGAAGGCCAGACCCGCGAGGGTGGCGATGACGAGCGATCTCTTCATGATTCCCCCCGAGGTTGCGATTTCCGTTCCACACCCGTGGATGCGCTCGCGAAGCCCGCGGTCCCCTGCAAACCACCGGCCGTCCTCGAGTTCGCGCCCTTCGGGGCGGCGCCGACCGCGATGGCGCGGAAGCCGGGCGTCCCCTCCGGGAGACGATCGGCCCCGATTGCGGGCAGGGAGCGCAGGCCCTTCGCCGTTCGCTCGAGAGCCTTCTGGTAGGCCTCGCTCAGGGATTCCTTCTCGTTGTTGGAGTCCCGGTAGTTGGGCCGCGAGAGCTCCTCGTTGGCCTGAAACTCCGTCAGCGTGCTGCCGCCGGAGCTCGTGGCGCGAACCGTCCACTCCACGGCGGCTTCCCATGAGTTCGTGCCCTCCCGGTCGTAATCGAGGCGCGACGCGAAGCGGTGCACTTCGATCGAGATCGTGTCCGTGCCGGGGGAAGGCGCGGACGTCCAGCGGCACCCGGGAAACGACTTCTGGATTCCGTCCCGGATCGCGGCGACCATCTTGTCCGAGCCCTCGTGGTTGACCCGCTGGTCGACGATCTCGAGGGCCCAGCCCGTCCGTCCTCCGGGGCAGGAGACCTCCGGGTCCGCGTACGACGCGGGCCTCACCGCGGGCGGCCCGCAGGAGACCGTCAGCGCGGCGACGGTCCAGAGCGCGAGGCGGCGTTTCATCGCGTCACTCGGAACGGCGGCCGACCGGGCGTTTGTTCCGTCCCGCGGGCGGGCCGGCGGCTTTTCCTGCGGCCGTCGCGCCCGCATAGAGTTCGGCCATCGCGCCGGTCTCCGCGGCGAGGTCGGCGACGAGCTCCGGGGGCGAGAGCGCGGTGGCGTGCCGCCCGTAGGCGAGGACGAAGCGCCGGGCTTCCCGCAGCGACTCCCCGGGCAGCTCGAGCACGGCGCCTCCGTCGGGCTGCGCCTCGATCTTCTGGTCCGGGTGCCACACCATCTCGCGGACCTCGCCGGCGACCTCGGGCGCGAAGCGCACGCGGAATCGGAACGCCCGCCCCTTGCCGACGAAGAGCCCGAACGTGTTGCGGAAGAACGCATCGGCGTCGAAGGTCTTCGGGATCGCGTAGCGCTCCGCCGTCAGCCGCGGGTTCTCGATGCGCGCGAGGTAGAAGTTCTTCACCTGTCCCTGAGCGGCGTCCTCGCCGAGGACCATCCAGTCCCGCCCCGCGAGGACGAACGCGTACGGCCGGATCGTGCGCGGATCGCCGGGCTCCTCGCCGGGATGGCGGTATCGAATCGAGAGGGCGACCCCCTTCTGCAGGGATTCGGCGACCGCCTGCCAGGTCTCCTCGCGCACCGGACGGAACGCCGTGGCGCGCAGCGCGAGCTTCTCGCGCACGATCTCCGGGCGCAGCCGGACGGTCGGCGGCATCAGCTTCGCGAGCCGCTCGTAGCAGGAGCGGAGCGTCCGGGCGAGCGGCGTGCCTCCGAAGAGCTGCAGCACCTGGGCGGCGACGCCGATCGAGAAGAGGTCCTGTCCGTCGACCGGCAGGAACGGCAGCACGTAGTCCTCGCGCGAGTACGCGTAGCCGTTCTCCTCGCGGCGGAATTCGATCGGCGCCTCGAGCTCGTCGCGCAGGTAATCGATGTCGCGCTGGACCGTCTTCGAGGACACGCCGAGCTCCGCCGCGAGCGAGCTCGTGTTCGGATGGCGGCGTTCCTTGATCTGGTGATGGATGATCTGGAGGCGCCGCCAGAGCGGACGGTCCTTGAAAGCCCCCTCGCGGCCCACGCGACGATAGTGTCAGAAAGTGTCCGGCTTGTGCTCGCGCGCACCGAGCAGGGTGTCACCGGCGAGTCCGGTCCCGCCGGCAAGCCATTCTGACGATGTCACTTAGAAGGGCGTCGGGGCGTGGCGCGGTGCTTGCTCGATCCGAAGACAAAGAGGCAAGCATGCAGATCCCGTACGACCTCGAGTTCGTCGAGAACAGGCCACTGGTTCCGGTGCCGGTGCCCGGGAAGCGGGCGCCGATCCGTTCGGAGGCGCTCCCGGAGAGTCACGACGCGATCGATCGCCTGCTGCAGTGGGCCTTCCGCATCCTGCGGCGCTTCGAGTCGCACAACTGAGAATCGGGCGCCCCCCGGAACCCGCAGGCGCCCGACGCCGCGGGTCTATTTCAGGAGCGGCAGGATCTCCTTGACGGTCCCCGCCTCTTTCCCGTTCGGGTCGAGGTCGATGTACTTCTGCAGGTGCTCCTTCGCCGTGGCCTTGTGGTTGAGGTTGAAGGCGGCCATGCCGAGATAGAACTGCGCGTTGGCGAAGTCCGGCTTCGCCTCCACGGCCTTCGTCAGCATCGCCTCGGCATCCTTCATCTTGCCCTTGTTGTACGCGTCGATGCCCTTGTTGTAGAGGATCTCCGGCGAGTCGGGGTTCGCCTCGGCGTACTTGGCCGACCATTCGGCCGCGCCCTTCTTGTCGCCCGTCGCCTTCGCGGACTCGGCGAGGATGGGATAGAGATCGGTCAGCGTCGGGTCGAGGTCGACGGCTTTCTGGCCGTACTCGAGCGCCTTGGCGTAGTCCTTCTTCTGGTACGCGAGGGAAGCGAGCGCCTGCCAGCCGGCGGGCAGATCCGGGTTCTTGCCGACGGACTCCTGGAACTTCGTCTCCGCGGTGGCCTTGTCTCCCGCGTTCATCGCGTCGACGCCGGCGTTGAAGGCGGCGACCGCCTGATCCCCGCTCGACGGGGCGGGGGCGCCGGCGGCGGGCCTTCCGGGCACGCCAGGCGCGCCCTTCGCCTCCGACGCCTTCGAAAGCTTCATGTCGAGGATGCCCTGGTCGTTGATCGGGATCTTCTTGTCCTCGGACGACGGGGCGAAGCCCTCTTTCTCGAAGGCGACGTGATACGGCATCGTGCAGTCCTGCAGGACGATGCTGTACTTGCCCTTGGCGTCGGTCTTCTGAGTCATTTTGAGCGTCCGCAGACTCGGCGTCGTGACGGTGACGGTCGCTCCCTCGATCGGGGCGCCGGACGAGTCGGTGACGGTTCCGAGCAGCCGGCACTGCGCCCCGGCGTGCAGCAACGCGGCCGATAGAAACGCGCAAAGTCCCGCGGTCCACCGCATGATCTTCATGTTCATCCTCCGGCGGCGCGAATCGGTCACGGTGCGCCGCCCTTCCGTCCGGATTCTATGATGGGGTCAGGTCTCTGAAAATGTGATCTCCCGGCCCTTATTCCAGCCTCGACGGGGACGTCGGTTCAAGCCTTCAGAGACCGGACCCCATCCGGCGCCCTGGGGATCGCCTCGAGGACCTCGGCGGCCACCTTGTAGCGCCCCATCGGCATCACGTGGATGCCGCGCGCGATTTTAACGATGCCGGCCGCGAGTTCCCGCGCGATCGCGATGCCCTCGGCCCGCTCGTGGTCGCCGCCCTTCTCGGCGGCGCGGCGCATGCGCTCCTGGATGAAGCCCGGCACGACGACGCCGGGAACCTCGTTCGCGAAGAAGAGGGTCTGCTTGAGCGACAGGAGCGGAATGAGCCCGATGAGGAGTGGAATCTGGCGCGCCTCGGGTCTTTGAAGGAAGCGCTCGAGGGCGTCGAGGTCGTAGATGGGCTGCGTCTGCGCGAAGGTGGCGCCCGCCTCGATCTTCGCGCGCAGCTTCGACACCTCGACCTCCGGGTCCGCGGCGGCGGGGTTGGCCGCGCAGCCGACCGCGAAGCGGGTCGCCACCCCGATCGCATTTCCGGCGAGGTCGGCGCCGGCATTGAGACCCTTCGCGATGCGCAGCAGCCCGAGCACGTCGACCTCGGAGACCTGCTTTGCCTGAGGGTAGTCGCCGATCTTGAGCGGATCGCCGCCGAGGCAGAGCAGCGCCTTGACGCCGAGCCCGGCCGCGCCGAGCAGGTCGGACTGGAGACCGAGGACGTTGCGGTCGCGGGTCGTGATCTGCACGACGGCGTCGAGGCCGGTCTCGCGCTGGATGACCGCCGCAACCGCGATCGATGACATGCGAAGCCGCGCCATCGGATTGTCGGTCACGTTGACGGCGTCGACGCCCGCCGCCTTCAGCGCCCGAGCGCCCTCGACGGCCGCCGAGCAGTCCGCCCCCTTCGGCGGTTCGACCTCCGCCGTGACGACGAGCTCGTCGATCTCCCCGAGCCGCCGCTTCAGGCGCGACGTCTCGACCACCGCGACGGCGACGTGCTCGACCTCGGCTTCGAGCGTGACGGACACGGCGCGTCCCGCCCGGGCGCGCCGCGCGCCGTGGACCTCGCGGGCCATCGCGCGGATGTGCTCGGGCGTCGTGCCGCAGCAGCCGCCCACGATCGCGGCGCCGGCGGCGACGAAGCTCGCCGCGTACTCCCGGAGGTAGTCGGGCGAGGAGAGGTACACGTTGCGTCCGTGGACGAGGCTCGGGTAGCCCGCGTTCGGCATCACCGAGAGCGGCACGCCGATCGACTCGGGAAGGCGGGCGAAGACGTCGTGGGTCTCCTGCGGGCCGAGCGTGCAGTTCATGCCGACCGCGTCCGCGCCTGCCATCGCGAGCGTCGCGAGCGCGTGCGGCGCGGCCTCGCCGAAGGCGGTGCGGCCGTCCGCGAGGAACGTCATCTCGGCCACGATCGGAATCGCCGCGGAGAGGCCGCGCACCGCGCGCACGGCCTCGGCGGCTTCGAGGAGGCTGCCGAAAGTCTCGAGGATGACGAGGTCGACGCCGCCCTCGAGCAGAACGCGCGCCTGCTCCTCGAAGATCTCCCGGACCTGCGTGAGATGGAGGGAGCCGTAGGGCTTGACCAGCGCGCCGAGCGGACCGATCGATCCGGCCACGAAGGCGAGCTCGCCCGAGGCGGCTTCCCGCGCGAGGCGAACGCCCTCGCGGTTGATCTTCTCGAGCGAGTCCGCCCACTCGTGGGTGGTCAGCTTGACGCGGTTCGCGTCCCAGGTGTTCGTCGTGACGATCCGCGCGCCGACCGCGACGTAGTCGTCGTGCACCTCGCGCACGGCGTCCGGGTCGGAGAGGTTGAGCGGGGAGCGCGCCTGCTCGGGTGACGCGCCGCGCGAGGTCAAGAGCGTCCCGATCGCGCCGTCAGCGAGCAGGACCTCCTCGGCGAGCGCCTTGCGAAAGTCCCTTTTCATCGTGTTTCCAACAAAAAAGCCTCTCGTTGCGAGAGGCGCCGGCCCGAAGGCCGATTCGCGGCGCCCCTCATCTTTTTCTCCTTCGGGAGAAGTCCGGAATTGGCACCGGCCGGTTTCGCGCCGCGATGCGCGCACCCGGTTGCCGTGGGGTCGTCGGGCCGGTCCCTCGCCCACTCTGGATGTGGCCGGGCCGTGAGAGGCCCGAGCGATCAAAGAGCCGGACTGACAGTAGACCCGAAGGACACGGGAGTCAAATCCGGCCTACAATGACCCGTCCTCATCGCGCCGTTCAGGCGCTCCGTCGGCTCCGCGAAAGGAGCCGCGATGTTTCCCGCCTTCGCCCTGTTTCTCTTCGCCCTCGCGTCGCCCGATGCCCCGTCCGAGGAACTCTGGACCGTGGTTCGTCTGACCGTCTTCCGGGACCCCTATATCTCCAGCGAGCAGGTCACGACGTGCCGCGTGCGCGCCGACAACTCCGGCGCGCGAAGCTGGTCCGGCCGAGCGCTCGCGTTCGAGGTGTGCGCGACCGGCGACCGGGGCGCCTGCGCCCGCGGCCGATTCGGATTGACGCTCGAGCCTTACGGACATCTCGAGACCGTCGTCGTCGTTCCGGGGCGGCACGACCGCTTCGAGGTCCGGCCTCTGCGCGCGCACGACCGCGAGGAGCGCGATCAGTCGGAGCGCCGCCGCCGCGGGCGGCACCGCAAATCGGCCGCGCCCGGACCCTCACAGTGAGTCTCTCGTTCGGAACCGGGCGCGGCTTCGCCGCCCCCGATTCCGATGCGGCGTTCCCTCGCCGCAGGTTCGCTACAATGACCGCCGATGAAAATCCTCGTCGTGGGCGGAGGGGGGCGTGAACACGCCCTGTGTCTGTCCCTGCACAAGAGCCCCCAGGTCGAGGAGATCCTGTGCGCCCCCGGCAACCCGGGCATTGCCGAAGTGGCCGACTGCCTGCCGGTCGCCGCCGGAGACATCGTCGAGCTCGCCGACCTCGCGGGGAAGCTCAACGTCGACCTGACGGTCGTGGGACCGGAGCTGCCGCTCTCCCTCGGCATCGCCGACGAGTTCTCGAAGCGCCAGCTTCCGATCTTCGGCCCGTCGCGTCTGGCCGCGCAGATCGAGACGTCGAAGGTCTTCTCGAAGGAGTTCTTCCGACGGCACGGGATTCCGACGGCGGACGCCGTGGTCTGCGGGGGCATCGACGAGGCGCGGAAGGCGATCAAGCGTTTCGGGTACCCGGTCGTCCTGAAGGCCGACGGCCTCGCGGGCGGCAAGGGCGTCCTCATCATCGAATCCGAAGAGGATGCGGAGCGCGCGCTCCGCCTCTTCTTCCAGGAACGCGTTTTCGGCGCGGCGGGCGACCGCATCGTCGTGGAGGAGTTTCTCCGCGGACAGGAGGCGTCCTTCCTCGTGCTGTTCGACGGGCAGACGGCCGTCCCGCTGCCCACGGCGCGGGACTACAAGAAGGTGTACGACGGGGACCGGGGACCGAACACCGGCGGCATGGGCGCCCATTCGCCGGCGGGGGTGCTCAACGCGGAGACCGCCTCCCAGGCGCTCAAGGAGATTCTCTGGCCGACCTTTCGAGGGCTGCAGGCCGAGGGACGCGAGTTCCGGGGCGTGCTCTATGCCGGGCTCATGATCACGGACGGCGGTCCCCGCGTCCTCGAGTACAACGCCCGCTTCGGCGATCCCGAAACGGAGGTCATCCTGCCGCGCATCACCTCCGACGTGGCGGAGCTGCTCCGTGCCGCCGCGACCGGGCGGCTCGACAAGTTCGTGCCGCTCGAGGTCAAGAACGAGGCCTGCGTCGGCGTCGTGCTCTGCGCCGAGGGATACCCGGGCAACTACGAGCATGGGCGGCCGATCCACGGTCTGGCGGAGGCCGCGCGCCTGCCGGGAGTCGAGATCTTCCATGCCGGCACCGCGCGGGACGGCGACCGGCTCGTGACGGCGGGAGGACGCGTCCTCGTCGTCACCGCGATGGCGGCGTCGATGACCGAGGCGGCGGTGCGCGCCTACGAGGCCGCCGATCGCATCCACTTCGAGGGCAAGCAGCTGCGACGAGACATCGCCGCCGGCGGGATCCGACCCTCCCGCATCTAGATCAGCGGCGCCGCTCGCCCCGTGTTCGCGGCCGCCGTCGATTCGATGGGAGAGGGTGCCGCGGCGACGTTCCCTCTCTCTCCGGTCGGGGCCGCGGAGCGGCACCGCTCAGAGTCCGAGCCTCTAGAAACACCCCGCCGCGCACTTCATCTCGTGGTAGCGCGTGTCGAGCGAGTCCGTGTCCTGATCGATGATGAATCCCTCGATGGTCGTGTTGGCCGGATTCTGCACGTCCACGAATACGATCGCGGTCGTGAGGTTCGACGCCCCGGCCGCGGCGAAGAGGTCGTCCTGCAGCCGGAGCTCGCCCGGCGCGATGTTCGACAGCGGCACCTGATTGCCGACGGGGAGGCCCGTCGACGGGTCGTACAGCGTTACGGTCGCGTTGACCGAGGCCCCCGTGCCGTTCGCGTCGGTGTTGTGGACGCCCAGCGTCGAGGCGATCGAACCGGCCTGCGCGCTCGGCGCCGGAACGGTGTTGCGGGCCGACGCGACGAGCGTCCTCGTCGAGGACTCGAAGAAGTAGGAGATCTGCTCGCCGCAGCCGACGGTGCCGCGCAGCGGGTCGACCTCCGAGACGCGGTTGTAGACGTTGGCCGCGACCGTTCCCTCCCAGCCCTGCTGGGAAGGCAGGTTCTGGAAGGTGACGAGCAGCGTGCCAAAGGAATCGTCGACGGCCGCCGGCGGGAGGTCGCCGAGCCCGCCGAGATAGCCGACGATGTCGTCCTGATGGAAGTTGTTGTACGCGGGGAGACCGATCGAGCGCGGCTGCGTGCAGCCCTGGAAGCCGCCTCCGGTCGTCGCGTAGCAGTACTGGACGACCGCGTTCGCCGTCGTGCCCGTGTTGTTGGAGATGTCCACCGAGGTCCGCAGCGACGCATCCGGCGAGATGACCCGGGTCGCGCGAGTCGCCGGCGCCGTCACGGCGCCGACGAACGTGGACGTGTCGAAGCCGCCGGGCTCGTTGCCGGCGTTCTTGTGGTACGTCTTCGAGAGTCCGGTCGCGACCTCGGTGACCGTCAGGTCGTAGATCAGGTCGGTCAGGTGGCCGTAGAAGACCCAGTAGCCGCCGGCCGGTGCGGCGAGGATCTTGACGAACACCTCGGGGTTGCTCGGATTGTTGGTGATCGACGGGAGCGAGAAGTACCCGAACGTGTCGGTCTGCGGCAGCGCGACGCCGTTGCCCTGGGCGTTGCCGTTGTGCTGGTTGGTGGCGACGAGCGTGACCGTGAAGGGGTGCGTCGCATTGAGGTTGAGCGTCCCGCTCTGGCCCCCGTCCGCGGGCGTGTAGCTCTGGACGTACGGCACCTCGACGGAGTACGACGCGGCGGTCGCCTTAGGCGCGGCGACGACGCGCGGCGCGAGTCGCGCGATCGGCCCGCGGGACGATGCGGGACCATCCAGGGCGGACGCGGCGGCGGCCAGACCGAAGGCGGCAACGGCGGCGGCAACGATCGGGCACGAGGGCTTCTTCATCCCGTTCTCCTCGGGGCGGAAGCCCCGCATGTCGATGGTCGTTGTTCGGCGAAACGCGAACTCTAGCAAAAAGCGATCCAGTTCGTGAGTTCGGTCGGGTTCGGACGCCCTGCTCGAATTCTTGTCCTGCGGCGAGGACGCTCCGTCCCTCTTGCTAGACTGCGGCGCCATGCGCGGCGCCGCCGTCGTCCGGATCCTGACGGGAGTCCTGTTCGTCGCGGAGGGACTGTCCAAGATCACTGGCGGATTCGTTCGCGGCGAATTCCCGGGTCACGCCCGCCGGATGGCCGCGGCGACGTTCCCTTTCTGGAAACGGTTCCTCGAAACGGTGGTGCTGCCGCATGCGTCCGTTTTCGCGTGGCTGATCGCGCTCGGCGAGCTCGCCCTGGGGCTCGCGCTGATCGCCGGATTCCTGACCCGGACGGCGGCCGCGGCCGGGGCGTTCCTGATGCTCGCGATCGTCCTCGGCGCCGCGCGGCCGGAGGCGGGCGCGGCGTGGGACGACTGGATCACGTCGGGCCTCACGCCGAAGCTCGCGCTGCTTCTCCTGGCGCTCCTCGCGTCCACGAACCCGGCGGCCGTGTGGTCGCTCGACGCCCGGAGGCCGCGAAGGGCGAAGGCGGTCCGGGCCTAGGAGCGCGGGCGGCCCACCGCCGCCGCTACTTCAGGAGGGCCGCGACGGCCTTTTCGAACGACGCGTAGGTCTGCTTCCCGGAGAGGACCTGCGCCTTCTTCCCGTCGCGGCCGTAGACGACCGTGAAGGGAAGCTCGCCGCCCCACTTGGGATCGACGGACTCGATGAAGTCCTGGTCGTCGCCGCCCGCGCGCTTGATGTAGTTCGGAAAATCCGGAGCGCTCGCCGAGAGGAACTTCTCGATCCTGGGCATGTCCTTCGGCAGGTCGATCGAGACGCCGAGGACCGAGACGCCGCGCGCGCGATAGGCCTTCTCGAGGCGAACGAGGTCCGGGAATTCCTCGCGGCAGGGGACGCACCATGTCGCCCAGAAGTTGAGGACGACGACGTTGCCGTGCTGCGCGGCGACGGCCGCCACGAGCCCCTTCGCGTCGAGTTCTCCGGCGAGCCGGGGTGCATCCACCGCGGTGGCCGGAGAAAGCGTCGCGAGCCAGACGGCGAGGGCGGCGACCGCTGCCGCGCCCGCGTTCCGGAGCCGGGTCACGCTCTCTTGATGGTGCAGCCGAACGCCTTCGTCTCGGTCTTCGAGACGGTCTGGCCGGCCAGCAGCGCATCGAGCGCGTTCTTCAGGTCGGGGGAGGTCACCTTCGACGCGTCGTTCGAGTTGTCGTCGATGCGGCCGTGGTACACGAGCTTGCCGTCCTTGCCGATGACGTAGACCTCGGGCGTGCGGCGCGCGTCGTACAGATCGGCGACCTTGTTGCCCGGATCCTTCAGCACCGGGAAGCCGAAGCCGTGCTGCTTGGCGTGCGCGGCCGTCTCCTCGACGCTCTCGGTGCTGTTGCTGTTGATCCCGACGAAGAGCACGCCCTTCTTCACGTACGCGGCGGCCATGTCGCGCATGCGGTCGTTGTAGCCGTTCGAGTAGGGGCACTGCGTGGCGATGAACATGAGGACGACGTAGGCGTTGGACTTCTCCGCGTCCGCGAGAGAGAACGGCTTCCCGTCCACGGACTTCAGCTCGAAGGCCGGAGCGGCCGAGCCGATCGCCGGGGCGTCGGCGAGGGCGGGGGCCGCCAGGGCGGCGACGGCGAGCAGGGCGACCCAAGAGCGCAGGGTTTTCATGACACTCCTCTCCTCGACCGATCCCGAAGTCGCGGCGCGGTCCAAAAATTCCGCCTTCCAGCCCCGGGATGGGGCCCGGGGACCGCCTGCGGCCTCAGACCGCGAACAGCGGCCGCTGCACGACCTGGTCGAATTTCCAGACGTACACGTAGGCGCCGTTGAAGAAGTCGATCGGCACCTCGTAGTGCGCCTCAACCGTGATCGCCTCGCGCCCGCGCGTGATCTTCAGGTTGTCCTTCTTGACCGGGATGTGGAGCTCCTCCGCCTTCCGGAGGATCTCGAACTCGATGAACTTGAGGTCCTTGATCGAGCCGAAGGCGGCCTGCTCCTGCATGACGTCGTAGAACTCGGAGGAGGCCACCTTGACGGGGACGATCTTGTACAGGAGGTACCCGACCACCCCGAGAATGACGAGCCACACGATGCAGCCGAAATTGGCTCCGCCGCGGATCCGCCGAGAACGCTCCATCAGGTCGCTCCTCCCGAGTCGATGCGTCGATTTTAACCCGGAACGGCGCGTCCTCAGCGCACCGGCCGGAACAATCGGTCCCACCGCGCGCGCCGCATCACGTCCACGGGAAAGCGGAGCCACGCGGCCGGACCGGAGCCGGCGTCCTCGCCGCGCGGCCGAATCGACCAGTAGACGAAGACTGGCCGGCCGAGGACGTGGTCCGCCGGCACCGGTCCCCAGTAGCGGCTGTCGCTCGAATCGTCGCGATTGTCGCCGAGGACGAAGTACGCGCGCGGCGGCACGCGCCGGAGCGGGAGCTGGTCCCGGCGCCGGTGGACCTCGGCGACCGACGGGTCGTCCGGCCAGATGTGGTCGTCCGAATGGAAGGCATACGGCTCGTCGAGAGGCCGGCCGTCGATCGTCACCTGCTTGTCGCGGATCCCGACGGTCTCTCCGGGGAGTCCGATGACCCGCTTCAGGAACGCGCGCCGCGGGTCCTCGGGGTAGCGGAAGACGAGGAGGTCGCCGCGCCCGACCGGGCGCTCGGGAAGGAGTGGGGCGAGGGGTCCGTCCCCGGAGAAGACGAACTTGTTGACGACCAGGCGGTCGCCGGTCAGGACGTTCTTCTCCATCGAGGGGCTCGGCACGACGAACGCCTGGAACAGAAACGTGCGCGCGTAGAGCGCGAAGACCACCGCCGCGAGGACGGGGCCGGCGAAGCGGCGTGCACCCGGATCGGGAGGGGCCGATCTTTTTCGAAGCCGGGCCCTCGCGTTGCTCGGCCCCCGCTTCGACGCGGCGTTCTCCCGCCGCGCGGCTACTTCACCACGCGGAACATCCGGTCCCATCGCGTGCGCGAGAAGAAGTGAAGGGCGACTCCTGCGAGCTGGCGGATCTTCGCCACCGGGCCGCGCCAGATGTGCGAGTTCGGCTCGGCCTCGTAGGACCAGTAGAAAATGACGGGCCTTCCGAAGATGTTCGCGCGCGGGATCGCTCCCCAGTAGCGGCTGTCGAGCGAGTTGTCGCGGTTGTCGCCCATGCCGAAGAACGAGTTCGCGGGCACCGTGAACGGTCCGAACTGGTCGCGGCGCCGCGCCATGTCGGGAATCCCGGGATGGTCGGGATAGGTCTCCGGGTCGATGTGCTGGATCGTCGAGCGCTCCTCGGGCTTGCCGTCGACGAAGAGCTGCTTGTCCCTCACCTGCACGGTATCGCCGCCCTGCGCGACCGCGCGCTTGACGAGCACGTTGCCCGGATTGACGTCGTCGCCCGGTTTCTTGAACACGACGATGTCGCCGGGGTGGACGCTGCGGTAGGGAAGAAACTTCGCGAGCGCCGGCAGCCGCGGCGCGAACGCGAACTTGTTGACGAGAAGATGATCGCCGACGAGGATCGTGCGCTCCATCGAGCCCGTCGGGACCTGGTATGTCTGGACCACGAACGTGCGCACGAACAGCACGAAGATCCCCGCGACCAGCAGGGACTCGTACCATTCGCGCGCGGTCGAGTGCGCGGGAGCGGCCTCGGCGTCGGCGGGGTTTGCTTCGTTCTTCATTCGACTTTCAGCACGGCGAGGAACGCCTCCTGCGGGATGTCCACGCGGCCCACCCGCTTCATGCGTTTCTTGCCCTCCTTCTGTTTCTCGAGGAGCTTGCGCTTGCGCGTGATGTCTCCTCCGTAGCACTTCGCGAGCACGTTCTTTCGGATGGCGGAGACCTGCTCGCGCGCGATGATCTTCGACCCGATCGCGGCCTGGATGACGACCTCGAACATCTGCCGCGGGATGATCTCCTTCATCTTCGCGGCGAGGAAGCGTCCCTTGACCGCCGCCTCGTCGCGATGGACGATCAGCGACAGCGCGTCGACGGGATCTCCGTTGACGAGCAGGTCGAGCTTGATCAGGTCGCCTTCGCGGTAACCCGCGAACTCGTAGTCGAACGACGCATAGCCCTTCGAGATCGACTTCAGCTTGTCGTAGAAGTCGAGGACGACCTCGTTCAACGGGAAGTCGTACGTCAGGACCACGCGGTTGGAAGCCAGGTACTCGAGCGACTTCTGCGTGCCGTGGCGCTCCTCGCAGAGCTTCAGGAGGCCGCCGAGGAAGTCGTCGCGCGTGATGACGGTCGCCGTGATGTACGGCTCCTCGATCCGCTCGATGTAGTTCGGCGGGGGCAGGTGGTTCGGGTTGACGATCTCGAGGACCTCGCCCTTCGTCGTCGTGACGCGGTAGTTGACGCCCGGCGCCGTCGTGATGAGGTCGAGATCGAACTCCCGCTCGAGGCGCTCCTGGATGATCTCCATGTGGAGCAGCCCGAGGAAGCCGCATCGGAACCCGAAGCCGAGCGCCGTCGAGTTCTCGGGCTCGAACGTGAAGGACGCGTCGTTCAAGCGCAGCTTCTCCATCGCGTCGCGCAGGTTCGCGTATTCGTCCGCGTCGGTCGGGAAGAGGCCGGCGAAGACCATCGGCTTGGCCTCGGCGAAGCCCTCCAGCGGCTCGGCCGTCGGGTTGCGCGCGTCCGTGATCGTGTCGCCGATGCGGGTCGAGTGGAGGTCCTTGATGTTGCCCCAGAACGAACCGACTTCGCCGACGGAGAGCGACGGGACGTCTTCGGCCTGGGGACGAAAGACGCCGAGCGCCTCGACGTCGGTCTCGAGCCCGGTGCCCATCGCGCGGATCTTCATGCGCGGCTCGAGCTTTCCGTCGACGATGCGCACGAGCGACGTGACGCCGCGGTACGGGTCGTACCAGGAGTCGAACAGCAGCGCCTTCAGCGGCGCGCCCGGGTCGCCCTTCGGCGGCGGGATGTCGCGCACGATGCGCTCGATCAAGTCCTCGATGCCGATGCCCATCTTGGCGGACGTCAGCACGGCGTCATCGGCCGGGATGCCGACGACCTGCTCGATCTGCTCGCGGGCCTTCTCGGGCTCGGCCGACGGCAGGTCGATCTTGTTGATGACCGGAACGATCGTGAGGTTGTGGTGCGTGGCGAGGTAGGCGTTGGCGAGCGTCTGCGCCTCGACGCCCTGCGTGGCGTCGACGACGAGGACGGCGCCCTCGCACGCCGCGAGCGAGCGCGAGACCTCGTAGGAGAAGTCGACGTGGCCGGGCGTGTCGATCAGGTTGAGGACGTAGTCCTGCCCGTCGCGGGCCGTGTACCGCAGCGTCACCGCGCGCGCCTTGATCGTGATGCCGCGCTCCTTCTCGAGCTCCATGTCGTCGAGCATCTGCTCGTGCATCTCGCGCGCGGTGACCGCGTGGCACTGCTGCAGGATACGGTCCGACAGCGTCGTCTTCCCGTGGTCGATGTGGGCGACGATCGAGAAGTTGCGGATGCGGCTGGGGTCGGTCATCGGCGAACGGGGGATGATACAGCAGCCTCCCCGGGCGTCCCGCGGCTCACGTCCCCAGCGGCCAGCGCGAGCGCGCCGCCGCGGCGGCCGGGTCCGTCGGCGCCCCGCGGCGCGCGGCCAGGAGGCCGGCCCACGCGATCATCGCGGCGTTGTCGGTCGTGAAGGAGCGGTCGGGCAGGAGCACCGCAACGCCGTGCTCGCCCCCCCAGGCGGAGAGCGTCGCGCGGAGCTCCGTGTTCGCCGCCACGCCTCCGGAGATCGCGAGGGTCTGCATGCCCTCCGCGGCGTGCACGCGCTCCACCCGGTCGAGGAGCGCGGCGACGATCGCGCGCTGGAACGAGGCGAGCAGGTCGACGAGCTCCGGATCGAGCCTCTCCGGGTCGAGCGGCGAGCCATCGATGCCGCGCCGCTCGAGCTCGCGAAGCATCGCGGTCTTCAGTCCCGAGAACGAGAAGTCGAGCGAGCCGTCGCCCGACCGGCCGATCGCGAAGGGGAAGCGGTCTCCGCGGCCGCGCTGCGCGATCCGGTCGACCACCGGGCCGCCGGGATAGCCGAGCCCGGCACGGCGGGCGATCTTGTCGAACGCCTCGCCCGGCGCGTCGTCGCGCGTGCGGGCGAGCGGCACGATCCGTCCGCCCTCCTCGACCCGCACGAGCTCCGCGTGACCCCCCGAGACCACGAGGCCGTGAAAGGGGAGCGCGAGCGGACGTGCCGGCTCGCCGCCGGGGCGGAGAAATGCGGAGAAGAGGTGGCCCTCCAGATGATTGACGCCGACGAGCGGCAAGCCTCGCGCGAACGCGAGTCCGCGGCCGGCCGACAGCCCGACGAGCAGCGCGCCGATGAGGCCGGGTCCCGCGGTCGCGGCGACGAGCTCCGCGTCCTCGAGCCGCTTGCCGGCGCGCTCGAGCGCCGCGTCGAGGACGGCGGGCAGATTCTCCAGGTGCGCGCGCGCCGCGACCTCCGGCACCACGCCGCCGTACGGCGCGTGCGCCCGCATCTGGGACGAGACGACGTTCGAGAGGACGCGCCCCTCGCCGTCGACGACGGCGGCGGAGGTCTCGTCGCAGGACGTCTCGATGCCGAGGACGATCATGGGAGAACGCGGAATCCCTCCCGCCGCGCCGCGTCGCGAAGCCGGTCATCGAGGCAGACGAAGGGGAGCGCCTCGGGGCGCTCGTCGCAGGCGACGAGCGCGGCGGCGAGTTGCAGGGCGTCGCCCGCTCGCAGCGGGTGCGTGCGGACGAGACGAATCGCGCGGGCGCGGACCTGCTCGATGGCCTCGATCGTCGCCCACCGGGCCGAGAAGAAGCCGAGTTTCGACGCGGCGGCCTCCACCTCGTTCTCGTCGAGCGTCTCGCGGCTTCGCCGCGCGAGTGCGGAGGCGACCTCGACTTCGGTCAGGCACCAGACCGACTGCTCGCGATCGCTCCCCGCGAGCGCCCGGACTTCGGCGGTCCTCGACTCCTCGACGATGAGAGGCAGCAGAGCGGAAGAGTCCCAGAACCTCATCGCCCGGTCCTCCGCTCGTCGAGCAGGGCTTCGAGAAGGCGGGCCGGCCGTTTGGTCCTCACCGGCGGAGGCAGACGCGCGCCGTCGACGATCCTCGGCGGGCTGAGGACTCCGCGCCGGATCGCCTCGCGAACCCAGGCCGGCTCTCCCTCGCCGTCGGGCGCCGCTCCGATCGGTTCGATGCGGGCGATGGGCGTGTCTCGGTCGTACACGATCACGGTCTCGCCCTTTCGCACGCGGGCCAGGTACTCGGACAAGCCGTCCCGGAGCTCGGATATCTTAGCGTTCTTCACAACGCCATTATAGCCAGATTCAGGCGGATCCGGCGGCGCGCAGGCTCTCGCCGTACGGCGGGCGGCACAATCCGCGATCCGTCACGATCGCGGTCACGTAGCGCGCCGGCGTGACGTCGAAGGCGGCGTAGCGCGCGGAGACGCCCGCGGGAGCGATCGCCTGGCCGGCGAAGGTCAGGACCTCGGAACCCGGCCGCTCCTCGATCGGGATCGCGGCGCCGTCGGGACACGCGAAGTCGACCGTGGTCATCGGCGCCGCGACGTAGAACGGGACTCCGTTCTCCTTCGCGAGCACGGCAAGCCCGTACGTGCCGATCTTGTTGGCGACGTCGCCGTTCGCGGCGATGCGGTCCGCCCCGACCACCACCGCCTCGACCGCGCCGCGGGAGAGGAAGTGGCCGGCCATGCTGTCGGTGATGATCTCGACCGGGATCCCGTCGCGCGAGAGCTCCCACGCGGTCAGACGCGCGCCCTGCAGGAACGGCCGCGTCTCGTCGGCGAGCACGCGGATCGGCTTGCCGGCCTCGACCGCGCCGCGAATGACGCCCAGCGCGGTGCCGTAGCCCGCGGTGGCGAGCGCGCCGGCGTTGCAGTGGGTCAGCACCGCTCGCTCGCCGGAGAGGAGTGCCGCGCCGAAGCGCCCGATGCGGCGGCACGACTCGATGTCCTCGGCCGCGATGGCGTCCGCCTCGGCGACGAGCGCCGCCTCGGCGGCGTCGGGCGCTCGATCCGCGACGGCGAGGAAGCGCCGCTCCATGCGCTCGAGCGCCGCGAACAGGTTCACCGCGGTCGGGCGCGTCGCGGCGAGGAGCCGCCGCGCCGTCGCGAAGCGCTCCTCGACCGGCGTCGAGCCCCCCGAGCGAAGCGAGAAGGCCGCGCCGTACGCCGCCGCGACGCCGATCGCGGGAGCGCCGCGCACCGCCATGTCGCGGATCGCGATCGCGATCTCGGGAGCGCGCTCGAGGGAGAGCCACACCTCCTCGGCGGGCAGCCGCCGCTGGTCGAGGAGGCGCAGGACGCCTCCGTCGCGATAGAGCGGCCGGAACACGTCGGCGCCGCTCACGGCGCCGTCTGGGGCTGAACGACGAGCCCGGCGCCGTGGCGGCGGGGATCGGCCGCGGCCTCGGATCGTCCCCCGGGCAGCGCGGCCACGGCGTGCACGCGTCCGATCCGGCCGGACACCGGGTCGCGATCGCTCGGCTTGATCGCGTGGCCCATCTTCTCGAGCGCCGCGATCCACGCCGGATCGAAGGCGTCCTTCTCGACCTCGAGGGCATCGGGAAAGTCCTGCTGGTGGAAGCGCGGCGCCGCGAGGGCGGCGACGAGCGGCTGCGAGCGGAGCGTCAGCGCGAGGAGCACCTGGAGATTGGTCGTGATGATCGTCGAGCCGCCCGGCGAGCCCCAGGCGAAGACGCCCCGGCCGGGGAGCACCGCGATCGTCGGGCACATCGACGAGGTCATGCGCTTGCCCGGTGCGACGGAGTTGACCTCGCCCTGGATCAGCCCGTACAGGTTCTTCTCGCCCGGCCGCGTCGCGAAGTCGTCCATCTCGTTGTTCATGAGAAAGCCGAGGCCGGGCGCGACGCGCGCGTTGCCGAACGAGTCGTTGAGCGTGGTCGTGACGGCGACGACCATGCCGTCCCTGTCCACGACCGAGAAGTGCGTCGTCGTGGGTTTCTCGGGGAAGACCTCGGACAGGGCCGCCGTGCGCGTCGCGTGCGCGGGGTCGACCGACGCGACGAGCCGCGCGATGCGGGCGGGGTCCGTGAACGCGCGCTCGGCGACACCCGGAAACGCGGGATCGCCGAGGAGCTGGTTGCGGTCCCGGAAGGCGCGCTTCTCGATCTCGGCGAGCCAGTGCATCGACTCGGCGCCCGGGGGCCGCACGTCGTCGGGCACCCGCGCGACGGCGAGCGCGATCTCGGCGAGCACGGGACCCGACGAGGGCGCCGGCGTCGTGACGATCTCGGCTCCGAGAAACCGGAAGCGCAGAGGCCGTCGAACCCGCGCCGTATAGCGTCCGAGGTCGCCGCGCGTGATGAGGCCCCCCTCCTTCTTCTGTCCCTCGGCCAGAGCGCGGGCAATCTCGCCGCGGTAGAAGCCGTCCGCGCCGCGGTCGCGGATCGCCTCGAGCGTCTTCGCCAGAACCGGCTGGCGGAGGAGGGATCCGGGGGCGGGAGGCTCGCCGCCGGGAAGGAAGATGCGAGCCGTCCGGGGATCCTTCGCGAGCCGCGCGCGCTCCGAGGCGATCGATTCCGAGACGTTCGCCGAGACGACGAAGCCGTCGCGGGCGAGCGCGATCGCCGGCTCGACGACCCGCTTCCACGGCAGCCGTCCCGCGCGGCGGTGCGCGAGCGCGAGTCCCGCGACCGACCCGGGAACGCCCGACGCGAGCGGTCCCTCGGTCGACGACGGCGCGGGCCGGCCCGCTTCGGCGAGGAAGAGCTCCCGGCGCGCGCCGCCGGGAGCGGTCTCGCGGAAGTCGATCGCGAGGACGGAGCCGCCGGCGTCGCGCGAGATCCAGAAGCCGCCACCGCCGATGTTGCCGGCCTCGGGCCAGGTGACGGCGAGCACGAACGCGACGGCCACCGCCGCATCGGCGGCGTTGCCGCCCTCGCGGAGAATCCGGATCCCGACCTCCGCCGCCGTGCCTTCCTCGGCGGCGACCCCGCCGCCCGAGCCGAGGGAGGTCTGCGGGAGGTCCGCCGCCGTCAGTGCCGCGGTTGCGAGCGCGAGCAGGAGGAGGGCGGCCAGGCGCCGTATCACTGCGCTATTCTACCGGCCCGATGAAATCCATCCGCGACCTGAACCTCTCGGGCCGGCGGGTCTTCTTGCGCGTCGACTTCAACGTGCCGCTCGACGGCGGCCGCGTCTCGGACGATACGCGCATCGCCGAGACGCTCCCGACGGTGCGCCTCGCGCTCGAGCGCGGCGCGCGCCTCGTCTGCGCGTCGCACCTCGGAAAGGCGAAAGGCAAGCGCAAGCCGGAGCTGTCGCTCGCGCCCGTCGCCGTTCGCTTCGCGGAGCTCCTGGGGAAGGCCGTGCGCTTCGTCGACGACTGCGTGGGTCCCGACGCGGCGAAGGCCGTCGAGGCGCTAGAGCCCGGCGAGGCGCTCCTCCTCGAGAACCTGCGCTTCCATGCGGGGGAGGAGGGCAACGACCCGGACTTCGCGGCCGCGCTCGCGGCGCTCGCCGACGTCTACGTGGACGACGCCTTCGGGGCGGCGCACCGGGCGCACGCCTCGATTGTCGGCGTCCCGCGCCGGATGTCGGAGAAGGGCGCCGGCCTCCTGCTCGAGAAGGAGGTGCGCGAGCTGTCGCGGCTCCTCGAGCCGGCTCGGCCATTCGCGGCGATCCTCGGCGGGGCGAAGATCTCCGGCAAGATCGACACGCTGCGCGTGTTGTCGCGCCGCGCCGACGTGCTGCTCGTGGGAGGCGGCATGGCGAATCACTTCGTCCGCGCGATCGGCCTCCCGGTCGGGCGTTCGCTCCTCGAGGAAGACAAGGTGCCGCTCGCGCGCGAGATCCTGGACTACTGCAGGGAGGCAGGGAAGACGATCGCGCTGCCGTCCGATTTCGTCGTCGCGAAGTCGCCGGACGACGGGGCGGCCGCGAAGACCGTCTCGATTCAGAAGATCCCCGACGACCTCATGGCGCTCGACGTCGGTCCGAAGACCCTCGAGCAGTTCGCGCGCCTGCTCGCTCCGGCGAAGACGATCTTCTGGAACGGGCCGATGGGCGTCTTCGAGAAGCCCCCCTTCGACGCCGGCACGATGGGCGTCGCGCGGATCGTCGCCGCCGCGAAGGCCGTGACGGTCGTCGGCGGCGGCGAGAGCGTGCAGGCGGCGCACGAGGCGGGCGTCGCCGAAAAGTTCACGCACGTCTCGACCGGCGGCGGCGCCTCCCTCGAGTTCCTCGCGGAGGGGAAGCTCCCGGGAATCGAAGCGCTGGAGTGAGACTCTTCGCCGCCAACTGGAAGATGCACAAGACGCGCGGCGAGGCGCGCGCCTTCGCCGAGGAGCTCGGCGGCGAGATCGGCGGCGGCATCGGAGGCGCGGAGCTCGTGGTCGCGCCGCCCTTCACCGCGCTCGAGGCCGCCGGCGATCCCTCCGGGCGCTGGTCGCTCGCGGGACAGAACGTCGCCGCCGAGGCGGGGGGTGCGTTCACCGGCGAGGTCTCGGCGGCGATGCTGGCGGACGCCGGCTGCCGTTACGCGATCGTCGGCCATTCCGAGCGCCGCCGCCTCTTCGCGGAGGACGGCCCGGTGCTCGCGAAGAAGGTCGCGCGCTGCCGCGAGTCGGGGCTGACGCCGATCTACTGCGTCGGCGAGACGACGGAGGAGCGCGACGCGGGCCTGACCGCCGTGACGCTCGTGCGCCAGCTCGACGCGCTGAACGGCGACCCCGCGTCGCTGCCGCTCGTGGTCGCCTACGAGCCGGTCTGGGCCATCGGCACCGGCCGCTCGGCGACGGCCGAGGACTGCGGCAACGCCTGCGTCCACATCGCGGAGATCCTCTCAGACCGCCGCGACCTGCGGATCCTCTACGGGGGGTCGGTGACGCCCGGCAACGCCGCGGAGCTCCTCCGCGCGCGGCGCACCGACGGGTTCCTGATCGGCGGCGCGAGCCTGTCGGCGGCCTCTTTCGCGGCGATCTCCCGCGCTTGACGGGCCCCTCCGGGGCGCGTAAACTTCCGCCCCTTTTCGGAGGGCCCCGTGTACTTCGTTCTGGTCACGATCTACGTCGTCATCTGCTTCTTCCTGATCCTCGTCGTCCTGCTCCAGCAGGGCAAGGGCGCGGACATCGCGGGCGCCTTCGGAGGAGGGTCGAGCCAGACGGCGTTCGGCGCGCGGGGCGCGACGACCTTTCTCCACAAGCTGACGACGGGCGCCTTCGTGGGCTTCGTCGTGATCTCGATGCTCCTGTCGATTCTCGAGGCGAGGCCGAAGTCCTCGGTGATCTCGAAGTCCCTGCCCGCGGCGGCGCCCAAGGCCGCGGCTCCGGCGGCTCCCGGTCAGGCCGCTCCGGTTGCTCCGGGCCAGGCGGCGCCGCCCTCGAGCCAGCCGGCTCCGGCCGCGCCGGCGACGGGCAACGCGCCGGCCCCCGCGGGAGCGCCCTCGAAGCCATAAGATCGTCCCCCGTGCCGTCGTGGTGGAATTGGTAGACACGTACGTTTGAGGGGCGTATGGGGCAACCCATGCCGGTTCGAGTCCGGCCGACGGCACCATACAAAGTCAGCCCCCCTCTCCCTCCGGGAGAGGGGCGTAGGGGAGAGGGGCGGTGACTCCGCCCCTCATCGCTTTTCAGGGCACCGGGTCCCGCCCCCCCTTCGCCCACGGGTGACATCGCAGCACCCGCCCCGCCGCCAACCCGAACCCCCGCGGCGACCCGTACCTCGCAATCGCCTCGCGCCCATACGCCGAGCACGTCGGCTCGAACCGGCACTTCACGACTCCCGTCCGCGCGAGAAACGGCGAAACCGTCGCCCGGTAGGCGTCGATCGCCGCGAGCGCCAGCCGCGTGCCGTTCTGATCGGGAACCGGGCGGAGCGCGTCGCCGACCGCGAGACCGAGCAGCGCCGCGAGGACCGGCGCGATCCGGCGCATCCGCGGGCGCGGAACCTCAGCGCTCGGCGGCGGAGAGCCGGGTGGCATACGTGGAGATCCCGGGAATCAGCAGCCGCGCTCCCTCGAATGCCTTGACGGCGGCGAGTACGTCGATGGCGACGAAGAGAACGCCGACGATCACCATGGCGACCGCATAGAGGCAGGACAGCGACGGCACGAGGATGCTCACGAGCGTCGCGAGCGACCCGACGATCACCATCGCGACGAACAGCGCGAGGCCGTTGCGCGCGTGCCAGCGCGCCTCCCGCGAGCGGGACGCGAGCGCGAGGATGCCGAAGAGGGGCACGTAGGCGAAGAGCGGGAGCCAGCGGGAGGAGGCCGAGCCGTCGGTGGGCACCCCGGGAGGATATCGCTCGAGGGTCGAGCGGCCGGAGGCGGCTAATTCGTCTTCAGCCGGATCGTGCCGTTGACCGTCTCGCAGTGGAGCGGCTCGGTGCCGCCGTTGTAGCTGCCGCGGGCTTCCTTCGGCCCGAACTTTCCTTCGACGGGCAGCTCGAAGTTGCCCTCGATGTGGCCGTTGACGGTCTCCAGGTCGTAGCGGACCGAGGAGCTCTTGTCGAAGGCGACGTCGATCGAGCCGTTCACGGTCTCGATGCGCGTGTTGTGGAGCGGTCCGGCGAAGGCGAGGCGGACGGAGCCGTTGACCGTGTTGGCGTTCGTCGGGCCCGCGATCCCCGCGAGCTCGATCGAGCCGTTGACGGCGTCTCCCGAGATCTTCCCGGAGAACCCGCTCGCCGCGAGCTTGCCGTTGCACGTCTCGAAGCGCACATCGGTCTTCGCGGGAATCTGGAGCTCGTAGTCGACGTGCGCGCCGGAGGTGCCGAAGTCGAGGAAGCCGAAGAGGCGGCGGCGCTTGGGATTGACCGTCTCGACGCGGATCTCGTTGCCGACCTTCTGGACCCGGATCTCGGTCAGGCGGAGCGTCTCGTCCGCGTGGCCGCCCTCGGCGCGCTTGACGGCGCGCACCTTGAAGTAGGGCTTGTCCCAGGCCGACGCCTCGATGTTGCCGTTGACGTTCTCGACGGAGATCTTCACGACCCCGTCCATCGAGTACGCCTTCTCGAAGACCTCCTGCGTGGACTCGGCCCGGGCCGGCGCGGCGAGGGCGAGGAGGAGGGCCAGGGCGAGCGGGGCGCGGCGGAGCTTTCGCATCGTCTTCTTCCGAATCTTTACAACGGAAAGTATCGGAAAAGGTTCAGGCGCGTCGGCAGACGCCGCCCCCTCACCCCTACCCCCTCTCCCGGAGGGAGAGGGGTCACTGTTTTTTGTATGCGGATGTCTCATGTTTCCCGCACGATACGGATTCCCGTGCGCCGGTCCGTCCGCCGCTCGCCCTCGCTCTTCCGGAGCATCGGCCAGGCGTCGTAGAGGTTCCAGATCGGCACCAGGAGGGGCAGGTTCCGGCGGACGGAGGCGAGCGGACCGGGAGCGCGGCCGTCGGGGCGCCGCGCCTCGAGGTCGAGCCAGCGCCGCGCCCTTCCCCCCCGCGCGTCCCGGAGCAGGAACGCCGCGGTCGCCGCCCCGCCGGCGAGGACCCAGATCGCGGGAATTCCGCCGCGCAGCGCCGGAAGGAAGCGCCAGGTGAAGCCCGTGAGAAGAAGGCCGGCGAGGTCCGCGGGGACGGCGCACACGAGGACGTCGAGAAAGAGGGCGAGGAGTCGCGCGCGGCGCATATAGTGACGGGGTCTCGCGATTGTGAACGGCGGGTGCTCGATTGTGAAGCCCGAAATCTTCCCGGACGAGAGCGCGGCCGTGCTCGCCGACTGCCACCTGCATTTCGAGGGCTGCATGCCCGTCTCCGAGGTGGCGCGCCTCGCGGGCCGCGCCGGGCACGCGTTCGCCGACCCCGCCGCGTTCGAACGGGCGCGGGGCGCGGTCAGCGACTCGGCCGGATTCCTCGCGCTCTACGCGGACGTCTGCCGCCTCTTCCGCGACCCCGAGGACTTCTTCTCCGCCGCGGCCGCGGTCGCCGGCGCTCTCGCCGACGACCGGCTCACGTACGCGGAGGTCCATTTCTCGCCGGAGATTCCCCCGCGCTTCGGACTCGATGCCGCGGCGTGCCTGGAGGCCGTCGATGCGGGTTTCCGCGATGCCGCCGCGAGCCGCGGCATCCGATGCCGGATCGTGCTCGGCGCGGTCCGGCAGTGGGGGGCCGGCTCCGCGGATCGCGTCCTCGACCTCTACGCGCGCCGGCGCCTCCCGACGATCGTGGGTCTTGGCATGGGCGGCGACGAGGCCTCGGTGCCGGCGGCGGCGTTTGCCGGCGTCTACCTCCGGGCGCGCGCGCTCGGCCTCCGCACGTCCGTGCACGCGGGCGAGTGGGCGGGCGCCGATTCGGTGCGCGACGTTCTCGATGCGCTGCGTCCCGATCGCATCGATCACGGCATCGCCGCCGCGGACGATCCGCGACTCCTCGAGCGCCTCGCGGAGGAGGGGACCGTCCTCTGCGTCGCGCCGACGAGCAACCTGCAGACGGGCGCGGTCGCGCGCGGCGCCGAGCATCCGCTGCGGCGCCTCATCGACGCGGGCGTGCGGGTCGCGCTGTCCGCCGACGACCCGCTGTTCTTCGGCACGACGACTCGAGGCGAGTATCGCTTCGCGCGCGAGGCTCTCGGCCTCGACGAGGCGCAGCTCCGGACGCTCGCGGCCAACGGCTGGCGCGGCGCCTTCTGCTCGCGCGAGGAGCGCGAGCTGGGCCTGAAGGCGGTCGGTGGCGAAGACTAGATCCGGCGGAAATCGAGCCGCGCTTCCGTGAGCGCCGCCTCGATCTGCCCGGCGCGCGACCGGCGGATCTCGAGCACGAGGACCGGGTCCGGCTCGAAGCGCTCGGACGCGAGGCGCACCGCCGGCGGGTCGAGGAGCCGCCGCACCGCGCCGGTCCGGGCGTGGGGGCAGCGCACCTCGATCGCGACCGTCTCGTAGACGGTCTCGCTGCCGGCCGCCGCGAGCGCGCGTTCCGCGGCCAGCCGGTACGCCCGCGCGAGGCCGCCCGTGCCGAGCTTCGTGCCGCCGAACCAGCGGACGACCGCGACGGCGGCGTCGGTCATGCCGGCGCTCTCGATCGCGGCGAGGATCGGCCGGCCCGCGGTGCCCGACGGCTCTCCGGCGTCGGAGGAGCGGACGGTGGCGGCGCCGGGGGCGCCGATCCTGAAGGCGAACGCCACGTGCGTCGCGTCGTGATGCTCGCGCCGCAGGCGTTCGACGAACGCGTCGGCCTCCGCCGGCGAGGCGACGCGGCTCGCGAAGCCGAAAAAACGCGACGCCCTCTCGCGCACGTCGCCGCGGCCCTCGCCCGCGGGCACCCGGCGCGCGTCGCTCGCGTCGCTCACCCCGCGAGCGTCTTCTCGTAGAGCGCGCGATAGCGAGCGACGAGCGCGGCCGTCGGGAACTCCCGGACCGCGCGCTCGCGGCCGGCCGCCGAGAACCGGTCCCAGAGCCCGGGATCCTGGAGGAGCTTCAACGCCGCCGCGGCCATCCCGTCCACGTCGCCGACGGGACGCAGGAAGCCGTGCCGGCCGTCCTCGACGACCTCCGGAAGGCCGCCCTTCGCGGTGCCGATGACGGGCACGCCGCACGCCATCGCCTCGAGCGCCGCGAGCCCGAACGACTCGGCGTCCGACGGCAGGAGCAGCAGGCGCGCGGCCGGGAGGATCGACTCGATCGCCGCGACGCTGCCGAGGAAGATCGTGCGGTCCTCGAATCCGCCCTGGCGGGCGAGACGCTCGGCGAGGGAACGGTCGGGGCCGTCGCCGACGAGCAGCAGCCGCGCCGGCGTCTTCTTCTGGATGCGCTCGAAGATCGCGAGCACGTCCGCGATGCGCTTGACCGGACGGAAGTTCGAAATGTGGACGATCAGCGGCTCGCCGTCGCGCGAGAGGGCCTTCGCGAAGGCCGATGCGCCGCCGGGGCGGTACTGCTGCGTGTCGACGAAGTTCGGCAGGACCTCGATCGAACGACGGACGCCGAACTCGCGCACCGTGACGTCGCGCAGGTAGTCCGAGACCGCGGTCACCGCGTCGCTCTTCTCGATGCCCCAGCGCGTGATCGGCAGGTAGGAGCGGTCCATGCCGACGATCGTGATGTCGGTCCCGTGCAGCGTGGTGACGACCTTCAGCTTCACGCCGCTGCCGTTGCCCATCTCCCGCGCGAGGATCGCCGAGATCGCGTGCGGCAGCGCGTAGTGGACGTGGAGCAGGTCGAGCTTCGCGTGCGCCGCCACCTCGGCCATCTTCGTGGCGAGCGCGAGCGTGTACGGCGGCGAGACGAAGAGCGGATAGGACGGCGCCACGACCTCGTGGAAGTGGACGCGCTCGCGCGGCAGCTCCAGGCGCGACGGCATCGCGTACGCGATGAAGTGGACCTCGTCGCCGCCGGCGGCGAGCGCGACGCCGAGCTCGGTCGCGACGACGCCGCTGCCGCCAAAGGTCGGATAGCAGGTGATTCCAATTTTCATCGACGCTCTCCCCTCGAGAGAGAGCCCACAAGAAACAGACACCCCTCTCCCTTTGGGAGAGGGGGTAGGGGTGAGGGGGGTGAAATCGCCACGGTCCTCATCAGAACCCCGGCTCGAATCCCTCGAACGCCTTGATCGGATCGTCGATCCGCGGCGGGCGGATCGAGCGGAATCCCTCGCCGAACGGCACGCCGATGAGCGCGCCGTGCTCGCGCGATCGCGCCTCCACCCAGGCGAGGAAGTCCTCCTGCGAGAGGATCGTCTGCGGCTCGACGGAGCCCGGCGTGTGGAACTGGCTCTCGAAGGCGCGCATGGCCGCGCGGCGGACCTCGATGTAGGCCGTGACGTCGACGACGAACTGCGGCGGATGGGGGAGAAACGTCGAGAAGTACACCGTCTGCTGCGGCCGGTGGGCCGGGTGGGCGGTCTCGAGCTTGCGGAGCCCGGCGTAGAAGCACGCGTCGGTGACGACCTGCCCGGCCCGGCGGTGGTCCGGGTGCCGGTCGTCGGGATAGGGCGTGAACACGATGCGCGGCTTCTCGCGGCGGATCACGTCGATGACCTTCAGCTCGTCCTCGCGGCCGCGTCGAAGGCCTCCGTCGCCGAGGTCGAGCGTGTGGCGGAAGTCGGCGCCCAGGATCTCGGCCGCTTTCTGCGCCTCCGCCGCGCGAATCTCCGGCGTGCCGCGCGTGCCGAGCTCCCCCGCGGTCAAGTCGACGATGCCGAAGCGATGGCCGAGCGCGCGCAGCCGCGCGAGCGTTCCCCCGCAGGTCAGCTCGATGTCGTCCGGGTGGGCGCCGATCGCGAGCACGTCAACCGGCATCTCTGCTCCCTCTCCCTCCGGGAGAGGGCCGGGGTGAGGGGCGTCCGATCGCCACTACTCGCCTCCCTCCTCTCTCCCGAAATCCACGATGGCGACACCTTGTGCGCACGTCCCCGCGACGCCGCGGAGCCCCTCGACGACCTCGCGGCCCCACCCGAGCATCCATGCGAGCGGCGGGTAGACGCGCTCGGCGGGGATGCCGCCCGGCGCGAGCGCGATCGCGAGGCGCCGGCGGCGGTTGGCGGCGACGCCCTCCTTGCGCTCGGCGGCCTTGCGCGCCCGCTCGGCGAGCTGCTCGAACTGGTAGGCGATCTTCTTTCCCGCGTTCTCGAGCGCGCCCTCGAGCGAGGGGTCGAGGCGCGTGAACGAGCCGGAGAGCGTCTTCAGGTTCTGCGCCGTGCTCTGCGCGAGCGCCTCCGCGGCGTCCGCCTCCGGCACGGGCGCGGACTCCGGATCGCCGGTCGCGGCGAGGAGGTCCTCGTCGGAGACGCCGAGCTGCTCGGCGAGGCGGCGCTCGGCGGGGCCGCGCAGCACCGCGTGCGTGCGGGGGATCAGGACGGGCGGCGTCACCTCGAACAGGTCGAAGAGGGGAAGGCTCTGCGCGTGGTAGGCGATCTCCGCCGCTCCCAGCACGCTCGCCGCCATGGGGAAGAGATACGACTTCAGGACCGGCCGGGTTATGACGTCGGCCGACGGCCACGCCTCGCCCGCCCGGACTCGCTTCACGGCCGCCGCCACGTCGTCGACCCGGCGGCGGCCCTCCGCGTCGATCGTGAAGAAGGAGAAGCCCTCGGGCACCGGCGCCGGAACCGGGCGGCCCGACGCACGCAGCTTCTCCTCGGTGCCGGCGAGCGTCGCGCGCAGCGCGCCTTCGCGCAGCGCCGCGTCGAGGAAGAGCGCGACCGTCGGCGCGCGCAGCGCGTCGTGCAGCGGGTCGAGAACGAGGAGGGGATCCGGCGCGACGAGGTCGAGCAGCGTCTCGATGAACGCGTCCGCATAGGAGGTCCCCGGCGCCGACCTTCCGGCGAACGCGTCGAGGATCGCGCCGGCGTCCTCCGCGCGGGCGTCGCCGCGGAACGCCTCGACGATCCCGCGCACGCCGTCGGGGATGCGGCGGCGGCCGACGGGCTCGCGATTCTGCCGGTCGGCGCCCTCCAGGACGAGCTCCTGCGCGCCCTCGGGCGTCGGGCGCGCCGTGCGGGCGATCTCCTGCAGGTCGTGATCGTCGGTCAGCGCCCAGAACACGGGTACCGCGGGGACGCCGCGCTCGGTCATCGCGCGCGCGAGATGGATCGCGTCGAGGGCCTTCAGGAGCGTGAAGACCGGGCCGGTGAAGAGGCCGACCTGGTGGCCGGCGGACACGGCGACGGCGCGGCCCTCGGCGAGCTCGTCGGCCATGCGCAGCGCCCCGTCGCCGCGGCATCGGAACGCGGATGCCGGCACGCGCGGGCGACGGCCCGCGGCGAGGAGCCGCTGCCCGCTCTCGACGCAGGCCTCGAGCGTCGGCGGATCGGGATAGAGGTCGGGCGCGCCGGCGAGGAACTCCCGGAAGAGCGGCGACAGGCCGGGGTACTTCGAGAACGGAATCACGACGGCTTCTCCGGTTTGCGCGCGAGGACGATGAGCCTCGGCGAGTCGGGCGAGAGCGGCGACTCGTCGAAGTCGCCCCAGACCGACTGAACACGGAGGCCCGAGCCCTCGAGCAGCGCGGCGAGCTCGTCGGGCGCGTACGCCCGCACGCTCTCGCGGAACGTCTCGCAGGAGCCGCCGCGCCGCACCTCGATCTCCTTCTCCAGACGCGCGCTCTTCGCGTCGAACGAGCGCCGGATGCGGTATTCCTTGCCGCCGCAGTCGCGGCGCTCCTCCGCCACGAGTCGCGCGAGCACGTGGGCGCGGCCGAAGGTGTCGCAGAGAAACGCGCCGCCGGGCCGGAGGACGCGCTCGATCTCGGCGACGACGGCGGTGTTCTCCGCGTCGGCCCGGAAGTAGCCGAAGCTCGTGAAGAAGTTGACGACGGCGCGGAACGCGGCGTCGCGGAACGGAAGCGAACGCATGTCGCCGCGCACGAGGAGCGTGTGCCGGTCGCGCCGGCGGGCGAGGTCGAGGAGCGGCGCCGAGTAGTCGAGCCCCACGGGCCGCGCGCCGGCCTCCGAGAACGGGATCCAGTGCCTCCCGGTGCCGCAGCAGAGGTCGAGCAGGGGCGAGGGCTCGGGGGGCAGGTGCGTCAGGGCGAACGCGGCCTCGCGGCGGGCGGCGGCGAGGTCCCGGTGCGGGTACAGGTCGAGGTACTCCTCGCCGAACCAGGACTCCCACCACGTCATAGGGGTGTGCATTTAATCAGAGCGCGCGGCGAGGGAACGCCGCGTCGAAGCCCGGCCGAGCGAAGCGAGGGTCGGGGTTCGAAAGGACGCCGCCGTCCTCCTGTTAGAGTTTCCCGCGCCATGAACGCCGCCGTGATCGCCGTGACGATCCTTCTGACGGCTCAGGTCCGCGAGATTCACCCGCCCCGGCCCACGATCCCGAAGGGAACGCCGACCCCCGCGCCGCCGCAGGCGCCCCTGAAGATCCGCTCCCGCAAGGAGCGCATGGACCGCTATCTCGTCGCCTCGCTGCGCCGCTCGAACATCGACGCCTGGGTCGTGGTCACGCGCGAGGCGACGGTCGATTCGGTGGCGTTCGACGTCGCGGCGGACCACGCCGTCGGCCGCGCGGTGTGCCTCTTCGTCGACAAGGGGGACCGCCTCGAGCGCGTCGCGATCGTCGCGAGCTACGACACCGACGCCTTCGAGAAGTCGGGCCTGTACACGAGGGTCGTGCCGTACGGCAAGGAGGGCGCCGGACCCGCGGTGAAGGAGGCGGTCGCTTCGCTCAACCCGAAGGCGATCGCCGTCGACATGTCGCGCGACGAACCGCTCGCCGACGGCATCACGGCGGGCAACCTGCAGTGGCTCCGCGACACGCTCGGACCCGACTACGCGAAGCGCCTCGTCTCGGCCGAGGCCTTCCTGATCTCGTACCGCAGCCGCAAGACGCCGGGCGAGATCGCGAAGCTGCGCGAGGCCGTGAAGAAGAGCGAGCAGATCCTGGCCGAGGCGCTCACGCCCGCCGTGATCAAGCCGGGCCAGACGACGGAGCAGGACCTCGCCGACTTCATCCGCAAGCGCCGCCGCGAGATGGGCCTCGGTCCATCGTGGGAGGACGACCAGGATCCGAACGTGACGGCGGGGGTCACTCGGGGCCATTCCGGACCCTCGACCGCGACGATCCTTCCCGGTTCGGTGATCCGCATCGACTTCGGCGTCGACGACGAGGGCTACAAGACCGACATCCAGCGCCTCGCGTACGTGCTGCGGCCGGGGGAGACCGAGGCGCCGCCCGAGGTCGCGGCCGCGTTTGCGACCGTGCGCGCCGCCAACCGAGCGGCGGCGGCCGCGCTGAAGCCCGGAGCGACGGGAACCGCGGTCGACACGGCCGCACGCCGCGTCGTGACGGATGCCGACTACGAGGAGTATCCGCACGCGACGGGCCACCCGATCGGCTTCTACACGCACGACCTCGGGCCCCTGCTCGCGCCCGCCTGGCCGGACCGCTACGGCAAGCTCGGCAGCTACGTGATCGAGCGCGACCAGACGTTCGCCATCGAGCCGGCGCTCGAGGTGGAGCTGCCCTGGACGATGGGCGGCAAGGTCGGTTTCGGGCTCGAGGAGGACTACGTCGTCACCGACAAGGGGAGCGAGCCGCTCGGGACGCCGCAGGAAACGCTGATCCTGATTCCGAGCGGATCGTGAGCCGTCGCGCCGGGCAGGTTGGGTTCGTGGTGGTCGCCGTCGTTCTCGCCGTCGGCTGCGGGGGCGGGCTGAAGACGGTCGGCAGGGACGGCTACCGCGCGGTTCTGTCGTTTTCGAAGGACCAGCGCTTCGAAGTCGCCGTGCACGGCGAGTCGAAGCGCGTCGAGGCGCGCATGGACGGCGCGCCGCTCGTCAAGATCATGCGGCCGGATCTGAAGAAGACCTGGCAGTTCCGCCCGACGACGAAGCGGATCCTCGAGACCGCCTGGCAACCCACCGACGAAATCGTTCCGGGCTATCCGCTCGAGCCGCACTTCGACCCGCAGGCGTACGCCGACCGGTTCGGCGGCACGATCCGGAAGATCGGCGACGACGCGCACGGCCTGCACCCCTGCGATCGGTGGCGGATGAGCCTTCCCTCGGGCGACCAGGTGACGATCTGGGCGGCGCGCGATCTCGAGGGCCTCGTCGTCAAGATCGAGCACGCGAAGAAGGATCAGGGCGACGAGTATCAGCCGTTCACGACGACCGAGCTCCTCGACGTCCGCCCCGGCGCGGACCCCGACCTGTTCGAGAAGCCGAAGGGGTACACTTCCGTCACGACGTATCAGGACCTGCTCAAGCCCTAAGCAGCCGGCGCGGGAAAGCCGGCGGGAGGCCCCGATGAAGCTCCGAGGGCTCCTCCTCCTGGGAGCGCTCCCGGCGTTCCCCGCTCTCGCCGCGGAGATCTCCGCCGATCACCTCGTCCCGATCATCGAACGCTACGAGAAGCTGCAGGTCGCCGCCGAATCGTCCCGCGCCTCCGACGTCCGCCTCGTGTCGGGGCATCTCGCCTGCCTGCTCACCTCCGGGAGCCTCGCGTACGTGAAAGCGGGCGAGGAGGTCGTCGGCGTTTTTTTCCAGGGCAACGGAAGCCTGGAGTACGTGTCGGAAGACCCGATCGAGTTTCCGGTCGTCTCCTTCGTGGCGCGGAAGAACACGTCTCTGACTCCGGAGAAGACCGACAAGGGGCTGCGGTTCCGGGATCGCTTCACGACTCTTCTCTGGCTCGTGACCGGCGACGCGGTGCCGAAACTGGAGAATCCGTCGGGCACGAGCCTCGAGGCGGCGTTCCGTTCGCATCGCGAGAAGACGCAGCATCAGCGCGGCGAGCGCCTCTCCTCGGCCTTCGCGGCGGCGAGGCTCAACGCGCCGACGGCGCCGTTCTATTGGGTCGAGATGCAGGGAGGCGCGGAGGATCTCCTGTTCCGACGGAGAGGCGAGTTCAATCCGTACGAAGCGCTCGCCTTCATGCACCAGAGCACCTCCGGTGAAGTGGTCTTCAAGGATGCGACCAGTCCGGTGCCCCTGTCCGTCCAGCCGGTCGGCAGGGATCCCCGCGATCCGCCGGCGGCCCGTTTCGTGCTGACCGACGTGGACCTCGAGCTGCACGCCTCGGACGACAAGGACGTGCGCATGGAGGTCGTCGAGACGCTCGTTCCGCAGCGGGAATCCCTGAGGGTCTTCGCCTTCGATCTCGAGGGAACCGTCTACACGACCTTCGGCGCCCACCTGACGACCCGCAGCGAACACGTGCGCAAGATCTCCGACGGTCAGGGACGAGCGCTTTCGTACGCTCACGACAACGATCGGCTCCTGGTGGAGATGCCGGAGGCCGTCCCGCCGGATCGGCCGGTCCAGCTGCGCTTCGAGATCGAGGGCGACTTCCTGGTTCATCCCGGCGGCAGCAATTTCTGGGAGCTCGGCGTGTGGGCCTGGTTTCCGCAGCCGAAGCTCTGCGAACAGTTCTACACGTTCCACGCGGTCGTGCACGTGAAGAAGCCGTTCGTTCCGTTCGCTCCCGGGAAGACCGTCCGCCGGACCACCGAGGGCGACGAGAACGTCCTCGAAACGAAGATCGACGTTCCGGTCCAGTTCGCCGTCGTGCTCGCGGGCGATTACACCTTCAAGGAGGAGAACCGCGACGGCGTGACGATTCGGGTCGCCACGTACGCGCTGAAGAACGAGCGCGCGATCAAGCAGCTCACCGACCTCTCGGCGACCATCATCCGTTTCTACCAGGAGTTCCTGGGCGCGTTTCCCTTCCCCGAGTTCAACATCCTGGAGATCGATGCGTACGGCTTCGGGCAGGCGCCGCCCGGCGTCATGTTCATCACGAAGGAGGCGTTCAACCCCCTCGGCGGCTCGGAAGAGAACCAGACCTATTCGGGCGGCGTGAACGAGCGGTTCGCGCACGAGATCGCCCATCAGTACTGGGGTCACGTCGTGAAGATGCCCGGTCACGAGGAGCAGTGGATCACCGAGTCGTTCGCGGAATATTCGGCGGCGCTCTTCATGAAGGCGGGCAAGGGAGACGCGGAGTACAAGTCGATCGTCAACCACTGGAGGCCGGGTGCGAGCCTCGCGACCGACAAGGCGCCGATTCCGCTCGCCAACCGCGCCTACGACCCTTCGGAACGGCGCATCCAGTCCGCGATCCGGAGGGGGTTGCTGTATGAGAAGGGGCCGCTGCTCCTCTACGCCCTTCACCGCGAGCTCGGAGACGAGGCGTTCCTGACGTTTCTGAAGTCCTACCAGAAGTCCTTCCGCTGGAAGTTCGGCTCGACGAAAACGATCGCCGCCTTCCTCCAGTTCATGACGAAGAAGGACTACATGCCGTTCTTCGAGCAGTACTACTGGGGGACCGGGATGCCCAAGGAGTAATCACTTCGGAACCCCGCTCCCTTCGTTTCAAGTCACCCCCTCGCGGAGCGAGCGACCCGGTTACCCTCCGGCCCCGTTAGAATACCCGCTCCCATGCTCCCAATCGGCCCGCTCCGCATCGACCCGCCGCTCGTGCTCGCGCCCATGGCGGGCATCACGGACCACGTGTACCGGCTGATGCTGCGCCGCATCGGCGGCGTGGGTCTCGTGACGATGGAGTTCATCTCCTCCGAGGCGATCACGCGCGGCAACGCGCGGCAGCTGCGCAAGCTCGTCTTCGCCGACGAGGAGCGGCCGCTGTCGATCCAGATCTACGGCTCGGACGCCGGGCGGATGGCCGCGGCCGCCGACATCGTGGAGGAGCTCCGCCCCGACGCCTGCGACATCAACATGGGCTGCCCGGCGAACAAGGTGCTCAAGGGCTGCGCGGGTGCCGCGCTGATGGGCGACCTGCCGCTCGCGCGGGCGATCGTGCGCGCGGTGAAGGCGCGGCTGACGATTCCGCTGACGGTGAAGTTCCGTCTGGGTCTCGATCCGGCCCGCATCAATTTCCTCGACCTCGGCCGCATGTGCGAGGACGAGGGTGTCGCCGCCGTCGCGATGCACGCGCGCACCGCGCGGCAGATGTACACCGGACAGGCGGATCGGAGCCGCATCGCGGAGCTCAAACGCCACCTCGCGATTCCGGTCGTCGGCAACGGCGACGTGGCGACCGCCGAGGATGCGCTCGCGCTCTTCGCCGAGACGGGCTGCGACGGCGTGATGATCGGCCGCGCCACGATGAAGAACCCATGGATCTTCCGCCAGATCGCCGATCGACTGGCGGGAGGCCCGGCGCGGGAGGCCGCCCTCGACGAGCGCCGGGACCTGATGCTCGCGCACTTCGACGCGATCGAGGCCTCGGCGCACGACGCGAAGGAGGCCCTCCACAAGCTGCGCACGATGACCGGCTGGTACACGAACGGCCTTCCCCACGGGCGGGCGCTCCGCGTCCGCATCTCCGAGCTCCGGACGCCGGCCGACTTCCGGGAGGCGGTGGCGCAGTTTTTCGACGGGCTGGCGTCCCTGGCCGCGCCGGCGGAGGCCCTCGCCTCCTGACGGCGGGAATTCCCGGGCATGTCTCCTCGGTTCGATCCTTCCGCATGAGACTCCGGCTCGCGCCGCTCGCCCTCGCCGCGTCCGGCCTCCTCGGTCTCGCCTTTCCGGCCCCGGCGCAGGCCCCGCCGCCCCCACCCGAGCAGAACCGCGACACGGACCTGTCGACCTCCGCCGGGAAGTTTCCGCTCCACGTAACCGCCGAGTACCTGGGGATGGCCGGCCTGAAGACCGTCACGCGCATCCGGCTGCGCGCCCCGGAGCTCTCGATGGCCGCGGGCAAGCGCGGGCTGACGAGCTTCTCGGGCGAGCTCGAGGGCAGCTTCCTGAAGGGCACCGAGGTCGTTCAGGCGTTCAAGTACCCCGTCTCGGGAGAGATCGGGACCCGCACGACCTTCACCTACGCCTTCCTGCGGGCGATCGAGCCCGGCTCCTACTCGCTCAAGCTGATCCTGATCGCTCCCGGGAATCGCCAGGTCGGCGAGGCCACGACCGAGCTCTCGGTGCCGGAGGTCGGCGCCAAGTTTGCCGCGGACATGGCGCCCGGCGAGGCCTCGACCCTGCCCTCGGCCGAGGCGGTCGTCATCGCCGACGAGGCGGCGAACGCCGCGTCGCCGAGCGAGTCGAAGCTGAAGATCCTGCCGCCCGATCGCGAGGCGCCCGTGGGGCTGCTCCGGCTCGAGGCGGACGCGCAGCCTCCGATCTCGCGCGTCGAGTTCTACCTCGAGGACAAGCTGATCGTGCGGCGCACCCGGCCTCCCTACTCCGTCGAGATCGACCTCGGCCAGATCCCGCGCAAGCAGACCGTGCGCGCGGTGGGCTACGACTCGAGCGGCCGCGTCATCGACGAGGACGCGTGGTCCATCAACCAGGGCTCCGCGCGGCTCGCGGTGAAGATCCTGCCGGAGCCCGACCCGGCGGGCGGCAAGGTGCGCGTCAAGGTCGCCGTCCAGTCGATCTCCGGCGGCGTCGCGAGACAGGTCGAGCTCTTCTTGAACGACAAGAAGATCCACACGTGGACGGACTCGGGACCGTACGAGGTCACGATCCCGTTCACCGAGTACTCGAAGTCGGACTACCTCCGGGCCACGGCCATCGGCGAGGACGGCAAGGAAGCGAACGACCTCCGCATGCTCAAGGGGCCGAACACGACGATCGAGAGCGTCCGCGTCGACGTCGTGCAGCTCCACGTTTCCGCGCTGGACAAGGAGAATCGCTTCGTCAAGGGGCTCGGCGAGGGCGACTTCACCGTGGAGGAGGACGGCCGGAGGCAGACGATCACGGGCTTCGAGATCGCCGAGAAGCTCCCGCTGACCATCGGGCTCGTGGTCGACGGCTCGGGCTCGATGGAGAAGTCGATGCCGTTCGTCCACGACGCCTCGGTCGAGCTGTTCCGCGGCCTGATCCGGGACAAGGACAAGGGATTCATCATCGAGTTCCGGGAGCAGCCCCACATGATCCAGGAGCTCACGGGCGATTCCGCGTCGTTGCAGCGCGCGTCGCGCGAGACGTCCGCGCGCGGGGCGACGGCGCTCTTCGACTCGATCGTCCTCGGCCTGTATCAGTTTCGGACGCTGCAGGGCCGCAAGGCGCTCATCGTCATCTCGGATGGCGCGGACAATCACTCGCACGTCGACTACACGACGCTGCTGCGGTACGCCCGCTCGGCCGGCGCGCCCGTCTACATCATCGGCGTCGGGATCTCGGTCCTCGACTTCGGCATCCGGAAGGAGATCAACGAGATCGCCCACGAGTCGGGCGGCGAGGTCTTCCACATCTCGAACGCCGCGAAGATCGGCGAGATCACGAAGCGCATCGAGGAGGAGCTGCGGTCGCAGTACATCGTCGCCTTCCGCACCGACTCGCAGAAACCCGACGGCGAATACCGCACCGTCGCCGTCTCGATCGACAAGCCCGGCGTGACGGCGCGGACCATCAAGGGCTACATCCCCTGACAAAGCAAGCTCCCCTCTCCCTCCGGGAGAGGGGGTAGGGGTGAGGGGGGAACTACCGCCACGGCATTAACCCCCGCCCCTCTCCCTCCGGGCGTCCTCCAGCCGTCTCCCTACGGCCCCGGATAGTTCGCCACGATGGCGTGGCGTCCCGCCCATCGCACCACCCGCGCCGGAGGGACGGCGGTCATCATCTCCACGACGTCCTGCAGGCGCACGAGCGCGAGCATCGGCCGGTCGCTCTTCCACTCCCGCCAGAACTTCTCCGAGGACCAGAGGAGCCTGTCCCGGACCGCTTCGTCGGTCTCGAAGACCGGTTCGAGCTCGCCCACGTACGCCGCGACCGGAATCGGCGTCGCCAGGGCGACGCTGACGCCGTTGACGTAGTCCTTGTAGCCGACGAGCGGCACGCGCCCGGGCGCGCCCTGCGCCCTGGCGGCCGCGGCGAGCTCCGCGGGAAATCGTGCCTGGGGCACCTGCGGCCACGCGAGCACGACGGCCGCGAGGAACGCGCCCCAGCCGGCGGCGAGCGACAGCAGGGCGAGCCGCGGGGCGTCCCGCGCGAACACGAGCGCGGCCCACGCCACGAGCACGAGGATCCCGAGCGCCGGCGCGACGAGCGCCTGCAGGCGGTTCTCCATCAGGAAGCCGCGGGCCACCGGATGAAGGACGAGGGCCGCCGCGAACGCGGTCGCGAGCACGGCGTGGACCGCCCACGGTCCCCGCCGCCGCGCCTCCGCGGCGACGCCGCCCGCGAGCACGGCGGCCGCCGGGATCGCCGGGAAGAGGTACGGCGGCAGCTTGCTCCGCGAGATCGAGAAGAAGACGAACACGACCGCGAACCACACCAGGAAGAAGAATCGCGGGTCTCTCCGCCGCGAAGCCCCCCGGAGGGACGCGAGGAAGAACGCGAGTCCCGGCAGAAAACCGAGGACGAAGACCGGCACGAAGTAGTACGGCGGCCCGGCGCGCTTCGCCGCTCCCGTCGCGAAGCGCTGGAAGTGCTCGTGCACGAAGAAGAAGTGCAGGAAGCCGGGATGCCGCCGCTCGACGAGCACGAACCACGGCGCCGCGAGGACGAGGAACACGAGCGGAGCGGGAGAGGCCAGCAGCGCGAAGAGGCCGCGCGGGCGCCCGGTCGCCGCCGCCCAGACGAGGAGGACGAGCCCCGGGAGCACGAGCGCGATCAGTCCCTTCGTGAGGAAGGCGCCGGCGGCCGCCGCCCCGGCGGCGGACGCGAGAATTCGCCAGGGACGGTTCTCCTCGCGCCGCTCGATCGCGGCCCGCGCGGCGAGGAGCGTCGCCGTGAGGAAGAAGGTGAGCAGGCCGTCGGTCAGGTTCGTGCGAACCAACAGGAAACCGATGGGGCTCGCGAGGAGCAGGATGCCCGCGGCGAACCCGTCCCGCCGCCGCGCGCCCGCCCCGGCCGCGAGCACGACGAGGAGGACGGTGCCGAGTCCCGCCAGGCGCGTCGGCAGCCGGGCCGCCCAGGGCGTCGTTCCCAGCAGCCGGAACGCGACCGCGTTCGCCCAGTAGAGGAGCGGCGGCTTCTCGAAGTAGGGCAGGCCGTTCAGCCGCGGCACCACGAAGTCGCCGGCCGCCAGCATCTCCCGCGGAATCTCCGCGTAGCGGGTCTCGTCCGGCTCCGCGAGGCCCGAACCCGCCGGCTCGAAGATCGCGACGGCAGCCAGGAAGAAGAGGGCGGCGACCAGGGTCCGTTCGGGGCCCGAAGAGGGGCCAGGCTGAAGCCTGGCCCCGCTCTCCCTTGCATCCATCGCCGGTCCGGAGTCTACCCTTCGGCGGTGCTAAGATGCCCGCCGCTTTGAGCCCCGACGCGCGCTCCCGCTGGGCCCTGGTGCTGGGCGCCTCCTCCGGGTTCGGCGAGGCCTGTTCGCTCGAGCTCGCCCGCGCCGGTTGGAACGTCTTCGGCGTGCACCTCGACCGCAAGTCGACGCAGCCGAACGTGGACCGCATCGTCGGCGAGATCCGGGCGCTCGGGCGGCGGGCCGAGTATTTCAACGTCAACGCGGCCGACGACGCGCGGCGCGGCGAGGTCGTGGAGGCGATCCGGAAGACCTGCGGCTCCGACCCGGCCGAGTCCCGCGTCTCGGTGCTGCTCCACTCGCTCGCGTTCGGCACCCTGAAGCCGTTCTTCGCCGAGCCCCGCGAGAACGCGATCTCGAAGCCCCAGATCGAGATGACGCTCGACGTGATGGCGAACTCGCTCGTGTACTGGACGCAGGACCTCTTCTACGGCGGCCTGCTCGCGCCGGGCGCGCGCATTTTCGCGATGACCTCGGCGGGAGACCACATCGTGTGGCCCGCGTACGGCGCCGTCTCCGCGGCGAAGTCCGCGCTCGAGTCCTACGTGCGCCAGCTCGCCGTCGAGCTCGCGCCACACCGCGTCGCCGTCAACGCGCTGCGGGCGGGCGTGACCGACACGCCCGCGCTGCGCAAGATCCCCGGCAACGAGGCGATGATCGAGCGCGTCTCCGCGATGCACCCCGCGGGACGGCTCACGGTCCCCTCCGACGTCGCGAAGGCGCTCGTCGCGCTCTGCGGCGACGGGGGATCCTGGATCAGCGGCAACGTGATCGGCGTCGACGGCGCCGAGGACGTCGCGGGGGGACGATGACGCGAGCTCGCCGGATTTGAGCTCGGCTCCCCCCCGGCCGGCCGCCGCCGCGGCGCCCCCCTCTTCCTCCCCGAACCCGGCCTACGAGCTGCTCGCGGAGAAAGCCGGCTTCCGCGAGTTCCGCCTGAAGAAGAACGGCCTGCGCGTCCTCCTCCTCCAGAACCGCGTCGCGCCGGTCGCGACCTTTGCGATCGTGTACCACGTCGGCAGCCGGAACGAGGCCGTGGGGCACACCGGCGCGACGCACCTGCTCGAGCACCTCATGTTCAAGGGCACGCCGGAGTTCGATCGCGCGAAGGGAACGGCGGTCGCCGCGGTGCTCGAGGCGATCGGAGCGCGGTTCAACGCGACGACCTGGTTCGACCGCACGAACTACTACGAGACCGTTCCTTCCGACGCGCTCGACACCGCGCTCGCGATCGAGGCCTCCCGCATGCGGAGCGCGCTCCTCCGGGACGAGGACCGCGCGCCGGAGATGACGGTCGTGCGCAACGAGTTCGAGCGCGGCGAGAACTCGCCCTTCCAGGTGCTCTACAAGGAGACGTTCGCGACCGCCTTCCGCGAGCACCCGTATCACCACCCGACGATCGGCTGGCGGACCGACATCGAGGGCGTGTCGACCGAACGGCTGCGCGAGTTCTACGACACGTTCTACCACCCGAACAACGCGACGGCGATGCTCATCGGCGACTTCGACGAGGCCGTCGCGCTCTCTTCGATCGAGCGGCGCTTCGGCGCGATCCCGCCGTCGCTCCGTCCGATCCCGAAGGTGTACACGGCCGAGCCGCCCCAGGAGGGCGAGCGGCGGTTCGTCGTCCGCCGCGCGGGCGAGGTCGCCTGGTGCGGGCTCTCGTGGCGCACCGTCGAGGCACGCCATCCCGACACCCACGCGCTCGCGGTCCTCGGCCACATCCTCGGCGGCGGCATCACGGCGCGCCTGCACCAGGCGCTCGTCGAGAAGAGCCTCGCGCTGTCGGTGACCGTCGTGCCCTGGCAGCTGCGCGACCCGGCCCTCTTCTCGGTCTTCGCGCCGGTGCGGCCCGGGATCGAGCCCGCGGAGGTCGAGGGCGTGATCCGGCGAGAGGTCGCGCGCATCGCGGCCGAGTCGGTGACCGAGGCCGAGTGCGAGAAGGCGCGCACCCAGATCGAGGCCGAGGTCGTGTTCGACCGCGACTCGACCGACCAGATCGCGGCGTCGCTGTCCGAGGCGATCGCGGTCGCGGACTGGCAGTGGTACGCCGACTATCCGGAGGCGATCCGGCGCGTCGGGCCGGCCGACGTGCAGCGGGTCGTGTTGACGTACCTCCACGACGACGGGCTGACCGTCGGCCAGTACCTGCCCCGGCCGCCGGCGGACCTCGCGATCGACGCGGAGGAGCCGGGGGAATGAGCGCGGCCGCCGTCGCGCCGCCGCCGCGCCGCCCGTTCGAAGAGACGGTCCGGCGGCGGACGCTCCGGAACGGCGCGCGCCTCTTCGTCCTCGAGAACCGCTTCAATCCGACCGTCGCGCTCTCCGGGTCGCTCCGCGCGGGCCGGCTCTACGCGCCCGAGGACCGCCGCATGATCGCGTCGATCGCGGCGGGCGAGCTGATGAAGGGCACCGCCCGGCGCACGAAGCTCGAGCTCGCCGAGGACCTCGAGAGCCGCGCGGCGAGCCTCTCCTTCTCCTCCGACGCGAGCGACCCGGTCGGCGTCGACGTCACCGGCGCCGCGCTCTCGCGCGACACCGACCTCCTGATCGACACGCTCGCGGAGGTCCTCCGCACGCCGACGTTTCCGCGGGACGAGCTGGACAAGGAGAAGAAGCGCCTCGTCGGCGCGATCCGGCAGCAGCAGGAGCAGACGTCGATGCGGGCGTACGAGGCCGCGATGCGGCGCATCTATCCGCTCGCGCACCCGATGCACCGCCTGACCGGGGCCGAGCGGATCTCCCGCGTCGAGTCGCTGGACCGCGCCGACCTCGAGGCGTTCTACCGCGACCGGTACGGCGCGGCGTCCCTCGCCATCGTCGTCGTCGGCGACGTGGACGCCGACCGCGTCCTCGACCGCCTCGAGGCGGGGCTCGAGCCCTGGGCGGCAGGCCCCTCGACCGGCATCGCCGCGCCGCCGATTCCGGCCCCCTCGCCGGGGGAGGAGACGGTGCGGATGCCCGACAAGGCGAACGCCGATGTCGTGCTGGCCGTGCCGGCAAACCTCGCGCGCACCGACCCCGAATTCCTCGCCTGCTCGCTCGCGAACTCGGCGCTCGGCCAGTCCTCGCTCACCTCCCGCCTCGGCGTGCGCGTCCGCGACACCGAGGGCCTGACGTACGGCATCCACTCGAGCTTCTCCGCCACGCACCTGCCGGGGCCGTTCGTCGTCAGCCTCACCGTCAAGCCGCAGAGCCGTGGCCAGGCCCTCGCCGCGACGCTCGACGAGATCCACAAGTACCTCTCGGGCGGCATGACCGAGAAGGAGCTCGCGGAGGAGAAGAGCGCCAGGATCGGGCGGTTCAAGGTGGACCTCGGCTCGAACGCGGGGATCGCCCAGGCGCTCGACGCGGCGATCTACTACGGCTTCGGGGTCGGCTACCTCGACGTGTTCCCGCAGAAGGTGGCGGCGGTGGCGAAGGCCGAGGCGGATGCCGCGTTCTCGGCGCGGGTGCGTCCCGACGCGTTCACGGTGGTGAGCGCGGGGACGTTCCCGCCGTGACTTGCGCTTTTCCGCCGCATCCATGACAGAATCTCCCCTCGAATGAGACGCCCCCAGCACCGGCGCCCGCTGCGCCGCCGCCCCGGCGAGGCGCCCGCCACGCACCGCGTGTGGGTGTCTCAGGATCAGCCGCTCCGCGAGCAGGCACCGGACGGGAAGACCTATTTCCGGATCCGCCTCGACGGCGAGCCCTCTCCCGAGTGGATGCGCGCCTACCGCGCGGGGCTCCTCGGCCTCGTGCCCGAGGACCGCGACGCGGTGCTGCGGTTCGAGTTCCAGGGCGACAGCGTCCGCTTCGCCGCGTCCGACGCCGAGGTCGGACGACTCCGGAAGGTGCTCGAGCGCCGGGTCGAGGCCGTGAACGGGATCCTGTCCGGCGGCCGCTCGATCAGTTCCTAGGAACCTACTTTCTCTTCTTCGGCTTCTTCGCCTTCGCGGCGGACCCCTTCTTCTTCGGTGAGGCGGCCTTCTTGCCCCTGACCGCCTTCTTCGCCGCCTTCTTCATCGCCTTTTTCTTCGCCTTCTTCTTCGCCTTTTTCCTCGTCTTCTCGTCGGCATCGATGGCGAGGGCCTCCGCCGCGCCCTCCTGACGGTCCTCGAGGTCGGCGAGGAGGCCCTCGTCGGAAAGGTCGAGCGGATGGGAGTTCTCCCAGTCCTGCTTGGCGATCCTGTGCAGGCGGTCGACCACCTCCGGGTCCCGCACCTCGATCGCGAGCTCGCGCCGGCTGTCGAAGCTTCCCGGCGCGAGGTTGATCGAGCCGACGATGGCCGCGACACCGTCGGCGAGCAGCATTTTCCCGTGGAGCTTCAGGCCCTTGAGCTTGTGGATCTTGATCCCGACGTCGTCGAGGATGCGCAGGCCGCCCACGCCTTCGACGAGCTTGTCCTTCTTGAGCGTGTGCGGAGGTTTCGCCATGACGTGGACCTTGACGCCTCGCTCGGCGGCGCGCACCAGGCGCTCGAGGATGACGCTGTCCTGGTATCGCTCGTTCTGCACGAAGAGCGTGTGCTTGGCGTCGTCGATGAATCGGGCGATGCGGTCGCGCCCGTTGATCGGGCACCAGATCATGTGGGCCTTCTCTCCCGGCTGGAACGACTTGCGGTTCCAATCGGCCTCGAAACACGCAACGACCTCTTCGACTTCGTGCCGATGATCGGTGATGACGGCGTAGTCCCGCGTCTCGGTCAGGTTCTTGGTCTCCCAGTTGAGCGATTTGATGAAGGCGACGGAGTCGTCCACCACCATCGACTTCTCGTGCGTGAGGTCGACTTCGGGACTGCTGTCTCTGACCTCGACGCCCGCGGCGTGAAGCCTCTTACGCGTGGCCTCGTTGTCCTCCTCGCCGCTCCGCCGCTCGGGGTTGAGCATGACCTGCACTTTGACGCCGCGCTTGTGGGCAGCGATCACCGCGTCGAGGAGGGCCGGGTCCGAGAACACGAACATCTTGACCCGGAGGGACTTCTTCGCGCCGGCGATCGCGTCGACGATCGGCTTGGCGGCGTCATCGGGCAGGACGACGAGGGAGCGGGACGACATCGGTTTCCTCCTGGTCGAATCGGTTCCTTCAGGCTCTGGCGATCGGGCCGGGCGGGGCCGCCGGGGCGGGCGGGACTCCCGCCTCCGACGGGAACTGGATCCGGTAGAGCTCGGCGTAGAGGCCGTTCAACTTGAGCAGCTCGGCGTGCGTGCCCTGCTCGTGGACGAACCCGTCCTTGAAGACGACGATCTTGTCGGCGTCCTTGATCGTCGACAACCGATGCGCGATGGCGATCGCGGTGCGGCCCTTCATCAGGTTCTCGAGGGCGTCCATCACGACCTTCTCGGATTCCGTGTCGAGGGCGGCCGTGGGCTCGTCGAGGATGAGGATGGGGGAGTTCCGGATGATCGCGCGCGCGATGCCGATCCGCTGCCGCTGGCCGCCCGAGAGCGTCATGCCGCGCTCGCCGACCTCGCTGTCGTAACCCTTCGGCATCCGCGAGATGAACTCGTCGGCGTTCGCGAGCTTCGCGGCGGAGACGACCTCCTCGCGCGAGGCGCCGGGCTTCCCGTACGCGATGTTTTCGGCGATCGTCCCGGCGAAGAGCACGGTGTCCTGGAGGACGCAGCCGACCTGGTTCCGCAGCGCCTTCAGCTTGAATTCCTTGACGTCGGTGCCGTCGATGAGGACGCGGCCCTGCGTCGCGTCGTAGAAGCGGGGAATCAGGCTCGCGACCGTGGACTTGCCGCCGCCCGTCGCGCCGACGAAGCCGACGAGCTGTCCCGGCCGGATCTTGAAGCTGATCTCCTTCAGGACCGGCGACTCGGGCTTGTACGCGAACGCCACCTTCTCGAAGGTGATCTCGCCCTTCACGCCGGCGGGCTCCCGAGCGTCCGGCTTCTCCGGGATCATCTCGTCCGCGGCGAGGATCGTCTGCACGCGCTCGACGGCCACGGCCGCCTGCGCGATCGAGTTGGTCATCTTCGCGAGGTCCTGCACCGGCTTGAAGAACTTGTTCAGGTACGAGAGGAACACCGTCAGCGCACCGATCGTCATCGCGTCGCGCAGGATCAGCGACGCGCCCCGGTAGAGCACGAAACCCGTGCAGAGCGAGACGACCACGGTGACGACCGGCGACAGGAGCGACTTGATCCGGCGGGCCTTCAGCGCCGCGTCGACCGCGGCCTGGCTCGCGTCCTTCAGGTGCTCTTCCTCGAGCTGCTCGCGCCCGTACGCCTTGACGACGCGCATCGACTCGAGGCCCTCCTGGACGACGGCGACGATGTCGCTCTGGCGGTGCCGCACCTCGTGCGTCGCCTTCTTGACCGCCTTCTTGAAGCGCGACACGAACAGGAGGAGGAACGGCGTGACCGCGACCGCGATCAGCGTGAAGTCGAAGTTCAGCCAGAACATCAGGCCGAGCATTCCGATGATCGTGAGGATGTCGACGAAGATCCCGAGCGTCGAGCCGGAGGCGAAATTCTGGATCGTCGTGATGTCGGTCGTGATCGTCGAGAGGAGGTTCCCGGTCTGCTGCTTGTCGTAGTAGCCGAGCGAGAGCCGGTCGAGGTGGTGGTAAACGCGCATCCGGAGGTCGTTCGCGACGTATTGGCCGACGCTCTCCGTGTAGTAGTTGTCGATGTAGCTCGCGATCGAGCCGAACACGGCGATGACGACGATGAGGCCCGCGGCGACGGCGGCGAGCCCCATCTTGTGATCCGCGAGCTGCGGCCCGATCAGGCTCGCGATCCAGTGCGGCATCGGGTGGTGGCCGATGACGCTGTCGAGCACGATCTTCAGCGGCCAGGGTCCGGCGAGGCTCATCGCGGTCTCGACGAGCATCGCGGCGAGGATGATCACGAGCCACCCGCGGTAGGGGCGGAGGAGCTCGCGGACGAGGCGGGTCATCCCGCTGCGGTCGGACAAATCGGGTTTGGACACCGGTGGGAATTCTATTGCGGTCCCGTGACGGAGGGGGACGCTAGGTTCTCCCCTCCCACTCGAGAGTCCGGTAGTCGAAGGTGGCCGCGTGGCGGGGCGAGAACTTCACGATTTCGAAGTACGGCGAGAGGTCGAAGTCGCGGGGCACGCAGAGGGTCGGGTGCCGGGCGCGGAGGAGGCCGCTGTACGCGCGCCGGGTCGGCCGGCCGAGGATCTGCTGGCGCATCCTCTCGGCGACCGTGTGGGGCTTGCGGCGGACCGGCACCGGGAGGATCGGGAAGCCGACCCGCCCGAAGGCCTCGGCCAGCAGCGTCGAGCAGATCGTCTCGGTCTCGCGGCCGCTGCCGAAGTGGAGCGCGTCGTCCCGAAGGCTCGACGGGATGAGGTGGAAGGGCAGGAGGTACCGCGTCAGGTCCCAGAAGTTGCGTCGGTCGTACTTCAGGCCGATCCGGGCGATGACGTAGTCGAGCACCACGGCGAGGTCCTCGGGCCTCAGCCCGACCGGCCGGCAGATCCGCAGGTTCAGGTCGGCGTACTTCGCGAGCGGCGAGACGACGACGCCCTTGTCGACGAGCGCCTCGACGATCAGGTGCTTCGCCTCGCGGCCGAAGCGCCGGTGCATCTCGGCGCGCAGCTGCGGATCGCGCTTCAGGAGCGAGTCGCCGATGTAGAGCGCGCTGTGCGACCAGGCGCTTGTGGTGAGCAGCTTGATCGCCTGCGAGATTCGCTGGTCGCCGTCGACGAGGATGACGTCGCCGGGCCGGACGGTCGCCTTCAGGATCGCGGGAGAGGTCTCGCCGAAATGCCGGTAGCGCTTGCGGGGTTCCGTGAGGATCCGTACGAACCAGGCCGAGATCGCGCGGCGCATGTGGCGCACGGTTCTATTGTGCGCCTGATTCCGAGGCGCGCAAGGTCAGGGTGTGTTACTCGTCCGGAAGCTCCGGCTCCTCCTGCACCTCGCGCTTGGTGCCGGGCGCGAGGAGGTCCATGACGAGGTCGGGCAGGGTCTCCGAGAACTCGCTGCGGGGCATGATGCGCGACACGCCGGCCGCCTGGGCCTTCCCGGCGAGCTCCTTGTCGACGTGGGACAGGAACCCGATGATCGGCAGCGCCGCCGTCGGGCTCTTCCGGCGAAGCTCCTGCACGGCCGCGAGCATCCGGCCGTTGCCGGAGAGCTCGAGCAGGACCGCCGCGGCGTGGTCGTCGCAGGCGGCGGCGAGCTCCCCCGCCCCGACGAAACGCACCGGCGCGTTGAGGTGTCGCGCGGTCGCCTCGATCTTCGAGCGGAAAAAGAGATCCTCGACGCAGGCGATCAGGATTTTGCCCATGGACAGTCGGATTCTATACGGTTGCGGCCCGATCGTTCAGAACATCTTCACCAGGTCGACCGTGACGCGATTGACCCAGTGGTACGAGTCGAGCCGTCTCTGCCACATGACGGAGGGCTGCACGTAAACGAGCGGCAGCACCGTGTAGGCGAATCCCGCCCGATATCCCTCGGCCCACGTGTGCCACCACCAGTCGTCCGTGTTGTAGGCGCCCACGAGCGCGTCCCGGCCGATGTACTGGTAGACGAAGAAGGCGCGCCAGCGGCCGGGCGTGCCGACGCCGCCGACGGTGACGGCGGCCTCGTACGCGTTCGGTCCCGTTCCGACGATCCCGAAGTTGTGCACGAAGTCGAGGCTGATGGACGCGGGAACGCCTCCGAGCGGGAACCGGAGCAGGACCAGATCGTCGAGCAGCTGGAACTTCGACAGGTACGACGGCCTTCCGTCGGGGCCGATCCGGATCCGGTTCTCCCGGTAGTACTGAGGCGCCACGTCGTCCATGTTCATGTTCCAGAAGGCGGACGACGCCTGCACGGCGAATCGGCTCTCGTCCCCCCAGTTCCACACGACCTGGCCGACGCCGAGGAGCGACTTGTCCTGGTAGCGCTGCGCGCTGTAGATGCCGGCGGCGGTGAACGTCAGCGTGGACGCCGGGCCGAGCGTGTGGACGTACGAGAGCGCGGCCCCGGGCGTCGTGACGTCGCGATGGTCCCACATCATCTCGCTCGCGACGACCGGGATCCCGAATGCGCCGGCCTGGAACTTCCACGCCCCGGGCGTCCACTGGAAGAAGTATTCGTCGACGACGGCGCCGCGCGAGACGTAGTTGTCGCCGTAGAGCGCGTTGTCGTAGTTCGGCTCCGTGCCGTAGTCGAAGACGGCCCGCACGCCGAACTTCACGGTGGGGGAAACGAGGAAGTCGAGCTCGGGCCGGAGCTCGAAGCGGCCGCGGCTGATGATCGACGTGTAATAGGTGTAGTCCTCGAGATGGTTGATGTTGTCGTAGCGCGCGAGGAAGTCCCACTGGAAGGCGAGGTGCGGACGGGCGGATTCCTCGAAGTACTGCGGCGCGGCGTCCTGGGCGCCGGCGATCGCCCGAACGGCCAGAAGGAGCAGACTCGCCGTCAGCGATCGCGCCGTCAAGCCGTCACCCGCGTCAGCGCCTCGTACAGGTCGTTGACGCTCTGGTACCGCTCCTTCGGGTCCTTCTGCATGCACTTGAGGATGATCTGCGAGACCTTCGGGTCGATCTTCGGGTTCCGCGCCTGCGGCGACGGCGGATTCTCCTGGATGTGCTTGAGGACGACCGCGAGCGGCGTGTCGCCGTCGAACGGCAGCGTGCCGGTGAAGACCTCGTAGAGCACGACGCCCGTCGAGTAGATGTCCGACCGGAAGTCGAGCGCAATCCCGCGCGCCTGCTCCGGCGACATGTAGTCGGGCGTGCCGACGACCGTTCCCTCGGCCGTCATGCCGCGCTCCTCCTGGAGGCGGGCGATGCCGAAGTCCATGATCTTCAGGCCGCCGGCGGCCTCGATGATGATGTTCTGCGGCTTGATGTCGCGGTGGATGACGCCGACCTCGTGGGCGGCGGCGAGACCCGCGCAGAGCTGCTTGGCGATGCGCAGCGCCACGGGGGTCGGCAGGATGTCGCTCGCCTCGATCAGCTGCTTGAGCGTCAGGCCGCGCACGAACTCCATCGAGAGATAGCGGAAGCCGCCCGACTCGCCGAGGTCGTGGGTCCGGAGAATGTTCGGGTGCGTGATCCGCCGAGCGAGCCGGATCTCCTGCTTGAAGCGATCGAGCAGGCCGGGGTCGGCCGAGAGGGCCTCGACGCGCAGGGTCTTGATCGCCACCGCGTCGTCGAGGTCGCGGTCGTGCGCGCGGTAGACGACGCCCATCCCGCCGCGGCCGAGCACGCCCTGGATGTCGTAGCGGCCCGCGAACACCTCGCCGACCCGCGGCTCGCCGCCGGCCGCCGCCGCCACGACGCCGGACATCGCCACGGTCTGCTCGTCGCTGCCCATCTTCGCGTTGAGCGAGGCGACGTATTGCTCGAGCGCGGCCTTCTCCTTCAGCTCCTCGAGCATCGCGCGGAACGAGCGCGCGAGGATGCCGATCTCGTCCTTTGCGTCGAGCGGCAGCTCCGGCGTCTCGAGGTTCCCGACGCGGACCTGCTCGGTGGCCGCGACGAGGCGCTCGACCGGTCCGGTGATCCGCCGCGCGAGGAAGAACGACAGGACGAACGCGGCGACGAGCGCCACGAGGCCGACGAGCACCTGCGTGTTCTGGATCTGCCGGAACGCCGCGAGCTCCCGCTCGCGGCTCCGGAGCGCCACGGCGGCGCCGACGAGCTGGTCGGACGACGAGCGGATCGGGAGGAGATAGGCGAGGTACGTCTCGCCGCCGACGTCGAGCGCGAGCGGGCCGATCGTCTTGCCCTCCCGCAGAACGGCCTGCACGAGGTCGTCGCGGCGTTCGATCGCCGACAGCGCGGCCGCGCCGAGCGGGCCCATCGTGGACGCCGCGAGGGCGGCCTTGGCCGGGGCGCCCGGCTTGCCCGCGTCCGCCAGGAACACGACCTGGGTGTTCAGGAGCTGCTCGAGGTTGCGCGCGACCTCGTCGTCGATCTGGAAGCCCGCCGCGATCGCGCCGACCAGGCGGGAGCCGCCCTCGAGCACCGGCGCCGCGACGACGTCGTACAGCTTGCCGCCCGAGAGCCATATGCCCTCCGTCGGCTCGCCCTGCAACGCGCCGGCGATCGTCGGCACGCCCGCGAGGTCGGCGGCGTAGGGGAGCGGCCGGTCGGTCCGCGCGAGCGCCTGACCCTTCGAGTCCGTCGCGATCAGGAAGTCCGCGCGCGCGCTCGACGCCTGCTCGCGCTTCAGAGTGTCGAAGACCGTCGCCGCGTCGGGCTTTCCGGTCTCGGGCACGAGCGTCGTCATCAGCGAGATCGTCCCGGCGCTGTTCACGACGACGGCGAGCGAGCGCTGGAGCTCGGCGTAGCGGTTCTGCTGGAACGACTCCCACGCGGGGCCGGACTTCTTGAGGTCCTCCGCGATCTTCGCGTCCGCGACGGCGCGCGAGCGAACGGCCGAGACCGCCACCGCGCCGCCCACGGCGATGAGGATCAGGAGCGCCGCCGTCGCGAAGATCTTGAGCGTCAGCGAGAAGCGGGGCGGATCGGGCGGAGGAAGCCGGAGCCCCTTGAGCACCGGCCCGCTCGCGGTCAGTCCGGCGGTCGACGGCGCCTCAGTAACGCTCATCGCTCGAGGCGCCGGCGTTCGGGGGGTAGTCCTTTCCGTACTTGTTCTTGTGGGGTTCCGGTTTGAATCCCGTCGCGTCGAGCCGGAGCTCGAGCGGCGCGTCGCCGGCGGCGCGCACGGTCACGGGCTGGGAGATCTGGCCCGCCTCCTCGTGCCACGCCTTGAGCACGTAGGACCCCGGGGGGATGCCCTCGAACCGGAAGGCGCCGGTCGGCCCCGTCAGGGCGACGTGGTCGGAGTCGACGACGACGATGAAGCCGACCATCTGAGGATGGATGTTGCAGTAGACGCGGACGATGCCCGCCTCCTCGAACTTCTTCGACTTCGAGGCGCCGCTGCGGTAGAGGCCGAGGTCGAAGCGGTTGCCGCCCGAAACGGAGAACACGTTGTGGTAGATCGGATCGTCGTTCGGAAACCCGACGGTCCCGTCCTTCTCGATCGCCACGACCTTCGGCTGGAACCGCTTCGACTCCTGCTTCATGTCCGCCTTCGCCGGTCCCGCGCCGGCGCGCGGCGCGCCCTCGAGCCAGACGACCGCGTTGGAGGCGTCGGCGCGGGGCTTCCCGTCCTGGACGAGCGACACGGTGCCCGCGAGCACGGCACCCGCGAGCGGCGCGGTCACGGGGAGGGCGAGGACGGCGGCAGCGAGAAGGCGCATGGACTCGGAATCCTAGCAGCCCGCCTCGCGGGCTGACCGACATGAGAGGGATGTCGCGGTCGCGTCACCGTCCAGTATCATCGCGCCAACGCGGAGGAGCCATGAGCGAGAAGCGGGTCGAGATCTTCGGAAAGGACACCTGACCCCACACGACCGCGGCCCGTGAGGACTACGCGAAGCGCCAGTACTCGGTTCGATACCTCGACGTCAAACACGACAAGAAGGAGCTCGAACGGATGATCGAGCTCTCCGGCGGCCGCCAGGTGCCCGTCATCCTCGAGAACGGGCGGGTCACCATCGGATTCGGGGGCACCTGAGGAGTCTGAGGCGCCCCGTCGGGGCGCACATATAATCCCCCGGCCCAATAGCCTGAATTTCGAGCGGAGGTCGCATGGCGCATGAAGCCGCCTCGTCCGGGTCCGAGTTCCAGCCCTACGTTTCGCCCGGACGCGAGGACGTTCCCGAGTTCACGGCCAAGGCGATCCTCCTCGGCATCTTCTTCGGCGTCCTCTTCGGCGCCGCCACGGTCTACCTGGCGCTGCGCGCCGGCCTGACGGTCTCCGCGTCGGTGCCCATCGCGGTGCTCGCGATCGCGGTCTTCAAGAAGCTCGGCAAGTCCACCATCCTCGAAAACAACATGGTGCAGACGATCGGCTCCGCGGGCGAGTCGGTGGCGGCCGGCGTCGTGTTCACGATGCCGGCGCTGCTCTTCCTGACCGACGGCGCCAACTACTTCAAGTACGTGACGATCTTCGTGCTCTCGGCGGTCGGCGGCACGCTCGGCGTCCTGTTCATGATTCCGCTGCGGCGCGCGCTCATCGTCAAGGAGCACGGCAACCTCCGCTACCCGGAGGGCGTGGCCTGCGCCGACGTGCTCATCGCCGGCGAGAAGGGCGGCGACCTGGCGCGCATGGTGTTCAAGGGCGTCGGCGCCGCGATGCTCTACAAGTTCCTCTACGGCATCCTCGGGCTCTGGAACGAGACCGCGACCTGGTTCAAGACCGGCCGGGACGGCAAGATCCCGGACGCGACGCTGAACTGCGACGTCACGCCCGAGTACCTCGGGCTCGGCTACATCATCGGGCCGCGCATCGCGGGCGAGCTCGCGTCGGGCGGCGTCCTTTCGTGGCTCGCGCTGATCCCGCTCATCTCGATCTTCGTCGCCGAGGGCCGCATCGTCCAGGACCTGAAGAACCTCGGGTTCACCGACGCGTGGATGGCGAGCCACTCGCACGCCGAGTGGATCTACCGCGCGTACGTGCGCTACATCGGCGCGGGCGCCGTGGCGTGCGCGGGCGTGATGACGCTGATCAAGACACTGCCGACGATCGTCTCCGCGTTCCGCGAGTCGGTGAAGTCATTCGGCAAGGGCGGCAAGGCGAACGAGGCGGTCCGCACGGAGCGGGACCTCGGCATGGGCCTCGTCGTCGTCGGCTCGGTCGTTCTGGCGCTCCTCATCACGGTGCTGCCGAACTTCCCGCACGGGCCGTTCCCGGGCTCGCTGATGATGGGCCTGCTCGTCGTCGTGTTCGGCTTCTTCTTCGTGACGGTGTCGTCGCGCATCGTCGGCATCATCGGCACGTCCTCGAACCCGATCTCGGGCATGACGATCGCGACGATCATGGCGACCTGCGTCGTCTTCGTCGCCCTCGGCCGCACCGGCGACGTCTACCAGTCGGTGGCGCTCTGCGTCGGCGCGATCGTCTGCGTCGCCGCCGCCAACGCCGGCGCGACGTCGCAGGACCTGAAGACGGGCTACCTCGTGGGCGCGACGCCTCGCCGCCAGCAGATCGGCTTCATCATCGGGGTGCTGACGTCGACGCTCGTCATCGGCGGCACGCTCTTCCTCCTCGACAAGACGTACGCGATGGGCGAGGCGCACGGCATCGGCGGACCGAAGCTCGCCGCGCCGCAGGCGACGCTGATGGCGACGATCATCAAGGGACTGCTCGCGAACAACCTGCCGTGGGCGCCGGTGCTCGTCGGTGTCGCGATGGCGTTCATGGCGCAGATGGCCGGCGCGCACGCGCTCTCGTGGGCCGTCGGCGCGTACCTGCCGCTGTCGACCACGTTTCCGATCTGGATCGGCGGCATGATGAAAGCGCTCGCCGACAAGGTCACCCATCGGAAGGGCGAGGAGAGCGAGCTGTCGTCCGGAATGCTCTACTCGACGGGCCTCGTCGCGGGCGGTTCGCTCGGGGGCGTCCTCATTGCGCTCGTGGCGTTCATCGGCGACTCGGTGCTCCACATGGAGAATCCGACGCTGATCGAGCGGCTCGACCTCGGACAGAGGTTCTATCCGGACATCAAGAACGGGTTGGCCGGCAACGTGATCTGCGCGCTCGTGTTCGCGTTCCTGTGCTGGCTCCTGGTCGCGAACGCCCGGAAGAAGCTGGAATAGGGGGCAGGTCTCCGAATGTGTGACTTTCGGTCCGAAGGTCACACAAAGAGAGACCTGACCTCGTCTCAGATCACCGAAAACTTCTTCCCCACCTTTCGGAACGCGTCGACCGCCCTGTCGAGGTCCGCGCGCTCGTGGGCCGCGGAGACCTGGCAGCGCAGCCGCGCGTGCCCCTGCGGCACGACGGGGAAGCCGAAGCCCGAGACGTAGACGCCCTCCTCGAACAGCGCTTTGCCCATCGCGAGCGCCTTCGCCGTGTCGCCGACGATGACCGGCACGATCGGGTGCGTGCCCTTCGGGATCGTGAAGCCGGCGTCCGTGAGCGCCTTCCGGTAGTACGCCGCGTTGTGCCGCAGCTTCGCGACCGGCGCGGGATCCTCCTTCAGCAGACGGAACGACTCGAGCGCCCCGGCGGCGACCGCCGGCGGCAGCGAGTTGGAGAAGAGGTACGTGCGGCTCCGCTGGCGGAGCGTCTCGACGAGCGCCTTCGGCCCCGTGATGAAGCCGCCGGCCGCCGAGCCCATCGCCTTGCCGAGCGTGCCCGTCGTGACCGGCACCCGGCCGTGAATTCCCTGCTCCTCGGCCGTGCCGCGGCCCGTCTTCCCGAGGATCCCGGTCGCGTGCGAGTCGTCGACCGCGAGGACGGCGCCCTGCGTCTCGCAGATCCGGAGGCACTCGCGGAGGTTCGCCTCCTCGCCCTCCATCGAGAAGACGCCGTCGGTGATGTAGAGCTTGTAGCGCGAGGTCCTGTCGTCGGCGAGCATCTTCTCGAGCGCGGGCAGGTCGCCGTGGGGCGCGCGGAACCGCTTCGCCTTCGACAGGCGGACGCCGTCGATGATCGAGGCGTGGTTGAGCTCGTCGGAGTAGAGCCCGTCCGGCTCGTCGAGGACCGCGGCGAAGAGGCCCTCGTTCGCCGCCCAGCAGGTCATGTAGAGGATGGCGTCGTCGGCGGCGAAGAAGGAAGCGATCTCCGCCTCGAGCTCCTTGTGCAGCTCCTGCGTGCCGCAGATGAAGCGCACCGACCCGAGCCCGGCTCCCCACCGGTCGACCGCCTTCTTCTGGGCCTCCCGGATGCGCGGATGGTTCGCGAACCCGAGGTAGTTGTTCGACGTCAGCATCACGACCTCGCGGCCGCCGACCCGGACGCGGGGCCCCTGCGCGGACTGGAGGACCAGCTCCTCCTTGAACGTGCCGGCCTTGCGGAGCTCGGCCATCTGGCCGCCGAGGTGCTCGAAGAGGTTCATCGCGGTCTCCGGCGCGCTCAGCGCCCGTCCGACAGGATCCTGCCGGCGACGCGCTCGCCGGGAAACGCGGCGTGCAGCGCGGCCAGGGCCTTGTCGAATGCGTCGGTGCTCGAGGCCATGATCTCGGCGCATAGGGTCGGCGTGCGCACGAACTCCATCGTCCCGGTCGTGCCGCGCACGACGATCGAGTCGGCGGGCTGCTCGACGTAGAACAGGATGCCGTCCGCGTCCTCGAGCGCCGAGGCCGCCGCGTGGCGGGCCTTCTCGACCTCCTCGCGCTGCAGGCAGACGCCCGCGAGCCCGACGACCTTGTAGTGGTTGGGCTCGAACTCGGTGCGGTCCCAGTTCTTCCAGACGCGGTCCCGCGGCACGAGCTGGAACCGGTAAGCGACGTTCGAGAGCCGCGATTCCTCGAGCGCGAACTCGGCGATGCGGCGCGGCGTCAGCTCCTGGGTCGGATCGGGTTTCGGCGGCTTGCTCGTGGGCATGCGGTCTCCGGTTCGGACGTTTCCGATGGCCCGGGAATCTATCGCAACTCGCCTCCCGCGCCGCCGTAGGCGAAAGGGCTTCCTAGGGACTCTGCGGCCGCTCGAGCGCCTTCCGGTCCCACATCCCGAGGTTCGCCGCCGCCTCGTAGGTGGATTGCAGGAAGGCGAGCAGCGTCTCGTCCGGCGAGCGCGACACGCGCACCGCGTCGTACGGGAGGAGGAACTCGCGCAGCGCGGGGCTGTAGAACGCGGCGCCCGGCTCGACGCGCGCCTTCGCGAAGCCGTCGGGCTCCGGGTACGCGTACGCATAGAACGCCGCGTGCCCGATCGCACCGCCGCCCGGCCACCAGCCGCAGCTGCTGACCTCGTGCGAGTACGCGTCGCGCGTGACCTCGTCGGGCAGGTTCGGGATCCCGCCGGGATGCTCGGGCGCGACGCGTCCGGAGAAGCGGGTGACGGCGAGATCCGGCGCGCCCCAGAAGTAGTGCACGGGGCTCGCCTTGCCGACGAAGCGCGCTCGGAAGACCTTGAAGACGCGATCCGCCTGGACGAGCACGCGCCAGAACCGGTGCGCGTACTCGCGGTCGTAGGACGCGTGCCGCTCGTCCTCGTCGAACGGGACCGGCTCGGCGACCTCGTTCGGCTTCTTCACGATGCGGGCATCGATCCGCAGCCGGTCGAGCGCGGCGAAGACGAGCCGGTAGAACGCGGCGACGGACTGCGGCTGGAGCGCCACGCGCTCGACCGCTCCCTCCGCCGTCCGGACCTCGAGGGCGTGCTCGACGAAGTCGAAGTCGATCTCGAACACGCGCGTACCGAAGGGGATCGGCGAGGTCGTCAGCCCCCGGGCGGTCACGTACAGCGTGTCGCTCCAGCAGTGCGCGAGCTGCGGCGACAGCGTGTGCCGGATCTTGCCGACGATCTGGGTCCAGAGGTGGAGGGTCGCGTACGTGTCCGCCCAGGCCTCGAGGGGGAGGCTCGGCCACGTCTCGGAGGCCGTCGAGCGGCTCGGGGCGCTCACGCTCCAAGGCTATACCCCGCGGGGCGCGCGCGGGGTCGAGGGGAGTAGAATCCGCCCCAAGTTTCGTCCGGTTTTTGTTTCAAAAGGAGGAACGGAATGAAGACGCGCTCGATCCTCGCGGTTCTCGTTTTTCTCTCCGGCGTCGGTCTCGCCCTCGCGGCGGACACCGACGTCACGATGCAGATGGGCACCTGGAAGCTCAACGACGGCAAGTCCAAGTTCTCTCCCGGGGCCGCCAAGAACACCACGGTCGTCTACGCCCCGGCCGGCGACATGATCAAGATCACGACGGACGGCGTCGACAAGGACGGCAAGCCCACGCACTCCGAGTGGACCGGCAAGTTCGACGGCAAGGACTATCCGGTCACGGGGACGACGAGCCACGACTCGCGTTCCTACATGCCGGCCGGCAAGCACTCGCTGAGCTTCACGGTCAAGAAGGCCGGTAAGACGATTCAGACCGGCAAGGTCGCCGTCGCCGCGGACGGCAAGTCGCGGACCGTCACGACCACCGGCGACGATCCCTCGATGAACAACACCTCGGTCTACGACAAGCAGTAGGCCGTCGAATCCGAACGAAAGAAGGAGTGAATCGATGAAGCCCGTCCGCCTCGCCGCCCTCGCGTTTCTGTCGGCCGGCGTCCTGCTCGCGCAGGCCGCTGCGCCGGCGCACAAGGACACGAACGCTCCCGTCTTCATGCCCGCCGCGGACCTGAAGTGGGTGGACCTCGATGCGAAGACCGCTCCGGGCGTCAAAATCGCCGACGTCTGGGGCGATCACACGAAGGGCGGCTACGGCGCCTTCATCAAGTTCCCGGCCGGCTTTTCCGTGCCCCTGCACTACCACACGCACGCGGCCAAGCTCGTGATCATCTCGGGCACGTTCGTCCAGGTGCCCGAAGGCAAGCCTGAGGTGCGGCTCGGTCCCGGGTCTTACCTGATGCAGCCCGGCAAGAGCTACAAACACACGACCGCGTGCGACAAGGCGTCGGACTGCCTCTTTTTCTCGGAGGGCACCGGCGCCTTCGACATCATCATGGCCAAGGCCCCGGCGGCGAAGAAGTAGCTCTCGAAGGGTGAGTGGGGGCGTCCGAGACGCCCCCGTTACAATTTCTCCTCACATGATTTCGTCTCGCCGCGCGCGGTTCTTCTCGGGCGCCGTCCTCGTCGCGCTCGCGGCCGCCACGCGGGCCGCGGCCGCGCCGCGGATCGTCGCCATCGCCGACGTGCACGGCGACCTGCCCGCGTTCAAGGCGATCCTCGCCCAGGCCGGTCTCGTCGACGAGTCGGGCGCCTGGACCGCGGGCGGCGATTCGATCCTGATCCAGGTCGGCGACCTGATCGACCGGGGCCCCGCGATGCGCGCGACGCTCGACTACGCGATGGCGCTCGAGAGGGACGCGGCGAGCCGGGGCGGCCGCGCGGTGTTCCTCCTCGGCAACCACGAGGTCATGAACATGACCGGCGACCTGCGCTACGTCGCGAAGGAGAACTGGGCCGAGTTCGCCGGCCCGGACTCCGAGAAGCGGCGCGAGGACGCCTGGAGCGCGGTCGCGGCGCTGCGCACGCGGCGCGCGAAGCAGCTCGGCAAGCCGGACCCCGCGGTCGGCCCCGAGGCGAAGCAGCAGTGGCTCGCCGCCCACCCGCCGGGCTTCGTGGAGCAGCGCGAGGCCTTCGGGCCGGACGGCATCTATGGCAAATGGCTCCGCGGTCACGCCGCGATCGTCCTCGAGCAGGGGAGCGTCTTCCTCCACGGCGGCATCGCCTCGCCCGAGCCCCTCGCCGACATCGAGCGAAAGATCCGCGACGAGCTCGCGACGTACGACGAGGACAGACAGACCTTCGTCACCCAGGGCCTGATCCTGCCGTTCTTCGACCTGCAGGAGACCTTCGCGGCGCTGCACGAGGTGCTCGACGCGCTCGACGCGCGCGATGCATCCCGCGGCACGACGTCGCTGACGTCCGACGAGGGCGTCCGCCGCGCCCGCTACACGCGGTTCCTCGCGTGGGACGAGTGGGCGATGAACAGCCCCGACGGACCGCTCTGGTTCCGCGGCTACGCGAAGTGGTCCGACGCCGAGGGCCGGTTCCAGCTGCCCCGGATCCTCGAGGCGCTTCACGCCGACCGCCTCGTCGTCGGCCACACCGTCCAGCAGAAGGGCGCGATTCAGGTACGCTTCGGCGGCACCGTGTACGAGATCGACACCGGCATGCTCGACGGCGCGTTTTTCCCCGGCGGACGCGCGTCCGCCGTGACGCTCGAAGGCGGCACGGTCACGGCGCTCTATCCCGGCGAGCCGCCGCAGGTGATCTCGCCTCCTCCGGGAAAGAAGCCGGCGAAGGCCGCGGCGCTCCGGTGAGGCCGGCGAGGCTTCCCCCGTGGTGACCGCGGTGCTCTCGCGGGCCTTCAACCTCCAGCGCGGCGACGGCCGGCGCGCCGCACTCCTGTTCACGTACCTCCTCGTCATCATCACGGCGTACCAGCTCGGCAAGACGGCCCGCGACGCGCTCTTTCTCTCCGTCTTCAAGGCGTCGAAGCTCCCGTACGCCGACATGGCGATCGCGCTCTCGGTCGGCTTCGTCATCGCGATCTACGTGACGATCGGCCGCCGCGTCCAGCTCCGCGACCTGCTCGTCGGGTGCCTGCTCCTCTTCGCCGTGGTCCAGACCGGGTTCTGGTACCTGGCGAAGTTCCATCCCGGGCTGACGTGGCAGTACCCGGCCTTCTACATCTGGGTCGGGATCATCGGCGTGCTCGCGCCGACGCAGGTGTGGACGCTCGCGAACTATCTCCTGACGACCCGGGAGGCGAAGCGCGTCTTCGGAATCGTCGGCGCGGGCGGGATCAGCGGCTGGATCGTCTCGGGCGTCCTCGCCGACAAGCTCGCGTCGACGAAGGGGCTGGGGACCGAGAGCCTGCTCCTCGCGATGGCCCTCCTCCTCGTCCTCTGCTCCTTTCTCGTGATCGCGCTCTGGCGCGAGCGCGGCCGCACCGCCGGTTCGGGCGCCGCGGCGCCGCACTCGAAGCCGTCGGCGAAGGGGCTCCGCGAGAGCCTCGGCACCGTCTTCTCCTCGCCCTACCTGATGTCGATCGCGCTCCTCATCACGCTCGCCTCGCTCGCGACCTGCTTCGCGGGCTGGCAGTTCAAGGCGATCGCGAAGGCGGCCTACCCGGACAAGAACGCGCTGACCGCCTTCTTCGGCCGCTTCAATTTCTGGGCGGGCATCGCGTGCCTCGTGCTGCAGCTCCTGCTGACCTCCCGCTTCCTCCGCCGCTTCGGCCTCGGCCCCGCGCTCCTGATCGTGCCGCTCGCGGTCCTCAGCAGCGAGATCGCGGTGCTCGCCATCGGGACGCTCGGCGCGGCGATCCTGCTGAAAGGCGGCGACTCGGTCGTGCGGTACTCGCTCGACAAGTCGTCGGTCGAGCTGCTCTACCTGCCGATTCCGCCGGACGTGAAATTGCAGGCGAAATCGGCGATCGACACCGTCATCTGGCGCGTCGGCGACGGGCTCTCCGGCCTGACGCTCGCGATCTTCACCGACAAGCTCCACTGGTCGGCGCAGCGCGTCTCGTTCGTCAACATCGTGTTCGCCGTGGGCTGGATCGCGTCGGCGATCGCCGCGCGCCGCCGCTACGGCGACACGCTCCTCCAGAGCATCCGCCAGCGCCGGCTCGACGCGGAGAAGCAGCTCGCGCCGGTCCTCGACAAGTCGACCGCGGACATCCTCGCCAGCCAGCTCGACTCCGCCGACCCGAAGCAGGTCCTCTACGCGCTCGAGATGTTCGGCGTCTCGCAGGGCGGCGCGAGCCACCCCGCGCTGCGCGACCTGCTCCGGCACCCCGAGGCGGCCGTGCGCCGGCGCGCCCTGGAGCTGCTCGACAGGGCCGGCGACCTGTGGGTGCTGCCGCGCGTCGAGGAGATGCTGAAGGACCCCGACGCCGACGTGCGTTCGACGGCCATGCTCTTCCTCGCGCACCACGCGCCGCTCGATCCGCTGACGCGCGTGCAGGAGCTCGACGGCCTCCAGGGCGTGTCGGTGATGGCCGGGATCGTCGCGTTCCTGGCGCAGTCGGGCGACGCCGACCGCCTGCCGGAGGCGGCGCTCCTTCTCGACCGCATGATCGCCGACAAGGGCGAGGCGGGGAAGAAGTCGCGCCTGGAGGCCGCGTCGCTGATCGGCGCGAGCCCGGACGCCTTCGACGACCAGCTCGACGCGCTCCTCGACGACGAAGACCCCGAGGTGCTCCGGGCCGCCGCGAAGGCGGCCGGCCGGCTCCGCAAGCGCCGGGTCGCGCCGCGGCTGATGGCGCTCGTCAACGACGCCCGGGTGCGCGACGAGGCGGCGGACGCGCTCGTCGCGATGGGAGAGCGCGTGCTCGGCGCCCTTCGCGACCAGCTCGTCGACGGCGACACGCCGCCGGCGGAGCGGCTGGAGGTGCCCGGCATCCTCGCCCGCATCGGCACGCCGGACGCCGCGGCCGCGCTCGTCGGGAGCCTCCTCGAGGGCGACGCCGAGCTCCGCTTCCGGACGATCTGCGCGCTGAACGACCTGCGCAAGGAGCGGCCGAGCGTCTCGATCGAGGGGCCGCGGCTGCGCGCGGCGCTCGGCTTCGAGATGATGCTGCACACGCGCACGAACCAGATTCTCTCGGTCGCGGGACCGGCGGGCAGCGCGAGTGCGGCCGCGCCGGTGGGGCAGCCGACCGAAGTCGTGCGGCGCCTCGAGGCGGAGCGGGTGCGGGAGATCGAGCGGATCTTCCGGCTGCTCTCGCTGCTCTACCCGTCGACCGACTTCCGGAGCGCGCATTTCGGGCTGCGGTCGGGTGACGTGACGGCCCGCGACCACGCGCTCGAGTTCCTCGAGATCAACCTCGACGGCGAGCTGCGCCGGTCGCTCGTGGCGCTCCTCGATCCGACCGTCAGCGTCGACGCGCGCCTGGCGCCGATCCTGAAGCGCACGCACGTCGCGCCGCCGAACGCGGACGAGCTCGCCGCGGCACTCGTGGACAGCGAGGACATGTGGCTGCGCGCGTGCGGCATCACGGCCGTCGGGGCGCTGCGCATCCGCCACCTCGTCGCGCGCGTCGACGCCTGTCTCGACGCCGACGACGAGATCCTGCGCGAGGCGGCGCGCGAGGCGAAGCGCCAGCTGGGGGAGCAGGGGAGAAAGTAGAGGGGGGGCTACGGGACGCCCCTCACCCCTACCCCCTCTCCCGAAGGGAGAGGGGTGTCGGTTCTTTTTAGCGCGGCTGCGCCGCGGACTCCTCCACCGACTTGCCCACGGTCTTCGGCGCGTACCACACGAAGTCGTACAGCACCTGGTTCTCGCCCTTCTCCGCGATGAGCTTGTCGATCCGCTCGAGCAGGAGCTTGCGCCGCGTGAAGAGCGCGTCGAGCTCGAACGTCGTGAGGTAATCCTTCAGGCGCTTCCGCGCTTCCTTCTCGTCGAGCGCCTTCAGCTTCGCGTAGAGCTGACGCTCGCACTGGTTGATCGGGCTCTGACTCTGGAGGTCCGTGTTGCGGCGGAACGTCCGCGAGTGGTCGATCATCCAGAGCCGCCAGTCCGGCGTGATGATGATGTTGCCGCGGTTGCGGTCCACGTTGTAGATGAGCGCGTCGAAGACGTTCATCATCTGGACCTGCTTCTTCCACTCCTGTTCGTCGGGCGGCTGCAGGTGCTCCTCGAGCTCCCGGCGCTCGGTGATTGCGTTCTCGATGAAGATCTGGACGCTGCCGCTCGTGCGCTCGTACTTGCGCAGCGTCGCCGGCGGGACGTTGTCGAGGCCGAGCATCATCGCGAGCTCGTAGGCGGCCGGCTCGAAGATGTACGAGTCCTTGAAGAAGAGCTCGTTCCGACCGCCGCCGAACGTCGGAGTGTTCTTCTCCTCGTTGACGTCCCGGAAGACGGCGCTCGCCTGCACGCCGTTCTTCTCGAGGAGGAGCTTGCGCGGGTTGTTGATCCCGCCGCCGAGGCGCGTCGCCGAGACCACGTCCGCCGTCCGCAGGAAATCCAGCATCTCGGCCTCGGAGCCGAACGGCAGGGGCTTGCCCTGCGGATCGGTCCAGTGGCGCGCCGCCGCATACGAGACCGTGGGCCCGGGCCCGGCCGGAGTGGTCGCCGGAGCGAGCGAGGGGGCATTCGTGGGAGCGGGAACGGGAGTCTCCGCGGGCGCCGGGGCCTGCGCGGCGAGCGGTCCCGAGAGAACCAGCCCGGCCAGGAGAGTCGCCGGGATGCGACAGGATCCTTTCATTGGCTCCTCCGATCGCCGCCGGGACGCCCGCGTCGGCGGGCCGCCCGGACGGCCGACCCCCCTATCAAACCACGGGATTCGGGCCCCCGTTTCGGGCCTTCCGGCGTAGAATCCCCCGGTTTCGAAGAATGTGCTTCGAAATTGGGAGGGAAAGAATGATGAAGACGCGCACGATCCTGGCGTCCCTGGTGGTTCTTCTCGCTGGAGTGGCCTACGGGCTCGCGCAGACCGACGCGAGCGCCTACATGGGGACCTGGAAGCTGAACGAGGGCAAGTCGAAGTTCGCGCCGGGCTCGGGCAAGAACACGATGGTCACCTACAGCCCGGCCGGCGACAACATGGTCAAGGTCGTCACCGACGGCACGGACAAGGACGGCAAGCCCGCGCACACCGAGTGGACCGGCAAGTTCGACGGCAAGGACTACAAGGTCACCGGCACGGACATGTACGACACGCGCTCCTACATCCCGGCCGGCAAGCACTCGCTCTCGATGACTATCAAGAAGGGCGACAAGACGGTCATGACCGGAAAGGTGACGGTCTCTCCGGACGGGAAGAGCCGGACGGTCACGACGACGGGCTCGGATCCCTCGATGAACAACGAAGCGGTGTACGACAAGCAGTAAGAGGGCCAGACACCCCTCTCCCGGGCGGGAGAGGGGTTAGGGATGAGGGTGCCCACTCGGCACCCCTGGCTGGAAGGGCGGGGCGAGCCCCCGCCCTTTTTGTTTTCCCTCCGCTTCGGGGCCGATTCGGCCCGAAGGTTGCACGGACGCCTCGCCGGAGGCAAGAGACGAGCAACCGAACCTGCGGCCCACCGGGAATTTTCTGCGTCTTCGCGGCGGCCGTCGGCCTCGCGCTCGCGTCCCGGTCGGGCGCGCAAAGCGTGGCGAGCGGTGATCCGGCCGGGCCGCGGTCCTTCTCCCTCGGCCTCGATGACGCCCTCCAGGCCGCGGCGCCGTACCGGCTCGAGGCGGCGGCGGCCGATGCGGCGCCGATCTCCTGGACGGTCGTGCCCGCGTCCCCGTCGGCCGGCGAGGACCTCTTCCCGAACTCCTTCGCGCCTCCCGAGGGCGCCGCGGCGCCGCCTCCCGCTCGAAAGCGCTTCTGGCTCGCCGCGGGAGAGGTGGCGCTGATGGAGTTCCTCCCGTGGGCCTGGGACCGCTACGTCACGAACGAGGACTTCGCGCGGATCTCCTGGCACACGGTCAGCCAGAACTTCAAGGCGGGCTTCGGGTTCGACAACGACGACTTCAACACGAACCAGTTCGGGCATCCCTACCACGGCTCGCTCTTCTTCAACGCCGCCCGCTCGAACGGATTCACCTACTGGGAGTCCGGCCTGTTCACCCTCGCCGGCAGCCTGATCTGGGAGTGCTGCATGGAGAACACGCGGCCCTCATGGAACGACCTCGTCAACACGACGCTCGGCGGCATGGCGCTCGGCGAGATGGAACATCGCCTGTCGATGGTCCTCCTCGACAACACCGCGACCGGCGCGGAGCGCTTCTGGCGCGAGCTCGGCGGCGCCATCGTCAACCCGATCGGCGCCTTGACGCGCCTGATCGACGGCGACATGAGCCGCGTCTATCCCAACCCGGAGGAGCGCTATCCGGACGGGTTCCGGCTGGTCGGTCAGTTCGGCTACCGCCGCGTCGAAGGTTCCGCGGCGCAGAACCCGAACCAGGGCGCGATCAACCTCGCCGCCGCGTACGGCGACCCCTTCGACGCCGACGTGCGGAAGCCGTTCGACGCCTTCCGGGGCGAGCTCGACCTGAACTTCCCCGGCGGCTCCGCGATCTCGCTCGCCGAGGTGCGCGGCATCCTGCGCTCGTGGGAGCTGACCGAGCGCACATCCACCGCTCGGCAGGTCCTCGAGGTCTCGCAGGAGTACCAGTACATCAACAACCAGGCCGAGGTCTTCGGCGCCGAGATGTTCAGCGGGGGTTGGATGTCCCGCTATCTCCTCGGCGGCGGCTGGGTCGCGGCGACCGACCTGAACGCGCTCGCGATCCCGCTCGCGGGCGTCAAGACGATCGGCTTCACCGCGCCGCAGACGGGACGCGACTACGATTACGGCCCGGGCGGCGGCGTGCGCGCCGGCGCGCGTCTCTACGCGAAGGACGATCAGATCGTCGAAGCCTCCTACAGCGTCGTGTGGACGCACACCGTCAACGGCGTCTCCGACAACAATACGCTCCAGTTCTTCCGCGCGACCGCGGTGATCCCGATCGTCGGACCGCTCGGCGTGGGCGGCGAGTACGACTGGTACAGCCGAAGGACCAGCTACGTGGGCCGCCTCTTTCAGCCGCGCTCGACGCAGACGCAGTGGGGCGTCTTCCTCGTTCTGACCTTCGGCGCGCACGGTCTGCGCAAGCCGAAGGATTGAGAGGACGGCGCGCGAGGGAGAGCGGGCGCTACGAGACCTGCCGCGGCGCGGGGCGTCTCGTCGGGTAAGAGGCCGGAAGCAGGACGCCGTTCCGGATCCGGCTCGGCTGCACCTGGGTCCGGTTGCTGCAGGTGAGGCACTCGCTGGTGCCGTCGAGCCCGACCTCGGTCGAGTTGGAACAACCGCAATGGCGGCATTTCCAGACGCGGAGCGCGTACTTCATGGAGTCATCCGTTCTCTTCGACGACCGGCGACTCGTGATCGGGGGTTGCGGAATTGCAGCCCGGAGCGGGTCGGAGGAGATCGAGGAAATTCAGGGTATCACGCGGTTTCCGTCGCGCCGGGCGGCTCCGGGCAGGTGTGATACAGTCTCCACGTTCTCGCTTCGCTCGCCCTTGCCGGTCGTCCCGACAATCCGAACGAAAATATCCGAGAATGCGAGGCCCCGTGCCGGCGGCGGCTTCGCTCATTTGCCCCGGCGTTCGAGGAAAGTCTCATGAAGCTCTACGTAGGTAACCTTCCGTACAACATCTCCGATGACCAGCTCCGCGACATGTTCGCGAAGTTCGGCACGCCCGATTCGGCGCGCGTGATCACGGACCGCGACAGCGGACAGTCGAAGGGATTCGGCTTCGTCGAATTCAGCAACGATCAGCAGGCCCGCGAGGCGCTCTCGCTGAACGGAACCGATTTCGGCGGCCGGGCGCTCAAGGTCAACGAGGCGCGGCCGAAGACCGAGTCGTTCGGGAACCGCTCGCGTTACTGAGTTCGGCCGGCATTCGGCCATCGAGGCGGGGCGATGCCCCGCCTTTTTCTTTGTGGGGTGGGGCGTCACACGAGCCGAGCCCGTTTCGGGCATATGATGTCGAGCACGTGAACAAGCTATTCGTCGGCCACGTGCGATTCGCGGCCGACGGCGTGCCGGAGTTCGCGACCGGTTGGAACGAGACCGAGGCCCCGAAGACCCGCGTTTCGAGCGACGCTCATCCCTCTTGGCGCGCCTCCCGCTGGTGGTTCGACGCCTACACGTCGTCCAACGAGGCGGGCCCTCTCGCGATCGAGCCCTGCCAGTGCGGCGCGAAGCGGCTGACGCCGGGCCTCGGGAGGCCGGTGAAGCCGTTCACCAAACCGAACGCGCGATAGGCCCCGCCCCGGCCCCGAGCGGGGCGATATCGTCCGTTCGATGCCGTCCGCCCGCGTCCTCTCCGTCGCCGTCGGCCGCCCTCGCGACTTCGACTACCACGGCCGGCCCGCGAAGAGCGCGATCTGGAAGTCGCCCCTCTCGGGCCGCGTCGCCGCGCGCGGCGTGAACCTCGACGGCGACGACCAGGCGGACCGCCAGGCGCACGGCGGTCCCGACAAGGCGCTGTACGCCTACGCGATCGAGGACGCGCGCTGGTGGGAGGGCGAGCTCGGCCGCGCGCTCGTGACGGCGGAGTTCGGGCAGAACCTCACGACGGAGGGCGTGGACGTCAACGGCGCGCTCGTCGGCGAGCGCTGGGCGATCGGGTCGGCCGTCTTCGAGATCTCCGAGCCGCGCGTTCCGTGCTGGCGCCTCGGGGTGCGCATGAACGATCCCGCCTTCGTCCGGCGCTTCACCGAGGCGCAGCGTCCCGGCGCCTACATGCGGATCGTGCGTGAGGGCGACGTCGGCGCGGGCGACGCGATCGAGGTCGTCTCGAGACCCGGTCACGACCTGACGGTTCGCGACGTCTTCCGCATCTACACGCGCGACCGGGAGGAGTGCGGCCGCCTGCTCGAGGTGCCGCAGTTGTCCGAGGCCTGGAAGCGCTGGGCGAAGGGCACGCTAGAGCGCCGGGCCGCGGCGAAGGACCCGGAGACGCCCGGCTGCTGCTGACCGTCCGCGCGCCGGAACCCGGTTTTTCCTGGAAACTTACCTAGCAATACAACGTATAGTGTGATGCATGGTCACAAAGCCCGAGACCGATCAGCCGGACAACTGGGAGCGCCAGCTCAAGAAGGGCTGGCTGGAGCTCGCGATCCTCGCGAGTCTCCGGGACGAAAGTCTCTATGGCCTCGAGATCCTGCGCCGCCTCGAGGAGGGAACCGACCTCGTCGTGGCCGAAGGGACCGTCTATCCCATCCTCAGCCGTCTGAAGGCGGAGGGTCTCGTCGAAACGAAGTGGGTGGAGGGGGAGGCGGGCCACCCGCGCAAGTACTACCGGTTGACGTCCGCCGGCCGTTCCCGCGCCGCGGCGATGGCCCGCTACGCGTCCGGGTTTCTCGGATCGATCAGCCGGATCATCGCGCCGCTCCTGGCGAAGGGGGAGAAATGAGTCAGTCGGACGTGCTGCAGAAGCGCATCGATTCCTATCTCGCGGAGCTGAGGCGATGTCTCGGAGAGCTGCCGCCGGAGGAAGTCCACGACATCCTCCAGGAGATTCGCGGACACATCCTCGAACGGGCCGAGGCGAGCGGAGATCTGACGGAGGAGCGTCTCGTCGCCATTCTGAAGGCGCTCGGCCGTCCCGAGCAGATCGCGCCGCTCTACCAGGTGGACTCGGTCGTCGCGAAGGCGCGCGTCAGCCTTTCGCCGCGGCTCGTGATGCGCGGAATCCAACGCTGGTCTTCGGTCAGCGCCTGGGGATTCGTTCTCTTCGTGCTCGGTGTCGTGGGTTACGCGACCGGCTTCTCCCTGATGCTCTCGGCCGTCGCCAAGATCTTCTCGCCCGACAAGATCGGCGCATGGATCCACGGGGGGTCCTTCAGCATCGGGACGACCACGGATCCGGCCGCGCGCGACGTGCTCGGGTGGTGGCTCGTCCCCGTGGGCCTCGCGGTCGGAGTGCTCGTCGTGTTCGGAACCACGCGGCTCCTTCGCTGGACGCTTCGCTTCGCCCGGATCCGAAGGCCGACGGGACAGTCGGTAGTCGCATGAGGAGCGCGCGCACGGCCGCCGTTCTGCTCGCAGCGGGAATAGTCGCCGCGACGCTCTTCGCGCAGCCGGCGCAAGCGCCCGCGCCGCCGCTGGCCGTCTCGGCTCCGAGCCGCGGCGCTCCCGCGACCTACACGCTCACGCCCGAGAAGCGCGCGCAGGCGATCGCGTACGCCCGAGCCCGCTACCGCCTCCACTTCGGCGCGTTCGGGTGGGGCTGTCTGGTTCTCCTCGGGATCATCGCGTTGCGGCTCGGTCCCCGCTTCCGCGACGTCGCCGAGTCGGCGAGCCGGCGCCGGATCGTCCAGGCGGCCGTCTTCGTGCCGCTCCTCTTCGCGACCGAGGGCGTGCTCGAGCTGCCGCCCGCCGCGTACGGCCACCACCTCGCGCGCTTCTACGGCCAGTCGATCCAGGGCTGGGGCTCGTGGATCTGGGACCAGGCGAAGGGCCTCCTCGTCGGCCTCGTCATCGCGATCCCTCTCGTCTGGCTCCTCTACGCGATCCTCCGCAGGAGCCCCCGCCGCTGGTGGCTGTGGTTCTGGCTCGCGCTGCTGCCGATCCTCGTCTTCCTGATCTTCCTGACGCCGCTCGCGATCGATCCGCTCTTCTTCCGGTTCGACCCGCTCGCGCCCGCGCACCCGGAGCTCGCGCGGGAGATCGGGAAGGTGGCCGCCCGCGCCGGCGCGCCGATTCCGTCCGAGCGCATGTTCGCGATGAACGCGAGCACGAAGTACACGGGGATCAACGCGTACGTCACGGGCCTCGGCGCGTCGAAGCGCGTCGTCGTGTGGGACACCACCCTCGCGAAGGCGACGATCCCGCAGACCCTCTTCGTCTTCGGCCACGAGCTGGGCCACTACGTTCTCGGCCACGTCCCGAGGACGATCGCGTTTCTCTGGGCGCTCCTCTTCGTGATCCTGGCGCTCGGGGCGTGGATTCTGGATCGAGTCTTCCGCCGTCCCGATCGGTGGGGGATCCGCGGCCTCTCCGACTGGGCGTCGCTGCCGGTCTTACTCCTCGGCGTGACCGTCGCGGGCGAGGTCGCGATGCCGGCCGTCAACGGCTACAGCCGCGCGCAGGAGCACGCGGCCGACGTCTTCGGCCTCGAGGCGATCCACGGACTGGTCCCCGATTCCCCGCGCGCCGCGGCCGAAGCCTTTCAGCTCCTCGGCGAGACCAATCTTTCCGATCCCGACCCGGCCCCCTTCATCACGTTCTGGCTCTACTCGCATCCGCCGCTCGCCGACCGCCTGCGCTTCGCGGCGGAATACGACCCCTGGGGGAAAGGGGAGGCTCCGCGGTACGTGAAGTGAGGGGGACGCTCCGGGCCCCCTTCGCGAAATATTCCCGTCGCGCAACGGCGGGATGACCCGGCGGGCGGCGCCCGAAGGATCTATTTGGATCTGGCGCGATGCCGCCGGCCGAAGAAAACTCCTCCTGGCGCCTCGGAAATTTGCCCGGGGTGCCCACGCCGGGTACGCCCGGCCGGCGTGCCAGAAAAGGAGGATCCGATGTTTCGCAAGACGCTTTTCTCCGTCCTCGTCCTCGCCATGACCGTGATGCCGTTCGAAGCGCCGGTCAGCGCCGACACCAAGCCCGCCGGCAAGACGCTGGCCAACCTCGAGACCGCCTACAACGGCGAAAGCAACGCGCAGGCGCGGTACCTCGCCTTCGCCAAGAAGGCCGACGCCGATGGCCTCGCGCCGGTGGCCTCGCTGTTCCGCGCGGCGGCGCGCGCCGAGGAGATCCACGCCGCCAACCACGCGAAGGTGATTCGCGAGCTCGGCGGAGTTCCGAAGGCCCAGATCGAGGAGCCGAAGGTGGGTGCGACCAGTGAGAACCTGGGCGCCGCGATCAAGGGCGAGTCGTACGAGCGCGACACGATGTACCCGGACTTCATCAAGACCGCCCGCACCGAGGGCCAGAAGGGCGCGCTCGAATCGTTCAACTACGCCAAGAGCGCCGAGGCCGAGCATGCGAAGCTCTACACCGTCGCTCTCGAGACCATCGGCACGTCCACGGGCAAGGCGCCGGTCACGTACTACGTCTGCACGGTGTGCGGTTTCACGACGACGAAGCTCGACTTCACGAAGTGCCCGGCGTGCTTTTCACCGAAGGACAAGTACATCCTGGTTGGCTGAGTTCGCTCCGCTGCCGGCCGCGATGGCGGCCGGCAGCATCCTGACCGAGGAGGCTCCATCATGAACGGGCTCCCGCCGCTGCCGTCCTGGGACGGCCTGCATCCCCTGATCGTGCACTTTCCGATCGCGCTGCTTCTCGTGGCGCCTCTCTTCGTCGTCCTCGGTGTCGTCCTGCGGCGCGGCCGCCCCCTTCTCTGGGCCGCTCTGCTTCTGATGGCGATCGGCACGACGGCGACGTTCTTTGCCGTGTCGACCGGCGAAGCCGCGGGGAAGCTGGCCGAACGGACTCCCCAGATCAACGCGGTTCTCGAGCATCACGAGAATCTCGCCGAAACCACGCGGGTCGTTTTCACGGCTCTGACGGTCGTCTTCGCGGCGATCGTGGCAGCCCCGGTCGTAATCCGCCGATTGCAGGTCCCTGCGGTCCGGATCGTTCTCCCGCTGGCGTTCCTGCTGCTCTACGGCGCCGGCGTCGTCGTCCTCGCGAACACGGCGCACAACGGCGGGCGCCTGGTGCACGAGCTCGGCGTCCAGGCGCTGATGGCGCCCGCATCGTCGCCGGCGGCCGAGCCGGTGGAAAAAGAGGTTGCCCGGTCTCTGAAGGAACCGAGAACGCCCTGAGCCGTGAGCGCTCTCTCGCGGCGGCGAAGGAGGGTGTATCGGTCCCCCTGTGAGAGGGATGCTATCGGACCCGGACCCACGGGAGCCGAGCCGTCCAGGTCATCTGTCTATCTCTCGTCGATCGCGCCGTCGAGCGCCTCCTGCATCGCCTTCTTCGAGAAGTTCGAGACCCACTTGCGGAAGCCTTCGGGGAGCGGCTGGCCCGGCGGGTAGCCGAGCGCGATCCGGTCGACGTCGACCGCCGCCTGCACGTCGGCGAGCGTCACGCGACCGCTCTCGAGCGCCGCGTGCACCTGGGCGATCACGGTCGCCATGAGCTCGATCGTGCGCCGCAGGTAGGTCTTGTCGTGCATCGTCGGCCCCTGTCCGGGGACGATCGCGCGGAGGTCGAGTGCGTCGAGCCGGCGCAGGCTCTCGACCCATGGCGTGACCGCGTACGAGTTCGTCGTCCAGGGAGGCGGACCCTGACCGTTTTCCGGGCTGACGAGCGCGTCGCCGGTCGCGAGGATCCTCTCGTCGGGGACATACATCACGGTCGACGCGGTCGCGTCTCCGGTGACGCTCATCAGACGAAACTCGCGCCGGCCGCTCCAGAAAGCCATCTCGTCGCGGTAGACGACGTTCGGAAGGACCCGCGGCAGCGCGGCGACCTCCTCCATGAACTGCTCGCGCTGCCGGAGCTTCTCCTCCTTCTGCGCGCGGATCGCCGGCGTCAGCGGCGAGCCGTCGGGGAACCTGCCCGTCTGGATCGCCGCCGCGAGCTCCGCCTGCCGGAGCTTCTGCCCGGCGTCGAGCCCCTTCAGGAAATACGCCGCCGGCATCCGCTTCATGTAGTCGCGGGTCTGATCGGTCGCCACGATGCGCAGGCCGGGGAACGCCTTCGCGTACTCGTCGTTGCCCGACCAGTGGTCCTGGTGCCAGTGGGAGTTGATGAGGACACGCACGGGCTTCGGCGTGAGCCTGCGGATCTCGGCGATTACCGCGCGCGCCGTGACCGCGCGCGTAGGGCTGTCGAAGACGACGACGTCCTCGTCGTTGATCACGACGACGGAGTTCGTCGACGTCCAGTAGTCGAGTTCCTCGGGCGCGCGGAAGACGTGGACGCCGCCGCCGAGGTCCTCGTGGATCAGCATCGCTTGGGCCCTGGCGACTTCGGTCTCGAGCGGCCGGGCGGGCGCCGGACCGGCAGCGGCCGCGAGAGTCGTTCCCGCCAGGCAGGAGGACGAGAGCAGGATGTTCCTCAGAAGCGTCGAAGACATCGCGGGACCCCCCGCCCGTTTCATACGGCACGCCGGCAGGGGAGTTCGAGACTCGATGAGCTCTGCGCCACGGTGCTCGAAAGGACGGCCGCGCCGCGAACGCTTCTCTTCGTCCTCCTACTTCTCCTCGTCCTCTTCGCCGAGCTCCTCGACGGATTCGCGCGTCTTCTCGCTGATGACGCTCGAGCCGCCGCCCCCGCGCTCGGTCGAGCCGACGCCCCCGAATCCGGTCCCCGCATGGACGTTGCCGCCCACGCCGGGATTGTTCGGATAGCCCCGGTAGCCGTGCTTGCGCGACTTGCGGTGCTCGGGCTCCTCGGGCTCGGGGTCCGGCTTCAGGAACTCGTCCTCCGGCGGCAGGTCTTTCGGACTCATCGTGAACTCCTTTCGAGTGTCCTCGAAACGTGCAATCCGCTTGCCGGACCGGACTACGCCGCCGCGGGCAGGGCCGTTGTCCTTCGGTCTCGGCCTCCGTCTCAGCAACCGCGCTGCTATCGTGCCGGGCGAAGGAGTCCTCCGCATGAGACGTCTCGTCACACCCGCGCTCCTCCTCTTTGTCGCGCCGCTCACCCTCCCCGCCTCCGACGCCCCCATCCCGCTTCGCCCCGTCCACACGTTCTCGATCGTCGCGCGCGACCCGGCGACGGGGGAGCTCGGCGTCGCGGTCCAGTCGCACGCCTTCTCGGTCGGCTCCGGCGTGTCGTGGGCGGAGGCGGGCGTCGGCGCCGTCGCGACGCAGTCGTTCATCGACCCGAGCTACGGGCCGCTCGGCCTCGACCTGATGCGCGCGGGCCGGAGCGCGCCGGACTCGCTGAAGAGCCTGATCGCGGGCGACGAGGGGCGCGACGTGCGCCAGGTGGCGATGATCGACGCCTCGGGTCGCGTGTCCGCCTACACCGGCGCAAAGTGCATCCCCTCGGCCGGCAATCACGTCGGCGACAACTACTCGGTCCAGGCGAACCTGATGGACAACGACGGCATCTGGCCCGCGATGGCGAAGGCGTTCGAGTCCGCGAAGGGCGATCTCGCCGAGCGGATGCTCCAGGCGCTCGAGGCGGCGCAGGCGGCGGGCGGCGACATCCGCGGCATGCAGTCGGCGGCGATCCTCGTCGTCAAGGGCGCGTCGAGCGGAAAGCCGTGGAACGACAGGATCTTCGACCTGCGCGTCGAGGACAGCCCGCAGCCGCTCGCCGAGCTGCGCCGCCTCGTCAACTTCCAGCGTGCGAACAATCTCGCCAACGACGGCGACCGGTACCTGGAGAAGAAGGACTACGCGGCCGGGCTGAAGGCGTACGCAGCCGCGGAGGCGCTCCTGCCGGACTTCGCGGAGATGGCGTTCTGGCACGGCGTCGCGCTGGCGAACACGGGCAAGGTGGACGACTCGCTGCCGGTCTTCGCGAAGGCGTATCGCCTCTACCCGAAGTTCCGCGAGCTGCCGCCGCGCCTCGCGAAGGCGGGCCTCCTGCCCGACGACCCGAAGGTGATTGCGCGGATCGTCGCGGCGAAGTAGCGAGGATCTCCTCCCTCTCCCTCCGGGAGGGCCGGGGCGAGGGGCGTGGTTGAGCCGAGTGTCTGACTCCCTCTCCGGGGCGGCGTGACGGGCGCCCGAAAGCGGCGGGCCTTTTGCATTGGAGCGCTCAGGAGCGGACACATGACAATCACCCGAGCGCGCGAGCACCGCGGGGATCGCCCGGCCCCCACACCCGGGCCGCGCGCCCACCGCGTCCCGCGCCGCCCCAGGCGCACCCTCCTCCACGTCGCCGGCATCGTCCTTCTGTCCGCGGCGGCGGGATACACGATCGCGGTCTCCATCGCGAAGACGAGCGCCCCGAAGCAGACGGTCTACACGCTGCCGCACGACTTCACCGTCGGCGACGCGACCTTTCTGCCGTCGGCGCTCCCCGGGGCATCGATGACCGCGGGCAACGGAATCGAGATCCTCGAGAACGGCGACGGCATCTTTCCGCCGATGCTCGCGGCGATCGGCGGCGCCCGCAAGACCGTGAACTTCGAGGCGTACATCTTCTGGTCGGGCTCGGTGGCGTCGCGGTTCCGCGACGCGCTCATCGAGCGTGCCGCGCACGGCGTCGAGGTGCGCGTCCTGCTGGACGCGGTCGGGTCTCCGGGCCGGAAGCTGAAGGCGAGCGACGTCGAGGCGATGCAGCGCGCCGGCTGCCGCGTGGAGTTCTTCCATGCGCGGGCCCCGTGGAAGATCTGGGTGCTGAACCATCGGACGCACCGGCGCATCCTCGTCGTGGACGGCAGGGTCGGGTTCACCGGCGGCGCGGGATTCGCCGACGAGTGGAGCGGCAGCGCGGACTCGCCGGCGCACTGGCGGGAAACGCAGGTGCGCGTCGAGGGACCCGCGGTGCGCGGCCTGCAGCGCGCGTTCCAGGAGAACTGGTCGGAGGTCACGGGCGAGGCGCTCGTGGGCGACGACTTCTTCCCGGCGCTCCCGCCGGCGGGCTTGGCCGAGGCGGCCGTGGTGCCGTCCTCGCCGCTCGCGGCGATGTCGGGAGCCGGGCGCGTCTACGCGATCTCGCTCGCCGCTTCCACGAAGGAGGTCTGGATCTCCAACTCGTACTTCCTGCCGGACGAACCGACGGAGGGCCTGCTCGTCGCCGCGGCGAAGCGAGGCGTGGACGTGCGGGTCATCGTTCCGTCGGACGCGCACGACGACGTGCCGGCGACGAAGGCCGGCGGCCGCGCGGCGTTCGGGCGGCTCCTCGAGGGGGGCGTGAAGATGTTCGAATTCCAGCCGACGATGTTCCACCCGAAGACGATGGTCGTCGACGGCATCTTCTCGACCGTCGGGTCCGCGAACTTCGACGATCGCTCCTTCCACTTGAACGAAGAGATCAACGTCTTCGTGTACGACGCCGACTTCGCCGCCCGGATGCGCGAGCTCTTCGAGCGGGACCTGAAGCGCTGCCGCGAGTACACGCTCGCCATGTGGAAGGAACGTCCGCTGAAGAAACGGATCGGCGAGTGGCTCGCCGGACCGTTCCGTTCGGAGCTGTAGTCATAGAAAGGAAAGCCACCCCTCTCCCTCCGGGAGAGGGGGTAGGGGTGAGGGGCTCGCGTGCAGGGGAAACGCCACCCCTCTCCCCCCGGGAGAGGGGCAGGGGTGAGGGGGCCTACTTCACCGTGAACGTCTTAGACGGTCCCGGCTTCCCGTCCACGGTGGTCTCGACCTTGTAGCTTCCCTTCGGCCAGCCCGAGGCCTTCTGGATCGAGAACTCCGTCGTCGCCGGACCCGTCGGCGCGATCGTCTTCGTGTCTTCCTTCACGGTCTGCCCGTCGCCGAAGGTCCACTTCACGGCGATGACCGACGATGCGGCCGAGCCGTCGGTCGACACGACGGCGAAGATGGTGTCCTTCGGCTTGAACGTGTCGCTCGGTGCCTGCACCTTCTTGTCCGGTCCCAGGGCCTTGCCGAGCGAGAGATCCGTGATCGTGACGGCCGGCGCCGGCGTGGGCGCGGCGGTCGGCATGGGAGCGGCGGTGGGCTCGGGCGGCGGCGCGGGCGCCTCCTTCTTGCACGCCGCGAGGACGAGGGCCGAAGCGAGGAACGCCGTGACGAGGACGGACCGATTGCGTGTGTTCATCTGAACTCCTTCCGGCAGCGTGCTTCGCCGGCGATCAATCGGGAATCTGGAGCTTCCAGCCCGGCTGAATCAGGTCCGGATTCTTCACGACGTCCCGGTTCGCCTCGAAGATCTTCTTCCACGACGTCGCATCGCCGTAGAACCTTTTCGCGATCTTCGAGAGGCTGTCACCGCTCTGGACGATGTACATCCGAGCGGTCGGCGCGTTCGCCGCGGCGCCTCCCGAGGGCGATGGCGCGGTCGACGAGCTTCCCGACACGACGTCCGAGAAATCTGGCTTGGGATCATCCGGCATGGCCGTCTCCTTCCCGAAGCGCCGAGTCTATGCCCAATACAAAGACCAGCCACCCCTCTCCCTCCGGGAGAGGGGGTAGGGGTGAGGGGAGAACGAATCGCCGGGTGCTCCACTCCCTCACGAATCGCCGCGTGCTCCACCCCTCTCCCTCCGGGAAAGGGCCGGGGTGAGGGGAGCTAATCGCCGGGTGCCCCGCCCCCTCTCCCTCCTGGACGGGGCAGAGGTGAGGCGGGGGACCGCCTCGGGCCTCCGGCCGGTTGCGTACCGTTTCCCGTTAAACGGTATAATCCCGTCGTGATCCGTTCGTTTCGATCACGGACGACCCAGGACCTCTTTTACGACCGCGACGTTCCACGCCTGCGCGGGATCGAACGCGCGGCCAGGCGAAAGCTCATGATGTTGCACAGCGCTTGCTCGCTCCAGGACCTGCGTGTTCCCCCCGGCAACCGGCTCGAGCAGCTCAAGGGTAAACGCTCGGGACAGCACAGCATCCGGATCAACGACCAATGGCGCCTTTGCTTCACCTGGTCCGGCAGGGACGCCTTCGACGTCGAAATCGTCGACTACCATGGAGGGAAACGATGAGCACACTCGACCCGATCCACCCCGGTGAGATTCTGGAAGAGGAGTTCATGAAGCCGCTCGGTCTTTCCGCCAATGCGCTCGCCCACGCTCTCGACGTTCCGGTGACCCGGATCTCCGAAATCGTCCGCGGCCGGCGCGGCGTCACTGCCGACACGGCGCTGCGCCTCGGGCGTCTCCTCGGCACGACGGCCGAGTTCTGGCTGGGCCTCCAGTCCGAGTTCGACCTGAGGGTCGCGCGCAGGAATTCCGGGCGCGCGATCAGCGAGGCAGTCTCACCGCTCAGGGGCGCTCGAACCAGCGACGCCCTCCAGGTTCGCGAGGCGAAGGCGCGCTACGGCCCGGCCGCGGAGCGAGGAATCGATCGCAGACGCCGGCGGAGCGCAAGGTAAGCCGCATCACGATCGCCGCGGAGGGGCCGCCGGAGCCTCCTTCCCATTCACCCGTTCACCGCTTCGCCCCTTGCGACTCCCTCATCATCTCGCCGACCGCGCGATCGAGCTCCTCGACCAGTGGGCTCAGTCCCCGCGCCTCGAGCGCGCGCGTGACGGCGCCGTAGTACCAGAGCACGTCTTCCTTCGGCGCGCTGAACCGCTTCCAGACGTTCTCGCCTTCGCTGCGGTAGTCCCGCAGGATCGACCGCGCGTTGTGCAGCTTGTCGGCCGCCGCCACGAGCCGCACGGACCGGTGCGCGGCCTGCAGATGCGCGAGATAGGCCTCCTTGCGCGGCCGCCACTCCGGCTTCGGGCTCTCGAGCGTGTCCGTGCAGCCCTCGACGATCGCGGCCACCCCCATCCCGAACTTCTGCCGGATCTCGTCGAGCGCCTCCTGCCCGCCGCAGTCCTCCGCCACGTCGTGCAGGAGCGCCGCGATCACCTCGTCCTCGCCGCCGCCGAACTCGAGCACCAGGCTCGCCACCGCGAGCGGATGAGAGATGTAGGGGATCCGCGTCCCCTTGCGGTTCTGTCCCGCGTGCTTCTCCGCGGCGTGGGCCAGGGCCCGGCCGTAACGCTGCGCCGACGCGTCGGGAGTCTTCGACTGTTTCATCGGAACGCCTCCAGGTGTGACGAGGTCGAACGAGCGACACCTTCACGATCGCTTTCGACGTCTCGGGTCCGCCGATCCGGCCGCACGGGTCGCTTCGAGGTGATAGACTCTACTCGTTCTCGGCTCGCTCGCCCTTTGCCGGAATTCGTCCGGCGAACTCCGACCGAACAACCGACGAGAATGCAGGGCGCCGCGCCGTGGTGTCTTCGCTCGATTTCCATCGGCGAAGGAGAAAACCATGCGTGGCATCCCGCGTTCGTTCCTGACGGCGGTTCTGTTGACCCTGGCGGCCGGATTTGCCCTGTCCCAGGAAGCCGGCGCGCCGCTGCCGCCCCTCGCTCCGGACGTCGCGGCGCCGGTCGTCGAGCTTCCGAAGCTTCCCGTCGTCGTGGCCCCCGTTCCGGGCGCCGACGCACCGGCCGTCGATCCCGCGGTCACGATCGATCCGAGCGTCCTGGCGGTCGCGCCCGCCGGTGTCGAGACCGCGCGAGCCCCCGAGCCGGTGAAGCCGGTGGTCGCGACGGTCCCGGGGCGCGTGGCGATAAAATCGCCGGCGAAGCCCATCGCGAAGCCTTCCGTCGAAGCGACCGGATCCTTCCAGCCCGTCACGGTCGAGAGCCTGAATCCCCCCGGCGCGCCGGCGAACACGGCGTCCGCCAGGGGCCAGGCGGTTGCGGCGACCGCGGTGAACTCGGTGATCCCCGAATCTGCGGCGGCGAGCGGATCCCGGACGATGATCATCGGCGAGTGGGTGCTCGCCGGGCTCCTGCTCGTGGGGCTCTACGGCTTCGTCAACTGGCTGCGCCATCGCGGGACGCGGCCGCGAAGTTCCGTCATCGCCATCCCGGTCCTCGACACCGAGCTGAAGCCCGCCCCGGTGGCGCGCATGTAGCTTCGGGTTGTGGGGGTCCCCTGGCTCTCTGATTTGGAGCTCTTCGACGATCTGCTATGCTCGCCATACTTGTATTACAAGTGAGGCAATCATGACCAGATCCGTTTCAGTCCGACTCGCCGATGAAACCGCCCGCGCGCTCGAGAAGCTCGCCAGGGCGACGGACCGGCCGAAGACCTACTTCATCGAAAAGGCGCTCGAGTCGTACCTGGCAGATCAAGCCGACTACCAGGTCGCGATCGACAGGCTGAGAGACAAGGACGACCCCGTCATCTCGGCGGCCGAGCTCAGGAAGCGGATTGCCCGCCGCAAGGGTTGAGTACAAGGCCTCGGTCGCGGGAGACCTCGGCCGGCTCGATCGCGGCGTAGCCCTTCGGGTGCTCAGGAAGATCGAGAAGTCCCTCGCGGATCTCGGAGCGGCTGGCGAGCCCCTGTCGGGTGAATTCGCCGGCCTTTTCCGTCTCCGCGTCGGCGACTACCGGATCATTTACGCCCGCACGACCGAGGGATTTCTCGTTCTGCGGATCGGCCATCGTGGGGAGGTCTATCGACGCGGTCGACCCTGACTGCGCAATCTTCACCCACCTTCGCCTCGTCGGGATGGCGAGCAGTGGCGCCGCCCGAGCACCTCTCGGCTTCATGCCATTCGTGGCGCGATCCCGCACTCGAGACAGCTTGGTTTGTACATTTCGTACATCATGTACCTGTAGTACACTTCGCTTCATGACTCGCCTTCGCGCCAGCAAAGCCCGGCAGGAATTCGCCGACACCCTGAACCGGGTCGTTTACGGCGGCGAGCGGATCGTGCTGGCCCGACGGGGGCGCGATCTCGCGGCGATCGTCCCCATGAACGACCTCGAGCTGATTCGGGCCATCGAGGACCGAGTCGATCTGCGGAAGGCAAGAAGGGCTCTCAAGGAAAAGGGAAGCGTCCCCTGGAAGAAGGTCAAGGCCGACCTCGGACTCTGATCCCGTTCCCGCATGATCTACGAGGTTCGGCTCAAGCCCTCCGCGGAGCGCGTGCTCCGAAAGCTGCCGGCCGGGATCCGCTCCCGCATCGCCAGTCGCCTGGATCAGCTCTCGAGCAATCCTCGTCCCTCTGGCTGCGAGAAGCTCGGCGGTGTCGATGACCTTTACCGCGTCAGGGTCGGAGACTACCGGGTGGTCTACCAGATCTCCGATGAGGTGCTCGTCGTGCTCGTGGTGACGATCGGCCACCGAGGCGACGTGTACCGACGACTCTAGACGCCGCGCAGGAGATCGGGCCGGGCCGGAACTCGATAAGATTCCCTCGCCGACTCGCACCGAAAGGAAGACCTCGCTCGATGAAGCACCGTCTCGCCGCCGCTCTCGCCCTGCTCCTCGCTCTCCCTCTCCTCACGTCCGCCCAGCAGCCCCCGAAGCCTTCGCCTCCGATCGACAAGCCGCCGCTCGCCCCGCCGACCGCGGACGCGTCGAAGGAGAAGGAGAAGGACAAGGACAAGCCGAAGTGGGACGTCGCCAACCCGCCGTACCCCTACGACGTGACCGTCCACCTCGACGTCACCTCCGGCACGTGGATGTCGCTCGACGTCTCGCCCAACGGCAAGGAGATCGCCTTCGACCTCCTCGGCGACATCTATACGCTGCCGATCGGGGGCGGTGAGGCCAAGTCACTCACCTCCGGCATCCCGTGGGACATGCAGCCGCGCTACTCGCCCGACGGCAAGTGGATCGCGTTCACGTCCGACCGTTCCGGCGGCGACAACATCTGGATCATGGACCGCGACGGCAAGAACCCGCAGCAGGTCACGAAGGAGAGCTTCCGTCTCCCCAACAGTCCCGCGTGGACGCCCGACTCGCAGTTCATCGCGGCGCGCAAGCACTACACCGGCACGCGCTCGCTCGGCGCGGGCGAGATCTGGCTCTACCACCGCACGGGCGGCGAGGGCCTCCAGATGACCAAGCGCGCGACCGAGCAGAAGGACGACGGCGAGCCCGCGTTCTCGCCCGACCCCGCCGGGCGCTACCTCTACTGGTCGTCCGACACGACGCCGGGAAAGATCTTCGACTACAACAAGGACCCGAACGGCCAGATCTACGTCATCAAGCGCCTCGACCGCGACACGGGCAAGATCGTCGACTACGTCACGGGCCCCGGCGGCTCGATCCGACCCACGCCCTCGCCGGACGGCAAGTCGCTCGCCTTCATCCGCCGCGTCCGCTACAAGTCCACGCTCTTCGTCAAGGACCTCGAGTCCGGCATCGAGCGCCCGATCTACGACGGCCTCGACCGCGACATGCAGGAGACCTGGGCGATCCAGGGCGTCTATCCCGGCATGGCGTGGACACCGGACTCGAAGTCGATCGTCTTCTGGGCCGGCGGCTTCATCCAGCGCGCGGACTTATCGACCAACCAGGTCTACAAGATCCCGTTCCACGTCAAGGACACCCGCAAGACCGCGACGGCCGTCCGCTTCCCGGTCGACGTCCTCACCGGCGTCATGGCCGCATCGGCATCGCCGTACATCAAAGGCACCGTCGCAGGAGACGCCCCTCACCCCAACCCTCTCCCGAAGGGAGAGGGAGTAACGATCGCCGGCTTCTCTTACCCCTCTCCCACCGGGAGAGGGGCAGGGGGTGAGGGGAGAACTCCAGGGAACCCCGTCTTCCCCGTCCGCATGCTCCGCTGGGTCACCGTCTCGCCCGACTCCAAGCGCGTCGCCTACTCCGCCCTGGGCCACATCTACGTCCGCGACCTCCCCACCGGCACTCCGCATCGCCTCACCAAGCAGACCGCCGACTACGAGTACTTCCCCTCCTGGTCCCGCGACTCCAAATCCCTCGTCTACGCCACGTGGAACGACGACACCCTCGGGACAATCCGGACTGCCACAGTCGCGACGGGTACGTCCAAGACCATCACCGACCACCCCGGCCACTACGTCGACCCCGTCTTCACCCCCGACGGCTCCCGCGTCGTCTACCGCAAGTCCGACGGCGGCTACCTCGTCTCGACCGCCTGGTCCGCCGACCCCGGCCTCTACTGGGTGCCGTCCTCAGGCGGCAAGTCCACGCTCATCACCGAGGACGGCTTCGGTCCCCGCTTCGGCAAGCCGAACGACCGCGTCTTCTTCGTCAAGACCGAGGGCGGCGGGGACCAGATCGCTCCGGAGAAGCGCATCCTCGCCTCGATCAAGCTCGACGGCTCCGAGCCGCACGAGTACTACCTCTCGGACCTCGCCACCGAGTTCGCCCTCTCGCCCGACGGGAAGTGGCTGGCTTTCCGCGAGGGCTTCAACGCCTACGTCACGCCGTTCGTCGAGACCGGCCGCCGCGTCGAGATCGGCCCGAAGAGCAAGGCCGTCCCGCTGACCCGCGTCTCCAAGGAGGCCGGCGAGTTCCTCCACTTCTCGGGCGACTCGTCCCGCCTCTACTGGTCCTACGGCCCCGAGCTCTACCAGCGCGACCTCAAGGAGGCCTTCGCGTTTCTCCCCGGCGCGCCCGAGAAGCTCCCCGAGCCGGCGGCGCAGGGCATGAACATCTCCTTCGTCGAGCCCGTCGACATGCCGCCGCCGGCGAGCACCATCGCCTTCACCGGCGGCCGCGTCGTGACGATGAAGGGTGACGAGGTCATCGAAGACGGCGTCGTCCTCGTCGAAGGCAACCGCATCAAGGCCGTCGGCCGAAAGGATCAGGTCGCCATCCCGCAAGGCGCGAAGACCTTCGACGTCTCCGGCAAGACCATCCTCCCCGGCTTCGTCGACGCCCACTACCACGGCTCCTTCGGCGCCGACGGCGTCATCCCGCAGCAGAACTGGCACAGCGACGCCTCGCTCGCCTTCGGCGTCACCACCGTCCACGATCCCTCGAACGACACCGACGAGGTCTTCACCGCCGCCGAGCTCGCGCGCGCCGGCCTCTTCCGCGCCCCGCGCATCTTCTCGACCGGCACGATCCTCTACGGCGCCGCCGGCGACTTCAAAGCCGAGATCGACTCGCTCGACGACGCGCGCGCCCACCTCCACCGCCAGAAGGCCGCCGGCGCCATCTCCGTCAAGAGCTACCAGCAGCCCCGCCGCGAACAGCGCCAGCAAATCCTCGCGGCAGCCCGAGAGGCGGGAATCATGGTGGTGCCCGAGGGCGGATCGCTCTTCGAGATGAACATGAACATGGTCGTCGACGGCCACACGACGATCGAGCACACCGTCCCCGTCGCCAACATCTACCAGGACGTCGAGGCCCTCTGGCCGCCGACGAAGGTCGGCTACACGCCGACGCTCCTCGTCGGCTACGGCGGCATGTTCGGCGAGATGTACTGGTACGCGAAGACCGACGTGTGGGCGAACCCGCGCTTATCCAAGTTCGTCCCGCCCTTCGTCCTCGATCCCCGCTCCCGCCGCCGCATCACCGCGCCCGACGACGAGTGGAACCACGTCAGCCTCGCGAAGATCGCCGAGAAGCTCCACAAGGACCACGTCCTCGTCAACACCGGCGCCCACGGCCAGCGCGAGGGCCTCGGCCTCCACTGGGAGATCTGGATGCTCGCCCAGGGAGGCCTCTCGCCGCTCGAGGCCCTCCGCTGCGCGACCTTCAACGGCGCGAAGAGCCTCGGCATGGACAAGGACATCGGCTCGCTCGAACCCGGCAAGCTCGCCGACCTCGTCGTCATCGACGGAAACCCCCTCCAGGACATCCGCCAGTCCGAGAAGGTCGCCTGGACCATGGTGAACGGACGGCTCTACGATGCAGCGACGCTGAACGAGACGGGGGCGCGGGAGCGGAAGCGCGGGAGGTATTGGTGGGAGTAGAAGTTACTCATGTGGTCCCCTCAGGCGAGGCATCGACCCAGGCTAGGGCTGGGGCACGTTTAGCGCCTGCATGAGCTCCGTGGGAACGGGCGTGGTGAGTCGCCACTGCACGGTAATTGGCCTCTCTCCCTGCCAGCTCACGAACTCTACTTGGCCGGCATAGAGGAATGGGGCAGCCGTCCCGTTCGCGCCTCTGGTCTTGGACCTGACGAACAGGTGCACGGGTACGCCGAGCTGCTGGTGGCCTCGGATGGTCTGGCCGTGCTTGCTGGCTTGGGTCGTTCGATTCTGACTCTGCCATTGGAATCTGTCAGGCGCCAAGAATTGGTCTCGATACTTGAACTTCTCCGCGTGTTGGCCCTTGTCCAGCGTGACCAGGAGGACCATCTGACCGCCCTGCAGGACGAACCCCTGCTGCCAGACGGCGGCGGAATACGTCAGGCCGAAGAGCTTTGGAATCTCCTCGCGCGAATAGCGCCGCCATAGCTGGAGAGCGCCGTCACGTCTGCTCACTGGCGTGAGGACTAGCTCGCCCTTGTGAGTCTCGAAGACGACGCGGTGATCGGTTCCAGGCAGTCCGGCATCGGCGCCGAACCACCCTCTCATGAGTTCGGGTAGTTGATTGGTGTCAGAACCGCTACTGCGGATGACGTTGACAGCGATTTTCACGAAGTTCGCTTCGTACCGTTCGCCGTCTATCTTCACGTTCACCCAGCCCTCCGGAATGGTTGAGTTAGCGGCGCGATCTGGGAGAAACAGAATCGGGCGGCCGTCCGAGTGACTGACCTTGCATTCAAAACGCCCTTCCGCGTCAGCTGATGAGTCAGCTCGGCGCAGGTACTCCGCCAGCCTCCATTCAGCTAGCTCGCGAGTGAGCTGCTGGAGGGCCTGGCGATTGGGCTCGCTGCTTCTCATGATCGTCGAGAGGTTTCCGTTCTCGTATCGGAAGTAGGGGACCTGGCCGGTCCCCTTACCCCCAACCCAAGCCTGGATCGGGTTCGTCTCGAGAAGCCGTCGAAGCGCGGCCTCGTCGCTGAGATCAACAGACAAGTCCGTCTTGAGTGTTGCCGAGCGCTCGGCGACCCTCCTGACCGCCCCGCTAAGGTCTTGGATAGAGATCTCGCCGGGGAAGCGATCCGCATTCAACATCGCAAGGAGGACGAGAATCTTGTAGCTCCTCGTCATCTCGGTCGTCTCAAGCGCATCGAGAAAGTCGCCCGATTCGGCAAGCGCGGCAGCCTGAACTGAACTGAGGTCGCCCATCGAGCTCACGAACCGAAGCCAAGAGCCGTACGATTTTCGGACCGAGCGGGGCGCGTAGCCTTCGTGAAAAGTTTCAACCGCAAGTGGCCGGGTTCCATGAAGGGCTCGAAAGTCTTCGTAGAAGCGCTTAAGGGCATCTTCACGGCCGTCGCGGAGAAGTCCCTTCAGGATATCGACTGCCTCCAAGTCATAAGTGACTTCGCACCCCGGCGGCAGCTCGAAGTCGCCTCGTTGGAGTCGATCCAAGGCATACCGAACTTCATGGTCACTGGAGCCGAGCTGGAGGAGTGTCTGCGGCTTGAGAAGGAACGTCCGATGATTTCCTATGTAGTCAATGACCGTAAGTCGATCCTTCCCCTCCGCCTTTCGGAGGCCCCGGCCAAATTGCTGAAGCCAGAGAATTCGTGACTCGGTCGGCCGCAGCATCACGATGGTGTCGAGGTCCGGCAGATCAACTCCCTCATTAAACATGTCCACTGCGAAGACGACGTCGAGATCGCCAACCTCAAGCTGATCGAGGGAAGTCGCTCGTGGCGCGCTGCCCTCACCAGAGTGAACCGCTACGGCACGTAGGCCTTCATTGCGGAAGAATTCGGACATGAAGTCGGCGTGACGCTGGGAGACGCAAAACGCCAGAGTTCTCTTGCCGCCACGGGTACGGTATTGCTCCAGCGCGTTGGTCGCTCGTGCGCGGGTCGAGACCGCTTTCGTGAGAGCTTCCTCATCGAATCTGCTGCTTCGCCAAGGGATATTCGAATAGTCAACCTCGTCTGGCACGCCGAAGTAGTGGAAGGGGGAAAGGTGCCCGCGCCGTATGCCTTCCGCGAGGTCGCACCTGTAGACCAGATTCTCTTGGCAAAGGGCCAGCAGATCCCCGCCGTCTGTCCGCTCGGGTGTAGCGGTCAGGCCAAGAAGAAACTTGGGACGGAAGAAGCTGATGAGGCGGCGGTAGGTAGCGGCAGCAGCATGATGGAACTCATCGACGATCAGATAGTCAAATTCGTCTGCCCTAAAGGTGTCTAGATGGCTTCGCTTGCCTAACGTTTGAATTGAGGCGAACAGAACGTCCGCGTCCTGATCCTTGGCCTGGCCAGAGAATCTGCCGAGGTGTGCCGACGGACGGATACGCCGGAAGGTCCTTAGCGCTTGCTCAAGGATTTCCTCTCGATGAGCTACGAAGAGGATGCGGCGATATTCCGGTCGGTTGCTGTCGAACGCAGATAGCCAGGTCTTGCCGAGGCCCGTTGCCAGTACCACCAGGCCGGCCGTGTTGCCCTCAACTCGCGTCCTGTCGAGCGCCGCTAGCGCCTCTTTCTGGATGTCATGAGGTTCCGGGGGTGGTTGGATCGGCTCAGGAGCTTCCGCGTCCGCTACTGCGCCAAGGGGAGTTCGCCGCGTTCTTTCGTAGCGATCAATCCAATCGGGCGTCATGGGCCGGGTCGCCGAATGTGCGAAAAGACCTTCGAATCCCCGGGTAATGTCGGCGAACCCCCGTTCGTCGCGGGAGGAGACGACTCGGTAATTCCACTCGACGCCGACCGCTAGGGCGATACGACTGAGGTTTGAACTTCCGACAAATGCGGCACCCGTGCCGTTCCTGCGACGAAAGATGTAGGCCTTCGGGTGAAACGGGTGCGCGGCCGCGGTTTTGCCATAAAGAGCGACTGGTTCACTCGTCTCAAAAATGCGGCGGTCGATGTCACCTTCTAGATCCAGAAGCCGTCTCAGGGCTCGCGGTTCCGTAACGTCCAGGTAGTCTCCGGTTACGAACCGAACTCGACCGCCTCGCGCCAGAAGATCGCGGAGATGTTCATCTAGCATCGCCATGCCGCTCTCCAGGACGAAGGCGACCGCGATATCTGCGCTATCGCACTGATCCAGCTCTGTACGCAGGTGGGGCAGTAGTGGGTCGCTCTCTCCTGTGATCAGCGCCGATTCGATCGCGGCATTTTCCATGCCTGGGACGGCTGATAGGTAATTGGCCTTCTCGCGAAAGATGTGTCTGACGCCGCCCCGAGGGTCGGCGACGTCTCCCTGGTAGCGAGGGATGACGTGAACATGGAGATGGAAGACAGTCTGGCCGGCAACCTCTCCGACGTTGATGCCGATGTTGAACCCGTTCGGTTTGTTCTTCCCCATGACGACGTTGCGGGCCAACACGACGGCCTCAGTGAGCTCCAGTCTTTCCTCTGAGGTTGAGTCGAACCAGCTTGCGACGTGTCGTTTGGTAATGAGCAGGGCGTGGCCCGGGCTCACCGGAAACCGGTCCCAGATCCCCATGACGAGCCGTCCATGGTGAAAGATGCGGTCAGGTTCGACGGCGCAAAACGGGCAAGACCCGTCGTTCACGAAAGTTCCCGTTTGATCACAATCAGCCGACCTGGGAGACCTGCAGCGCGGCACTCCGGACATCGCCACGTAGGAACCGAGCGCCGAGCGAGGCGATTGAACTGACAGACTGGGCAACGGTGCTCGTACCGGGATCCGTTCCGGCGCTTGACAGGGTACCGAAGAGTTCGACCCAGCGGCGCGTTGGAGTGGGGCGCGAAGCCGGCCATCCGGACTAGTGCGCGCCATTGAGAACCGTGCGGACGAACCTGGCGACCCGCCTTTAGGTAAACGGCTACGTGCGCAGCCTCATGACAAAGCGTTTCTGTAAAGCGACGGCGTCGCGTGTTTCTGAGTGCCGGGTTCAGTTCGACAACACCGATCGAAAGCTTCGATCTCCCGAGAGAAGTTCGAAGACGAGAGTTTTCCACCACTCGAATTCGCTTAGGGAGCTGTGGCACACCCCAGATCAGCGCCCACTGGCCTAGGAGCCTGTTGGCCCGTCGACGGTAGGTACCCTCCAACTCCTTCAAAGGGGAAAACTCTGGATCATTGGCAAACCCAGGGCGGAGTGGGAACCCTTCGTTCGCGCTCGAGCATCGGTCTCGGAATGTGGCCGGCCATCGTACCTCAGCGCCGCTTTGACGATGGCCGACACCTCCCCTGATACCCTCGCGCCCGCACGAGGAGATACAGGAGGAGGACCGATGTCCGGAACCTACAAGAAGATCGAGATCGTCGGAACGTCCCCGGTGAGCATCTCCGAAGCGATCAAGTCGGCCGTCAGGGAAGCCGGCAGGACCGTCCGCCACATGAACTGGTTCGAAGTCGTGGAGACGCGCGGGAGGATCGCCGACGGAAACGTCGAGGAGTTCCAGGTGACGCTTCTCATCGGTTTCAAGCTCGAGGGCTGAGGGCGGCCTCAGTCCCCGCGCCGGAGGGAGAGGGGATAAGTTGCGGCGTAGTCGCGCCCCTCACCCCGGCCCTCTCCCGGAGGGAGAGGGAGAAGAGAGAATTAAGACATGCTGACCCTGCCGCCTGGTCGATATACTAAAGACTATCAATTCGATATACTATAATCCCCGTCATGAGCGCCTCGGCGTTCCTCCGTTACGCCCGACGAAAGGCGAACCTCAGCCAGCGCGAGCTGGGCCGTCGCGCCGGCGTCACGCAAGCCACGATCGCCCGCGTCGAGGAGGACCGCATTTCGCCTCGGTTCGAGACCCTCGAACGCCTGCTCGAGGCGTGCGGCTTCGAGCTCCAGGTGGTGCCTCGCCGGGGAGTCGGCGTCGATCGGACCGCGATCCGGGAGCTGCTGCGCACGAGTCCGGGCGAGCGGGCTCGTCTCGCTGGCCGAGAGGCGCGTCAGCTCGAGAAACTCGAGCCCAGGCGGAAGAAGACCTGATGGAGCTCCGTGCCTTCGATCCGGAGCGGCTGCTCGAAGCCCTGCTCCGCCACAAGGTCCGATTCGTCGTCATCGGCGGGATCGCGGGCAGGCTCCTCGGATCGCCGACCCTGACCAACGATCTCGACGTCTGCTACGCGCGCGACCGCAAGAACCTCGCGGCGCTCTCGGCGGCCTTGATCGAGCTCGATGCGCGGCTTCGCGGGGCGCCCGAAGGCCTCCCGTTTCGGCCTGACCCGCCCACTCTGGAGGCCGGCGACCATTTCACCCTTTCGACGAAGGCGGGGAACCTCGATTGCCTCGGAACGCCCGCCGGGTCGGCCGGCTTCCACGACCTCATCGGCGGCGCGACCCTCATGAAGGTCGGCAGGGCGAGCGTGCCGGTCGTGGCGATCGAAGACCTCATGCGTCTCAAGCAAGCCGCGGGGCGGCCGAAGGATCGGGTGGAACTGGAGATCCTGGGAGCGCTGAAGGAAGAGAGGGAGCGGAAGAAGTCCTGACTGCCGCGCCCGCCGCGATCAGGGCTTCGTCACTTCGCGTCGCCATCGATGCGCTTCTCGACGCGCGCGAGTTATTAAAGTAAACAAGTCTATGCTTTAATAGCGAAGGACCGTAGTCAAGAGGCTTTAATTGAGATGAGGCGAGGGGCAACCGGCGAATACGTCCCGATTTCCACTGTCGGCACAGAGGCGACGAAAGCTTTTGTTCCGAAGCCGCTTCCTCCCGACCCTCCACTCGACGTCGACTCGGGGATCCGCGACCGCCTCGACGGGGCCCTGCTCGCGTTGGGCCGATTGGACAGCGTCGGGACCTTGCTCCCGGACACGCATCTCTTCCTCTACACGTACGTCCGGAAGGAGGCGGTTCTCTCGTCGCAGATCGAGGGAACGCAGTCGTCGCTTTCGGATCTCCTTCTTTTCGAGCTCGAAGAAGCACCGGGGGTCCCCATCGACGATGTCGTGGAGGTTTCTAACTACGTCGCGGCTCTGGAACATGGACTGACTCGAACGAGGGAGGGTTTCCCGCTTTCGAATCGCCTCCTGCGGGAGATGCACGACATTCTGCTCTCTCGAGGTCGGGGGGCGGGCAAGCAGCCGGGTGAGTTTCGACGTTCTCAGAATTGGATCGGAGGATCCCGGCCAGGAAACGCCCACTTCGTTCCCCCGCCTCCGGAAAAGGTGCCGGAGTGCATGGCGTCGCTCGAACGGTTTCTCCATGACGAGCCCGAGCGCATGGAGCGTGTCGTCAAGGCCGCTCTGGCTCATGTGCAGTTCGAAACCATTCACCCCTTCCTGGACGGCAACGGGCGAATCGGCCGCCTGCTGGTCACGTTGCTCTTCTGCCTGGACGGTCTCTTGAGGGAGCCGCTTCTCTACCTGAGTCTCTACCTCAAGCAGCATCGGTCCGAGTACTACGAACTCCTGGATCGTGTGCGGACCGAGGGCGATTGGGAGAGCTGGATTGGTTTCTTCGCCGAAGGCGTTCGCGTGACGGCGGACGCCGCGGCAAGAACCGCGAGATCCCTGGCGCAGATCTTCCAGGACGATCGAGCGAAGGTCCGGAGCCTGGCGCGATCCGCCGGCTCCGCGCTGCGGGTTCACGAGGCGCTGCAGCGCCGGCCGGTGGCATCGATCGCGAGCCTCGTCGCACAAAGCGGGCTGACGACCCCGACCGTTACGGCGGCGATCACGGGCCTGGCGAAGCTGGGGATCGCGCGGGAGATCACGGGTCGCCGTCGGAATCGGCTGTTTTCCTACGAGGCCTATCTGAAGCTCCTTCAGGAAGGGACCGAGCCGGAGGGAGCGCCGCGTCCCTGACGCCCGGAGGGAGTGAGACCCCCGCGCTCTCGGAGGAAGTGGCGAAAGCGGTGCACGGCAGTCTCGGTCTTGACAGAGACCAATAAAGGTGGTCATATGACCACATATGTTGGTCAGTAGTTCTTCCCCTTTCGGGAGTGCCACACGCACGAGCGCCCTGATCGCTCTGGACCTGCTCGAGACGAGCTATCCGCGGGAGCTCGCTCGCGTTCTCGAACTGCCGCTGTTTGGAGTCCAGCGCGCGCTCTCGGGGTTGGAGAAGGACGGACTGGTGGCCGGGCGACTGGCTGGCCGCACGAGACTCTATCGGCTCAATCCGCGGTACTTCGCCTTGAGGGAGCTGCGGACATTTCTCGCTCGGCTCGCCGAGCCCGAGGAGGCCCTTCGGACGAGAGTCGAAGATCTTCGGCGAAGGCCGCGCCGGGCGGGAAAGAGGCTGTGAAGATCGGCCCGGACTCGACGTTGGCCGAGGTCGCTGCGGCGGTCGCAATGGCTCTGGAAGAGGCCGACATCCGGGCGGTCCTGACGGGCGGAGGAATCGCCACGATTCACACGGGCGGCGACTACAAATCGGAGGATCTCGATTTCATCCTGCAGTCGGCGCCGACACGAACGGAACTCGATCGAGCCCTCGGAGCGGTCGGCTTTCAGCGGGCGGGCGACCACTATGAACATCCAGCCAACCGTTTCTTCGTTGAGTTTCCGCGAGGGCCGCTCTCGATCGGCCGGGATCTCGACATCCGTCCGGTCGCCGTCAAGGCGGCGCGAGGACGGGTTCTCGGTCTCTCCGCGACGGACTCGTGTCGCGACCGACTGGCGGCTTTCTACTTCTGGAGCGATCGCCAGAGTCTCGACGTGGCGCTTCTCGTGGCGCTTCGCGAGCGAGTCGATCTCGAAGTGATCCGGCGCTGGTCGGAGAGCGAGCAAATGGAAGAGCGATACCGCGAGTTCGAGCGGGAATTGAAGAGGCGCCGTTCTCGGCGCAAGCCGAAAGCCGGGGTGAAGAAATGACTTCCGGGAAACCGTCCCCCTCGACCTTCGCATCCCTCTCGCTCGACCCCCGCCTGCTCTCCGCCCTGACGGCCCTCGGCTACGAGGAGCCGACGCCGATCCAGCAGCAGGCGATCCCGCCGCTCCTCGAGGGGCGCGACGTGCTGGCGCAGGCGGCGACGGGGACGGGGAAGACGGCGGCGTTCGCGCTGCCGATCCTCCACGCGATTGCAGCGGAACCGACGAAGGGAGCGGGTCCCGCCGCCCTGATTCTCGTTCCGACGCGCGAGCTGGCGATGCAGTTGGCGGAGGCGGTGCATCGCTACGGGAAGACGATCGGGGTGCGGGTGCTGCCGGTGTACGGGGGAGCCTCCATGGAGTCGCAGCTGCGGGCGCTCCGGCGCGGGGTGGACGTGGTCGTCGCGACGCCCGGGCGGGCGCTCGACCACGTGAACCGGAAGTCGCTGAATCTCGACGGCATCCGCACGCTGGTCCTCGACGAGGCGGACGAGATGCTGGACATGGGGTTCGCGGAGGATCTCGAGGCGATCCTGGCGGCGACGCCTTCGGCGCGGCAGACGGCCCTCTTCTCGGCGACTCTGCCGCCGCGCATCGTGACGATCGCGGGCAAGCACCTGAAGAACCCCGTGCGCATCGCGATCGCACGCGAGACGACGGCCCACGGCAAGCTGCCGAAGGTCCGCCAGACGGCCTACGTCGTCGCGCGCGGCCACAAGCGGGCGGCGCTCGGGCGGGTGCTGGACCTGGAGTCGCCGACGGCGGCTCTCGTGTTCTGCCGGACGCGGCTCGAGGTGGACGATCTGACGGAGTTCCTGAAGGGACAGGGGCTGCGCGTCGAGGCGCTCCACGGAGGGATCTCGCAGGGGGAGCGGGACCGGGTGATGAAGAAGCTGCGTGCGGGAACGCTCGAGCTCGTCGTGGCGACGGACGTGGCGGCTCGGGGGCTCGACATCGGGCACCTCTCGCACGTCGTCAACTACGACGTGCCGTCGTCGCCGGACGTCTACGTCCACCGGATCGGCCGCACGGGGCGCGCGGGGCGCGAGGGCGTCGCGATCACGCTGGCCGAGCCGCGCGAGCACTGGCAGCTGAAGAACATCGAGCGCGCGACGAAGCAGAAGATCGAGATCGGGAGCGTGCCGACGGTGGCGGACCTGCGCGCGAGGCGGCTCGAGCTGACGCGGGCGTCGCTGCGGGAGTCGCTGCTGTCTGACGCCGGCGGGCTCGACGCCTACCGCGTGGTCGTGGAGTCGCTCGCCGAGGAGTTCGATCCGCTGGACGTGGCGGCCGCGGCGGTGAAGCTGGCGGATCCGTCGGCGGACGGGTCGGGGTCGGCGGGCGAGGAGCACGAGATCCCGGCGGTCGCGGTGGCGCCGCCGCCGGCGGGCCTGCGGGCGGGGAAGGATGGAAAGAGTGGCCCGAGGGGTGGCCGGCCGCGGGACGGCAGCCTCGCGAGCATCTTCATCGGCTCGGGACGGGCGGACGGCCTGAGGCCCGGGGATCTCGTGGGCGCGATCGTGAAGCTGGCGAAGGTCCATCCGCGCGAGGTCGGGTCGATCCAGATCGCGGAGAGGTTCTCGCTGGTGGAGGTGCCGGAGGCGATCGCCGAGGACGTGATTCGCGCACTGCGGGCTGAGGGGGTGCGGAGGAAGAAGGTGACGGTGAGGCGGGACAAGGAGCGGTGAGGGGGGCTGGTGGCTTGGGGACGCCCCTCACCCCTACCCCCTCTCCCAAAGGGAGAGGGGTTTCGTTTCTCTGTATGGCCCCTCACCCCGGCCCTCTCCCGGAGGGTGAGGGGGAAATTCGGTAAGCTGACTTCGCGACAATAGGCATCAGGGACATGGACAGCGAAACCGCGGAAGAGATTCGCCGACACTTCAACGTGGTGGGCGAGAGCCTTCGGACGGAGATCCGCGCGGTCGCGGAAGGTCTCGTCGGCCTTCGCGTCGCAACCTCGAGGGCGACGAGCGGCGAGCCCGGCTCGACCTCCCGCTCGCAGACGTGAACGTCGTGGCGGAAGCCCCCGATGTGGCGATTCCGAGAGCCGTTCGGCTGCCGGAGAAGGACGCACCGATCCTGAGGGCGGCCCTGGCCGCCGGCGCCACGCACCTCCTGACGGGCGATCTGCGTGACTTCGGACATCTCCTGGGGCGTCAGGTGGGAGGATTGAAAGTCCAGACGCCCGGGGCGTTCCTGCGGTCGCGGTGATCGGTAACGGTTCGGGATCCGTGGTGGCGATTCTTACCCTTCTCCCCCAGCGGGGGAGAGGTCCCGGAGCGCCCGGACCCAAAAAGAAAGAGGCCCCAAACGGGGCCTCAGTTGAACGGGCGTTGCCGCCCATTCGATTAGCCGTTAGGCGCGCGCGTACGAGCTGGCGTTCTCGTAGGTCTCGACCGTCGGAGTTCCCTCGAGGACGGTCGTGAGCTTGGCGAGAACCTGCGGATACGTGCCCGTCTGATACGCGTCGGCGCTCTGGCGGTTGTCCCAGAGACTGATGGCGTGAGCGCCCTTCGGATTGACGAGCGTCACTTCCTCGAGGAAGCCGTTCTGCTTCCGAAGCATCGGAAGGACGTCCTTCTCGAAGAGGCCGGCGAACTCCTGCTCCTTGCCGTTCTTGATCTGGAAATGGACGTTGCGTGCGAATCGCATGGCAGTACTCCTGGTCCTTGAGTGAATGGCCTCCGTCGGGAATCTCCCCGACTTCGAAGGAAGGACGGCGACGACAAGGTTCCGAGGCCGACTGGTTCTTTGAAGGGAACTCGACCGTAGCACACATCCGCTGACGCGGGGGGTTTATCTTCAGAGGGCTCGCGGAGACCGCAGGTGGTCGCCCCGGCGCCGGGGCGGCGTCATCTGGAGTTGGCGGCAAGAACGATCTTGAGGCCCCTCTCGATCAGTCGTGCCCGACTGATGTGCAGTTCCTTCGCCAGCTTGTCTGACCGCTGAAGGAGACCTCGTTCGACGCTCACGGCGATGACCTTGACACCCTTGCCGCGTCGAGGCCGGCCGGGCTTGTGTTGAGCCTGTATCCAGCGACGCTGAGCGACGGTGGACATGGGTTTGAAGCGATCGATGATCATCTCCTCGCCGTAGGACGCGGTCGCTTCGGCTAGCTCGCAGGACAGGCGCGCGCTGAAGTTCGTGCGGTAGCGTGACCGGCGACGCTTCATTTGGTAATTAATTATATAAGAAATAAAGGCTTGGACGTCAAGTGTCCGATTGATCCGCAATGATGATGTCGTGCCAGAGATCAGCCGTTTCTTCGGAATCGTGGTTCGGATGTTTGTCGAAGCGGGCGGTCCACACCACAGACCGCACTTTCACGCCTACCACCAGGGACGGGTGGGTATCTTCGCTGCCGATTCGGTCGAGAAGATCGGGGGAGGCCTTCCCCTCCGCCAGGAGCGATTGGTCATAGCCTGGGCCGAAATCCATCGAAGCGAGCTCCTCAATGACTGGGCGCTTTTGCAGGCGGGCGGAGTGCCCGCTAAGATTGAGCCTCTGAGGTAACGTTTGAGGCACGCGGTCCATGCCGTCACCGGTTTCGAGAAGGTCGCACCCTTCACGCTGCGGGTTCGCTTCGAGGATGGGACGGCACAGGTCGTGGACTTTCGGCCGGTGCTCGCCGGCGAGGTGTTCGGTCCTCTCGCCGATGCGAGGGTCTTCGACCAGGTGAGGCTCGACGAGGAAAGCCGGACCCTTGTCTGGCCGAACGGCGCAGACTTCGACCCCGCGACCCTTCATGACTGGCATGAGGAGGGGCCGCGGATGGCCGCGCTCGCGAAGAGCTGGACGCCGGTTCGGCGGTAGGACTCCCTGGCACTCTCCCGATCCGCTGGCTCGGAGAATTCAAATTCTCGTTGGCTCGATTTCAAGCTTCCGTCGTTAACGACGACCGGGCCATCTTCGGGCCACCTCGCAATTCGGGAGTAGCGCGGCCGTTCTCTCCGTTGTGCAGCGCAACAACGCTCCCCCCCGGGTCGTCGCGGAGCGGAAAGGAATCGTCGTGAGCATCGGTCCGGTGACCTGGGCGTACGCGGCGTTCGGACTCGTCTTCGCGATCGGGGTCGCCGGGATCTTCCGGCGCGGCGACTGGAAGGCCGCGCGCGGGCTCGAGAAGCTGATTCTCTTCGGTCCGGTCTTCTACGCGGCGCCGATCGCGGCCTTCGGCACGGAGCACTTCACGGTCGATGCCATCGTCTCCATGGTGCCGTCATGGATCCCGTGGCACAGGTTCTGGGCGTACTTCGTGGGAGCCTGCCTCATCGCGGCCGGGCTCAGCCTCGTGACGGGAATTCGGACGAGTCTGGCCGCGGGCCTTCTCGGGCTGATGTTCTTTCTCTTCGTGGTCCTCATGGATTTTCCGGCCTGGCTCCAGGATCCGAAGGACCGGTTCGCGACGGCGCTCATGCTCCGGCAGCTCGCGTTCAGCGGGGGAGCGCTGGCCCTGGCCGGCGGCCTCATGCAGTCGGGGCGCGCGCGAGGCACGCATCCGCTCGCGACGATCGCGCGCTATTTCATCGCGATTGCCGTGCTCTTCTACAGTCTCCAGCAATTCCTGCACGGCAGCTACGTCCCCGCCATTCCGCTGAACCGGCCGACGCCGGAGTGGATCCCCGGACGCACCGTCTGGACGTACCTGGCCGCGGCGGTCTACGCGCCCGCGGGCGCGCTGCTGCTCATCGGACGAAAGGCGCGCGCCGCGGCGACATGGCTGGGCCTGACCGTTTTCGTGATCGAGCTCGCCGTCTACGTGCCGATCGCGGTCGCGGAGCGCGCCAGCCTGACCGGCATCAACTTCATGGCGGATACGCTGATGTTCTGCGGCGCGCTGCTGCTGCTCGCGGGAGCGATGCCGCGGGAGAGCACGGCGTGATGGCGCCCCTCGCCCCGGCCCTCTGCCGTTGGGAGAGGGGGAAGTTCAGAGAGTTCGGCTCCTGTCGGGATCCGCGATCGCGCCCGGCGGAACCGCGAGCTGCTGCATCAGGAGCGCCTGGTTCCAGCTGTCCCAGCCCTTGACGATGCGCCCGTTCTCGAAGACGAGCCAGGTGACGCCGCGAAACGACACGGGCCCGGCCGGGCCGGTCGCCTTCGCCGCCCAACGGACCGCGACCTCGTCGCCCTCGCTGACGACTCCCTGGACCTCGACGCGAAGATCCGGGAGCGCCGCGAGCATCTCGCGGCGGGCCTGGAGGAAATCCTCCGGCGAGCGGACCACGCCGCCCTCCAGCTGGCCGACGATGTTCGGATGGAGCAGCTCCTTCACGGTCTCTTCTTTGTTTCGGTTCCAGACTTCCTCGAACCACCGGCGTGCGCGCTGCGAGTTGGTTTCGGTCATGTCGCGCCCCCTTCGAGGAATCTAAGCCTCTTTCCCGTTCGGCCAGAACACGACCTTCATCGCGCGCCGGTCGTCGAGCAGCCCCATCGCCTCGTGGAACTTCTCGAGCCCCTCGAACTCGTTGGTGACGAGGTCCTCGACGTCGAGGCCGGCGCGGAAGAGGTCGAGCATCTTGATCCAGGTGTCGAAGACCCGGCGGCCGATGATGGCGTGCATCGTCAGGCCCTTGAACACGAAGTCGTTCGTGTAGTCCTTGATCGTGACCGACTTGTCGCGGGGAATTCCGAGCATCGACAGGATCGCACCGCGGCGCGCGGCGGCGAGGCCGAGGTTGATCGACGGCTCCGCGCCGGAGAGCTCGAGCACGACGTCGGCGCCGCCGCCGGTCGCGTCCTTCAGGCTCCCGACGGGGTCCTTCGTCTTCGGCAGCTCGATGACCGTGACGTGCTTCGCGCCGCGGTCCTTTGCCCACCGGCGCGCGTGCGCGGCGGCGAGGCCGTTGACCTCGGTGATCGCGATGCGCGCCGCTCCCGAGATGCGCGCGATCTCCGCGCACATGGCGCCGATCGGCCCGTAGCCGAGGACCGCGACCGACATGCCGGAGAGATCCGCCACCTGCGTGGTGTGGACGGCGTTGCCGAGCGCGTCGAGGAACGCGCCGACCCTGGGCGGGATGATCGCGCGGTCGAGCGGGACGACGTTGAACGCGGGCACCTTGACGTACTGGGCGAAGCAGCCGTCGCCGTGGACGCCGAGGATCTTCGTGTTCTCGCAGATGTGGCGGCGGCCGGTCTGGCAGGGGCGGCACGCGCCGCAGGTGACGTGCATCTCGGCCGAGACGTACTGGCCGATCTCCAGGTGCGGGCGCTTGCCGCCGGGACCGAACGCGACGATCTCGCCGCAGAACTCGTGGCCGTAGATGCGCGGCGGCTGGACCATGCTCGCCATCGACGGGTCCCACTGGTAGATGTGCTTGTCCGAGCCGCACACCGCGGTCGCGATGACCTTGACGAGGACCTCGGCCTGGCCGGGGACGGGAACGGGGACGGTCTTGATCTCGGTGGCGGAGGGGCCGGGGGCGGGCTTCGTCTTCACGACGGCGGTCATGGTGGCGGGGAGAGAGGGGCCGCCGTTCGGCCGTTTGGAGGTGGTGGACCTGGATTGGGATTCCGTCGCCGCTTTGGCCATCAATCAATTCCTCGGCTGATAGGACCCCCCTCACCCCTGCCCTCTCCCGCAGGGAGAGGGAGGAGAGCCCTGGTCCCCCTCTCCCCTTGGGAGAGGGTTGGGGTGAGGGGAGCGATAAAGGAACCCACTCCCTAATCCCCCGCCTGGTCGTCGCGCACGAACCCCGCGCGCGCGCCGGCGGCGGCGTGCTCCGCGCTGTAGACCGACACCGGCTGGACGTACTTCGCCACCATGGCCTTCGTGTTCACGACGCGCAGGCGCTCGAACAGGAACTCGAACTTCTCCTGGAGCGTCTCGCAGATGCCGTTCTTCGTTCCCGCCGGCAGGTTCCAGACGTTCTCCTTGTAGGGACCGATCGCCTTCTTGCGCGTCTTGTAGAGGAACTGCGCGGGCGTCTCGCCGCGCTTCCTCTCCTCCGCCGCGTTCGTGTCGAGCCAGCGCTCGATCTCGCGCTTGAGCGGATACGGGAACAGCGGGTGGTCGTAGACCGTGTTCATGAAGTCGGTCGCGAGGTGGATCTCGGCGCAGTCGTTATCGGGGAAGTGGTGGAAGTACTCGGGCGGCAGCGTCGACGCGCCGTGCTGGACCGCGCCGGCGAGGCCGTACTCCTCGCGCGCGACCTTCGAGATGCTCTTCAGGACCGAGAAGTCGATCGCGACGCGCTGGACCGTGCCGTCGGCGCCGACGACGCCGCCGTGCGACGAGCCCGTCTGGACCGACACCTTCTCGATGCCGTTGACGCCCGCGCCGCCGAGCGCCTTCCGGTAGACGTCCATGTAGGCGCGGAACTCCTCGGGCGTCGAGTTCTCCTTGCCGACCTCGCCGATCTCGCCGCCGACGGAGATCGGCATCGCCTTCGGCTCCTTCGAGCGGATGTACTTCGTGAACCGCGCGCAGAGGTTCGCGTTGACGTCCTGCTGCGCCTCGAGCGTCGGCTTGGACAGGTCGACGAGCGTCGAGGTGTCGATGTCGATCTGGAGGAAGCCCGCGGGGATCGCCTCGTCGATCAGGGCCTCGATGGCCTGGACCTCCTTGTCGGGCGCCTCCTTCATCTTCTTCGGGTTCGTCTGGAAGTGGTCGCCCTGGATGAAGAAGGGTCCCGTCCACTCCTCGCGGATCGCGGCGGCGAGCATGACGGCCGCGTACTCGGCGGGGCGCTGCTCGGTATAACCCATCTCGCTGCGCGCGATCTCGAAGATGACGGCGCCGACGTCGAGCTTCTTCGCGGCGCGCAGCGCGGCGCGCGCGGAGTCGTACGCCATCATGCGGATGTTGATCGCGGGGACGGTGAAGCCGGTCACCTCGCCCTTGCCGCGGGCGCGGTAGAGCGGAAGGATCGAGGCGGGGAGGATGCCGAGCGACTCGGCTGCCTCGCGGATCGCGTGGCGGGCGGCGTTCTTCGCTTCGGCGGGGCCGAAAACCGCGGTCCAGACGAGCGCGTCGACGAGCTCCGTGCGGAAGCGCTGCGGGTTGGTGACCTTCAGGCCGCCGTCGAACCGCGCGCAGCCCGAGAGGCGGACGGCTTCGCGGATCCCCTCCGGAGACGAGTAGACGTTCATCATGGCGGCTCCTGGAAACGGGCGGGATTGTAATGCACGCATGACGCGCGTTTGACTGGTAGGGGCGGGGCTCGTCCCCGCCCGCGGCGCGGGCGCCCACAAGGGGCGCCCCTACAGCCGCGAAAGGGCCGTGCTACGTTCCCTCACGTGACCACGGCCGCGCTGCTCGAGTCGCTTTCCTCGCGCCTGCCCCGCGAAAGCCTCTTCGCCGACGCGGAGTCTCTCGACGCGCGCTCGGCTGACGCGACCGAGGACCTGCGCGCGCGGCCGGAGCTGGTGGTGCGGCCGCGGTCCGAGGCCGAGGTCGTCGCGCTCCTCGCCGCCGCGAGGGAAATGAAGTTCGCCGTCACGCCCCAGGGAGCCCTGACCGGCCTCTCCGGCGGCGCTCTCGCCGTGAACGGCGGCGTCGCGCTCGACCTCACCGCGATGAACGAGATCCTCGAGATCGACCGCGAGAACCTCTTCGCGACCGTCCAGGCCGGCTGCGTGACCGAGACGCTCCAGAACTCGGTCGAGGCCGTCGGCCTCTTCTATCCGCCGGATCCGTCCTCGCGCGGCTCGTGCACGATCGGCGGCAACGTCGCCGAGAACGCCGGCGGCCCGCGCGCGGCGAAGTACGGGACGACGGGGCGCTACGTCTCGGGCCTGCGCGTCGTGCTGCCGGGCGGGAAGGTGCTTCCGCTCGGCGGCAAGAACCGCAAGGACGTCGCCGGGTACGACCTGCTGTCCCTCTTCGTCGGCAGCGAGGGCACGCTCGGCGTCGTCACGCGGGCGACGCTGCGCCTCCTGCCGCTGCCGTCCGAGCGGCGCCTGCTCTGGGCGTCGTTCGGGCGCGAGGAGCAGGCGCTCGCGGCGGTGGCGAGGCTCTACGCCGCCGGCCCCGAGCCGTCCGCGTGCGAGTTCATGGAGCGGAAGGCGGCGGAGGTCTCGGCGGCTCAGCTCGCGCTGGCGCTGCCGGCCGACGCCGACGCGCACCTCTTCGTCGAGGTGGACGGCCACGAGGCGACGGCGATCGCGGCCGACGCCGAGCGGATCGGCCAGATGCTCCTCGACGCCGGCGCCCTCGACGTGCGCGTCGCGATGAACGACCGGGAGATCCGCGACTTCTGGCGGCTGCGGCGCGCGGTCGGCGAGGCGGTCAAGCGTCTCGGTCCCTACGCCGAGGAGGACTGCGCCGTGCCGCGGACGAGACTGCCCGAGCTGCTGCGCGCGGTGCGCGAGGTCGCGCGGCGGCGCGGCCTGACCGCCGTCTGCTACGGCCACGCCGCCGACGGGAACATCCACGTCAACGTCGTCCAGCCGCCGGGGGAGCGCGAGCGGTGGCTCGCCGAGCGGGACGCCGCTGTCGCCGAGATCTTCCGGGCGGTCGTGGCCCTGGGCGGCACGATCACGGGCGAGCACGGCGTCGGGCTGACGCAGCGCGCCTACCTGACGCTGCGTCATCCGCCCGAGGTGATCGCCGCGATGCGCGCCGTCAAGCAGATCTTCGATCCCGAGGGGGTCCTCAATCCCGGTAAGATTTTCTGATGCGCCTCGCGCGAAAGATTCACTTCAACGCCGGCCGGTCGCTGTGGCGCCCCGAGTGGAGCGCCGAGAAGAACCGCGCCACGTACGGCGACGAGGGGCCGCACGGGTACGGGCACAACTACGAGCTCGAGGTGGCGGTCGAGGGGCACACGGATCCGGCGACCGGGATGGTCGTCAACCTGACGGACCTCGACCGGGTGCTCAAGGAGGAGGTCGACCGGCCGCTCGACCACCGGAACCTCAACCAGGACGTGGCCGAGTTCGCCAAGACCCCGCCAACGGCGGAGAACCTGGCGGTGTGGATCTGGAAGCGCGTCGCGGCGCGCATCGAGCGCGAGAAGTGGCCTTGCCGGATCGTGCACCTGAGCCTCCGCCTGACGCCGGGGTTCGCGGTGGAGATCTGTGAATAGGGTTCCGAGGTCGGCCCCCTCACCCCCTGCCCCTCTCCCGATGGGAGAGGGGATTCGTAGCGACCCCCTCTCCCGGAGGGAGAGGGTTGGGGTGAGGGGCGTCCGGAGGGAAGGTTAGACTTTCTCCCCGCATGTACTTCCAACAGTTCTACCTGGGCTGCCTCGCGCAGGCGTCCTACATGATCGGCTCGGAGGGCGAGGCGGCGGTGGTGGACCCCCGGCGGGACGTGGACCTCTATATAGATGAGGCGAAAGCGCAGGGCCTGACCATCCGGCACGTCATCGAGACGCACCTGCACGCCGACTTCGTCTCGGGCCACAAGGAGCTCGCCGAGCGCACGGGCGCGAAGATCTACTTCGGCGCCGCGGCCGGCGCGACTTTTCCGCACGTCCCGGTCCACGACGGCGACGAGATCCGCATGGGGAAGGTCACGCTCCGTTTCCTCGAGACGCCCGGGCATACGCCGGAGTCGATTTCGGTGGTCGTCGTCGACCGCGAGAAGTCGGACGCCCCCGTCTCGGTGCTCACCGGCGACACGCTCTTCATCGGCGACGTCGGCCGTCCCGACCTCCTTGGGGCGCGCATGAGCGCGCAGGAGCTCGCTGGCATGATGTACGACTCGCTGCACGGCAAGCTGCTCGCGCTCCCCGACGCGACGGCCGTCTATCCCGCCCACGGCGCCGGGTCGCTCTGCGGGCGCAACATCTCGAGCGAGACGAGCTCGACGATCGGGCAGCAGCGCCAGTTCAACTACGCGCTCCGCCCGATGCCTCGCGAGGAGTTCGTCGCCATGATGACGGCGGACCTGCCGGAGGCGCCGGCGTACTTCTCCCGCGACGCGTCGATCAACCGGGAGGGCGCCGAGGCGCTCGCGGACCTGCCCGCGCCGCCGGCGCTGTCGCCGGACGAGGTCGCGCGGCGCCAGGAGCAGGGTGCGATCGTCGTCGACACCCGGCCGTCGTCCGAGTATGGCGCCGGCCACGTCCCCGGCTCGTACCACATGGGGCAGTCGGGACAGCTCGCGTCGTGGGCGGGCTCGCTGCTCTCGCCCGAGACGCCGATCGTGCTCGTCGCCGAGGACGAGGCGCGCGTCGCGGAGTCCAGGACGCGGCTCGCGCGCGTCGGTCTCGACAATGTCGCGGGATACCTCGAGGGCGGGATTCTCGCGTGGGACCGCGCCGGCCGGCCGCTCGCCCGGACGGAGCAGATCGCCGTCGACGAGCTGAAGGCGCGGCTCGCCGAGGGCGCCGACCTGACGGTGATCGACGTGCGGCGGCCGGGGGAGTTCCAGGCGGGGCATGTCGCGGGCGCCGTGCACATCCCGCTGCACGAGCTCGGGAAGCGCGCGCCGGCGGCGCTCGACCCGGAGAAGCCGGTCGCGATCATCTGCGCGAGCGGGTACCGGTCCTCGATCGCGACGAGCGTCCTCGAGCGGCTGGGGTTCCGACATTTTTCGAACGTCGTCGGCGGCATGAACGCCTGGAACGCGGCGAAGTACGAGACCGCGGCGTAGGGAAGCGCCACGAGAAGAGGTCGAAGTGTAGGGGCGGGGCTCGTCCCCGCCCGTCGCGGGCGGCCGCAAGGGCCGCCCCTACAGATGTAGACGAGGAGGATCGATGCGGAAGTTCGGTGCCATCTCAAGCGGTGTGCTGTTCGCCGCATCGCTCGCCGCCCAGGACGCGAAGCCCCAGGACAGCGTGTGGGACACGCGCAAGTCGGCGTGGGAGACGCTGCAGCCCGGGCAGAAGGACCAGGTCTTCCAGTTCGCGGAGGGCTACAAGAGCTACCTGAACGTCTCGCGCAGCGCGCTGACCTCGACGCGCGAGGTGACGCGGCTCGCGAAGGCGGCGGGGTTCTCGGAGTTCACCGACCCGGCTCAGGTCAAGCCCGGGGCGCGCCTGCTCGTCAACGCGCACGACCGCGCGCTCATCCTCGTCGTCGTCGGCGCCGACCCGATCGTCTCGGGATCGAGGCTCGTCGGCACGCACCACGACAGCCCGCACATCGACCTGAAGGCGCGCCCGATCTACACCGCGAACGGCTTCACTCTCTTCAAGACGATCTACTACGGCGGCATCAAGAAGTACCAGTGGGCGAACCGGCCGCTCGCGCTGATCGGACGCATCGACACGACGGACGGCAAGCGCGTCGACGTCGCGATCGGGCTGAAGGAGGGCGACCCGGTCTTCGTCATCCCGGACAACGCGCCGCACTCGGACAACGAGGCCATCCGGAACCGCAAGGCCGAGGAGATCTTCTCGGGCGAGGAGCTCGATCCGGTCGCGGGCTCGATCGGCGGCCACGACGCGTCGGTCACGGCCGCGGTGCTGCAGGCGCTGACGTCGCAGTACGGGATCCGCGAGGAGGACTTCGTGTCGTCCGAGCTGTCCCTCGTGCCCGCGGCGCCGCCGGCGGACGTCGGCATCGACCGCGGGCTCGTCGGCTCGTTCGGCCAGGACGACCGGCTGTCGTCGTACTGCGCGGCGCGCGCGATCATGGACCTGAAGGGCACGCCGAAGCACACCGCGATGGCGTACCTGTCGAACTTCGAGGAGGTCGGCTCGGTCAACAACTCGGGCGCGCGGTCGGAGTTCCTCGACTCGACGTATGCGCGGCTCGTCGGCGCGGAGCGCGGAAAGGCGTACACGGACCTCGACCTGCGCGCGGCGCTGCGCGCGGCCGAGGTCGTGTCCGCGGACACGAACGACGGCGTCAACCCGATCTTCCCGATGACGAGCGAGCCGTCGGGCGCGGCGCGGCTCGGCTACGGCGCGACGATCAAGCGGTACGGCGCGGGATTCGACGCGAACTCGGAGTACATCGCGAAGATCCGCGGACTGATGGACAAGAACGGCATCGCCTGGCAGACGCAGACGCCGAAGGTGGACGGGTACAACGGCGGAACGATCGGCGGGTTCCTGTCGATGAAGGAGATGGAGGTCATCGACATGGGCGTGCCGCTGCTGTCCATGCACGCGCCGTTCGAGATGTCGTCGAAGGTCGACGTCTGGAGCTTCTACCGCTTCATGGCGGCGTTCCTGGCGTCGTAGGCCGGACGGAACCTTTCTCACCAAGCCGACCTGCTCCCAAAAAGAATTCCCTCTCCCCCGCTCGCGGGGGGGAGGGCAAGGGGGAGGGGGGCGGGTCCCTTACTCCGCTGTCCACGGCGCTTCGCCGATCGGGCCGTGGCCGCAGCCGAAGCGCTTCGCGAGGGCGTCGTCGCGTGGGGGCAGTGGATACGTCTCCGCGAGGTCCGCGGGTGCGTCGGTCCGCGACAGGTCCCACAGCGTCGCGTCCGTGTCGTCGGCGGCGATCGAATCGACGTATCGGCCGATCCGCGACAGGTATCCGTCGAAGAGCGGCGCCTCCGCGAGGCGCTCCGAGACGTGGGTGCGGAAGACCCACACGCGCCCGGTCCCGCGCAGCTTGTCGAGCTCGCGCAGGTAGGCGCGCGGGTCGTCGCGGTGGCAGCCGCCGAGCACGACGCCGACCTCCGAGAGGTCGACGCGCGGCGCGTAGAAGCGAAACGCGGGGCGGCCGGAGTAGGCGACGTAGATGGCGTCGTGCTCCCTGCGGTCGTCCGCGAGCTTGTCGAGCACGGGCCGCGCGTCCTCGTCGCGATAGACGGGCGGATGGAGGGCGAGCGGCACGCACACGGCGATCGCCGGGATCACCGCGCCGAGCCAGCGCGGCACGCGCAACCGGGCCAGGCCCTCGACGATCCGGGAGCCCGCCTCCGCGAGAGCGAGGATCGCCGCCGGCGCGAGGAAGAGGATCGCTCGGCCCGAAAAAGGATAGAGGTGCGCGGCGGCGGCGGCGAGCGTGACCGCGACGGGGCCCAAGAGGAGGAGCGCGCCGCGCCGGTCGCGCAGCCACAGTAGGGCCGCGGCGACGGCGATGAAGAGGAGGAGCGGCCAGCGCGGGAGCGCCGGCTGCCAGAACCGGTCGAGATACTCGCGCATCTCCAGCGGGACCCTTCGGATCGCCAGGAGGACGGCGCCGCCCGCACTCACCACCCAGAACGCGAGCGTCACCGCGAGCCATCGGTCGAACCCCGGCCCGAGCACCACGGGGTCCGGTCTCTCAATGAGCGAAACGGGGCGGGCAAAACGCTCTTTGAGAGACCTGACCCCCAACAACGCCGCGGTGAGGCCCGCGACCATGAAGACGGCGCCCTGGGAGAACCACGGCAGCGTCGTGCCGAGCACGATCGCGCCGAGCCATGCCGGCCACGCCGCCCCGCGCTCCGTGACCGCGAAGGCCGCGATCGTCAGCCACGCCGACGCGAGGAGGTCGGTCGAGTACGGTTTGAACTCCGCGCCGTGCGCGATCAGCGTCGGCGCGAGCGCGAAGATGCCGACCGAGAGCGCCGCGACCCACGGCGGCTGGAACCGCCGCGCGAGCGAGCGGAAGAGGAGCAGCGCGAGGAGCCCCGAGAGGAGCGGCACGAGCCGCAGCGCGTACTCCGACGACCCGAACGCCGCCGTGGTTCCCTTCGCGAGCGCGAGGAACCCGGGCGCCGCGACCTGGTCGAGGTAGAGCGGCTCGGCGACCAGCGCCCCGAGCGGCCGATGCAGGACGTTCTCGGCGAGCGCGATCTCGTCGATCCAGAGCGACGCGTTCGCGAGGTACTGCCAGACACGCAGCCCGACGCCCGCGACGACGAGGACGGCGACGACCGCGCTCGCCCCGGTCGACGCGCCGCTACTGCGGGTTGGAGGCGAGCGCCTTCTCCTCGACGATCTGCTTGTTCTGCATGATCGTCTGGACGATCTCCTTCGCGAGCTTGTCGAGGTCGGTCGCGGACTCGACCGTGTTGATCACGAACTTCGCCGCGACGACGTACGGGTTCCAGCCGACCGGCGCGCCCTGGCCCTTCAGCGCCTCCGCCTTGCCGAAGACGATGAACGGCGCGTTCGGGTCCTTGGCGAGGTTCGAGACGCTCACGGAGAGTTGCGTGTTCGGCTTCTGTTCGCCGCCGAGGAGCTCCGTCGGAATGATGTTGCCCCCGGAATCCGTGGCGTAGAACGTGCCCCTGACCAGCCACCCGTCCGTCGGAAGCGGCGCGCCGGGGTCGAGGCGCTTCGCGACGAAGCCCTGGGCCGCGAACTCCTTGACGATGTCGCTCGAGAGCTGGGAGGCCGACTGCGAGGCCTTCTCGCTGGCGCGCGCGCCGCGGATGCGCGCGAGCGGTCCGCTGCGCCCCGACGAGGACTGGGCCGGCTCGTAGGAGCCGGTGAAGTCCTGGACGAACACAGGCTTCTTCGGCTTCGCCGGCGCGGCGGCCGAGCCCTGGGGAGCCTGGGCGAACGCGATGGCCGCGATGGCGAGGCCGATGCATCCGAGCAGCGAGACGGCGCGAGCCGGGAGCCTCATCGGTGAGCCCTCCTTGGCCGCGCATCGTACATCCGTCGCCCACGGACATAGAATCCGCGGCAGGTTCATGTCCCTTTCGCCGGGCTCCCGCCTCGGCCCCTACGAAATCCTGTCGCCGATCGGCGCAGGAGGCATGGGAGAGGTCTACAAGGCTCGCGACACGCGGCTGGATCGGACCGTCGCGATCAAGGTCCTTCCGGCTCACCTGTCCTCTTCGACGGAGTCCCGCCAGCGATTCGAGCGCGAGGCGAAGACGATCTCGCAGCTCTCGCACCCGCACATCTGCGCGCTGTACGACGTCGGAAGCGAAGGTGAGGCCGAGTACCTCGTCATGGAGTATCTCGAGGGCGAGACGTTGACCGATCGGTTGGGGCGCGGCCGTCTCCCGAACGAGCAGCTTCTGCGTCATGCCGTGGAAATCGCCGAGGCTCTCGACGCGGCCCATCGGCAGGGGATCGTCCACCGGGACCTGAAGCCGGGCAACGTCATGCTGACGAAGTCCGGCGTGAAGCTCCTGGACTTCGGGCTGGCCAAGGCGATCGCGCCTCCGACGCCCGCGGGCAGTCTCACCGCGCTGCCGACGCAGCAGGGTCTCACCGAGGTCGGTTCGATCCTCGGAACCTTCCAGTACATGGCGCCCGAGCAGCTCGAGGGCAAGGAAGCGGACGGCCGGACCGACATTTTTGCCTTCGGGGCCGTGCTCTACGAGATGGCGACGGGGCAGAAGGCCTTCTCCGGCAAGAGCCAGGCCTCGTTGATCGCTGCGATCCTCGAGCACGATCCGCCGTCGATCTCGGCCATGCAGCCGCTGGTGCCTCCGGCGCTCGACCGCGTCGTGAAGACGTGCCTGGCGAAGGAACCGGACGATCGCTGGCAGACGGCGCACGACCTCAAGGCGGAGCTGAAGTGGATTGCCGAGGCCGGGTCGCAGGCGGGAGTGGTGGCGCCCGTCGTCGCGAGGAGGAAGAGCCGCGAGCGGATCGCCTGGGGCGTCGCCGGCCTCGCAGCGGCGATCGCGGCGCTTCTTGCCGTTGGATACGTGCGTCGAGCGCCACGGCCCATGCCTCTCGTGAGGGCCCTGTTGCCCCTTCCTGAAAAGCTCTTTCTCGTCGACATGGCGCTCTCATCGGACGGCCGGAGGCTCGCGTTCTCGGCTTCGAAGCCGGGAGGCCAGCCCTCGCTCTTCATCCGTGACCTGGATGCCGAGAGCGCGCGGCCCGTCCCCGCCGCCGACGTCGCCTACTTCCCCTTCTGGTCGCCGGACGGCCGTTGGGTTGCATACTTCGGCGACGGCAAGCTCCGAAAGATCGACGTCGAAGGCGGTGGTGCGGCGCAGACGATCTGCGACGCAGAAGTCGGGCTCGGCGGGACCTGGAACCGCGACGGAACGATCGTCTTCGCCCCGTCGGCCACCTCGCCGCTCTTCCAGGTACCGGCCTCGGGCGGTACGCCGACGCCCGTCACGAAGCTCGACACCGCGAGACACGAGGTGGCGCACCGCTACCCGTCCTTTCTGCCGGACGGGCGTCACTTCCTCTACGCGGCGCAGAATCTCGGCGGTTCGTCTGACGAGGACGCCAGCGCCATCCTCGTCGGTTCCCTCGATGGTTCGAGCGCGAAAGCCATCGTGCCCGCGTTCTCGGTCGCAGCGTACTCGGCCGGCCAGCTGCTGTACGTCCGCGAGGATAGCCTCCTCGCGCAGCGGTTCGATCTGAACCGTTTCGTCCTCGTCGGTGATCCCGTGACGATCGCGCTACGCGTGTCTGACACCGACGAGTGGTCCGGCTCATACGCTTTCGCGGCGTCGGAACAGACGTTGGCGCTGGGGCCCTGGATCACCGACCCGCAGCGTCTGGTCTGGTTCGATCGATCCGGAAAGACCCTGGGGTCCATCGGGGAACCGGGCCTCTTCCTCGCCGTCCGCCTTTCGCCCGATGGCCGTCGCGTCGCGACGAATGTCTGGAACGAGGCGAAGAACACGGGCGAAATCTGGGTCTACGAGACGGCTTCGGGAACGGGCGGGAGGTTCGTCTTCGGATCCATGAACAATTTCGGCCCAACGTGGTCGCCGGATGGAAGTCGGCTCTTCTTCGGCTCCGATCGCAAGAAGGCTCCGCGGCAGGCTGACATCTGGTTCAAGGCTGCAGACGGGTCGGTCGAGGAGCCGTATGTCAAGTCCGTGGACTCCATGATCCCCGAGGACTGGTCGCGGGATGGTGCGTATCTCGCGACCGAAAAGATTCCCCTGCATGGAAAGAGAAACAACGAGGTCTGGATTCTGAAGTCGGCGGACCTTGAGCATCAGGTTGCCTTCGCCACGGAGGCCACGACCCAGACCGCCGCTCGCTTCTCCCCGGACGGCAAGTGGATCGCCTTCGATTCGAACGAGTCCGGAACCTTCGAGGTCTACGTGCGACCGTTCCCGGGTCCGGGCGGGAAATGGAAGGTCTCGACGGCGGGCGGGCAGTTTCCTCGCTGGAGGAGCGACGGCAAAGAGATGTTCTATGCGGGTCTCGACAACCGGATCATGGCCGTTCCGGTGACATTCACGCCGGGCTTTCAGGCAGGCACGCCCGAGCCCCTCTTTGCGGCCCATCCCGGCAATCCCGGAGTGCCCGCAGATTTCTTCGACGTGACGGCCGACGGTCAGAGGTTCCTGGTTGCCACCGCCCCGGAGGGCGCTGGGTCGCCGCCGCTGAACCTCCTCGTCAATTGGACGGCGTTGCTGAAGAAGAACGCGACTTCCCGCTGAACGCTTCGTAGATCATCCGCGAGATCTCGCCGCCCGTCTTCAGCGCCTCGCTGTCGGCGCCCGGGGACTTGTCGGCGATGCGGCGGGCGCAGATGGCGATGACGTACCTCGCGTTCGGTCCCTTCACGTAGGCCGCGTCGTTGCGGACGTCGCCCTTGAAGCCCTTCGCGTCGGGAAGTTTCTCCTCGTCCCAGCCGGTCTTGTTCGCGACGAGGATCTCCTCCTTCTCGAAGGGGAGCGAGCGCGGGATCATCGCGCGGTCCTGCTGCTCGGCCAGCAGCGCGATCATCCGGTCGCACGCGGCGCGCGAGACGACCTTGCCCTCCGCGATGAGCGCGAGCAGCGTCGCGGCCTCGCGCGGCGTGGTCGAGCCGAGGCCGTACTCCTTCTCCTCCTCCGGCAGGACGTCGGCGCGTCCGTCCCGGAAGGTCGGCCGGTAGAGGCGCGTCTTCGTCAGGCCGTACGAGTCGAGGAGCTTGTCCACGTTCGCCGTGCCGACGAGGCCGACGAGCAGGTTCGTCGCCGTGTTGTCGCTGTAGGCGATCATCAGATGCAGCAGGTCGTCCACGGTCAGGACGACCCCGGGGTGGAGCATGTTGACCGGCACGGTCTCGCCGCCGGCCTTGTCGGAGGCCTTCAGGGTGACGGAGGTGTCGTGTTTCAGCTTGCCTTCGGCGATCTGATGGAACACCTCGGCCATGACGGCGACCTTGATCAGGCTCGCGGTGGGGAAGCGCTGGTCGGGGTTGACCGCGACGACCTCGCCGCTCGCGAGGTTCTTCGCATAGACGCCCATCTCGCCGTGGAAGGCGGCGACCCGGGCGGCGACCTGGTTCTGGACGGCGGGCGCGGGCGCCAGCGAGAGGAGCGTCGTCAAGATCGCCGCCGTGGCGCGCATTCGGGGCGCGATGGTATCGCGGGGTGCGGCGTAAGATCCGGAGCGCGTGAAACGAGCTGGTCGGCCTGCTGCCCCCCTCACCCTTGCCCTCTCCCCCCGGTGGGGGGAGAGGGTTTTATGTTGGAGCGCCTCCCTTTTCTTCTCCCCCGATCGCGGGTGGAGAGGGTCATCACCTCTCTCTCCCCCTGGCAGGGGGAGAGGGCTGGGGTGAGGGGGTCGCAATCCGATGACTCTTCCTTCCGGCACGCGCCTCGGCCCCTACGAGATCGCCACGCCGATCGGCGCGGGTGGCATGGGCGAGGTCTACCGCGCGAAGGATTCGCGCCTCGGCCGCGACGTCGCGGTCAAGGTCCTGCCCGAGTCCGTCGCGGCCGACACGGAACGGCTGCGCCGCTTCGAGCAGGAGGCGCGGTCCGCGTCGGCGCTGAACCATCCGAACATCGTCACGATCCACGACGTCGGTCAGACGGACGGCCGGTCGTGGATCGCGATGGAGCTCGTCGAGGGGACGAGCCTCCGCCAGCTCCTCGCCTCCGGCGCGCTGCCGATCAGGCGCGCGCTCGCGATCGGCACGCAGATCGCGGAGGGCCTCGCGCGCGCGCACGCCTCCGGTATCGTCCACCGGGACCTCAAGCCCGAGAACGTCATGGTCACCTCCGACGGGCTCGTCAAGATCCTCGACTTCGGCCTGGCGAAGGCGGCGGCGGCGCCGGCGCCGGACGCGAGCCAGGTGGCGACCGCCGCGCAGCAGACCGAGGCCGGCATCGTCCTCGGCACGGTCGGCTACATGTCGCCGGAGCAGGCGACCGGGCGAGCCGTGGATCACCGGTCCGACCAGTTCGCCCTCGGCGCGATCCTCTACGAGACCGCGACCGGGCGCCGCGCGTTTCAGGGCGCGAGCGCGGTCGAGACGCTCTCGAAGATCCTGAAGGAGGAGCCGGAGCCTCTCGCGAAGGTACAGCCCGGCGTCCCCGAGCCGCTCGTCTGGATCGTCGACCGCTGCCTCGCCAAGGAGCCGGAGGAGCGCTACCAGTCCACGCGCGATCTCGCGCGCGACCTCGCGGGAGTCCGCGACCGCACGTCCGGCGCCCACCCGGCGTCCACGAGCTTTTCGGGACGCGGCCGCGGGCGGAGGCGAGCCGCCGTTCTGGGGGCGCTGGTCGTCGGGGCTGCGATCGTGACCGGCGCCGTCCTCCTTCGACGCTCCCGCGCCGGCGGCGGCGCCGATGCCGGCGCGGTCCGCTCGCTCGCGGTGCTGCCGCTCAAACCGCTCTCGACCGACGCGATGGACGAGGCGCTCGGGCTCGGGATCTCCGACACCATCATCCGCGGGCTCAGCCGCACGGACGCGATCACGGTGCGGCCGCTGTCGGCCGTCCGGAAGTACTCGAAAGGGGACGTGGACGCGGTCGACGCCGCGAAGGCTCTGAAGACCGACACGGTCCTCGAGGGCTCGGTCCAGCGCGCCGGCGGCAAGCTCCGCGTCAGCGTGAACCTCCTGCGCGCCTCCGATGGCCGCTCGCTCTGGACGGAATCGTTCGACGTTCCCGAATCGGAGGTCTTCCAGCTCGAGGATTCGGTGTCGAACGCGGTCGTCGCTCGCCTGCGCCTGCGCCTCGAGCCGGGACAGCGCGACCGCATGAACAAGCGCTTCACCCGGAGCACGGAGGCCTACGAGCAGTTCATCATCGGCTCGAACGAGTTCGGGAAGTGCGGACCCGGGTGGGGCGGCGAGCATCTCGACGAGTCGGTCCGGCGTTTCGAGCGCGCGATTGCCCTCGATCCCAACTACGCCCTCGCGCATGCGAGCCTCGCCGAGGCGTATCTCTGGCGCGATCTCTTCTTTCGCCCCGGCGCCGGCGATCTCGAGAAGGCGCAGGCGCAGGCCGCCGAGGCGGACCGCCTGGATCCGCAGCTCGCCGAGACCCACATGGTCCGCTACCAGCTCGAGTGGAGCCACTACAGGAACTTCGACATCGAGGCCGCGATGCGGGAGCTGAGCGCGGCCCGAAAGATCGATCCGATGTTCGCCCACGACGAGACGACGATCCTCCTCGCCCACATGGGGCTCGAGGGCGCGTTCCGGCGCGAGTCCATCGAGGGGCAGCAGGTCGATCCGTCGTCGGGGGCCGCGAAGCGGTTCTCGGTCGAGGGCCTGGTCCTGCTCGGCCTGTTCGACGAGGCGCTGTCGGTGGCGAAGGAGCGAAGCGTCCCGGCGACCGAGAGCCGTCTACCGATGGCGCTCCTCGTGAAGGGGCGCTTCGACGAGGCGAGGGCGGCGGCCGACGCGCTGCTGAAGGAGCAGCCGGGCCACCACAACGCGGTCGCGCTCCGAGAGCTCGTGGCCGTGCTCTCGGGGGAGCGTGCCGCGAACGAGGCCGCGCTCGCGGGCGCGATCGAGAGCGGCAAGCTCCTGCGCGACTATCACCACACGCTGTACTCGATCGCGTGCATCCGGGCCGCCCAGGGCGATGCGAAGGGAGCCGTCGACATGCTGCGGAAGACCGTCGCCGCGGGCATGCCCGACCGGACGCTCTTCCTCAGAGACCCGCTGCTCGAAAGAGTCCGGAAGACGCCCGAGTTCGCCGCCTTCGACGCCGAGCTCGAGCCGGTCTGGCGGCGCTACGAGAAGGAGTGGGGCGGAGCCTCGAATCAGGGCTCGTGAGGAACCCTTCCGGGAATCGTTCCGTTGTAGGCTGTCCTTCAATTTGACTCTTTCCGCCGGAACCCGGCTCGGCCCCTACGAGATCGTCTCCCCGCTCGGCGCGGGTGGCATGGGCGAGGTCTACAAGGCGCGCGACACGCGGCTCGACCGCGACGTCGCCGTCAAGGTCCTCTCGACCCATCTCTCGACGAGCGAAGAGGTCCGCCAGCGCTTCGAGCGCGAGGCGAAGACGATTTCGAAGTTCTCGCACCCGCACATCTGCGCGCTTTACGACGTGGGCCGCGAGGGCGAGACCGACTACCTCGTCATGGAGTTCCTGGAGGGCGAGTCGCTCGCCGACCGCCTCGGGAAGGGAGCGCTCCCGACCGAGCAGATCCTCCGCTACGGGACCGAGATCGCCGACGCGCTCGACAAGGCGCACCGGCAGGGGATCGTCCATCGCGATCTGAAGCCCGGCAACGTCATGCTGACGAAGACGGGGGTGAAGCTCCTCGACTTCGGCCTGGCGAAGCCGCTCGCGACGGCGGGCGCGCGGCCGATCTCCGGCGCGTCGAGCCTCATGACCGAGGCGCAGGCCAGCCAGCCGCTGACCGAGCGCGGCACCGTGCTCGGCACGTTCCAGTACATGGCGCCCGAGCAGCTCGAGGGCGGCGAGGCGGACGCGCGGTCGGACATCTTCGCGTTCGGCGCCGTGCTCTACGAGATGGCGACGGGGAGGAAGGCGTTCAGCGGCAAGAGCCAGGCCTCGCTGATCGGCTCGATCCTGCGCGACGATCCGCCCTCGATCTCGGAAGCCGCCCCGATGGTGCCGCCGGCGTTGAACCGCGTCGTCAGGACGTGCCTCGCGAAGGACCCGGAGGACCGGTTCCAGACCGCGCACGACGTGAAGCTCCAGCTCCAGTGGATCCAGGAGGGCGGCTCGCAGGCGGGGCTGCCGGCGCCCGTCGTCGCGCGCCGCAAGAACCGCGAGAAGCTCGCGTGGGCCGTCGCCGCGGTGGCCATCGCGGCCGCGGCGGTCGCGGCGTTCGGCTGGGCGCGCCGCGCGCCGAAGCCGCCCCGGGTGGTCCGCTTCGAGATCGTCACGCCGCCGGAGATCGTCACGCTCGACGCGCCCCGGATCTCGCCGGACGGCCGCACCCTCGCCTTCAACGCGACCGACACGACCGGAAAGACGCAGGTCTGGCTGCGCCCGCTCGACGCGCTCGCGGCGAAGCCGCTCCCGGGCACCGAGGGGGCGACGCGGCCGTTCTGGTCGCCGGACTCGAAGTTCCTGGCGTTCTTCTCGGACGGCAAGCTGAAGAAGATCGACATCGCGGGCGGCCCGCCCCAGAAGATCTGCGACGCACCTTCGGGCTCCGATGGGACCTGGAACGCCGAGGGCGTGATCCTGTTCGACGGCCGTGCGAACGATCCGATCCAGCGGGTCTCCGCGTCGGGCGGCGCGCCGGCGATCGAAGTCAAGGCCGATCCGGCGCTGAAGATCGCCGAGACCGGGTGGCCCGAGTTCCTTCCGGACGGCAAGCACTATCTCTACATGGCGATCGCTCCCAAGGCGGAGGACAGCGTCTATCGCGTCGGTCTGCTCGGCTCGAAGGAGTCGAAGGTGCTCGCTCCCGCGCAGACGCTCGTGACGTACGCGCCGCCCGGTTACCTGCTCTTCGTGCGCGACCGCACGCTCGTCGCCCAGCCGTTCGACGTGAACGCGATGAAGACCACGGGCGAGCCCGTGCCGCTCGCGGAGAAGATCGGCACCGACGTCGTCGGCCTCGCGCGATTCTCCGTGTCGCGGGAGGGGACTCTGGCGTATCGCACCGGAGAGGCGGGGTCCCGGTTCCTCTGGGTCGACCGCGGCGGCAAGGAGCTCGACACCGTGGGCGATCCGGGGGAGTCACGCAACCCGATGCTGTCCCCGACGGGAGACCGGCTGGCGTTCAATCAGGATGATCCCCGCACGAGCACGAGTCACATCTGGGTGCGCGACCTCGCCCGCGGCTCGAACTCCCGGCTGAGCTTCGGGGAGACCAACGAGACGGCTCCGGTCTGGTCGCCGGACGGGAAGCGGATCGTCTATCGCGTCGATCGCAAGGGACCCGCGGATCTCGTTGCCAAGGCCGCCGATGGAACCGGAGAGGAGGAGGTGCTCCTGAAGGGAGAGGCCTTCATCATCCCGACCGACTGGTCGCGGGACGGCCGCTACATCCTCTTCAACCAGGTCGGAAAGGACACGGGCACCGACCTGTGGGTTCTTCCGACCTTCGGTGACCGCAAGCCGATCGTCGTGCTCCGGACGCCCTTCAGCGAGGGCAACGCCGTCTTCTCGCCGGACGGCCGCTTCATCGCCTATCAGTCGAACGAGTCGGGACGTCCCGAGGTCTACGTGCGCAACTTTCCGGGTCCCGGCGGCAAGTGGCAGGTCTCGACGGCCGGAGGCGCCGATGCGCACTGGAGCGCCGACGGGAAGGAGATCACCTTCCGCTCGCCCGACCAGAAGGTCATGGCCGCCGCGGTGCGGACCACCGGCGAGGCCTTCGAGGCGAGCGTGCCGAAGGAGCTCTTCCTCGGACGATTCCAGCCCGCCAACGTGCGCAACCGCTATGCCGTGGCGCCGGACGGCCAGAAGTTCCTGCTCGTCGCGCCGCTCGGCCGCGACGCCATGGCGCCGACGACGGTGGTGCTGAACTGGTGGGCGGGACTGGAGAAGAAGTAGATGCCTCTGGCAGCCGGAACCAAACTCGGCCCATACGAAATCCTCGCGCCGATCGGCGCGGGCGGCATGGGCGAGGTCTACCGCGCGAAGGACACGCGGCTCGGCCGCGACGTCGCGGTCAAGGTCCTGCCGGCCGCGCTCTCCTCGTCCGCCGAGCTCCGCCAGCGGCTCGAGCGCGAGGCGAAGACGATCTCGCAGCTCTCGCACGCGCACATCTGTGCGCTTTTCGACGTAGGGAGAGAGAACGACGTCGAATTCCTCGTCATGGAGTTCCTCGAGGGCGAGACGCTCGCGGACCGCCTCGGCAAGGGCGCGATTCCGACCGACCAGGCCCTGCGCATCGGGATCGAGATCCTCGGCGCGCTCGACGCGGCGCACCGGCAGGGGATCGTCCACCGCGACCTGAAGCCGGGCAACGTCATGCTGACGAAGTCGGGCGTGAAGCTCCTCGACTTCGGTCTCGCGAAGCTCGCCGCGACGCCGCCCGAGACGGCCATCTCGCAGGCGACGAGCCTCCCGACCGCGCTCCAGCAGAGCCAGCCGCTGACGACGCGCGGCACGATTCTCGGCACGTTCCAGTACATGGCGCCCGAGCAGCTCGAGGGCCGCGACGCCGACGGGCGCTCGGACATCTTCGCGTTCGGCTGCGTGCTCTACGAGATGCTGACGGGAAGGAAGGCGTTCACCGGGGCGAGCCAGGCGTCGCTCATCGGCTCGATCATGAACTCGGATCCGGCGCCGATCTCGTCGATCCAGCCGATGATCCCGGCCTCGCTCGACCGGATCGTCAAGGGCTGCCTCGCGAAGGAGCCCGAGCACCGCTGGTCCACCGCGCACGACGTGATGCTCCAGCTCCAGTGGATCGCCGAGGGCGGCTCGCAGGCGGGCGTGCCGGCGCCGGTCGTCGCGCGGCGCAAGAACCGAGAGAAGCTCGCGTGGGGGCTGCTCGCGGCGGCGCTCGTCGCGGCGGCCGTCCTCGCCGCCGGCTTCGTGAAGCGCGCCCCGAAGTCCGCGCCGCTCGTTCGCTTCGACATCGTCCCGGCGCCCGAGATCGCGACCATGGACGTGCCGCGCATCTCGCCGGACGGCAAGCTGCTCGCCTTCGACGCGACCGACATGGAGGGCAAGGCGCGCATCTGGGTGCGCCCGCTCTCGTCGCTGACGGCGCAGCCGCTCATGGGCACGGAGGGCGGCGTGCGGCCGTTCTGGTCGCCGGACAGCCGCTACCTCGGCTTCATCGCCGACGGCGTGCTGAAGAAGGTGGACGTCAGCGGGGGTCCGCCGACGAAGATCTGCGACGCGCCCGGCGGCTCCGACGGCACGTGGAGCTCCGAGGGCGTGATCCTCTTCGACGGGACGGGCACGGATCCCATCTATCGCGTCTCCGCGGCCGGCGGCACGAAGACGGTCGCGGTCGTCCAGGATCCGGCGAAGAAGGAGACCACCGTCGGCTGGCCGCAGTTCCTGCCGGACGGCAAGCACTACATCTACCTCCTGACCGGCGAGAAGCCGGAGGACAGCGCCTACTGGATCGCCTCGATCGACTCGGCGGAGAAAACGAAGCTCGCGCCCGCGCAGACGCTCGTCCAGTACGCGCCGCCGGGATATCTCCTGTTCGTCCGCGACCGGACCCTCGTGGCGCAGCCCTTCGACGCCTCGGCGCGGAAGATCACGGGCGAGGCGGTGCCGCTCGCCGAGAAGATCGGCACCGACAACGTCGGCCTCGCGCGTTTCTCGGTGTCGAACAACGGCGTGCTGGCGTACCGCACCGGCGAGACCGGCGGGCGGCTGGTCTGGCGGGACCGCTCGGGCAAGGAGTCCGAGCTCATCGGCGAGCCGGGCGACTATACAAACCCGACGCCTTCGCCCTCGGGAGACCGCCTGGCATACGGCCTCACCGATTCGCGCTCCGTCAAGAACGACATCTGGATCCGGGATCTCGCTCGCGGCGTGAGCTCCCGGTTCACTCTCGGCCCGGGCAACAACTATCGGTCGGTGTGGTCTCCGGATGGCGGGACCATCGTTTTCACGTCCGACCGCACGGGGGCGCTCGACCTCTACGAGAAGTCGACGCGCGGGGCGGGCGAGGAGAAGCTGCTCCTCCACACCGAAGAGCCGAAATCGGCGGCGAGCTGGTCGCCCGACGGCAAGTACCTCGCGTTCGCCAGCCGGAACTCCAAGACGCAGTGGGACCTGTGGGCGCTCCCGATGACCGGCGACAAGAAGCCGATCCCCATTGCGGTCACGCCCTTCACGGAGACGACGCCGATGTTCTCGCCGGACGGCAAATACGTTGCGTACGTCTCCAACGAATCCGGCCGCGAGGAGATCTACGTGCAGACGTTCCCCGAGCCGGGCGGGAAGTGGCAGGTCTCGAACGGCGGCGGCTCGGATCCCAGCTGGCGCGGCGACGGCAAGGAGCTGTACTACAGGTCCGCCGATCAGAAGCTGATGTCGGTCGAGGTCCGGGGCGGAGCCGATTTCCAGGCCGGGGTGCCGCAGACGCTGTATTCGATCCGCGTCCGGCCGGGCGCGCCGCGCAACAAGTACGCGCCGGCGGCGGACGGCCAGCGCTTCGTCTTCGCATCGCCGCTCGGCCGCGACGCGATGTCACCGACGACGATCGTGCTCAACTGGCCGCAGGGGATGGGGAAGTAGATGACGGGGGGGGGCCGCCGGTGACCCTTTCCGCCGGCACCAGGCTCGGCCCCTACGAGATCGTTTCCGCGATCGGCGCCGGCGGCATGGGCGAGGTGTACCGGGCGCGGGACACGCGTCTGGACCGGGACGTCGCGGTCAAGGTGCTCTCGGCGCACCTCTCGACGAGCGAAGAGGTGCGCCAGCGCTTCGAGCGCGAAGCCAAGACGATCTCGAGGTTCTCGCACCCCCACATCTGCTCGCTCTACGACGTGGGGCGCGAGGGTGAGACGGACTATCTCGTCATGGAGTTTCTCGAGGGCGAGTCGCTGGCCGACCGCCTCGGGAAGGGTCCGCTGCCGACCGAGCAGATCCTCCGTTACGGGATCGAGATCGCCGACGCGCTCGACAAGGCCCACCGGCAGGGGATCGTCCACCGCGATCTGAAGCCTGGCAACGTCATGCTGACGAAGACGGGCGTGAAGCTGCTCGACTTCGGGCTGGCCAAGCCGCTGCAGACGGCCGGGGCGCGCCCGGTGTCGGGCGCGTCCAGCCTCGCGACCGAGATGCAGGCGAGCCAGCCCCTGACCGAGCGGGGCACGGTGCTGGGAACCTTCCAGTACATGTCTCCGGAGCAGCTGGAGGGCGGCGAGGCGGATTCGCGGTCCGACATCTTCGCCTTCGGCGCCGTCCTCTACGAGATGGCGACCGGGAAGAAGGCCTTCACGGGCAAGAGCCAGGCGTCGCTGATCGGATCGATCCTGAGAGACGATCCGCCCTCGATTTCGGAAGCCGCGCCGATGGTGCCGCCGGCGCTCAATCGCGTCGTGAGGACGTGCCTGGCGAAGGATCCGGAGGACCGGTTCCAGACGGCGCACGACGCGAAGCTGCAGCTGCAGTGGGTCATTGAGGGCGGTTCGCAGGCGGGCCTGCCGGCGCCGGTGGTGGCGCGCCGAAAGAACCGCGAGAAGCTCGCCTGGTCCGTCGCGGCCGTCGGCATTCTCGCCGCCGGAGTGGCGACCTTCGGGTATCTGCGTCGAGCTCCCGCTCCACCGTTGATGGCCCGATTCGACATCGCGGCACCCGAGGATCTGATCTCGATCGACATGCCCCGCGTCTCCCCGGACGGCCGCTCCATCGCTTTCAACGCGGCGGATTCCTCGGGCAAGGCGCGCATCTGGGTCCGGCCTTTGAATGCCCTCACGGCGCACGCCCTCGAGGGCACGGACGGGACGACTCGCCCCTTCTGGTCACCGGACTCGAAATTCCTCGCGTTCTTCGCGGAAGGGAAGCTGAAGAAGGTCGATATTTCCGGTGGCCCGCCACAGAAGATCTGTGACGCGCCGACCGGCTCCGACGGCTCCTGGAGCGCGCAGGGCGTGATTCTCTTCGACGGCATCACCGGAGATCCCATTCAACGCGTTTCTGCCGCAGGCGGTGCGCCAGTCGTCGAGGTCAAGCCCGACGCGTCGCGGAAGGAAACCAACGTCGCCTGGCCGGAGTTCCTTCCAGACGGTAAGCACTTCCTCTACCTGGTGAGCGGGCAGAAGCCGGAAGACAACGTGTACCGGATCGGCTCGCTCGACTCGAAGGATTCGAAGGTCGTGGCATCCGCCCAGACACTCATCACCTACGCTCCGCCCGGGTATCTTCTTTTCGTACGCGACAAGACCCTCGTCGCGCAGCGTTTCGAACTGAGTTCGCTGAAGACCATCGGGGAGCCTGCTCCGGTGGCGGAGAAGATCGGCACCGACGCGGTCGGGCTGGCGCGCTTCTCGGTGTCGCGCAATGGCGTCCTTGCCTATCGCAGCGGCGATTCGGGAAGTCGGCTCCTGTGGCTCGGGCGTGATGGGAAGGAGCTCGAGACGGCCGGCGGGACGGGCGAATACGGGAATCCGGCGCTCTCCCGCCAGGGAGACCGGTTGGCCTTCCAGCTCTCGGACCCTCGCACCGGAAAGCTCGATATCTGGGTCCGCGATCTCGTTCGAGGCGTCAATTCTCGATTCACCTTCAGCGCCGGAAGCAACTTCTGCCCCGTCTGGTCGCCCGACGGATCCAGAATCGTCTTCACCTCGGAAAGTGGCGAGACCTCCAGCCTCGTGGAGAAGCCGGCGACCGGCCAGGGCGAGGAGAAAATCCTCCTCAAGAGCACCGAGGGCCGCGTCATCGCCACCGACTGGTCGCGCGACAGCAAGTACATCGCCTATTCGCTTCGCGGCAAAGGGGGCTGGGACATCCTGGTCCTTCCGACCTCCGGCGACGCCAAGCCGATTCCCGTCGCCCGCACTCCATTCAACGAGTTCTGGCCCTGGTTCTCTCCCGACGGCCGTTTCATCGTCTATCAGTCGAACGAGTCGGGGCGCATGGAAATCTACGTGCAGACGTTTCCGAACGCCTCCGGAAAGTGGCAGGTCTCGACGGCGGGCGGCGGCGATCCCTCATGGCGGTCGGACGGTAAGGAAATCTTCTATCGCACAGCGGATCAAAAGGTCATGGCGGTCGACGTCCAGGCCGGCGAGACCTTCCAGGCCGGGATCCCGCGGCCGTTGTTCTCGGCGCGCGTGCTCTCGGGCGCATTCCGCAATCGGTACGTCGCGTCCGCCGACGGGCAGCGCTTCCTCTTCGTGGCGCCGCTCGGCCGCGAGTCGATGACGCCGACGACGGTAGTGATGAACTGGTGGGCGGGGCTGGAGAGGAAGTGACGAGCAGATGAGTCTCGCCGCCGGGACTCGCCTGGGTCCGTACGAGATCGTCTCGCCGATCGGGGCGGGCGGAATGGGGGAGGTCTACAAGGCGCGCGACACGCGGCTCGACCGCGACGTCGCCGTCAAGGTGCTGCCCGAGCATCTGGCGACCAGCGAAGAGATCCGCCAGCGCTTCGAGCGCGAGGCGAAGACGATCTCGCAGTTCTCGCACCCGCACATCTGCGCGCTCTACGACGTGGGGCGGGAAGGCGAGGTCGAGTACCTCGTCATGGAGTACCTCGAGGGCGAGTCGCTCGCGGACCGCCTCGGCCGCGGCGCGCTGCCGGGCGAACAGGTGCTGCGCTACGGCATCGAGATCGCCGACGCGCTGGACAAGGCGCACCGGCAGGGCATCGTCCACCGGGACCTGAAGCCCGGGAACATCATGCTGACGAAGACGGGGGTCAAGCTCCTCGACTTCGGGCTCGCCAAGCCGCTCGCGACGGCGGGCGCGCGCCCGGTCTCCGGCGCGTCGATGATGGCGACGGAGGCGCAGGCGAGCCAGCCGCTCACCGAGCGCGGCACGATCCTCGGCACGTTCCAGTACATGGCGCCCGAGCAGCTCGAGGGCGGCGAGGCCGATTCGCGCTCGGACATCTTCGCCTTTGGCGCCGTGCTCTACGAGATGGCGACGGGCCGAAAGGCGTTCACCGGCAAGAGCCAGGCGTCGCTGATCTCCTCGATCATGCGCGAGGATCCGGCGCCGATCTCTTCGATCGCGCCGATGGTGCCGCCGGCGCTCAATCGCGTGGTGCGCACGTGCCTCGCCAAGGACCCGGAGGACCGGTTCCAGACGGCGCACGACGTCAAGCTCCAGCTCGAGTGGGTGCAGGAGGGCGGCTCGGAGGCCGGGCTGCCGGCGCCCGTCGTCGCGCGGCGCAAGAACCGCGAGAAGCTCGCCTGGGCGACGGCGGCCGTTCTCGGGGTCGCCGCCGCGGCGCTCGGGTTCGGCTTCTGGAAGCGGAGCCCTCCGCCGAAGCACACCATGCGCTTCGACGTCGACGTGCCGGTCGAAGCCTCGGACATCGACGCGCCGAAGATCTCGCCCGACGGGCGGATCCTCGCCTTCGACGCGACCGACGCGAGCGGAAAGCACCGCATCTGGATCCGTCCGCTCAACGCCCTGCAGGCCCATGCGCTCGCGGGCACGGAGGGAACCCGGCGCCCGTTCTGGTCGCCGGACAGCAAGTACCTCGCGTTCATCGCGGACGGGAAGCTCATGAAGGTGGACGTCGCCGGTGGGCCCCCGCAGAAGATCTGCGATGCCCCGACGGGGGCGGACGGCACGTGGGCGCCCGACGGCGTGATCCTCTTCGACGGGACGGGACCGGACCCGATCCAGCGCGTGCCCGCGTCGGGCGGGGTGCCGACCGTGATGGTCAAACCGGAGGCGTCCCGCAAGGAGGTCCAGATCGGCTGGCCCGAGGTCCTGCCGGACGGCAGGCACTTCCTCTACATGGCGATGGGACAGAAGGCGACCGAAAGCCTGTACCGGATCGCGTCGCTCGACGGCAAGGAGAATCGTCCCTTCGCCCCGGCGCAGTCGATGGTCACGTACGTCGAGCCGGGATACCTCCTCTTCCTGCGCGATCGCACGCTCGTTGCGCAGCCGTTCGACGCGAAGGCGCTGAAGACGAAGGGCGAGCCGATCCCGCTCGCCGAGAAGGTCGGCACCGACAACGTCGGCCTCGGGCGCTTCTCCGTGTCCCGCGAGGGGACCCTCGCGTATCGGACCGGTGAGATCACCGATCGCCTCGTTTGGGTGGACCGTAGCGGCAAGGAGATCGAGACGGCGGGGGATCCCGCCCAGTATTTCAATCCGGACCTCTCTCCCGATGGACGCCGCCTCGCCTTCGACATCGTGGACGCGCGGACGGCCAGAGACGACATCTGGGTGCGCGATCTCGTCCGCGGCGTCAGCTCGCGGCTCAGCTTCTCGAAGGCCGACGCCTTTGGTCCGAAGTGGTCTCCGGACGGCCAGCGGATCGTTTACACGGTCGGCAACGATCTCGTGGAGCGCACCGCCGACGGTCAGGGCGCCGAGACTCCGCTCGTCGCGTCCGACGAGCTCAAGTTCGCGAGCGACTGGTCCGCGGACGGGCGGTACATCGCCTTTGCCTCGCGGTCGAAGGAGACGACCTGGGACATCTGGATCCTGCCGACGTTCGGCGACAAGAAGCCGTTCGTTTTCCTCAAGACGCCGTTTGCCGAGCTCGATGCGGCTTTCTCCCCCGACGGGCGGTACCTCGCGTATCAGTCGAACGAATCGGGCCGCATGGAGATCTACGTCCAGAGCTTCCCCGGACCGGGCGGCAAGTGGCAGGTCTCGTCGCAGGGAGGGACTCAGCCTCACTGGCGCGCGGACGGCAAGGAGCTCTACTTCCGTTCGGCGGATCAGAAGCTCATGGCCGTGGACGTGGCCGCCGGTGCGACGTTCGAGGCGGGAGTGCCGAAGGCGCTCTTCCCGCTCCGGCTCGACAGCGGGCTCGGCCGCAACCACTTCCTTCCGACGAGGGACGGACAGCGCTTTCTCCTCGTCGCGACGCCCTCCCGGGACACGATGACGCCCACCACGGTCGTCCTGAACTGGATGGCGGATCTGGGGAAGTGATGGGTACCATATTTATGGTAATATGGTTTCCCATATGAAGACGACGATCGATCTGCCGGACGCGCTGTTGGTCGCGGCCAAGAAGAGAGCCGCCGAATCGCGTTCCAGCCTGCGCGCGATCTTCGAGCGCGGACTCCGGCGTGAGCTGGCGGAGCCCTCGGGCGGCCGGCGTCGGCGGGCGCCGGTCATCAAGTGGGTCACGGCTCCGGGCGGCTTGCCTCCCGGAGTCGACCTGACGGACCGCGCGGCGATGCACGAGTGGCTCGGACGCCAGAGGTGATCGCCCTCGACACGAACCTCCTGGTGTATGCCCACCGGTCGGGCCTGCCGCAGCACGGCGCCGCGCGGCGGGCGATCGAGCGGGCCAGCCGCGTCGAGAGCGGATTCGGCGTGGCGTTGCCGTGCGTCGCGGAGTTCTGGAGCGTGGTCACGCATCCGGCTTCCGCTGGCGGGCCGTCCTCGCCGGAACGGGCTCGCGGTTTTCTCGCGGCCCTCGTCGAGGCGGGCGCGAGGGTTCTTTTTCCGGAGGAGGGCTTTGCGGATCGGTTGCTCGAGCTCGCGGGGCGGCTCGGAGTCCAGGGTCCGCGGGTTTTCGACCTCCAGATCGCGCTGACCGCTTTCGACGGCGGCGCGGCGGAGCTGTGGACCCACGACCGGGCGTTCGTCGCCTTCCCCGGAATACGGGTCCTCGATCCGTTGAAGGAGCATTCGCGATGATTCTGTCCACGTCGAACGACATCTCGCCCGGACGCGTGAATGCACCACGGACCCCACCTTTGACTCACTGCGGCTAGTCAAGAAGACTCATGGCCATGAGTAACAGACTCCAGGTCTTCCTCGACGAGGACGAGTTCCGGGAAATCCAGAGGATCGCCCGGGCCAGGCGCCTGACGGTGGCGGAGTGGGTACGTCAGGCGCTGCGGACGGCCTTCGAGAGCGAGCCTTCGCGCGACGCGGCCAGGAAGCTCGAGACCGTGCGAATCGCCCATCGGCATTCGTTTCCGACCGGCGACATCGAAGAAATGCTGGGCGAGATCGAGCGATACTCGGGACGCGGCGGGCCGTGATCTTCGTGGATTCCAACATCCCGATGTATCTCGGCGGCGGCCCGCATCCTCACATCGATGGCCTGGCGGGCATCGAACGAGTCGGGGCCTGAGATGACGCTCGCGGCGGGAACCAAGCTCGGTCCGTACGAGATTCTGTCGCCGCTGGGCGCGGGGGGGATGGGGGAGGTGTACCGGGCGAGGGACACGCGTCTCGAGCGGTCGGTGGCGATCAAGGTGCTGCCGCAGCACC
>DAHUXD010000061.1 GCA_027307335.1 Acidobacteriota bacterium
CTCGCCGCCGCGCGCGCCGCCGCCGCACCGCCCCGCCGCCGCCGCGAGCGCGGCCGCGGCGAGGAAAGAGAGCGTCCGCCTCACGGCGTTCCCCAGCGCTGGAGGGTCGCCTCCGCGACGCGGTAGCGGGCGACGGTCTCGGCGCGCAGGACGGCCGCGTCGAGCTGCGCGCGGTGGGCCTCGAGCACGTCGAGGGCGCTCGCGAGACCGCCGCGGTAGCGGCTCTCCGTCTGGAGGTAGGCGTCCCGCGCCTCGGGGACCGCGCGCGACAGGATCTCGATGCGCGCCCGCAGGCGGTCGCACGCGGCGCGGGCCTTCTCCCAGCTGAGCCGCGCGTCCCGCCGCTCGGCGGCGGCGGCGAGCTGCGCCGCCTGAAGGCCGTGGCCGGCCTCGGCGCGGCGCGCGCGCAGGGCGCCCGTGTCCCAGACCGGCATGGCGAAGACGATCGCGAGGGAATAGCCGCCGTCGCGCCAGTAGCGGTCCCAGAACTGGGTCGTGAAGGGGTGCGTCGTGTCGTCGGCGAGAAAGCCGGCATCGGCGGAGAAGAGGAGACGCGGGCGGAGCTCGGCGCTCGCAATCGTGAAGTCGGCGGCGGCCGATCGCGCCGCCGCCTCGGCGGCGCCGATGTCCGGCGCGGCCGACCAGTCGCCGCCGGCGGCGGCCGGCGCGGCCGGGGGATCGGGCAGCGGCTCGATCTCCAGGGCCGCGGCGGGGTCGCGGCCCATCAGGTCGTTCAACGTCATGCGGGCCTCGTCCGCGCGCGACTCGACCTCGACCAGCGCGTCCTGCTCGAGCGCGACGCGGACGTCGGTCTTGCCGAGGTCCGACGCGACGCCCTGGCCGGCCGCGGCGCGCTCGGCGAGCGCAGTGCGATAGGTCGCGAGCTGGTCGAGCCCGGCGCGCCGGCTCTCGGCCTCGGCCTCGGCCGCCTGCAGCTCGCTGAAGCGGCTCCGCACCTCGAGCTCGAGGTCCTTCTGCGCGACGCGGTACCTGGCGCGGGCGGCGTCGACGCCGGCGCCGGCCTTCGTCACACCCGCGCGGAGCGCACCGCCCGCGTAAATCGGCTGACGGACCACGCCCTGGAGCCGCGCCTCGCCGAGGTTCGTGATCGCCGCGGAGTAGCCGGGAGGCGCGTAGATGAAGTCGCCCTCGAGCACGACCTTCAGCCACTGCTCCGCGCGGGCCTGTTTCTCGCGCTCGGAGGCCGTCGAAATTTCGAGCGCCGGGAGCGGAAGATGGGCGTTCGCGGCCATGGCCTCGGCGATCGCCTGCGGGAGCGTCACACGGTCCGCCGCGGAGGCCGCAGCACGGGAGGCCAGGACCGCGAGGGCCGCGAAGAGCGCCCGCGCCCACGGGAGAGAACCGTCGCTCGGCTGGCGCATTCGGAAGGGCTCAGCAGGCGGCGCCGCGCGCCGATGGGTCGATGGGCCCTGCCGCGACGCGAGACACTTCCGGACTCACGGACGCCCTCCGGCAGGCATCCTACAACGCGGTTTCGGCCGGAGGGTGCGGGCGCGATTCTTGCAGGGTCCCCGGCCCCAGTACCGTGCGTTCCCGAGAAGGCCGTTCCGAGAACGAACCGAGGAGGCGCTGCGCCTCCCGCTCCCGTTCCACCGCTTCGTATCGCCCCTCTCCGAGGGGACGTAAAGAGGAGTGCCCGTGAGCGAACAGCCAATCTCCCCGGCCGAGACCGACGCCGGCGCGCGCCCTCCCCGCAAGGGGTCCAAAGGGACCGCGCAATCGCCCGTGAGCGCCGAGGGAGAGGTGCTGAACCGAAGGCTCCTCCTCCAGGTGCTGACCCGGCTGAAGAAGGGCGACTTCACCGTCCGCCTCGAGGCGGGCACGCCGGGGGTCGACAGCCGCATCGCCGATGCCTTCAACGAGGTCGTCGAGCTGAACCAGCGGATGAGCCTCGAGCTGTCGCGCCTCGCGCACGTGGTCGGAAAGGACGGGCGCATCTCCGAGCGCGCCTTCCTCGGCGACGTGCAGGGGTCCTGGGCGGCCTCGCTGCGCTCGGTCAACAGCCTGATCGGCGATCTGGTGCGCCCGACGATCGACACGTCGCGCGTCATCGGCGCCGTCGCGAAGGGCGACCTGTCGCAGACGATGGACCTCGAGAGCGAGGGCCGGCTGCTCCAGGGCGAGTTCCTCCGCACGGCGCGCACGGTCAACACGATGGTCCACCAGCTCTCCTCCTTCGCCTCGGAGGTCACGCGCGTGGCGCGCGAGGTCGGCACCGAGGGCAAGCTCGGCGGCCAGGCGCGCGTCAAGGGCGTGGCGGGCACCTGGAAGGACCTCACCGAGAACGTGAACCTGATGGCCGGCAACCTCACGGGCCAGGTGCGCAACATCGCGGCCGTCACGACGGCCGTCGCCAAGGGCGACCTGACGAAGAAGATCACGGTCGACGTCAAGGGCGAGTTCCTCGAGCTGAAGGCCACGATCAACACGATGGTCGACCAGCTCCGCTCGTTCGCGTCGGAGGTCACGCGCGTGGCGCGCGAGGTCGGCACGGAGGGCAAGCTCGGCGGCCAGGCGCGCGTCGAGGGCGTCTCGGGCACGTGGAAGGACCTGACCGACAGCGTCAACTCGATGGCCGGCAACCTGACTTCCCAGGTGCGCAACATCGCGGACGTCACGACGGCCGTCGCCAAGGGCGACCTCGCGAAGAAGATCACGGTCGACGTCAAGGGCGAGATCCTCGAGCTGAAGAACACGATCAACACGATGGTCGACCAGCTGTCGTCGTTCGCGTCGGAGGTCACGCGCGTGGCGCGCGAGGTCGGCACGGAGGGCAAGCTCGGCGGCCAGGCCGACGTGCGCGACGTGGCCGGCACGTGGAAGGACCTGACCGACAGCGTCAACTTCATGGCCGGCAACCTGACGTCCCAGGTCCGCAACATCGCGGACGTGACGAAGGCGGTCGCGCAGGGCGACCTGTCGAAGAAGATCACCGTCGACGTCCGCGGCGAGATCCTCGAGCTGAAGGACACGATCAACACGATGGTCGACCAGCTCCGCTCGTTCGCGTCGGAGGTCACGCGCGTGGCGCGCGAGGTCGGCACGGAGGGCAAGCTCGGCGGCCAGGCGGACGTGCGCGGCGTGGCCGGCACGTGGAAGGACCTGACGGACAACGTCAACTTCATGGCGGGCAACCTGACGTCGCAGGTCCGCAACATCGCGGACGTCACGACGGCGGTCGCGCAGGGCGACCTCGGCAAGAAGATCACGGTCGACGTCAAGGGCGAGATCCTCGAGCTGAAGAACACGGTCAACACCATGGTCGACCAGCTCCGGTCGTTCGCGTCGGAGGTCACGCGCGTGGCGCGCGAGGTCGGCACGGAGGGCAAGCTCGGCGGCCAGGCCGACGTGCGCGACGTGGCCGGCACGTGGAAGGACCTGACCGACAGCGTCAACTCGATGGCCGGCAACCTGACGTCGCAGGTCCGCAACATCGCGGACGTGACGACGGCCGTCGCCAAGGGCGACCTCTCGAAGAAGATCACGGTCGACGTCAAGGGCGAGATCCTCGAGCTGAAGAACACGATCAATACGATGGTCGACCAGCTCTCCTCGTTCGCGTCGGAGGTCACGCGCGTGGCGCGCGAGGTCGGCACGGAGGGCAAGCTCGGCGGCCAGGCGGACGTGCGCGGCGTCGCCGGCACGTGGAAGGACCTGACCGACAACGTCAACTTCATGGCCGGCAACCTGACGTCCCAGGTGCGCAACATCGCGGACGTCACGAAGGCGGTCGCGCAGGGCGACCTGACGAAGAAGATCACGGTCGACGTCAAGGGCGAGATCCTCGAGCTGAAGAACACCGTCAACACCATGGTCGACCAGCTGTCGTCGTTCGCCGCCGAGGTCACGCGCGTGGCGCGCGACGTCGGCACGGAGGGCAAGCTCGGCGGACAGGCCGGCGTGCCGGGCGTGTCGGGCACGTGGAAGGACCTGACCGATAACGTCAACTCGATGGCGTCCAACTTGACGTCCCAGGTGCGCGGCATCGCGCAGGTCGTCACCGCGGTGGCGAACGGGGACCTGCGCCGCAAGCTGACCCTCGAGGCGAAGGGCGAGATCGCGGCCCTCGCGGACACGATCAACAGCATGAGCGAGACGCTCGGAACCTTCGCCGCGCAGGTCACGACGGTCGCGCGCGAGGTCGGCGTCGAGGGGCAGCTGGGAGGCCAGGCCAGCGTGCCGGGCGCCGCCGGCACCTGGAAGGACCTCACGGACAACGTCAATCAGCTCGCGGCGAACCTGACCACGCAGGTGCGCGCGATCGCGGAGGTGGCCACGGCCGTCACGAAGGGCGACCTGACCCGGTCGATCAAGGTCGAGGCCCAGGGAGAGGTCGCGGCGCTGAAGGACAACATCAACGAGATGATCCGCAACCTCAAGGACACGACGCTCAAGAACACGGAGACCGACTGGCTGAAGACGAACCTCGCGAAGTTCTCGCGCATGCTCCAGGGCCAGCGCGACCTCCTCGCGGTCGCCCGGCTGATCCTCTCCGAGCTCGCGCCCGTCGTCAACGCGCGGCAGGGCGTCTTCTACACGCTCGACGCGACGCCCGAGATCCCCGAGCTGAAGCTCCTCGCGAGCTACGCGTGCGCGCCGAACACGCTGGCGCCGACGCTCAAGCTCGGCGAGTCGCTGGTCGGCCAGTGCGCCGTCGAGAAGCAGAAGATCCACCTCGACGTGGTGCCGCCCGACTACCTCGCGATCTCGTCGGGTCTCGGCCGGGGCACGCCGTCGGCCATCATGGTCCTGCCGATCCTGTTCGAGGGCGAAGTCAAGGGCGTCCTCGAGCTCGCGGCGTTCAAGACGTTCAGCCCGGCCCATGAGGCGCTGCTCGAGCAGCTCACCGAGTCGATCGGGATCGTGCTCCAGACCATCGAGTCGAACACGCGAACGGAGGACCTCCTCAAGCAGTCTCAGTCGCTCGCGGGCGAGCTGCAGTCGCAGCAGGAGGAGCTGCGGCAGACCAACCAGCAGCTCGAGGAGAAGGCGGGGCTGCTCGCCGATCGCAACACCGAGGTCGAAAAGAAGAACCAGGAGGTCGAGCAGGCCCGCCTCGCGCTCGAGGAGAAGGCCCGCCAGCTGACGCTGACGTCGAAGTACAAGTCCGAGTTCCTCGCGAACATGTCGCACGAGCTACGGACGCCGCTCAACAGCCTGCTGATCCTCTCCGACCAGCTGTCGCGCAATCCCGACGGCAACCTGTCCTCGCGCCAGACGGAGTTTGCGAAGACCATCCACGCCTCGGGCAAGGACCTGCTCGCGCTGATCAACGACATTCTGGACCTCTCCAAGATCGAGTCGGGCACGGTCGTGGTCGACGTCGGCGAGCTACGCCTCGTCGACCTGATCGACTACGTGGAGCGCACGTTCCGGCACGTCGCCGAGGCGCGCAAGCTCGACTTCCGGATCGACGTCGCCTCGTCGCTGCCGCGCGCCCTGGTCACCGATTCGAAGCGCCTGCAGCAGGTCATCAAGAACCTGCTCTCGAACGCGTTCAAGTTCACCGAGCGGGGAAGCGTGTCCCTCAGGATCGAGCCCGCGCCCGCCGGCTGGACGTCGGGGATCCGATCGCTCGACGACTCCGAGTCGGTCGTCGCGATCTCCGTCACCGACACCGGCATCGGCATCCAGTCCGACAAGCAGTCGATCATCTTCGAGGCGTTCCAGCAGGCGGACGGTTCGACGAGCCGGAAGTACGGCGGCACCGGCCTCGGTCTCGCCATCAGCCGCGAGATCGCGCGCCTTCTCGGCGGGGAGATCCGCCTGATGAGCGCTCCCGGGGAGGGCAGCACGTTCACGCTCTTCATCCCGGACACCTACGCGCCGGCACCGGTCGCGTCGCGGGGCGCGAGCGAGACGCCGTCGCGGATCGTCTCCGTCATGTCGGACGTGGACGCCGCTCACTCGCAGGCGGTGCCCGCGCTCGAGCTGCACGAGGTGCCGGACGATCGGGGGCTCATCACGTCGAACGACCGCGTGCTCCTCATCGTCGAGAACGACGACAACTTCGCGCGCTTCTTGATCGACCTCGCCCACGAGAACGGCTTCAAGGCGATCGTGGCGACCAAGGGCGCCGACGCCCTCGCGCTCGTCCAGTCCCAGTCGCGCGTGGACGCCATCACGCTCGACATCCAGCTCCCGGTCATCGACGGCTGGCGGGTCCTCGAGCGGCTCAAGAACGACCTCTCGACGCGGCACATCCCGGTCTACGTGATCACGACGGAGGAGGAGACGGAGCGCGCCCGTCCGATGGGGGCGATCGGCGCCCTCCAGAAGCCGATCAAGACGCGGGAGGCGCTGGAGGAGGTGTTCGGGGAGATCCGCTCGGTGCTCGACCGGAGGGAGCGCGACATCCTCCTGGTCAGCCCCGACCCTGAGACGCGGATCCTGGTGCAGGACGCCCTCGGCGGCGACGGCGTGAAGGTCACGAGCCTCGAGGCTCCGGCCGAGGCCCTCGGCGCCCTGGACCGGCACGCCTTCGACGCGGTCGTCCTCGATCCCGGCCGCCGCGAGGTCCGCGACTTCGAGACGTGCGCCGAGATCCTGCGCCAGTGCGGGTCCCGGGGCATCGCTGTGGCGCTGTGGAAGCCCGAGGACGGGGCGCTCGGCGAGTCCGAGACCGAGCGCCTGGAACGGCTGGCCCGGGGAGGCCACGCCGTGCACGTCGCGCGATCCTTCGACCGGCTGCTCGACCACGCGCTCCTCGCGATGCATCGTCCGGTCACCGTGGTCTCGCCCGCGTACCGAGAGCGCATCGAGCGGCTCTACGAGACGGACCGGGTGCTCTCCGGCAAGAAGGTGCTGATCGTCGACGACGACATCCGGAACATCTTCGCAATGACCAGCGTCCTCGAGCGCCAGCGCATGGAGGTCATCTCCGCCGAGACGGGCCAGGAGGCGATCGAGAAGCTCGCCTCGACGCCGGGGGTCGACATCGTCCTGATGGACATCATGATGCCGGGCATGGACGGGCACGACACCATGCAGGCGATCCGCAAGACCGGCAAGTTCAAGGACCTGCCGATCATCGCGGTCACCGCGAAGGCGATGAAGGGGGACCGCGAGAAGACGCTCCAGGCGGGCGCCTGGGACTACCTCGCCAAACCCGTGGACACCGACCAGATGCTGTCCGTCCTTCGCTCCTGGCTCTGCCGCTGAGAACGACGGGATGAACGAAGAGAGGGTCAAGCTCCTCGCGGTCGACGACAACCCGGCGAAACTCCTCTCGCTCGGCGCGGTCCTCGGCGAGTTCGGTCAGGAGGTCCTCACGGCGGCGTCGGGCCGAGAGGCGCTGCGGCTGATGCTGCAGCACGAGTTCGCGGTCGTGCTCCTCGACGTCCACATGCCGACCATGGACGGATTCGAGACCGCGGCACTGATCCGGCAGCGCAAGGCCTCCGAGCACACCCCGATCATCTTCGTGACGTCCTATCCCGACGACACCCACGCCGAGCGGGGGTACCGGCTCGGAGCCGTCGACTACATCCTGGCGCCCGTCGACCCCGACGGGCTCAAGGCGAAGGTGTCGGTGTTCGTCGAGCTCTATCGCAAGTCGGCGCAGGTCCGCGCCCAGGCGTCGGCGCTCGAGCGCCGCGCGTCCCGGCTCCAGCAGCTCACCGAGGCGTCGCTCGCCATCAACTCCGCGCTGTCGCCGGGCGAGACGCTGCAGGTGGTCGCGGACTTCGCCCGGACGATCCTCGGGGCGCGGCAGGCCGTCGCCGTCGCGGCGCCGGAGGAGAAATGGAGCGACGCCCGGCGCGCCGTCTCGATCGACCCCGACGCCTCGGCGCCGGGGGAGCGGGTGATCCTCCGCGACGGCGCCGCGCTCGTCTCGCTCCTCTCGGTGCTGTCGGGACCCGCCCAGCGGCCTCGCGGTCCCGAGCCGTCGCGCTGGGACGACTTCCTCGTCGAGGGCCGGCCCGGGCGCGACGGCTGGCTCGCCGCACCGCTGACCGGCCGCGACGGGCGACCCTTCGGGCTGCTTCACGTGCTCGACCGCGCCGACGGCGACTTCGGACCGGACGATGCCTCGGCCCTGACCCAGCTCGCGCAGATGAGCTCGATCGCGATCGAGAATGCGGTCAACGCGGAGGCGCGCGAGGCGAACCGGATGAAGGACGAGTTCCTCACGACGCTCTCGCACGAGCTGCGCACGCCGCTCGCCGCGATCGTCGGCTGGACGCGTCTGCTTCGCACCGGCCGCCTCGACGCCCCGAGGACGGTGCAGGCGCTCGAGGTGATCGAGCGCAACGTCGCGTCGCAGGCGAAGCTGATCGACGACCTGCTCGACGTCTCCCGCATCATCACGGGCAAGCTCCGCCTCTCCGTCCGGCGGGGCTCGCTCTCGAGCGTCGTCGCGGCCGCGATGGACTCCATGCGTCCCGCCGCGGACGGCAAGCAGATCGAGCTCCGGTTCGAGAACGCCGTCGCCGCGGGCGAGGACGAGATGGTCGGGGACCCGGACCGACTTCAGCAGATCTTCTGGAACCTGATCTCCAACTCGATCAAGTTCACGCCCGCGCACGGCCGGGTCGTCATCGAGCTGCGCCGCAGCGACGCACCCGGCTACGAGGTCGAGGTGACGGACACCGGGCAGGGCATGTCGCGGGACTTCCTGCGGCACGCCTTCGACCGGTTCCGGCAGGCGGACAGCTCGGTCACGCGGGCGCACGGCGGACTGGGGATCGGTCTCGCGATCGCCCGCCATCTCACCGAGCTCCACGGGGGCTCGATCTCGGCGGAGAGCGCCGGGCCGGGGCTCGGATCCCGGTTCCTGATCCGCCTGCCCGCGGTGGCGCTCGGCGTCGAGCACGCGCCGGGCCCCGAGCCGGAGGCGTACCCGACGCCCGCCGCCGCCGCCGTGCCTTCGCTCGGCGGCCTTCGGGTGCTGCTCGTGGAGGATCAGTGGGACAGCCGCGAACTGATGGCGGAGATCCTTCGCTCCGCGGGCTGCGAGGTGGAGGTCGCCGGCGCGGTCTCGGAGGCCCTCGAGCGGCTCGGGGCGGCGGCGCCGGACGTGCTCGTCAGCGACATCGGCATGCCGGGCGAGGACGGCTACTCGCTGCTGCGCAAGATCCGCCTGCGGGAAGGCCCGCTCTCGGCGCTGCCGGCGATCGCGGTGTCCGCTTACGCGCGCGAGGAGGACCGCATTCGCGCGCTCTCGGCGGGGTTCCAGGTGCACCTGGCGAAGCCGTTCGAGCCGGCGGAGCTCCTCGCGGCGGTCGCGCGCGTCTGCGGAAACCGGCCGGCGAGAGTGAAGGGAGAGGGGATGCGGGACACGCTGCACGTGCTGGTCATCGAGGACGATCCGGATCTCGGGGAGGGCCTGAGGAAGCTCCTGGAGCTCGCCGGGTACGCGGTCGAGCTCGCCGGGGACGGGCCTTCCGGGATCGAGCGCGCGCTCGCCCGGAGGCCCCGCGTCGCGCTCGTGGACCTGGGCCTGCCGGGGCTCGACGGCTACGGGGTCGCCCGCCGGCTCCGGAGCCTCGTGCCGCGCGAGGAGATGTCGCTCGTGGCGATCAGCGGGCTCTCGCGCCCCGAGGACATCGGCCGGGCCGTCGCGAGCGGATTCGACGACTACATCGAGAAGCCCGTCTCCTTCGACCGCCTCGACGCCGTGATCGGCACGCGTCTCGGCGCCGTGCGCGAAAAGGGGTCAGGTCTCTGAAAGCGCGACTTTCGTCGCGAAGGTCACATTTTCAGAGACCTGACCCCAGGCAGCCTTACTCCGTGGTCTTGCCGGCGAAGTGCTCCTTCGCCGCGAGGGCCTCGGCCTTCGTGGCGTGCACCGTGCCGTCCTTGTGCTCGGGCGGCCCGTACAGCGTGTAGAGCTTCAGGGGCTCCTTGCCGGTGTTCTTCACGTTGTGCCGCGCGCCGGCCGGGACGAGGATGGCCACGTCCGCCTCGACCTTCGTGCGGTTCCCGTCGATCGTGACCTCGCCCACGCCCGTCTCGACGCGGAAGAACTGGTCGCGATCCGGGTGGACCTCCTCGCCGATGTCCTCGCCGGGCTTGATGGACATCAGGACGAGCTGAAGGTTGCGGCCCGTGTAGAGAACGCGCCGGAAATCGCCGTTGTGCTCCGTCAGGTCTTCGATGTCGCGAACGAACCCTCTCATGGTGACCTCCTGATGGGAAAAATGCGGCTCGCGATCGTGCGGGGCCGCGCTCCCATCGAGAGAGATCAGGACACGATTCCGTCGCGGATCCGAGATCCGCTTGAATCAAGTCCCGGTGCTCCCCCAGAACGGGAAAGACTCTCTTGCCTCGAGCGGTTCGATCGAGTTGGCGAATCCGCTCCGCCGTGATCGCGGGAATGAAATTCGGAAGGACGAGTCCGGGTGAGCTAGCGGCGAGCCGAGACCTCGTTGAAGGCCACGGCCTCGCGGAAGAGGGCCTTCAGCCCGGCCTCGTCGAGCTTCTCGCCTTCGTGGATGTCGATGGCGCGCCGAACATTGCCCTCGAGGCTGGAGTTGAAGAGGTGCTTCGGGTCCTTCAGCGACGCGCCCTTCGCAAAGGTCAGCTTCACCGCGTTCTTGTACGTCTCCCCGGTGCAGACCAGTCCCTGGTGGGACCACACCGGGATGTTCCACTTCCACTCCTCGACGACGCCGGGGTCGGCCTTTCGGATTAGAGCCCGCACCCGGGCGAGCGTCTTGCCGCGCCAGTCGGGCAGCTCCGCGACCCGGGCCGCGAAGAGCTCGGCGAAATTCGAACCTTTCGTGGGACTCTTGTTCATGTCTCCACTCTGACATGACTTCGTCCACGCCGGGCCACCATCAGGGTGCCGCGGAGCCCCTGCTATGCTCGGCGAGAATCGTGGTCGCGTTCGCGGGGCCGTAGCTCAGTTGGATAGAGCAAGAGTTTCCTAAACTCTAGGTCGGCGGTTCGACTCCGCCCGGTCCCACCAAGCGATCGGGGCGCTCGGAAGGGCTCGATTCTTGCTCGTTCCGGACGCCATGGCGAGGTCCTTCCGGAGGGGCGATCACGTGCAGTGGAACTCCGAGGCCGGCCGGGTCAGCGGTCGGATCGTGCGCGTGCACACGAAGGACGTGAAACGCAAGGGCTACGTCCATCACGCCACCGCCGACGACCCGCAGTACGAGATTGCGAGCGACAAGACCGACCACGTCGCCTTGCACAAGGGGAGCGCGCTGCGGCGCCTTCCTCGTCGCCGTCCGTCTCGCGCGTGACGGAGCCCTTCTTCACGATCGGCCACTCGACGCTTCCGATCGAGGAGTTCGTGCACGCGCTGCGGAGTTCCGGCATCTCGCGGGTGGTCGACGTGCGCACCGTGCCGCGCTCGAGGAGAAACCCTCAGTACGATCGCGATGCGCTGCCGGGGTCGCTGGCCGCATTCGGGATCGGCTACGAGCACCTCGCGGCGCTCGGCGGCCTGCGCGGCCGGAACCCCGACGTGCCGCCGGACGTCAACGCGTTCTGGCGCAACGAGAGCTTCCACAACTACGCCGACCACGCGATGGGCGAGACGTTTCGCGCCGGCCTCGCGCGGCTCCTCGAGCTCGGCCGCGAACGGCGCAGCGCCGTCATGTGCGCCGAGGCGGTGTGGTGGCGCTGTCACCGCCGGATCATCGCGGACTACCTCCTGGCATCCGGCGAGTCGGTGCTCCACATCATGGGCGCGGCCGTCGAACCGGCGCGCCTGACCGAAGCGGTGCGCCGGACGAGTTCCGGAGCGCTCGCCTATCCGACGGTGGCGTAGATCGAGGTCCTCCCCGCGTGCGGCGGCCGCGGGACTGCCCGCCGGCGGCTCTGTCCCGGAACCTCCGCGGGAAGACTATCCTCGAGGCGATGCCGCTCCGGAATCGCGTCGATCCGGACGGGCGACTGCACGCGGTCGCCGCGCGGGGGACGCTGATGGGAAACCGGGGCGTGCTGCACGACGCCTCGAGGCGGATCGTTGCGTCGTGGCGGACGCGGCGCTGGATCGCGTGCGCGCTCGAGTTCCGAGGCCGGCATCGCGAGATGTTCTCGCCGCGGCGCTACAGCGAGCTCTTCTTCCTGGACGAGGCGACCGCGCTCTCGGCGGGCCACCGGCCCTGCGCCGAGTGCCGTCGAGCTCGGTACGAGGAGTTTCGTTCCGCATGGGCGGCGGGGGTGGGCCGTCGGGGCGATCGGCCGGGCGCGGACGAGATGGATCGGATCCTTCACGGCGAACGGAACGAGAGCGCGACCGAGGCCCCGCGCTTCGCGGCGCGGCTCTCGGCGCTGCCGTCGGGAGTCCTGGTCGAGCTCGAGGGCCGGCCGTGCCTCGTTCTCGACGGCGGGCTGCGGCCGTGGAGCTTCGAGGGCTACGGGCCGGCGCTGCGGGTGTCGCCGCAGGCGAAGATGCGGGTGATCACGCCGAGGTCGATCATCGGGGCGATCCGCGCCGGCTTCCTCCCGGCGCTGCACGAGAGCGCGCTCGACGCGCGGGGCCGAGGCTAGGGCTTCTCGCCGGGACCGAGCGTCCGGATTTTCGCGACGAGGGCGGCGATCGAGAGGCCGATCAGGACGAGGGAGAGACCGAGCCCCTTGCGTCGGAAGCCCCGCTCGCGCGCGAGTTGCGCCGCCTGCGCCTTCGCGGTCGTCGCGATCGTGAGACCGCCCGCGACCGTCTGTTGCACCTCGTAGGGACGGAACAGATGCACGTCGGCCCGCGCCTTCGTGAGGTCCTCCTCCGCCTTCGAGAGCTCGAACTGGGGCTTGGCGACCAGCATGCCCGCCTCGGCCTCGCGCTCGAGCGCGGCCCTGGCCTTCTCCGTCGCGGTCTTCAGCGCCGTGATGTCCCGGTACATCGCGGCCGCGGCGCGGGCCCCTTCCGTCCCGGCGTCGTGGCAGGCGCTGCACTTGCCGTCCTTGCCGGTGGAGAGGAATGCGTCCGTTGGGTGCACGATCTCGTGGTTCTCGTGGCAAGTCACGCAGCCGGGAAGGCCCATGTCGGCGAAGGCCTTCGCGTGCGGGCTCTGCTTGAACTGGTCGGCGAAGATCGTGTGGCAGGTGCCGCAGACGTTCGCGACCGAGGCGACCTGGGGCGGCGCCGCGCCGTGGTTGCCGTGGCAGGAGTTGCACGTCGGCGACGAGAGGTCGCCCTTCTTCGTCAGCGCCTCGAAGTGGACGCTCTTTGCGTACTTCGCATAGACGTCCGACGGGAGCTTGTGATCCGCCATGAGCTTCGCGTCGCCGTGGCAGCGATTGCAGGTCTGGGCGATCCGCGTGGGGAAGACCGGGGCGCGCGAGTCCTTGACCGGGAGGATGCCGTGTGCGCCGTGGCAGCTGATGCACGTCGCGACGGTGGCGTCGCCCTTCGCCAGTGCCTTGCCGTGGCCGCTGGTCTTGTACTCGGAGAGCTGGTCGACGCGCTGCGAGGGGTTGTACTTCTTGATCAGCGCCGCGTCGGCGTGGCAGTTGCCGCACAGCGCCGGGACGTCCGCCGTCTTCGGCTTGCCGCGAAAGCCCTTCTTCGCGTCGTGCGCGGCGTCCATGTCCTCGGTCGTGGGGTCGCCGCCGTGGCAGTTGGCGCACGTGAAGCCCGATTTCGCGTGGATGTCGTCGGCGAAGAGCTTCGCCGGGGGGCTCACGCGCGCGTCGTCGAGCGCGAGATGACAGGTGACGCAGCCGATCCTGGCGGCCGGCGCGGCGGCCGGCGGGGCGGCGCCCGAGGCGCCCGGCTTCGGCTTCGGGGCGCTCTGGCCGAGCGCGAGGGCGGCGCCGGCGAGGATCGCGGCGGCGGCGAGGGCCCCCCTCACGGCGCGGCTCCCGGCGGCGGGCGCAGGGCGAGGATGGTGAGGACGAGGGCGCCGATCAGCGCGAGGACCGCGAGGCGGTTCCACCACGGCGACGGAAGTCCGCGGGAGGCGCGGCGATCGAGCAGGGGGACGAGCACGAGAACGGCCCCGACGAGCCCGAAGAACAGCACGCCGACCATCTCGCCGGGCACGCCGGCGATCTCGGCGGGCAGGTACTTCAGCCCCTGGAACATCGAGAGGAAGTACCACTCGGGCCGGATCCCCGCCGGCGCGGGCGAGAACGGGTCGGCCTTCACGCCGAGCTCCCAAGGGAAGAACGCGGCGAGCGCGGCGAGGAGGCCGACGGCGACGAGCCAGCCCACCGCGTCGCGCAGGAGGAAGTCCGGAACGAACTTCATCGTCCGGTACTTCTTCGACTCCACCGACAGGGGCACGCTCATGCCCTTCTGCTGCACGAGCACGACGTGCGCTCCCAGGAGGACGGTCGTGATCGCGGGCAGGATCGCGACGTGGATGCCGTAGAAGCGGGAGAGCGTCGCGCCGGTGACGTCGGAGCCGCCGCGCAGGATGCGGGAGAGGAGCGGACCGAGGCCCGGGAGCTGCGCGGGGACGTCGGTGCCGACCTTCGTCGCGAAGAAGGCGAGCGTGTTCCACGGAAGCAGGTAGCCGGAGAAGCCGAAGCCGAGCGCGAGAAAGAGGAGAAGCGCGCCGGTGATCCAGGTCATCTCGCGGGGCGCCCGGTACGCCCTGAGGAAGAAGACCGAGAGCATGTGCGCGACGATGACGCCGACGAAGATGTTGGCGCCCCAGGAGTGGATCGACCGGATCAGCCAGCCGAACGGCACCTCGGCCATGATGTATTGCACGCTCTCGAACGCCTCGGAGGCGCTCGGCCGGTAGTAGAGGAGCAGCAGGATGCCGGTCGCGACCTGGACCAGGAACAGGAAGAGCGCCATCCCGCCGAGGTAGTAGTAGATCGTGTAGCGGTGGATCGGGACCTGCTTCTTCTCCGCGAGGTGAGCGATGCCTTCCCACCCGATCCGGTCCTGGACCCAGGCGAGCGCGGCGCCGAGCGGGCCGCGGTCAGGCGCGGCGGATGACAATCTTCTCTCCCCGCACCGCCACGTCCAGCCGGGTCAGCGGCCGGGGCGGCGGCCCCGAGATGTTGGTGCCGTTCGTGTCGTAGACCCCGTTGTGGCAGGCGCACCAGATGTCGCTGCGGTCCCCGCGATACTGGACCGTGCAGGCGAGGTGCGTGCACGTCGCGGTCAGGGCGCGGAGCTCGCCGGCCGCCGTGCGGAAGAGGATGACGGGCTTGCCGGAGAACGGCACGATGCGTCCCGAGTTCGGGGCGATGTCGGAGGCCTTCACGTCGAGCTCGACCTCCGAGAGCGACGGCTCCGACGTCTCCGGCGGCACGAGGTACCGGAGCACCGGGTAGAGGAACGAGACGAGGGTCGCGCCCAGGCTCGTGCCGAGGAGAAACGTCAGCCAGCGCCGGCGGGAGTATTCCGTAGTCGCTGTTTCCATGAAGTCTTGGGCGTAGCCTAAGCCCGGAGGCCGGCCGGCTCGTAATGAATTCGCATCATCCCGAAGACTCGACGCGGGCGCCTACGATGGAGCGGCAATGCGGCGAGGGAACGCCGCATCGGGATCCGGCCCGCGAAGCGGTCCGGATTCCGAAAGAAAGATGCGGCGAGGGAACGCCGCATCGGGATCCGGCCCGGCGAAGGGGTCCGGATTCCGAAAGAAAGGCGCCATGAGTCCCGAGCCTTTCCCCGGCCTCCGCGCGTACCTCGCCGGGCGCTTCGGCCCCGAGGCGAGGGAGGCCTCGATCGAGCCGCTCGGCGGAGGCGGGTCCGGCGTCAAGGAGGGCGGATACGGCGTGCCCTATGCGGTGCGCTGGAAGGCCCCCGCGGGACCGCGCGCGCTCGTGCTCGAGACGGTCCGCCCGGGCGCGTTCGGCCACGAGGACCGCTCGGACCGCGCGGCCCTCGTCCTGCGCGCCTACGACGAGTACGCCGGCCTGCCGCGGCACGTCGCGGCGGTCGACGTCGGGGCCTTCCGGGAGGACGGCCCCGTCGGCCTCGTCGGCACGCACGAGTTCTTCGTGCTCACCGAGTTCGCGGGAGGCGCGCCGTATGCCGACGACTTCGAGCGAGTCGCGGCGGCGGAGAGGGCCGAGCCGCTCGACTTTCACCGCGCGGAGACCCTGGCCGACTATCTCGCGACGATCCACGCGAAGCCGGCCTCGCACCCGTCCTGGTACCGGCGGCGGCTGCGCGAGCTGACCGGCTCGGGCGAGTGCCTGGCGGGCGTCGCCGATTCGTATCCGGCGTCGGTCGGGGGCTTCTGGGACGCCGGCCTGCTCGAGGAGGTGGAGCGGCTCGCTCTCCGGTGGCGGTACCGGCTGCGCGACCGCTCGGACCGGCTCCGGACGATTCACGGCGACTTTCATCCCTGGAACATCCTGTTTCGCGCGGGCACGGACTTCACCGTGCTCGACCGCAGCCGCGGCGCGCTCGGCGACCCGGCGGACGACGTGGCCGCGCTCGCGATCAACTATCTCTTCTACGCGCTGCGCACGCGCGGGGCGTTCGAGGGCCCGTTCGCCGCGCTCTTCCACGCGTTCTGGGACTGCTACGCGGGCCGTTCCGGCGACGCCGACCTGGCGCGCGTGATCGCGCCGCACTTCGCGTTCCGCGCGCTCGTCGTCGCGAACCCGCTCTGGTATCCGAAGGAGTCGGAGGCGGTGCGGCGCGGCCTCTTCCGGTTCCTGCTGTCCGTGCTCGAGGCGCCCGCGTTCGAGCCGGCGCGCATCGCGAACTACCTCGCGCGGACGGCGCCGTGACCTGGGCCGTCTGGCTGACCGGGCCGCCGGCCTCGGGGAAGTCGACGGTGGCGCGCGCTCTCTCGGACGCTCTCCGGAGACGGGGCGTCCGCGCGGTCGTCCTCGAGTCGGATGCGCTCCGGGCGATCCTGACGCCCGGCGCGACGTACGAGCCTTCGGAGCGAGACCGGTTCTACGCCGAGGTCGCGGATCTCGCGGCGCTCCTCGTGCGGCAGGGAGTTCCCGTGATCGTCGATGCGACCGCGCCGCGCCGCGCGCACCGGGAGCGTCTGAGAAACGCGGTCCGCGATTTCCTCGAGGCGCTCGTTGCGACGCCGCGCGAGATTTGCGAGCGGCGGGATCCCAAGGGCCTCTACGCGCGGGCGCGCGGGGGAGACGCGCCGCATCTTCCGGGCGCGACCGAAGCCTACGAGGCGCCGGAGAAGCCCGACGTCGTCGTCTCCGGCACCGCGCCGCCCGAGGAGAGCGCGCGGACGATTCTCCGAGCGCTCGAAGCGCGCGTTGCTTTCGCCGCAAATTGATGCGGCTGGGTCATGACCCGCGCCCCGTTCGGGAGCATGCTCGCCTCGTCCGGGTGAGATCCGGACTTCAATAGGAGGTGGGTATGAACCTCATTCGTTACGAACCGACGTCCCTCAATTTCCCGATCTTCCGCGAGATGGAAGAGATGTCCGATCGCCTGAACCGGCTGTTCGGGACGTGGACGCGCCCGAACGGCGGCAAGGAACCGCTGACGGTCGTCGACTGGACGCCCTCGGTGGACATCCAGGAGACCGAGACCGAGTACCTGGTGAAGGCGGAGCTCCCCGAGATCAAGAGGGAGGACGTGAAGGTGACCGTCGAGAACGGCATCCTCACCCTTCAGGGCGAGCGGAAGCACGAGAAGGAGGAGAAGAACCGGAAGTTCCACAGGGTCGAGCGTTCCTACGGGACGTTCCTGCGGACCTTCACCGTTCCCTCCGACGCGGACGAGGCGAAGGTGGCCGCGGACTTCAAGGAAGGCATTCTGCGGGTGCACCTCCCGAAGACCGAGAAGCCGCGCCCGAAGGCGATCGAGGTCAAGGTCGTCTGACGCTCTGATCCGCGGACGGCCGCCGCGAGGTGGCCGGAAACCGGCCCGAAAGGGCCGGCTTTTTTGTTGCGGCGGGATGGTGGATTGGGGCCGGTTCCGCGGCGCGGGGAACCGATTCAGCGTCCCGGAAACTCGCGCGAACCCTCCTTCGGCTTCAGCCCCAGGTCCGCGAGCACCTTCGGGTCCTGCTCCTCCATCGCGAGGACCTGATGACAGGCGCCGCAGTCGTCGTTGATGATCTTTCCGTCGGTGCTCTTGTGTTTGCCGTCGTGGCAGCGGAAGCAGCCGAGGAAGTCCTCGTGCCCGATGTTGTTCGGGTGCGTTCCCCACGTCACCTTCATGTCCGGGAAGACGTTGCGCAGGTAGATCGCCTTGACCTGTTCGGCGGCCGTTTCGACCGAGGCCCGCTCGGTCTGGTACACGGCGGGATACTTCGCCTTGTAGAACTCGGCGATCGCGGCGGGGATCTTCTGCGACGCAGTCTCGCGGTCCGGGTAGTCGACCTTCAGGGCGGCGACGGCTTCCTTCTTGATGTACGGGAGCTTCGGGGTGATGCGGCCGGCGGTGATCGCGTCGTCCACGGCCCGGTCGGGCATCTGGAAGGCGTGGGTCGGCCGGTTGTGGCAGTCCATGCAGTCCATCTTGCGGCGCGGAAACGCGGCGAGCTCGGCCGGCGTTGCCCTGGAGTCGGTGGAAACGTACTCGACCTTCTTGCCGTCGTCGTCCGTGTAGGTCACGAGGGGGATGACCTGGCGCCGCTCGTCGCTCGCCGCGTACTCGATCCGCTCCGTCGTGTCGAGGTGGCGGCCGTGGATCCCCACCCGGCCGTCGAAGGTGCGGCCACCGATCTTCAGGAGGAGGACGTTCGTCGCCGGCGTGTTCTTCTCGTCGTCCGCGTACTTGGTGTGCACGAGGAACTTGTCCCCGGTGAACTTCTGCGGCCAGTGGCACTGCTCGCACGTGTCGCGGGCGGGCCGCAGATCGTGGACGGGGGACGGGATGGGGCGGCTGTACGTCTTGAAGGCCACGGCATAGAGCTGCCGCAGGCCGGAGATCTTGGCCTTCACGAACCACGGGGCCCCCGAGCCGATGTGGCACTCGACGCACGCGACTCGCGAATGGGGCGAGTTCGTGTAGGCCGTGTACTCCGGCTGCATGGGCGTGTGGCAGGTCTGGCCACAGAACTGGGTCGAGTCCATGTACTCGACGGCCTGATAGGAAGCGGTGCCCATGATCGCGAAGTTCACGAGGGACAGCAGGACGAAGAGGATCAGGGCCCGCCGCAGCATCGGGCTCTTGAAGTCGACCCGGGGAATCTCGGCGGGGAACCCGCCCTCGGCCTTGAGCTTGCGGCGGCGCAGCATCGCGCCGAGGGGCATGAGGATCAGCCCCAGCACGAAGATCCCCGGGAGCAGGAAGAAGAAGAGGATGCTGTAGTACGGGTGGATCGCGCCGCCGCGAGCGATCAGGTAGGCCCAGAAGGCGAGGAGGGTGATCGCGGAGCTCGTCGTCAGGATCGCCCCCGTGATCGTCATGGGATTCATCCCGAGGAACATCGCGAGACGAACGCGCGGTCTCTCCGTGAATCGAGTCATGGGCTCACTCCTCCTGTGGGCGGGTGGGTGGTCTAACGGATTCTATCGGTACACGAAGAGCGAGGCATAGAGCATGAGGACGATCAGCAGCAGCCCGATTCCCAGAGCCGTGAAGCCGAATCTCTTCCACTTCCGGCTGGCGGCGGGAAGGGGCGCCGGCATGATCAGCGTCTCGAGCTTCCCGCTCTCGACGAGCTCGCGGTACTCGCGCGGACGATCCTTCTTCAGCTCGTCGATCGGAACGCCGGTCGTGAAGATGACCGTGTCGATGGGGAACTTCTCGGGACGGAAGTGCGTGTTGAAGAAGTGGATGCTGAAGATGAAACAGACCGCGAGCAGCGCCTCGTCGCTGTGGATCGTCGTGGCGACGTTCACGGCCCAGCCGGGAAGCACGCGCGTGAACACCGTCGGGAACCACAGGATCAGTCCCGTCATGCCGATCACCGCGACTCCCCAGAACACGGCGAAGTAGTCGAACTTCTCCCAGTAGGTCCAGCGCCCGTAGTCGGGCCGAGGTCCCTTCTTGAGGAACCACTTGATGGAGCCGAGGAACTCCCGCCAGTCCCGGGCGTTGAGCATCATGCTGTCGCGGCCGAAGACGTACCGGAGCCACGACTTGCCGCTCGCCCGACGTTGCCGGTAGACGTCGACCAGGTGCAGGACGAAGTACGTGAACGTGGCGATCGCGCAGAGGCGATGGATGACGCCGGCCGACTCGAAGCCGCCGAAGGCGTGCGAGAGGACCTTCGCCCAGGGCGCGTAGGAGAACTTCAGCAGCATCCCCGTCAGCGCGAGGCCGAGGAAGCTGCCGATCACGGTCAGATGGAGGTTGCGCTGGTACGTCGTGAAGCGGCGGACGTAGACCGCGCCGTTTCCGGCGGCCGCGTGAGCGGGCCGGCGCTCGGACCAGGACCGGCGCAGCCAGAGCGCGGTGTGGGCGCCGGCGACCGTCAGCGTGCCGACGAGAAGGGTCGTCATCCCCCAGAACGTGTAGAAGAGGAAGGGATAGCGCTTCGGGTCGTGGTGCGTGGCGTGGGTCAGGTACCCCGCGAACTGACGGTGCGAGCCGGCGTGGCACTTCGCGCACGTCTGCACGATGTTCGCGTGGGACAGGCGCGACCGCGGATCGGTCACCGGCAGGATGTCGTGGGCGCCGTGGCAGTCGTAGCACTTCGCCGTCGTCAGGTAGCCGAGCTTGGAGACTTTGCCGTGGAACGTGTCGAAGTAGGTCTCGGCGATCTTCTCGTGACAGTGCCCGCACTGGTCCATGATGTGGAGCCGGAAATTCGAGAGGTCCGTCCGCTGGATGCTGTGGGCCGAATGACAGTCGCTGCAGACCGGCAGCTTCTTGTCCGTCTTCGTCACCAAAGTCGAGTGGACGCTGGCCGTATACATCTCGTAGATGCCCCGGTGGCACTTGGAGCACGTCTTCGCGACGTTGGCCGGGTTGACCGAGGAGCGCGGATCGCTGGCGGGCAGCTCGCGGTGGGCCGTGTGGCAGTCGGCGCAGTTGGCGGTGACAGTCAGGCCCGACTGCATCAGCCCCTTGCCGTGAATGCTCTCGAGGTAGTTCTCGACGATGTGCTGCTGCGCGCCCTTGTACCGGATCGCGGCCTTCTCACCGGCGCGATGGCACCGACCGCAGAGAGCCGGCACGTTGCGCGAGAACGTGGGGGAGCTCGAGTCGTTGTGCGAAAGAGTGCCGTGCGGGCTGTGGCAGTCGTGGCATTCGGGCGCGTCGGGGCTGCCCTGGGCGAAGAGCTGGCCGTGCTTGCTCTCGCGGTACTGCTCGACCGTCTCGGCATGGCAGATGGAGCAGTCGACGCGCGCGCTCATCGTCTTGCACGGGCGAGTGCCGTCCGCCGGATCGCCGCCGGTGTGACACTGGATGCAGGCGATCCTGGCGTGCCGCGACTTCGAGAGCTGCTCCTTGTCGGCGAAGAGGGAGACATTCTCGGCACCACGCACGGCCCGGAAGTCCGACTTGCCGTGGCAGCGCAGGCAATCCTGATCGGCCATGCCCTGCGAGTAAAAGACCTTGCGTACCTTGTGGGGAGAGTGACAGTCCACGCAGGCCGGGATCGCGTGCGGGGACTTCTCCCAGAGCTCGCCGCGGATGACCTTCCGGTGCACGGTCTCGATCTGCGCATGGCAGCGGGTGCACGTCCTCGAGATGTTTTCCTTGGCGATCGAGGAACGGGGATCGGTGTGGGGGAGGACGAAGTGGGCCGTGTGGCAGCTCGTGCAGACGGCCGTCACGGTCAGACCCTTCTTGTAGAGGCCCTCGCCGTGGATCGAGTCCATGTAGTTGCCGAGGATGTTGGTCTCGGGGATCTGCCGGGTCAGGCTGACCGAGGTTCCCTCCTGATGGCAGCGGCCGCACAGCCTCGGCACCTCGATCGTCGACGTCCGCGAACCGGTGGCGCTCGGGCGGGTGATGTCGTGCGTGCCGTGGCAGCTCTTGCACCCCGGCGCCTCGCGGTCGCCGGCCGCGGCCCGGCGGCCGTGGACGCTCGCCGCGAACTGCTTCGCCTCCTCCGAGTGGCAGCCGCCGCAGTCGACCGCGCCGAGCTTCTCCGGGTGGGGGACCTCCTTGATGTCGGCATGGCAGGACGTGCAGTCGAGGCCGGAGTGGGGGGACGCCTTGAGGGCCGCGGCGTTGTACGGGGGCGCCTCGCCCGCCTTTCGACGGCCCGTCTGCGGGCCGGCCTCATGACAGGCGGCGCAGTCCTCGTTCCGGGGTGCCGCCGCCTCCGCGGCCGGTTTCGGCGCCGCGTCCTGCGCCCACACCGCGAGCGCGAGGGCGAGAGAGGACGCCCCCAGCAGGGCGGCGCGGCGAAGCCTCACGCCGTCTCCGGGGCCTCGCCGCCCGGCTTCTTCTCGTGCAGCAGACGCTCGAGCTCGAGCGGGTGCTCCTCCTCCATCTCACGCTCGCTGAGCGTGCCCTTCAGCCAGGCCATGTTCATCGGATAGACCTCGGGGTTGAAGATGACGAAGTAGATGTGCCAGACGAGGATCGCGAGCGAGGCGAGCCACGCCTCGTAGAAGTGGATCGCGCGGCTGACGTCGTACCCGAGTTTCGTGATGAGACCGATGAACGTGTTGTCGAACCACATGCCGAAGCCCGTCGCGGCCATGACGACCGTTCCCCACACGAGGGCCCAGTACTCGGCCTTCTCGACGTAGCTGAAGCGGTCGAACCTCGGGCGCTCGGCCGACAGCCCGAGGTTGTACCGCACCGCGGTGATCGGGTCGCGCAGGTCGCGGAATCGCCACCACATGTCGCGCAGGAACTGGCGCCCGCGACTCGTGAAGGCGACGTAGCCGACGTGGTAGAGGCTCGCCGCCACCATGACCATGGCGGAGATCCGGTGGATGATGCTGCGCAGCTCGAAGGTCTTGATCGAGATCTTCCGGATGCCGACGACCCACCAGGAACCGGGGTAGCGGAGCATGAACCCCGTGATGACGAGCAGGATGAAGCTCGTCATCAGGGCCCAGTGCTGGATCCGTTCGATCAGAGTCATCCGGACGTAGACGGCCGTTCCGGCAGGGGGCTCGGGGATCTCGCCGCGGCGGATCTGCATCTGGCGCTTCGACTTCCGGGCGAAGTCGAGCAGGTTGTGCAGCAGCATGCCGCCGATCACGACGACGATCAGGGCGATGTAGATGGTGCCGATCCAGAAGAGGAGCGGCTGTCCCTGGATCGTCGCGGCCACGTGGACCTTGCCGGAGGCGAAGCGGGCGTTCGCGCCCGGGTGGCAGCCCTGCGCGCCGCAGGTCTGGGCCAGGTTGGCCGCCGCGATGCGCGAGGCCGGGTTCGAGGACGGCAGGATGTCGTGGGTGCCGTGGCAGCTCGCGCAGTTGGCGACCTGGACGACTCCCCCCTTGGAGGCGAGCCCGTGGTAGCTGTCGGCGAACGTCTGCGACCGGTCGGTCGGGAGGTTCCACTTCTCGGTGACGCGCAGCGAGGCATGGCACGGCGTGCAGACGCGGTTCGAGACGTTCGCGGCCGCGACCGGGGAAAGCGGGTCCTTCGGCGAGAGAATGCGATGCTCACCGTGGCAGTCCGTGCACGCGGGAGCGTCCTTGTTGCCGCGACGCAACGCCACCCCGTGGACGCTGCCCTGGAACTGCCGCTCCTCCTTCTCGTGGCACCGCGCGCAGACCTGTTGCACGCGCATCTTGTTGACGGGGGAGGCCGCGTCGAATCCGTAGCGCTCGTCGTGCGCGCCGTGGCAGTCGACGCAGTTCGGCGCGCGGGCGTCGCCCCGGGCGAGGGCCTTCCCGTGCACGCTCTCCTCGTAGGAGGCGATGAAGCTTCGCGTCGGGGTCTCCGCCCTCCGGACGGACGCGTTCTTGACGTGGCAGCCGAGGCAGAGCCGCGCTTGCGCCTTCTTCAGCGCGGCGGCGTCGGCCATCGCCCCTTCCGTGACTCCCTGGCGATGACAGCTCAGGCAGGTGGGCGTCGGCCGCTCGATCGAATTCGGGACCCTGCCGTGCTCGGACGCGGCATAGTGGGCCGCGACGCCGTCGTGGCACTTGCCGCAGGCGGCGACGTCTCCGGGGGGCACGAAGCGGAACGAGGCCTTCTTGACCGGGCCGATTTCGTGCGCGCCGTGGCAGGAGGCGCAGGAGGTTTCGGCCGTTCCCTTGCCGGCGGCCGCGAGGCCGATTCCGGGGTGGAACGGATGCGCGTCGCCGACGGCGTCGTGGCAGGAGACGCAGGCGACCGGCTTCAACCGTTCCTTGTGCGGGAAGTCCGTCGTCGTCGCGAGGTCCGCGTGGCAGTCGACGCACCCGACGCCGGCCGCTCCGTGGACCGACCCGGCGAACGCCTTGTCCGAGACGAAGATGGGCCGCCCGTTGGCGCGCTTGGCGCCCGCGTCCCCGTGACAGGTCTGGCAGTCCTGATTGGTCGGGGGCTTCGGGGCGGGCGGGGCGGCGGACAGGCGGGCGGCGGCGGCGGTCAGAATGGCGGCGGAGAGCAGTTTCGGGAGGCGCACGGAAGACCTCGGTCGTTCTGCCGCTCGGGATCACCGCCGGGGTCGGCGGGCGGGGACCCCAGCGGCGGTATTACTTCTTTGCTCCGGGGTAGTCCCTCGTGACATGGATGGCGTTCACGAGTTCGAGGATAGAAAGAGCGGACGGGGCGGGCCTGATTCGTCTGCATCACCCTGAGAGTCAATGATTTGGATGCATCACCGTTCCGGAATCTGCGCCGGAAACCGGGAGCAAAAAGAAAAGGGCGGGCTCGCGCCCGCCCGGAGACTGCCTCGATCGAGTGTTACTTGCCCGGGTAGTCCTTCGCCCACGCGCCGTCGACCTTGTCGACCTTCTTGACGGCCTTCTGCGCCTGGAGCCACTTCCCGCGGTCGTTCAACTCGTTCTGGCCCTCGCCCTTCTTCGGCAGCGCCACCGTGTGGCAGAACTGGCAATTCTTGGCGTCGACCCCGGCGGCCTTCGCCTGCTTCTGGATGTCCATGTTCGCGGTGGAGGTCGCGCTGAAGGCGAGCCATCCGCAGACGACGAGAAGCCCCACCGTGACCACGATCCCCTTCTTCCTCATCCGTTTTCCTCCTCGACGTCGGGAATGCGCGACGCCGTGGAGGCAAGGATAGCCGGATTGCGGGGAGGGGAGTAGTGCGATTGCATCAGGCGCCCCGGTGCGACGCGGCCGGGCCGGAAAGAGAAAGGGCGGGACCTCGGTCCCGCCCTCGTTTTCGCGACGTCGGACGAGTTACTTCTTCGGGCAGTCCTTGGCCCAGGCGCCGTCGACTTCCTTGGCCTTCTTGGCTTCCTTCTGGGAGACGAGCCACTTGCCGCAGTCGTTGAGCTCGTCGGCGCCGCTGCCCTTCTTCGGCATGGCCACCGTGTGGCAGGTCTGACACTTCGCATCGACTCCGGCCGCCTTGGCCTGCTTCTGGATCTCCATGCTCGCCGTGGACGTTGCCGTGAAGCCGAGCCAGCCGCAGATGACGAGAAGAGCCACCGTGATCACGATCCCTTTCTTTCTCATTGGCCTTTCCTCCAGGCCGCCGACGATCGGCGACGCTACCCGAGACGATAAGGAAGCGCCCGGGGACGCGAATGGTGCGACTGCATCAGGAGGAGGCGGACGCCCGTGCGGGCGGCAAAAAAAAGAGGCGGACGCGCGTCCGCCTCTCCATTGCCGGGTCGATGAGGAAAGCGCTATTTCTTGGGGCAGTCCTTCGCCCAGGCGCCGTCGACCTTGTCGGCCTTCTTCGCGGCTTTCTGGTCCACCAGCCACTTGCCGCAGTCGTTCAGCTCCTTCGCAGCGTTTTCCTTCTTCGGCATGGCCACCGTGTGGCAGTACTGGCAGTTCTTGGCGTCGACGCCGGCGGCCTTCGCCTGCTTCTGGATCTCCATGTCCGCCGTCGACGTCGCCGAGAAGGCCAGCCAGCCGCACACCACGAGAAGAGCCGCCGCCGCCGCGAACCGGGTCCCGTTCTTCCTCATTCCCACTCCTCCTTTTGCCGCGGAAGATCCGCGAACGAAAAACTGAGCTGTCTTCAGGGCCGCCAGTGCAGTCCGACGTAGTACCGGTTGCCGTTGTAGTTCGCGAGCGGTCCGGCCTGGTCGAACGCGACGCGCTCGACGTACTTGTCCTGGAGCCACTCGAAGTCGGCGCCCCAGTTCTTCGTGAAGAAGTACTCGGCCATCGCCCGGATGCGCTGTACGGTGAACGGGATCGAGCCGTTGTTGTTCATCCATAGATAGCCGGCGTCGAGCGAGAGCGCGTTCCACGTGAAGCGCACGCCCCCCTCCCAGTTGTGGCCGAGCTCCTTCTGGTCGGTCGGCACGACCGTGAAGTCCTGCGGTTCCCGAATGAGGATTTGACGGTTCGTCAGGAACTCGCCGCCCGCGCCGTGGAGCGTCAGCATGTCCTTGAGGATGGTCAGGTCGAACTCTGCCTGGAACTCCCGCACCTGCGTGTCGTAGCCGATCGTGACGACGTCGTCGGAGGCCTTCGTGTCCCGGAAGGAGGCGCCCACGTCGAGGAAATCCGCGATCTTGTAGGTCGCGCGTGCCGAGAGCCGGTCCCGGTCCATGAAGTCCGTGCGGAAGATTGGCTGGTCGGCGTCGTCGTGGTGGTAGTCGGCCGTGACGGTGAGTCCCCACTGCGAGAACGTGGCGCCGCCGCCGAACGTGTTGACGCGCCGCTCGTACCGGCCTCCCTGGCCTCCGGGGATCACGATCTCGGAGGCGTCGGGGGTCGCGGTGACGTTCTGCTGGACCTGCGTCCAGCCGGCATTGACCGCGATGGGACCGAGCTGCCGTGCCGTGACGTTCGCGTCGTAGGTCCGGCTCATGTCGTCCACCGAAGTCCGGGCGTTGATCTCCCGCAGAAGGTCGCCCGCGCTCTGGCCGGCGTACGTGACGGTGTCGAGGAACAGCGACGAGATCAGGGCCTGGCCGTCGAGCACGCGGCTGTTCTCGGCCCAGCCGCCGGCGAGCGACACGTTCTGGAGCAGCGTGATCTCGGCGCGCGCGGAGGCGCGCCAGAAGTCCGTGTGGGCGCGCGAGTCGACAGTCTCGTTCAGGCCGGCGAAGATGCGCGCGAGCTCGAACGACACGAATCTTCCCGCGTCCGCCTCGGAGAATCCGGTGTCGTTCGTGCCGTCGGCCTTGATGTAGGTGCCGGTGAGCTTCACGCGCCCGAAGAGGTTCGCCGTGATCCATGCGTTGGAGACCGGCGTGTCGATCTCGCTCTTCTGGGTGGTCGCGATGCTGTCGGCGGTCACGGCCTGGCCGACGACCGGCGCGGTGTTGTTGCCGGAGCCCGCGCCCGGCCGCAGGACCGACACGTCCTGCCAGCTGTACTCGCGCCAGCCCTGCGTGAACCCCGCGCTCACGGGGCCGTCGTGGAAGGCGAGGCCGATGCGGTAGAGCGAGTCGACCGAGTGGACCTGGTCGTCGAGCTGGAACTCGTTCTGACCCAGGTGGTACGTCGTCGAGCCCGGACCGTCGTAGGTGTTGCGCGTGTAGCCGAGGATCGGCGTGATCATCTTGCCGGGGAGAAGCTCGAGCTCGGCGTCGTAGATGTTCCGGATGCGGTTCCAGGTCTGCTGGCCCGGGACGATCCCGTCTTCGATGAAGGGATTCGCGAAGGCGGGAAGCGCGCTGTACAGATCCGTCTCCCGCCACGTGAAGGTCAGGCGGAACACGCCGGTCTTCGCGGCGAGGAATCGGAGCTGCCCGGCGGGTCCCGCGCCGACGTCGGTCGCGTCGACGTGCAGCGTGTCGAGGAAGCCGACGGGCCCGAGCGACGTGTAGTCGAGCGAGCGCAACAGCACGCCGGGCCGGTCGTTGATCTGCGTCCGGTACATCTGGTCGTTGCCGCTGACGTCCACGAACCGGTAGCCGAGCTGGACGTCCACCGGGATCGCCTGCGCCGACAGGCGAGCGGCGCCGGCCGACGCGACGAAGGCGACGGAGGCGAGGGCGCGTCGAAGGACGGGTCTCATGGCGTAACGCTCACTTCAGCAGCTGCGGCGACACGTTCGAGCCGTGGACGGCGACGTGGCACGTCGTGCAGTTGCGGTAGCGCGGCGACCGCACGTCGTGGAAGGACGGCGGCTGCGAGCCGTAGGTCTTGGGCGGCGGAGTCTGCGAGTGGCACGAGAGGCACAGCTGCGAGACCTGCGCCCACTGGAGCATGTTCGGGTTGTTCGAGCCGTGCGACTCGTGGCACGAGAGACAGGTGCCCCCGGAGCCGACCACGTGCTGGAACACGAACGGCCCGCGCTTCTCCGCGTGGCAGTCGAGGCAGGGCAGCTCGCCCTGGACGGTCATCTTCACGGGCTCGCCGCGGCGCGCGTGGGGCGCGTGGCAGTCGACGCAGCTCATGCCGCCGCGGTCGAGGCGGTGCACGTACGGTTTCGCGCGGAACGAAGCAGCCTCGTTGCGGTGGCAGGAGCCGCACAGCTCGACGGGAGGCTTCGCGACGAGGTGCTCGCTCTTCGGCGCGGCGTTGTGTATCGAGTGGCACGTCAGGCAGTTCACGGCGGCGCTGTTCGCGTGGGGTCCGTTCTGGAACGAGTCGTGGGGGCCGGGAGTGTTCTGGTGGCAGGAGAGGCAATCCTCCGAGCCGGAGAGGCCCTTGAACGCGTGGATGAGGCTCGCGTCGCCGCCGGCCTCCATGTGCTTGGTCCCGTCGCCGTGGCAGTTCCCGCAGGCGTCGTTCGGATCGACGGTGCCCTTGCCGAGGAAGGCGCGGGTGTGGGGATTCGCGGCGAATGCCTTGACGAGGTCGGTGTGGCAGTCGCCGCATTTCGGCGCCTCGGCCGCCGCCGCCGCGTGCGCCGGCGTCGGACCGGGAGTCGGTGCCGCCGTCTGCGCCCGGAGGGCGGCCGCGGCCGCGACGAGTCCCGCGACCAGGGCCAGCACGGGCGGAGCAGCGAGCCGGTGCTTCATCGACACCTCATCCCTTCGAGTCCTCGGAGGAGACCACTCCTACCGCGCGTGCACCTGGTCGACCGAGAACGCCCCGTCCGGCCCGTGGCACGTCGCGCAGGCCTCGGCGAGCGTGCCGGTCCCCGGGAACGTCGCCGTCATCGTCACGGCATGGGCCGCCGCCGCCTGCGAGTCGTGGCAGCCGAGGCACGCCGCGGCGTAGTGCTGCATCGGCGTGTACCAGTCGCGCAGCGTCTGCGTGGCGAGGAGCCCCGGAGGCGGCGTCTCGGATACCTGCTCCGTGCCGACGCCGTTCGCGTCCGTCGTGTGGCACTTCTGGCAGTCTCGCCGGTCGCCCGGGAAGCGCACGTCATTGAACGTGTTCACGCTGGGCGGATTGCCGAATCCGTAGATCGTGTAGTTCTGGACGAGGTTCTCGCCCGTGTGGATCCGGTGGATCATCCGCTTGAAGTCGATCGACTCGGGCGAACCCTGGTCGGCGGGACGGCGAGCGACGTCGCTCGCGTTGGGGTTGTGGCAGATCACGCACTCCTGCGTGTTGAGACGCTGCCCGCCGTGCAGGGCGAGTCGGCCGTGGCAGACGTTGCAGTTCGCGAGCTGCACGACGACCCGCCGGGAAGCGACGGCGGACCCGTCGACCGACACGTCGAAGATCGGATTGAAGGCGGCCTCGGTGAAGGTGCTGCTGTCCGACGGGGCCGGGTCCAGATTCACGGTCCGGCGCGCCTCGATCGAGAAGGTCCATGTGCCCGTCGCATTGGAGGGAATCGGATGGGTGAACGTGTAATTGAAGGCGCCGCCGACGCCCGCCGTCGCGGCGCTCGCGTTCTCGCGGAACGGGTTGATCGCGTAATCGGCGGTCGGGCCGCCCATCAGCAGGTTCAGGTTGGAGCCGAGGGACGCGGGAAGGACGACGCTGCCGTCGTTCTGGGTGAGCTGGAACGCCACCGTCGGCGTCTGCCCGGGCGTCGCATTCGAAACCGAGACGATCTGGGCGTTGAGCCCCTTCAGTTGGGTCGACTTGTACGGCACCGTGTGCGCGCCCATGACCGAGGGGTCCCACTCGAGGGTGCCCTGCGGCTGGTGGCAGGTCGCGCACGCGGAGTCGTCGACCTGGACGCCGCCCGGATGGTTGGCGCCGGTCGCGAAGTTGGCGTCGTCGTGGCACGACTGGCAGGCGGCGCGGTTCGGGTACGTGTACCAGTTGGCGCTCTGGGTGGGCGGCGGGGTGCTCGCGTTCGCGGCGCCGTGGCAGGTGTCGCAGTTGCGGATGTCCTGCGGGAAGACGACGGTCGAGTAGTCGTTGACCGACTGCTGGAAGCCGATGATCTGGTACGGCGTTCCAGCCTGCACGCTGGGCAGGTTCTCGCCCATGTGGATCTTGTGGATCATCACCTTGAAGTCGACCGTGTTGCCGGTGTCGGGGTCGATCGTCTGCGGCTGGTGACAGAGCACGCAGAGCTTCACGTCGCGGCGCGCGCCGCCGTGCGCGGACAGCGGGTCGTGGCACTTGTTGCAGGAGTTGGTGTCGATCATGTCCCAGACCTGGGAGACGGACGCGCCGTTCGGGACGAAGTCCTGTTCGACGTTGGCGTAGTAGTTCTTGTCCGAGATCCCCGGCGTGATCAGGTCGCGTGTCGCGTAGATGCCGAGGGTCGTCGTCGCGGTCGTGTCGTAGCCCGCCGGCACCGCCGTGCCGAACTTGTAGGTCGCATGGCCGAGGTCGATGTCGGTGAAATGCCCGCCGCTGTCGGTGCCGGCCTGCGTCGCGGTGACTCCGGTGATCGGGCTCGTCTGCTTCCGGGTGGTGTAGGCCGTGTACTGGCGCCCGTTCGGGTCCCACCAGGCCAGGATGAAGCTCGTCGAGATGGCGCCGGCCGTGATCGCGCCCTGTCGGTCGAGCGGCTGGCCGAGGTCGTCGGTGTAATTGAGGTCGACGACGGCCTTGCCGTCGGCGCCGATCGAAACGCTGTTGACGGTGATGTTGAGCCCGGGGCGGATGTAGCCGAACTCGTCGGCCGAGAGCCAGAACTCCTTCTGCTGTGGGCCGTAGATCTGCTTCGGGTCCGTCTCCTGCGAGCCCGCGGCGCGCGACACGACGCGCGTGACGCGCGTGTTCGACATCGGAAGGATGAGCAGCGCTCCCGCCGTCATCGCCATCACGAGACTGCCGCGCAAGGACTTCATGGCGGACCTCCTGGAGAAGGCGTAATGACCTGGATGATCTGATTGAACCATATGCTCCGTGCTGCCCTCGGATCAAGTCCCCGACGATCTCGACGTTCGAAGACGAGGGCGGGGGGGAGCCGCATCGACTCCTTCCGTCACGATCACTTCGCCGCCCAGAAACTCGGAGCAGAAGCGGGCGAGCGTTTCGTTCGAAAATTCGAACCAGCCTCGACACGGGCCGGGAGACGCGGCGCGCGCGTCGCACGTGACGCGGACGTGTTGTCTCACCTGCTCGCAGAGCTCCCAGACGTCGGCGAGTCGCTCGATCTGCCGGCGGTTGAGGTGGGTGCTCTCGCCGAGCACGGGCCTCCACCGGCGGTGGAACTCGTGATCGTCGAAGCGCCGGAAGCCGCGGCAGAAGATCCCGCGCTCTGCGGCGACGTGACAGGTGGAGTGCTCGGAATCGCAGAGAGGCTCGAGTCCCCGCCTCAGGACCTCGATCGCCTCGTGTCGAGTGAACAGGGTCGTCTTCGAGCCGGTACCGCCGGCCGTCATCACGCGCGCCGGCGCCTCGGAGGACGCACCACGGTGACGGGGCGGGTCGCGAGGTAGATCAGCCGCAGCGCGACGCCCCCGACCACCCATTCGCTCAGCGTGTCCCGGCCCTCGCTCCCGATGACGACGAGGTCGGCGCGCATTCGGTCGGATTCCCTCCGGATTGCCTCGGGGATCGACTCCTGAGGCCGCGCGCCCACGACGCGGAGCTCGGCCGTGACGCCGACGCGGCCGAGCTCGCGCGCGGCCGTGGCCAGCGACTTCTCGGCACGGCGACGGGGCTCCTGCGTCTCGCCTTGGCCCCGCTCCGGAGCGACCGTGATCACCGTGAGCGACGTGCCGGGCTTGGCCGCGAGATCGGCGGCGAACCGTAGCGCGGCGTTGCCGCCCCGCGATCCGTCGGTGGCGACGAGGACCCTCCACTTGCGGGAGCCGGGGCGCGGAGCCGGTGCCTTCTGCGACCTGGGAGCGACGGCCATCGTGGAAGACATGTCGGAGGATTTAGCAGTCCGTCGGCGCGGACAGCGTGATGCAGTCGCATCAAAATTCGATTTTTAGATTCGAGTGACGAATCCGTGACCGGCGTTCAGTAGACGATCCGGCGGGAGCGGGCGGGGGCGGCGCGCCGCTCGACCCGCACGCGGGCGTCCAGCACCCGCGCACCCTTCGCCAGGACCTTCACCGGGTTCAGGTCCATCTCGCGGACCTCCGGACACGTTTCGACGAGCGCCGAGACCCGCAGCAGGATGTCCCGCAGCGCGGCCTCGTCCGCCCGCGGCGCGCCGCGGTAGCCTCGCAGGAGCGCGGTCCCGCGGACCTCGTCGAGCATCGCGGCCGCGTCGGCGTCGGTCAGCGGATGGAGCCGGAACGCGGCGTCGGCGAGGAGCTCGACGAGCGTGCCCCCGCTGCCGTACACGACGAGCGGACCGAACGTCGGGTCTCGCACCACGCCGACGATCACCTCGACGCCGCCGGAGACCTGGGGCTGGACGAGGAAGCCCGTGAGCCCCTCGATCCGGGAGGCCATCTGTTCGGCCGCGGCGCGCACGGCCGCGGCGGTCTCGAGGCCCACGCGCACGCCGCCGACCCCCGTCTTGTGCACGATCGCGGGACCGACGGCCTTGAGCACGGCCGGCAGCCCGAGCTCCTCGGCCGCCGCCGCCGCGGCCGCCGGCGTGGCGGCGAGGCGCAGGGGAGCCGTGGGAATGCCGAACGCGGCGAGCAGCCGGTCGCACTCCGCGGCGTCGAGCCAACCGCCCCCGCGGGCCAGCGCCGCGGCCACGACCGCCTCGGCCTCCCCGCGGCGCACGTCCGGAAGCTCCGGCACGGCGCCCGGCGGCCGGTCGCGCCAGGCGCCGTATCGGACCGCGCGTGCGAGCGCGATCGCCGCGGGCTCCGGAAAGGCGTAGCTCGGGATCGGCTTGAGGATCTCGGGAGCGCCCCGCGCGCTCATGAAGATCGCGAGCACGGGCTTCTCGCCCGCGGCGCGGGTTCCCTGTCCGATCGCGCGGGCGACGGCGTCCGTATCGGTCGCGATCGGCGGGATGAAGATGACGAGGACGCTGTCGACGTTCGGATCCGCGAGGACGCGCTCGAGCGTCCGGGCGTAGTGCTCCGGCGGCGCGGAGGCGAGCATGTCGACGGGATTCGCGACGCTCGCGGCGGCCGGGAGGAACTCCCGCAGGGCCGCGGCGGTCTCGCTCGCGAGCGCCGGCAGCTCGAGGCCCTGGGCTTCGCACGCGTCCGCGGCGAGAATGCCGGGGCCGCCGGCGTTGGTCACGATGGCGACGCGCTTCCCGCGCGGCACGGGCTGGTGCGCGAGCAGCGCCGCCACGTCGAAGAGCTCCTCGAGCGTTCCGGTGCGGATCACTCCGGCCTGACGGAAGAGCGCGTCGACGACCGCGTCGCTCTCGGCGAGCGCGCCCGTGTGGGACGAGGCCGCCCGCGCGCCGGCGCTCGAGCGGCCGGCCTTGACGGCGACGATCGGCTTGCGGCGGGCGACGCGCCGCGCGATGCGGGCGAAGACGCCGGGGCTGCCGAAGCTCTCGAGGTAGAGCAGGATGACGTCGGTCCGGGGGTCTTCCGCCCAGTACTGCACGAGGTCGTTCGACGAGACGTCCGCCTTGTTGCCGACCGAGACGAACGTGGAGATGCCGAGGTTCAGGCGGGCGGCGTAGTCGAGCAGGGCGAGGCCGAGCGCGCCGCTCTGGGACGAGAGGCCGACGCGGCCCTCGGGCGGATAGATCGGCGCGAAGGTGGCGTTCAGGCGCACCGCGGGGTTCGTGTTCACGAGCCCCATGCAGTTGGGTCCGACCATCCGGATCCCCGCGTCGCGGATGCGGTCGAGCAGCGCCGCCTCGCGGCGGCGGCCCTCGGCGCCCGTCTCGCTGAACCCGGCGGTGATCACCACGACGCCCTTGACGCCTTTCGCGACGCAGTCGTCGATCGCGGCGGGCACGAGGGCCGCCGGCACGGACACGATCGCGAGGTCCACGGAATCGGGCACGTCGAGGAGGCGGGGGAAGCAGCGGACGCCCTCGATCTCGGAGGCGGACGGGTTGATCGGGTAGATCGCGCCGCGGAACCCGGCGGACACGACGTTGTGGAGGATCTCCGCGCCGATCTTGCCGCGCTCGCGGCTCGCGCCGATGATCGCGACCGAGCGCGGCTCGAAGAGGCGGGCCATGGACGCGGCCGCGGCGCGCTCGGAGCGGTCGGCGGCGAGGGCCTCGAACTGCGGCGTCGGCGCGAGCGCGACCACGATCCGGTCGCCGTCCGGCCGGGCGCGGCGCTCCATCGGGAACCCGCAGTTGACGAAGACGTCGAGCATCCGCGGGTTCGGCCCGGGCGCGAGCGCCTCGAAGGTCGCGATGCCGCGCCCCCGCGCGATCTCGGCGAGCCGCTCGAGGAGCCGCGTCCCGACGCCCTGCCCCTGCAGCGCCGGCTCGACGGCGAACGTGACGTCGGCGACCGTCGGGTCGGCGGCGGTGCGGCGGTAGTGCGCGGCGGCGACGATCCGGCCGGCGGCGTCCCCCACGTAGCCGAAGCGGTCGCGGTAGTCGGCCTCGACCGCGGCCTGCGCGGAGGCGGGCGACGCGCCGGCGGCGTCGAAGAAGCGGAAGTAGACGCTGTCGGAAGGCAGGCGCTTCTGGAACTCGAAGAGCGCGGGCGCGTCCTCGGCCCGCACGGGCCGGAGGCGCAGCGTCGAGCCCGAGCGGAGGACGACGTCGGACGCCTCGTGGGCCGGGTACTCGTCCGGCGGCGTCCGCTCCGCGCGGGCGTCGGGCATCTCGGGCGTCATCGCGCCGTCTCTTGTAACACGGCCGTCTTTCCCGGAGTTCTCCCGCCGCGGAGGGGTAGCATCGGCGCGTGCCCGACGTCGTCACGCTGACGCTCAATCCCTCTCTCGACGAGTCGACGAGCGTCGAGCACGTGCTGTCCGAGCGCAAGCTCCGATGCACGCAAACGCACTACGAGCCGGGCGGCGGCGGCGTGAACGTCTCGCGCGTGCTGCGCCGCTTCGGGCGCGAGGCGCCGGCGATCTACCCGAGCGGCGGGCCGGCCGGCGCGCTCCTCGGGCGTCTGCTCGACGCCGAGGGCGTGACCCACCGCCCCGTGCCGATCGCGGCGTGGACGCGCGAGAACTTCAACGTGCTCGAGCGGGCGAGCGGGCGCCAGTACCGGTTCTGCTTCGAGGGACCGGAGCTGACGGAGGACGACGTCGCGCGCTGCCTGGCCGAGGTCGCGTCGTTCCTTCGGCGGTCGGCCCTCGCTCCGCTCGGCCCGAACGCCGACGCGGCGTCCTCTCGCCGCGATGCCCGCCCCGCGCTCGCCTATCTCGTGGCCTCGGGGAGTCTGCCCCCCGGCGTTTCACCCGACTTCTACGCTCGGGTGGCGCGTCTCGCGCGCGACGCGGGCTCGCGACTCCTCCTCGACGCGTCCGGCGACGCTCTCCGGCTGGCGCTCGAGGCCGGCGTCTTCCTCTGGAAGCCGAGTCTCTCCGAGTTCGAGCGGGTCGCAGGAGTCTCGGGCGTCGACGAGGCGCGCCTCGACGGCCTCGCGCGCGAACTCGTGCGCGCGGGGACGTGCGAGCTGCTCGTGCTGTCGCTCGGATCCCGCGGCGCGCTCTGGATGACGCGGGACGGAGGCGGCCGCATCGCCGCTCCGGCGGTTCCGTTTGCGAGCGGCGTGGGCGCCGGTGACAGCATGGTCGCCGGCATGGTGCACCGGCTCCTCGCCGGCGCCGGGCACGCGGAGGTCGCGCGCTACGGCGTCGCCGCGGCCTCCGCCTCGGTCATGAGCCCGGGCACGGCGCTGTGCCAGCCCGCGGAGGTGGAGCGATTGTACGAGGCCATACAAGAACAGATCCCCTCTCCCTCCGGGAGAGGGGCGTAGGGGTGAGGGGGCGCTCATCAGCCCGTGGGCGCCAACTCCCCGAGCCACTGCGGCTCGAGGCCTTCGCGCCGCAGCGTCGAGATCACGCGCTCGGGCGTTCCCCAGTCGCTCCAGTGGAGGGGCGGCAGCTCCGAGACCGCGAGGCGTGACGAGTCGGCCGCGAGGACGTCCTGGGAAAAGTTCGCGGGCGCGGACAGCGCGTAGGCGCGCTCGAGCGCCGCGTCCTCCTCGGAGGTCCCGGCGAACGCGCGCAGCCGGCGCAGCCGCTCGTGGAGCTCGGGGAGCGTCCGGCGGCCCGCCTCCAGGAACGTCGCCGCGCGCGCGACCATGACGAAGGTGTTCCACAGACCGCCCCGCCGGAAACACGCCCGCGCCTCCTCCAGGGAAGGCTTCTCGACGAACCGCACGACGGCGCGCACGTCGCCCGCCGCGGGCGTCTTCTCGATCGAGACGCCCGGCTCGATCCATCCGTAGCCCGGCTCGGGCGAGTCCGGCTTCGCCGCCACGAGGACGATCCGCTGCGCGTGCCGGGCGACGACCAGCCGCAGCGCTTCGACGTGCCGCATGAAGCCGGCGTCGTCGGCGACGAAGTGGTCGGAGGGGAAGACCGTCCGTCGGCATGAATGCGCTCGACGAGCGGGCGCAGCCGGAGGCCCTGTCCGCCCGCGAGCACGACCGCCCAGAACCGGCCGGCGGGAACGCCCGTGAGCACCGGATTCAACGCCGCCACCCGAAGGACATGAGGGACCCCACCCGGAAAGATTCATTCAAGCGCATTCGCCGGGCGAGAAGCAAGTGCGCTGCCGGCTCGCTGGGCCCGGGCGCGCGGCCTTCGAGCACCGGCCAATTGATGCATCCGAATTAGCCGGCTTCCGGTCGAGCGGACCAGACTTCGACCATGAAGAGTGAACCGATCCTCAATCTCAGAGGCGTCGAGGATGAGGCCGGGCTCGCCGAGAAGATCCGCCGTCGCGTGCGCCGCCTCGACCGGTATCACGAGGGCATCCAGCACTGCCAGGTCTGGGTCGAGGCGCCCCACGGCCACCATCGCCAGGGCCGCCTCTACGAGGTCCGGCTTCGGATCACCGTGCCGGAGGGCGAGATCGTCGTGGGCGGGCAGCCGCAGACCGACGATCTTCAGGTCGCTCTTCGGCGTGCCTTCGATGCCGCCCGCCGGCAGCTCGAGGATCAAGCGAGGAGGCGGCGGGGAGACGTGAAGAGCCACCGCGGCGCCGCTCTCCCCGCGGCCGATAAGGGAGGAGCCTGAGATGCGAGGCGATCAAGTCCGGGACCTGATGACCGAAAAGGTATTCACCCTGCGCCCGCAGGACGACCTCATGGCCCTTTACGATCTGATGGACACCAAGCACATCCGGCACGTCCCGATCGTGGACCGGGACAAGGATCTCGTGGGCCTGGTCACCCACCGGGACTTCACGCGCAGCGCGCTCGGGACCGAGGAGGCGCCGCTTTCCCTGCAGCGTGAGATGCTCGGCCGGCGAAAGATCCGAGAGATCATGGCGACCGAGATCGAGACCGTCGAGCCCGACGAGGACCTGCGCGCCGCGGCCGAGCTCCTGATCGAGAACAAGATCGGCTGCCTTCCGGTCGTCGAGGGGACGCACCTCGTCGGCATCCTCACCGAGTCGGACTTCGTCCGCCACTACGTCAAGAGTCACTAGGGGACGCCCCGGAGGGAGGGGACCATGAAACCCATACGGAACATACTCGTCGCCACCGACTTCTCCTCGGCTTCCCGTCCCGCGTTCCGCCGCGCGCTCGAGCTCGCCCTCGCGAACTCGTCGGCGCTCTGGATCGCGCACGTCGCGGCGCCGCCGGGCCCGCTGTCGCCGGATGGCTACGTGCTGCCTCGGATCTACGAGGAGATGGAGCTCGCCATCCGCAGCGACGCCCAGAAGCGGCTGCGGGTCCTGCTGTCGCGCGCCCGCCGGCTCGGCGTGCGCGCCCGCGCCCTCCTGTTGAAGGGCGCCCCGCACGAGGCGATCGTGCGCGCCGCTCGAAGCCATCGCTCCGACATGATCGTGCTCGGGACGCACGGTCGCACCGGCGTGGCGCGTTTCTTCGTCGGCAGCGTCGCGGCCCGCGTGGTCGCCGCGGCGTCCTGCCCCGTGCTGACCGTCCGGGGCCGCTGAGGCGGCCGCCCCGAGAGCCGCGCGGTAGGAGCGATGGAAGCCGCCCCGGCGCCGCTCGCGCCGGCGCGAAGGCGCCTCGGGCGGCCGCGCCGGTGGATCCTCTGGGCCGCCGCGCTCGCGGCCGCCGCCGCGATCCTGCGCCTGACCGTCTTCGCGCCGGACGTCGTCCCCGTCACGGTATTCCCCGCCGAGAAGGGACGAGTCGAGCAGAGCGTCACCAACAGCAAGGCCGGAACGGTGAAGGCCCGCCGGCGCGCGACGCTCTCCTCGGAAATCGGCGGTCGGGTGATCGAGCTGCCCGCCCGCAAGGGCGTTCGCGTCCGCCGCCGCGACCTGCTGATGCGGGTCTTCGACGCAGATTACCGGGCGCAGGTCGGTGTCGCGGAGAGCACGCTCGCCGCGGCCCGGGCGACGCGCGCCGAAACCTGTCGCGGTGCCGAGCTCGCCGAGAAGCAGCTCGTGCGCAACCGGGCGCTCGCGCTGGACGCGCTCGTCTCGACCGACGTCCTCGACCAGTTCCAGAGCCAGCGGGACGCCGCCGTGGCCGCCTGCGAGGCGGCCGCGGCGCGCATCCAGGAGGCGGAGGCGTCGCTTCAGGTCGCGCGGGTCAACCTCTCGAAGACCGAGCTGCGCGCTCCCTTCGACGGCGTCGTCGCCGACGTGGCGACGGAGCTCGGGGAGTGGATCACGCCGTCTCCGCCCGGGATCCCCATCCCGGCCGTCCTCGTCCTGCTCGAGACGGACTCGAACTACATCAGTGCGCCGATGGACGAGGTGGACGTCGGCAAGGTGCGCGTGGGTCAGCCGGTGCGGGTCACTCTCGACGCCTACCCGGGACGCTCGTTCTCCGGCCGCGTGACCCGCGTCGCCCCGTACGTGCAGGACGTGCAGGAGCAGAACCGGACCTTCGAGATCGAGGCCGAGCTCGACGATCGCGCCTTCGCGGCATCGCTCCTGCCCGGCACGTCCGCCGACGTCGAGGTGATCCTCGCGGCCAGGGACGGCGTGCTGAGGATCCCGAGCTACGCGCTGCTCGAGGGTGGACGGGTCCTGGTCTTCCACGACGGGCGCCTCGAGGGGCGGAAGATCGAGACGGGTCTCCAGAACTGGCAGTACGTCGAGGTCCGCAGCGGACTCTCGGCCGGCGATCCGGTCGTGGTCTCGCTCGACCGCCCGGAGGTGAAGGAGGGGATTCGGGCCCGGATCGCCGCGGAATCGAAGCGGTGATCGAGCTCGAGACGATCGACCGCGACTTCGTCGTGGGCGATTCGGTCGTGCGCGCGCTGCGCGGTGTGTCGCTGACGATCCCCGACGGCGACTACTGTTCGATCATGGGGCCCTCGGGCTCGGGGAAGTCCACGCTCCTGAACATCCTCGGGTGCCTGGACCGGCCGACGTCGGGAATTTATCGTCTCGACGGCGTCGACGTCTCATCCCTCGACGACGACGCACTCTCCGCGATCCGTGGCCACCGGATCGGCTTCGTGTTCCAGTTCTACCACCTCGTGCCGCGCCTGACCGCAGCCGCCAACGTCGAGCTGCCGATCATCTTCGCCGGCGCCGAGCGGCGGGAGCGGACCGAGCGCGTTTCCCGCGCCCTGGCGTCGGTGGGCCTCACCCCGCGCGCGCGGCATCTCTCCGAGCAGCTGTCGGGCGGCGAGCGGCAGCGGGTCGCGCTGGCGCGGGCCGTCGTGATGGGCCCCTCGGTTCTCCTCGCCGACGAGCCGACCGGAAACCTCGACAGCGCCGCCGGGGCGGAGATCGTCGCCCTGCTCGAGGGGATGAACGCGCGCGGCCTGACGCTGATCGTCGTGACGCACGATCCGGATGTCGGGCGCCGAGCCCGTCATCGCCTCCGCCTGGTGGACGGCGCGATCGCCGAGGAGGCTCGCAGCGCTCCGACGAGCGTCCCGGGGAGCCCCGCTTGAGTCCCCGCGATCTGCTGGCGTTCTCGGCCGGGGCGCTCCGCGGCCACCGGCTCCGCACCGGACTGTCCCTCCTGGGTGTCGCGATCGGCGTCGCCTCGGTGGTGCTCCTGACGAGCCTCGGCGAGGGCGCGCGCCTCTACGTCACGGGAGAGTTTGCGTCGCTCGGGACCAACCTCGTGATCATCCTGCCCGGGAAGACGGAGACGACCGGCGTGACGCCCTTCATCTCGGGAGTCACGCACGATCTCACGGTCGAGGACGGCGAGACGATCCTGCGACGCGTGCGCCCGGTGCGCCGCGTCGCCCCGCTCGCCTTCGGCACCGCGCCGGTGAGATTCGGCGAACGCTCGCGGGACGTGGCCGTCATCGGGACGACCGCGGACTTCCTCGGCGTGCGCAACATCCGGCTCCAGAGCGGCCGCTACCTGCCGGTCGGCGAGGCGGCGCTCGGCCAGAAGGTGTGCGTGATCGGCGCAAAGGTCCGGGAGGAGCTCTTCGGCGGGCGCAACCCGCTCGGGGAGGCCGTGCGCCTCGGGCCCGAACGGTTCCGCGTGGTCGGGGTGTTGGCGCCCCGCGGCGTGTCGATCGGCATGGACCTCGACGACATGGTGCAGGTGCCGGTGACGGCGGCGCTGCGGCTCTTCAACCAGTCGAGCCTCTTCCGGATCCTGGTCGAGGTCCGCTCGAACGCCGAGATCCCTCCCGCGAAGGCGGCGATCGAGGCGCTCCTGCGGGAGCGGCACGGCGGGGCGGAGGACGTCACGCTCCTGACGCAGGACTCGGTCCTCGCGACGTTCGGCAGGATCCTCGGGCTCCTGACCGCCGCGCTCGCCGGGATCGCGGCGATCTCGCTGACGGTGGCGGGGCTGGGAATCATGAACGTGATGCTCGTCGCCGTATCTGAGCGAACGCGCGAAATCGGTCTCCTCAGGGCGCTCGGCGTCACGGGCCGGCAGATCGTCGCGGTCTTCCTCGTCGAGGCGGCGATCCTCTCGACGGCCGGCGGCGCGGCCGGGCTCGCGGCCGCGTTCGCCGGAGCGGGGATCCTGCGTCACCTGTTCCCGTCCTTCCCCGTGCAGCCGCCGGCCTGGGCCGTGGCGGCCGCAGTCGCCGTCTCGCTGGTCGTCGGGCTCCTCTTCGGTGCGATGCCGGCGCGCCGCGCCGCGAGGCTCGATCCCATCCAGGCCCTGGCGCGCCGATGACGACCGCGGAGCTGCTCGCGTTCTCGGGGCGCGCGATCGTCGCGCGGCGCCTGCGCTCCGTTCTGACGATCCTCGGCATCGTCATCGGGATCGCCTCGGTGATCCTGCTGACCTCGCTCGGGGAGGGCACGAAGCGCTACATCCTGGCCGAGTTCTCGCAGTTCGGCACGAACCTGATCGCCGTGCACAAGGGCCACACGTCCACGGGCGGTGTGCCCGGCGCGATCGGGGGAACGACGCGCCGGCTCACGATCGAGGACGCCGAGGCGGTGCGCCGCGTCGCTGGCGTCGAGAAGATCGTTCCGGTCACGTTCGGATCCGCGCGCGTCGAGGCGGGGGAGCGGGGACGCAACGTGATCATCTACGGCGTGACCTCCGACGTCCCGGACGTCTGGAGGTTCCGGGTGCGACAGGGGCGGTTCCTGCCGCCGGCCGACCCGCGGCGGGCCGCGCCGTTGACGGTGCTGGGTCCCAAGTTGTCCCGCGAGCTCTTCGGCGACCGGAATCCGCTCGGCGAGCACGTGCGGATCGGGGGCGCGCGCTTCCTCGTCATCGGCGTGATGGAGCCGAAGGGCCAGTTCCTCGGCTTCGACATGGACGACACGGCATACGTGCCGGTGGCCAGCGCTCAGGATCTCTTCCACCGCGACGAGCTGACCGAGATCGACGTGCTCTTCGGGCGGGAGGCCTCCGCCACGAGCGTCAAGGAGGGGATCCGGCGGGCGCTCATGGACCGCCACGGCGGCGACGAGGACTTCACGGTCACGACGCAGACCGAGATGCTCGACGTGCTCGGCCGCGTCCTCTCGGTCGTGAGCCTTGCGGTCGGCGGCATCGCGGCGATCTCCCTCCTCGTCGGCGCGATCGGGATCCTGACGATGATGTGGATCTCGGTCGGCGAGCGCACGGGCGAGATCGGCCTCGTCCGGGCCCTCGGTGCGACGCGCGCGCAGGTGCTTTCGGTGTTCCTGGCGGAAGCGGCGATGCTCTCGCTCGCGGGCGGCGCGATCGGCGTCGGCGCGGGGCTCTCGATCGGGGCGCTGCTGCGCCTGGCCGCCCCGGGTCTGCCGCTCCATACGACGCCGATCTTCGTCGGCGCCGCGCTCGCGACCAGCCTCGCCGTGGGCCTGGCCTCGGGAGTCCTTCCGGCGCGCCGCGCGGCGGCGCTCGATCCCCTCGAGGCGCTGCGGGCGGAGTAGGAGGGAGCGGGCGCGGGCCTAGCGGCGCGCTCGCACCGGCGCGGCGGTCTTCTTCGGAGCCGGAGGCTTGCGGGACTTCGCCGTCTCCCGCGAGGTTCCTCCGGAGCCGGAGAGCCTCGAGAGCGACGGCAGCTCGCGCATGTCGGAATTGACGAGGCCGTTCTGGTACGCGAAGGCGACGGCCGCGAGTTTCGTGTGCACGTCGAGCTTCGACAGAATCTTCGCGATGTGGTTACGCACGGTCACGGGCGAGATGAAGAGGTCCTCCGCGATCCCGTCGGTCGTCAGCCCCTGGGCCATCTTGCGGAGGATCTCCTGCTCGCGCGACGTTAAGGACGCGAGCGTGCCCGCGGGGCCGCGGCCGGGCTTCGGCGCCGGGCCCTCCTCGACCGCCTCGGCGAGCTCGTTCTCGAGCGGCGAGGCCTGCGCCTCCGGGTCGCGGAGCACGTGCACGATCGTGGCGAGCGAGGGATGGCCGCCCGAGATCGCGAACGGAGTCGCGCACAGGCGACGCGTCCCGCCTCCGGGCATCGGGTAGTCGATGAGGAACGCGTGGAGCTCGTCGTCCGGGTGCCGGCGCGCCTGCGTCGTCACCGGGCACGAGGCGCCGCAGTAGCGATTGCCGTACACGTCGCGGCCGCACATCACGTCGTAGCAGCGGCGGCCGAGGACCTGATACGCGGGACGGCCGAGCAGGCGCTCGCACGCCTTGTTCCACAGGATGATCAGGTCGTTGCCGTCGAGCGCGAAGACGGCTTCGCCGCTCTTGGCGATCTTCTCCAGGACTTCGACCGGCTGAGACATTTGCATCAGTATGGTATCTCGTTTCGGAAGGGCGGTTTTCCGTCGTTCCGGTCCGACGAAGCCGGCCGCGATCGGGGGCCCCGCGGCGGCCCCAACCCCCGTCGGCTGAGGGCCCTGCGCGAGGGCGAGGAGAATCCGCGGACCCGCGACGGCCTGACCGCTTCGCTCCCCATGAGTCGTTTGCATCATGAGGGCCGCACCCGTTTCGACCGCAAGGCTACCGGGTCGACCGGATGCGCAGCGCCCGGCGCATCAGGCCGTCGAGACAGCGATCGGGCAACATCCACTTCAGCGGGAAGAGAGCGCGGGACATTATTCCCACCGCGTACCGAGGGCGCGGCCGCTCGGACTCGATCGCGTCGATGATCACGCGCGCGACCGCCTCGGGCGGCTGCACGCCCTTCTGGAAATCGCCCTCCATCGCGCGCTCGGCGAGCGCGTACAGCTCGCGATAGGGACCCGGCCGAGCGATCAGCGGCGCGACCACCGAGCGGGCGCGCTCGGTGAAGCGCGTCTCGATCGGCCCGGGCTCGACGAGCACGACGCGGATCCCGAACGCCGACAGCTCGACGCGCAGCGCGTCCGAGAGGGCCTCCAGCGCGTGCTTGCTCGCGCTGTACGGCGCGGCGAAGGGGATCGCGACGCGGCCGGAGACCGACGAGACGTTGACGATCGTGCCGCTGCGCTCGCGGCGCATCGCGGGCAGGACGGCCTGAATCGCCGCAATCGCGCCGAAGAGGTTGACCTCGAACTGGGCGCGCCACTCCTCGAGGGTCACCTCCTCGGCCGCGCCGTACTGTCCGTACCCGGCGTTGTTGACGAGGGCGTCCAGGCGGCCGGCCCGGGCGAGCGCCGCCTCGACGGCCGCGCGGACCGCGGCGCCGTCGGTCACGTCGAGGGCGAGGGTCTCCAGGCGCTCCGGGCGCTCGAGATCGGCGAGGTCATGACGGTTCCGGGCGGTCGCGAACACGCGGTGACCGCGCGCGGCGCCTTCGAGGGCGGTCGCGCGGCCGATGCCGGAGGAGCATCCCGTGACGAGGATCACGCGCTCACGCGGCACGGCGCGATGTTACCCTTGAGACTCGCGGCGAGAGACGGGGTTCCGCGAAGGGCTCGCGGAGACGGACCCGTCCCAGAGACGAAGTTCTTTTCCTTCGAGGCATTTGCCGCGGTAAACCCCGCGCGGATCGCGGTCGTCTAAAGGGTGTGCCCGCACTGGCGATGATTCCACGCGAGACGGCCTCCGAGATGGATGAAGCGGACCTGATTCGCCAGGTCCGGAACGGGAACGCCGAGGCGTTCGAGCACTTCGTCCGGACCTATCAGCGCCGCCTGACGCGCATCGCGTACCGCTTCCTCCGGGACGCCGCCGAAGCCGACTGCGCCGCCCAGGAGAGCTTCCTGCGCGCGTATCAGAACATCGGCGACTTCCGGGAGGGCTCGACGTTCGAGACCTGGCTGACCCGGATCTGCATCAACTGGTGCAAGGACCGGCTGAAGCGCCGCCGCCGCGTCGTGTTCTTCCACGAGGCGCCCGTCCGCGAGTCGGACGACGAGGCCGACGAGCCGGAGGAGCGGGCGCCCGCGGGAGACCCCTCGCCCGAGCGGCGCGCGATGGGACGCGAGATCCGGGAGCGCCTCGCCCTCGCGCTCGACAGCCTCTCGCCGAGGCAGCGCGTCGTGTTCGGGCTGAAGCACTTCGAGGAGATGTCCATTCCCGAGATCGCGGCTTCGACGGGGCTGGACGAGGGAACGATCAAGTCGCACTTGTTCCGCGCCGCCCGGAAGATCCGGGAGCGGCTCTCGGAATTTCAGTCCTAGAGGAAGCCATGGACGAGGAACGGAACGGAACCGGGACGCATCTGAGCGACGCGCAGCTCTTCGCGCTCGCCGCGCCCGCGGCGGGGGAGCCCGAGGCGCTGCCGGCGCACCTGTCGCTGTGCCGCGACTGCGCGCGGGCGCTGCGCGAGTGGAAGGCGGCGGTGGGCGCCGTCGGCGAGGCGGACGCGGGCGAGCTCGCCCGCCGCTCGCCCGAGGAATGGCGCGCTCGAGAGGACGAGACCCTGGAGGCGATCCGGAAGGCGGGCAGCCACCGCCACTCGATTCCCGCGTGGCGGTGGGCGCTCGCGGCCGCGGCGTCGCTCGTCGTCGCGGTGCTCGTCCTGACCGCGCGCCGCACCGCGCCCCCCGTGGCCGCGGTCGCGGCGCATGCCACGCCCGCCGTGGCGGCCTCGTCCGACATGTCGGCGGCCGACGCCGCCGACGACCGGCTCCTTCGCGACGCGTCGTACCTCGCGGGCGGCGGCGACGTCGACTCGGGATCGGGGCTGGAGTCTCGGCTGTGAAGAGGCTCCTGATCGCCGCCGCCGCGGTTCTCCTCCTCGCCGGCCCGGCCCGGGCGCAGCAGGCCATCGCCGAGGGCAAGTGGTGGAAGCACCCCCGCATCGCCCAGGCGCTCGCGCTGACGCCGGCGCAGACGGCGGAGCTCGAGAAGATCTTCGCGAAGAGCCGGCCGAAGCTGATCGACCTGAAGGCCGATCTCGAGAAGAAGCAGTTCGCGTATCAGCAGGCGATGAGCGCCGACAAGGTCGACCGCAAGGAGGTCGAGGCGACGATTTCGGCGCGCGAAGCGGCTCGAGCGAAGCTGCAGACCGAGCTCTCGCTGATGGAGCTCGACATGAGGCAGGTCCTCACGCCCGAGCAGCGGGAGAAGGCGCAGCAGCTGCGCGAGGAGCTGAGGGAGCGGCTGCAGGAGCGCCGGCGGCAGATGCGCCAGGGCGCGGCGGCCGACGAGGACGCGCCCCCGCCGCGCGGCGGCGCCGTGCGGCGCGCACCGCAGGCGACCCCGCCGAACCCCTGACGCGGAACGGCAGTCCGGCGGATCGGAACGGGACTCAGTCGCCCCGGAACCGCTCCTCCCTCCACGGGTCGCCGCGCATGTGGTACCCGTTCTCCTCCCAGAAGCCCGCGCGGTCCTCGGCGACGAGCTCGAAGCCGGTGACCCACTTGGCGCCCTTCCAGAAGTAGAGGTGCGGGATCACGACGCGCACCGGCGCGCCGTGCTCCGCGGTCAGCGGCTTTCCCGAGTGGTGCGTCGCGAGGATCGCCCCGGATGGAGAACGTCCACGTCGCGAGGTCGACCTTCGGGACTTGTCCGTAGTGCAGCACCGGCCACTGCTGGGTCACGAACTGGCCCGGCGGGACGCGCGACGGGTCGGGGTTCGGGAAGCGGATGTTCGGATTCCTGCGGATGATCATGCGGCTAGTATCCCTTCATGGACGCGGGGGCGCGGAAGAGGATCGAGGACTACGTGCGCCCGCTCGCCGTCGGCCTCGACGGCGTCACGAATTACGGCGACGTCCAGCGGATGGTTTCCGCCGCCGAGGCGGTCGCGGACGGCCGGGCCGGCCTCGACGCCGACCTCGTCTTCCTCCTCGCGGTCTTCTCCGGCCAGGAGAAGTGGGTGTCGCGCATGGGGCACCGCAGCCGCACCGAGACGTTCCTCGCCTCGCTCGGCGTGCCGGCGAGGACCGTGCGCGTGCTCTTCCGGGGTCTCGAGCGGTTCGAGAACGCGCCCGCGACGCCGGAGGAGGAGGTCGTCCACGATGCCGTGCGCCTCGAGTCGATGGGGGCGTACGGCGTCGCCCGCGGTCTCGCCGACGCGTACCGCGAACGGCTCGACATCCTCGAGATGGCCGACGCGGTGGAGAGGGGGGCGGAGACGGCGCTGTGCACCGAGGCCGGAAGGCGGCTCGCCGAGCCGCGGCGCGAGCTGATGCGGGCCTTCGCGAGGCGCCTGCGCGAGGAGCACGCGCAGTTCGAGCGGCCCCCGAAATGACGCGGCCCCGGTCGCCCGGGGCCGCGCGTGCGATTCGAGAGGACCGTGGGGACTAGGGGCCGTACAGCACGAGCGTGAACGTCTTCGTCAGGAAGACCGCCATCTGGCCGCGCGTGTTCGGATTGTTGGGACAGTAGAGGAGCGGAGAGGCCTGACAGCCGCCGGTCACCCCGTCGGCGTAGAGCTTCTCGATCCACGGATCGAAGATGCCTCCGGTGCACGGCACGTCGCCGAAGACCGTGCCGGTGCACGGGGGCGGGACGTACGGCGCCCCGCGCAGGGTTTTCTCGAGGAAGACGGACATCTGCGCTCGGGTCACCGGATTTCCCGGGCAGTAGAGGGGCGGCGAGACCTGGCAGCCTCCGGTGATGCCCTGGTTCGCGAGATCCTCGATCCAGGGATCGAAGATGCCTCCCGTGCAGGGCACGTCGCCGAAGACCGTGCCGGTGCACGCGGGCGGCGTGTAGGTCGAGCCGTTCTTGGCCTTCAGCAGGAAGACCGCCATCTGAGCGCGCGTGACCGTGTTGGCCGGACAGTAGTCGGTCCCCGCGCCGCAGCCGCCCGTGATGCCGTTGTGGTAGATCGTCTCGATGTACTTGTAGAAGTTGTCGGTCGTCGGCACGTCGGTGAAGCTCTCGCCGACGTGGAGCGTCCAGACCTTCGGCGGCATGCCGGCGTCCGGAGCGAGGAAGCCGACCGACGGCTGCTCCGTCAGCGACGCATCGAAGTGCTGGCTCGGCCGCGTGCCGGTGATCGTGACGGCCATGCAGTCGCCCGTCGCGGTCTCGCAGTTGGACGTCGCGCCTCCCGCGACCGCGCCGTAGTCCGCCGAGCCGTCGTTGATCACGTAGGACGGTCCCAACGGGCCGCTGAAATCGGCGGCCTGGCCCTGCAGCAGGAAAACGGAGGCCGTGCCGTTGTTCCAGGAAGGCGCGATCGTCGCGGTCTCGCCGATCTCCAGCATGCCGTTCTGGTTCCCGGCCCCGGTCTCGTCCACGAGGAGCGCGGTGGGGGTCGCGACGACGGACTGCCCGTAGAGCGTGAACATGAAATCGGGATTGGTGGAACCAAGGCAGGGCTGCAGCTGCCCCCAGTCCGTGCATCCGGTTCCAAAGCCGTTCAGTGGATTGCGCCAGATCGCCGGGGAATTGCTCTGGACGGTCCGCGCTTCCCAGCCCCATTCGCCGCCCGCCGAGAAGTCCATGCGGGCCTGAACGTCGAGCCAGTAGGTCCCGGTGGGGAGGAAGCACGTGGTCGGCAGGGAGAAGGTGAACGTCCCCGTGGAATCCGAGGGCGTCTGAAGCGGATAGCTGCACTCGACGGCTCCCGGAACCCCCGCGTTGTCGTCGAAGATCGTCAGGTTGACGGCTGCCGCGGGTCCCGAACCGTTGAAGTACTGGCCGTTGGTCGTCACGGCCATGATCGCCCAGGTCACCCCCGGAGGAACGACGAAGTCGTCAGCGCCTTCCGAATCGAAACCGTCGAACGCGGTCTCGAAATCCTGCGACACGAACTCGGTCGAGGCGTCGTTGTCGGCCTGGTCGTACAGGACCGGCGGAAAGACCAGCGGCGCCGCGGGACGTCCGGCGGCCGGAATGTTGGGGTGGCCCGTCACGGCGGGCAGGGGCATGGGACCGGATTGGGCCAGGGCAGAAGCACCGATGAGGCAGGCCGCGAGCACGAGCAGTGACCGGTGGATCCTCATGAAATCTCCTCCGCCAAAAATTGGGCATGAGCCGAGTCGCTAGATTCTAGCGCGATCCACCCGTGGCGGAGCTGAGAATGTCGAGGCGCTGCTCAGAGGAGACTCGTTCCTCCGTCGACGTGCACGATCTGTCCCGTGACGAATCCTGACCCCGAGGACAGGTAGAGCACGGCATCGGCGACGTCCTCGGGAGCTCCGAGACGGCGCAGCGGAATCTCCGACGCCCAGCGCGCGGCGACGTCGTCCGGCGTGGTGGCCGGCACCAGCACCGTGCCGGGCGCGACGCCGTTGACCGACACCTCCGGCGCGAGCTCGATCGCGAGCGCGCGGACGAGCCCCTCGACCGCTGCCTTCGACGCCGCGTGCGCGACGTAGCCGCGGACCGGCGAGGTCGCAAGCGCGTCCGAGACGAGAACGATCCGTCCGCGGCGCTCCCTCAGGGTCGCGGCCGCCTCGCGCGCGAGCAGCAGTCCCGAGCGCGCGTTGACGTTCAGCGCGTCGTCCCAGACGCTCTCGTCCGTATCGGCCAGGGGCGCGCGGTGGAAGTTCGCGGCGGAGTGCACCAGCACGTCGAGGCCGCCGAGCGCGGACACCGCGGCGCGCACGAGCCGTCGGCAATCCTCCGGGTGCCCGAGGTCTGCCCGGAGCGGCGTCGCGCGCCGGCCCGCGGCGCGGATCTCGGCCGCGACCTCTTCGGCCTCGGCGGAGGACCCGCGGTAATGAACGGCGACGTCCGCGCCCGCCCGGCCGAGCACGAGCGCGATCGCGCGTCCGACGCGCACGCCGGCGCCCGTGACGAGCGCCGTCTTGCCGTCGAGCGATCCGGCGATCACGGGAGCGAGCGGGGCGCGGGCGCGGCGCCGGCGCCCGTCCCCGCGGCGGGGCGGCCGCGGACGAACGCGGCCGGGTCCGCCATGAGGCGCGCGTTCTCGATGAAGGCGGACCACTCCGCGACGAGGGCCCACGCATGCGTCCCGACGGCCGCGAGCGACGCCGCCAGGTGGACCCACGACGGGAGCGCGGACGTATGCACGGCGCCGCCGAGCACGAACACCGCGATCGCGGACAAGAGCGCGAAGGTCGCGGGCGGCGACGTCTGGCGCTTGAAGCCGCGGAGGACGCCGAGCACGGCCCGCCGATCGGCCTCCGCAAAACCCGCGACCTCGTCCTTGACGAGCCGCCCCGTGCCGATGAAGAAGAAGATGACCATCGACTGCGAGAAGAGCGAGAGGAGCACGGTCGGGATCGCGTAGGCGACGTGTTTCGTCACGAGGAGGCGCGCGGCCGGGGCGGTCGCGGCGAGGTGCGCCGCGACGGCGAATCCCTGGACCGAGGTGAGGAGAAATCCCGCCAGAGCGAGCAGGGTGCCGACGAGGAGCGCGACCGCCATACCGCCGGTTAGCCTAACGCACTCGCGCGCCGGGACTTGATCCGTGCGAACCTTGACCCGCCCGGGGGCGCGGGACACAATCGGCCGGGGGGAGAGAGCGATGGGCAGCGAGCCGCGGACCCTTTGCGACGTCTTCGCCGCCGCGGCCGCGTGCGGGAAGCCGAACCTCCTGCTGTCCAAGGTCGACGGCGCCTGGAGGCCGATCTCGGCGGCGGACTTCGGGTTCACGGTGCGGGCCCTGTCGCTCGGCTTGAACGGGCTCGGCATCCAGCCGGGGGACCGCGTCGCGATCCTCTCGGAGAACCGGCCCGAGTGGGCGATGGCCGACTACGCGATCCTCTGCGCCGGCGCCTGGTCCGTGCCGGTCTACCCGACACTGCCCGCGGCGCAGATCGCGCCCCTTCTCGCCGACTGCGGGGCGCGCGCCGTGTTCGTGTCGAACCTGGAGCAGCTCGGCAAGATCCTGACGGTCCGAGCGCAGCTGCCCGGCCTCGACCACGTCATCCTGATCGAGGGACATCCGCCGCCGGAGCCCGGCTTCGCCACCTTCCACGAGGTCGTCGAGCGCGGCCGGCCGACCCTCGAGATGAGCCCGGGGGTCTTCGAGCAGCGCGCGGCGCGCGTGGGTCCGGACGACGTCGCGACGATCATCTACACGTCGGGCACGACGGGCGAGCCGAAGGGCGCGATGCTGACGCACGCGAATTTCGTCTCGAACGTGCTCGGGGGCTGCGAGGTCATCCCCTTCACCGCCGATGCGATCGCCCTGTCGTTCCTGCCCCTCTCGCACGTGTTCGAGCGGATGCTCGACTACTCGTACATGCACAAGACGGCCACGATCGCCTACGCCGAGTCGATCGACAAGCTCGCGGCGAACTTCCTCGAGGTCAACCCGACCTGTTTCGCGGCCGTGCCCCGGGTCTACGAAAAGGTCTACGCGAAGATCACGGCGAAGGCGGACTCGGGTGGCGCCCTGAAGAAGCGGCTCTTCGACTGGGCCGTCTCCGTCGGGCGGCGCCGCGTCCCCTACCTCGAGCGCGGCGAGCCCCTCCCCTCCGGGCTCGCCGGACGGGCGAGGATCGCGGACGCGCTCGTCCTGAAGAAGATCCGCGGCGCGCTCGGGAATCGCTTCCGATTCGCCGTGTCCGGCGGCGCGCCGCTGTCGCGCGACCTCGCCGAGTTCTTCGTCGGCGCCGGCGTGATGATCTACGAGGGCTACGGCCTCACGGAGACCTCGCCGGTCATCTGCGTCAACGGGCCGGGGCGGATGCGGCTCGGCACGGTGGGCCGTCCCATCGCCGGCGTCGAGGTCCGCATCGCCGAGGACGGCGAGATCCTCACGCGCGGGCCGCACATCATGAAGGGCTACTTCCACAAGCCGGAGGCGACCGCGGAGGCGATCGACCGCGAGGGATGGTTCCACACCGGTGACATCGGGGAGCTGCGCGACGGGTTCCTCTCGATCACCGACCGCAAGAAGGACCTGATCGTGCTCGCCGGCGGCAAGAAGGCCGCGCCGCAGCCGATCGAGAACGAGCTGAAGAAGTCGCCCTTCGTCGCGCTGCCGATCGTCGTCGGCGACCGCCAGAAGTTCCTCGCGGCGCTGATCGTGCCGAACTTCGAGCGGCTGCGGCAGTGGGCCGAGGAGGGCCGGCTGCGAGTGGACTGGAGCGCCCTCGACGCGCACCCCGACGTCCGGAAGCTGTTCCAGGCCGAGATCGACGCGTACAACGCCGACCGTCCGCACCACGAGCAGATCCGGGCGTTCGCGCTCCTGCCCTCGGACCTGACCGTCGAGGACGGTTCCATCACGCCGACGCTGAAGGTCAAGCGCCGGATCCTCGAGAGCCGCTACGGAGCGCTCATCGAGCAGATGTACGCGGCGGCTCAGAGGTCGCATGTCGCGTGACGTCGTCGTCGTCGACGGCGTCCGCACGCCGTACGCGAAGGCGGGCACGGAGCTGAAGGACGTGCCCGCCGCGGAGCTCGGGCGCATCGTCGTGACGGAGCTCCTCGCGCGGACCGACTTCGATCCCGCCGCGCTCGACGAGGTCGTCTTCGGCAACATCGCCCAGCCGCCGGACGCGGTCAACGTGTCGCGGGTGGCCGCGCTGAAGGCGGGCGTGCCGGAGCGCGTGCCGGCCTTCACCGTCAACCGGCTCTGCGGCTCGGGTCTCGAGTCGATCGCGGACGCGTCCTACCGCATCGCGGCGGGGGACGCGGAGGCGATCGTCGCGGGAGGCGTCGAGTCGATGTCGCGCATCCCGCTCCTGTACTCGTACGACAGCCAGGAGGTCTTCACGGAGGTCTTCACGGCGAAGGACCTCGGCGGCCGTCTCGCCGCGGCCTCGAAGTTCCGGCCCCGCCACTTCAAGCCGGAGATCGGGCTCCAGATGGGCCTGACCGACGCCGTCTGCGGGCTGAACATGGGCGAGACGGCCGAGGTTCTGGCGCGCGAGCACCGGATCACGCGGGAGGAGCAGGACGCGTTCGCGCTGCGCTCCCACCAGAGGGTGACGCTCGCGCGGGCGAAGCTCGCCGAGGAGATCGTGCCGGTGCCGATCCCGCCGCGGTTCGAGGCGATGGCGACGAAGGACAACGGCGTGCGCGAGAACCAGTCGCTCGAGGCGCTCGCGAAGCTCAAGCCGTACTTCGACCGGCGCTTCGGCACGGTGACCGCGGGCAACTCGTCGCAGATCACGGACGGCGGCGCCGCCGTCCTCGTCATGAGCGCCGGCGCCGCGAAGTCCCGCGGCTACAAGCCGCTCGGACGGATCCGGGGCATCGCGTTCTGCGCCCTCGAGCCGGAGCGCATGGGTCTCGGACCGGCGGTCGCGACGCCCATGGTCCTGAAGCGCGCGGGCCTCTCGTGGCAGGACATCGGCCTCGTCGAGATCAACGAGGCCTTCGCGGCGCAGGTCCTCGCGTGCGCGCGCGTCTTCCCGTCGGCGGCGTGGCACGCGAAGTACGGGACCGCGGGCCCGATCGGCGAGATCGACTGGGAGAGGACGAACGTCAACGGCGGCGCCGTCGCGCTCGGCCACCCCGTCGGCTCGTCCGCGACCCGGCTCGTGCTGACTCTCCTGAAGGAGATGCGCCGCCGCGGGACGCAGTTCGGCCTCGCCACGATGTGCATCGGCGGCGGGCAGGGCGGCGCGGCGGTAGTGGAGCTGCTGCCGTCATGAGCGCCTTCACCCTGCAGGTCGAGGAGGACGGCCTCGCGATCCTCACGTTCGACGTGCCGGGGGAGAGGGTCAACACGTTCTCGACTCCCGTGGGCCTCGAGTTCGCCGACGTGCTCGTGCGGCTCTCCCGCGAGGCGCGGATCCGCGCGCTGGTGATCCGGAGCGGCAAGCCCGACGTCTTCATCGCCGGCGCCGACATCCGGGAGTTCTCGACGATCCGGCCGGAGGACGTGCGCACCGCGGTCGAGCGCGTGCAGTCCCTCTTCGAGCAGCTCGCGAACCTGCCGTACCCCACGGTCGCGGCGATCAACGGCGCGTGTCTCGGCGGCGGCACGGAGCTCGCGCTCGCCTGCGACCACCGGCTGATGTCCGACGCGCCGAGGGCGCAGATCGGCCTGCCCGAGGTCCGTCTGGGCATCTTCCCGGCGTGGGGCGGCGTGACGCGCCTCCCGCGCGTCGTCGGCCTCGCCCCGGCCCTCGACCTGATTCTGACCGGGAGGAGCCTCGACGCGAAACGGGCGAAGCGCATCGGTCTCGTGGACGAGTCCGTGCCCGCCGCGATCCTCGACGACTTCGCGAAGCGCTTCGCACGCGAGCGGCTCGGCGGCGCGAAGCCCGCCCCGTACCGCGGCCGGCAGGCCGTCGCGCAGCGCGCCCTCGAGGCCACGCCGATCGGCCGGGGCGTCGTCTTCTCGCGCGCGAAGAAGACCGTGATGGAGACGACCGGCGGCCACTATCCCGCGCCGCTCGAGGCCCTCGAGGCGGTGGAGGAGAGCTACGGCAGGCCCGTCGCCGACGGCCTCGCGATCGAGGCGCGCCACATCGGCCTCGTCTTCGGCGGCGAGGTGCAGCGGAACCTGCTGCGGATCTTCCTGCTCACCGAGGACGTCAAGCGGGAGTCCGGCGTCGCGGATCCGGCGGTGCGGCCGCGGAGCGTGGCGCGGGTCGGCGTGCTCGGCGCGGGCGTGATGGGAGGGGGCATCGCCCAGCTCGCCGCGGACAAGGGGCTTCCGGCCCGGATGAAGGACATCGACCCGCAGGCGCTCGCTCATGGGTTCGCCGCCGCGGCCGCCGTCTGGAAGGAGTCGCTCCGGAAGAGGCGCCTGACGCCGCGCGAGATGGCGCGCAAGATGGACCGTCTGTCGGGCGCGCTCGACTACTCGGGCTTTGCCCGCTGCGACGTGACGATCGAGGCGGTGGTGGAGAAGCTGGCGGTCAAGCGCGCGGTACTGAAGGAGTGGGAGGCGGCCGTGCCGCGCGAGGCGATCTTCGCGTCGAACACCTCGACGCTCCCGATCTCGGAGATCGCGGTCGGCGCCTCGGAACCGGGACGCGTCGTCGGCATGCACTTCTTCAATCCGGTGCACCGGATGCCGCTCGTGGAGGTCATCCGGGCCGAGCGCACGAGCGACGAGACCGTCGCGACGGTCTTCGCCCTCGCGAAGACGCTCGGCAAGACGCCCGTGGTCGTGCGGGACGCGCCCGGGTTTCTCGTCAACCGGATCCTCGCGCCGTACCTGTCCGAGGCCGTGCGCCTCGTGCTGGAGGGCTGCCGGATCGAGGACGTCGATGCCGCGATGACGGCGTTCGGCATGCCGGTCGGCCCCCTCGCGCTTCTCGACGACGTGGGGCTCGACGTCGCGGCGAAGGGCGGCGAGGTGCTGCAGGCCGCGTTTCCGGAGCGCCTGAAGATGGGCGGCGAGGAGGCGCTCGCCGCGGCGGGACGGCTCGGGCGCAAGAACGGCCGCGGCTTCTACGAGTACGAGACCGGGAAGCGCCGCGCCCCGTCCCGCGAGGCGTACGCCGCGCTCCGCGTCGAGCCCCGGAAGGAGTCGCCGCTCCCGGCGGGGGTGATCGAGGCGCGCCTCGTGCTGCCCATGGTCAACGAGGCGGCGTTCTGTCTCGAGGACGCGATCGTCGAGGATCCGGCGCGACTCGACCTGGCGATGATTTTCGGCACCGGGTTTCCGCCCTTTCGCGGCGGCCTCCTCCGGTACGCCGACACGATCGGGCTCGGCCGCGTCTTCTCGCGGCTCGACGATCTCGCCGAGCGGCTCGGGCCGCGCTTCGCCCCGTCCGACCTCATCCAGCGCCTCGCCAACGCGAGGCGGGGCTTCTATCCGGACACGTCCGCGACCGAGAGGGAGATCACCGCATGACCGACGACCGTTCCGCCGCCGCCACCTCCACCGCCGTCGACACCCGCCTCTCGCCCGTCGTCAAGTCGCTCTTCGCCGGCGAGATCCCGGAGGACACGGTGTTCCCGTACCCGGAGGTCGACGCCTCCGAGCGCGAGACGGTCTCCGTGTTTCTCGACTCGTTCCGCAGCTTCGCGAAGGACCGGATCGACTCGGCGAAGATCGAGCGCGACCACGCGATCCCGCCCGAGGTGATCCGGGGCCTCGGCGAGCTCGGCGCCTTCGGCATGACGATCCCGGAGGCCTACGGCGGCTACGGCTTCTCGGCCTCCGCCTACTGCCGGGTCACCGAGGAAGTCGGACGCACCGACGCGTCGCTCGCCATCCTCATCGGCGGCCACCAGTCGATCGGCATGAAGGGCCTGCTCCTCTACGGCACCGAGGAGCAGAAGAAGCGCTGGCTGCCGCGGCTGGCGTCGGGGGAATGGATCGCCGCCTTCGCGCTGACGGAGCCCGAGGCCGGTTCCGACGCCGCGTCGCTGAAGACGACGGCGGTGTACGACGAGAAGACGAACGAGTTCGTGCTGAACGGCACCAAGCACTGGATCTCCAACGGCGGCTTCGCCGAGTTCTTCACGGTCTTCGCGAAGGACGTGAAACTCGAGGCGCCGGACGAGCACCGGAAGATCACGGCCTTCGCGGTCCCGAAGGAGCTGGGCGGCGTCCTCCCCGGCAAGGAGGAGCGCAAGCTCGGGCTCAAAGGCTCCTCCACCGTGCCCGTCGAGCTCGAGAACGTCCGCGTCCCCGCGTCGCACGTGCTCGGCGAGCGGGGCCAGGGGTTCAAGATCGCGGTCGAGATCCTGAACACGGGCCGCACGTCGCTCGGCGCGGGGTGCATCGGCGGATCGAAGGTCATGCTCGAATACGCCGCGCGTCACGCGACGCAGCGCAAGCAGTTCCAGACGCGCATCGCCGACTTCGAGATGATCCGCGCGAAGTTCGCGCGCATGGTCGTGTCGACGTACGCGCTCGAGTCGATGGTCTACCTCACCGCGGGCCTGATCGATCGCGGCCTCGACGACTACTCGCTCGAGGGCGCCTGCTGCAAGATCTACGGGACCGAGGCCGTCTGGCGGAACATCAACGACGCGCTCCAGATCGCCGGCGGCAACGGGTTCATGGAGGAGTATCCGTACGAGAAGGCGCTGCGGGACTCCCGCATCAACATGATCTTCGAGGGCACCAACGAAATCCTCCGCGTGCTGGTGGCGCTCTCGGGGATGCGCGACGTCGGCGAGGACCTGAAGGAGGTCGGCCGGGCGCTCAAGGCGCCCCTCTCCTCGATCGGCATCCTGTCCGACTACGCGGCGCGCAAGTTCCGGGGCGCCGTCGCGCCGACGCGCTTGACGCGCATCGCGCCGGAGCTCGCGCCGCAGGGGGAGATCGTCGCGCGCTATGCCCGCGCGGCCCACGGCGCGGTGGAGACGCTGCTCCGCAAGTACGGCAAGGGCGTGATCGCCAAGGAGTACCACCAGGAGCGCCTCGCGAACGTCGCGATCGACCTCTACGCGTCGCTCGCCGTGCTCTCCCGGGCGACCGCGGCCATCCAGAAGAAAGGGTCCGAGAAGGCGGCGGACGAGGCGCGGCTGGCGCGGTCGTTCGTCGAGGGCGCCAAGTACCGGATGGTGGGGCACCTGAAGGAGATGGACAAGAACCGGGACGGCGAGCAGACCGCGATTTCCGAGACGGCTTACGCCTCGCTCGGGTACGGCTTCCCGCTGTGGGAGTGACGGTGCGGCGGCGCGGCGCGGCTCTTCTCCTGGTCCTCGCGTTCGCTGCGGTCCCAACTCGCGCGGCCGATCCCGCCTCGGCGGCGGACGCCGAGAAGTCGGCCGAAGCCGCGGCACGCGGCTGGCTCGCGCTCGTCGATGCGGGCAAGTACGGCGAGAGCTGGGACGCCGCGGCGTCGCTGTTCCGATCCGCGCTGACGCGGGAGCAGTGGAAGGCCGCGCTCGACAGGGTGCGTCGCCCGCTCGGCCGCGAGTCGTCGCGGAAGCTCCTCGGCGCGAAGTTCGCGACGGAGCTCCCGAACGCGCCGAAGGGCGAGTACGTCGTGATTCAGTTCGCGACCGACTTCGAGCACGAGACCGGCGCCGTCGAGACGATCACGCCCACGAAGGACCGCGACGGAACCTGGCGCGTGTCCGGCTACTTCATCAAGTAGCGCGTTCATCAACGCGAGAGACACGTCGTCTCGCGGTGCGTGACGCGTGTCACACGCGGCGGCCAACGGCGCGTATCGCTCATCGCGACTTTTTTCGCCTCGTTCATCTTTTTGTGTAACGTTTTGCACATCCGTCCTTAAACTGTCTTCGCGAACCGACTTACCCGATCGGCAGTGTGCCGGGCGAGCAAGTCGGCTCCAAATGGAGTCGATGCGGAGTACTGCCGGAGGCCTGTCCCGGGCGGGTACGATGCTCTCCCTGTCTCCCGCTGAACCATTCGGCGACGAGGCCGAGTCGTGAACGGATCCGCGCTCGCCGCCGTCGCGCCCTCGTCGGTGCTCGCCGGCGTGACGACTCTGCATCTCGCGCTCGGTCTGATTCGTCGTCATCGTACGCACAACCGTGCCCGGGGTGTCGTGTTCCTCGCCATCTCGGTGGTCTTCGCCGCGACCGCCTGGATCTTCCCCTCGTACCGCGACCTCGGGATGGCCGCCGGCGCGCATCTCGTATGGTTCGTCGTGAGCGGCCTCCTCGGGGGCGCGCACGCCGCCCGCCCGGCGAG